>NZ_JAILYN010000040.1 GCF_019795155.1 Marinobacterium arenosum | reverse complement strand
AGCCACTTTCGTGTTGCCGACAAGGCGAGAGCGGCGTTATCCCCGGGCATTAAAGAGCTGCCCATGCCGCTACCCCGTGAGAAAGAAAAATGCCAGTCAGTTGGCTTAACTGACTGGCATTAAGCATCCGCTGGCTTTTTTGTGTCCTGGCCAATAGGCTACGCCCTTGAGTACCTACAAAACGCAGTGATACTATTGCCGGCAATTTTTGACCCGCAGATCAGGTAATCAGGGAGTCCGGCAGGCATGGCCAGCATTCGCGAACGCAACCGTTCCATCATCCTTAAAGTGGCCAGCGAAGAGTTTGCCGAGAAAGGCTTTGCCGCAACCAAGATCATCGATATCGCCAACAAGGCCAAGCTGCCCAAGCCGAACGTCTACTACTACTTCAAGAGTAAAGAGAACCTCTATCGCTCGGTGCTGGAAAGCGTGGTCGAGCCGCTGCTCGAAGCGGCCGAACCCTTCGAGCACTATGACGACCCTGAAACCGCGCTGCGTCAGTATATTCGCGCCAAGATCACCATCTCCCAGAATCACCCCGATGCCTCCAAGGTATTCGCCAGCGAGATCATGCATGGCGCCCCCCATCTACCGCAGGACATCGTCGATCAGCTGAACAACCAGGCCCAGGAGTGCATTGCCCGCCTGGAACAGTGGATTGAGCGGGGCCTGATGGAACCGGTCAACCCACGCCACCTGCTGTTCACCATCTGGGCCTCCACCCAGACCTACGCCGACTTCGACTGGCAGATCACCTCGGTGACCGGCAAGGACAAGCTGGACCAGCAGGATTATGACGATGCCGCCGAACTGATCACCCGGCTGGTACTGGCCGGCTGCCTGCCCAGGCGCTGAAAGCGATAAGCAGTCAGCGGCAAGCAGCAAGCAGCAAGCAGCAAGCAGCTGATCGAATCTGAAAGACCGGTGCGATGTGTAGTGGTCTAATGTAAGGCTGATCCTGTCCGTCTAGGTCCGGCCGGCCAAGCGCCGGCGGGCGTTTTTAACCGCCTGCGGCGGTGGTGTCCCGGGTGACGCCCCATAAGAACGAGTCCTCCCCTTATCCCCCTCACTTATCCCTCACTTTCCCATCCCGAATAGGGTTCGAATTTTAATAACCAACAACCTGACTTTTAGGTCAAATAAATATTGACCCAAAAGTCAGCTCTTGCTGTAATGGAGGGGCTCTAACCGAAGTCTGCAGAACTAGATGATGGTCTTTGCAACTAGGTAAACCCTGCAATTCAGTTGGTATTTCGACCCCATCACCCGATGGGGTTTTTTTTAGCTCCTGCGGGGCTGAACAGAGATCCCGACCCCTTCAATCACGGAGAATTCCATGCAGAAAATCTCTATCGACGTCGACGGCATCACCCTCTCCGCCACCCTGGAAAACAACGGCACCGCCAACGCCATCGCCGAAGCCCTGCCGATCGAAGGACGGGCCAATGTCTGGGGCGAGGAGATCTATTTCGATATTCCGTTGCGGCTGGACAGTTCGGACGATGCGATCGAAGAGCTCGCCGTCGGCGAGCTGGCTTATTGGCCACCGGGTCGAGCCTTCTGCCTCTTTTTCGGCCCGACACCGGCCAGCACCTCGGAGGTGCCCCGCGCGGCCAGCCCGGTGAACCCGTTTGGCCGGATCGAGGGCGACGCCTCGGCACTTAAACGGGTACGCGATGGCGCCCGCATAACCATCCGAGCGCTCTAAACTCAGCCCCGACATACCAGGCTGAGTCCCCTAAGTCCCACACGCAAAAAAGATAACCAGGATATGTACTGCATTTTTATCAAAGTCGAACTCAAAGAGGGTGCCAAGGCGGAGTATCTGAAGATCATCAGCGAAAACGCTGCCGCGTCGGTACGTGACGAACCCGGCTGTCACCAGTTCGATGTACTGGAAGACCGCGAAGCGCCGAACCTGAACTACCTGTACGAACTCTATGAAAGCCCGGCGGCCCTGCAGACGCATAAGGAGACGGCCCACTACCTGAAAGACCGGCCTCGGATCAACGAGCTGATCGCCCGGCAGACGGTGCTGCGTGCCGATCTTGTCTCGGCCAACCCATCGCGTTAACGCCGCTTTCGCCGCGCTTTTCAGTTAATCCAAGCAGCCTCTGATCGCCCCCTGCAGCGCCGCTGCAAGGACTAAGACATTTATTAAAAAGATAAGGAGAGAGCCTGATGAACCGTCCCGAACGCACCTTGAACGGAATGCGCCATATCGCCTTCAAAGTACCGAACCTGGAAGCCTGCGAACGTTTCTACGTGGAACTGCTGGGCATGGCGGTACTGTTCCGCCCCCACGACGACCTGGTGTACCTGACACTGGGTAACGACAACCTGTCGCTGAGTCGGCAGACCGATATGACCGAGAGAGCCGACGGTGGCCTGCTGGACCACTTCGGCTTTGTGGTGGATTCCCGGGAGGAGCTGGACCAGTGGTACCGCTATCTGAAATCGAAAGATGTCCGGATGCTGCAACAACCGCATGACCATCGCGATGGCGCCCGCAGTTTCTACTGCCAGGATCCGGCCGGCAATGTCGTACAGCCGCTCTACCATCCGGCCCTGTCCGGCCAGCGCTTTACCCCTAGCACCGAGTGAGGCAATCAGCCCAACAACGCGCAACCGGCGACGGGCTCCGATGAGCCGGCCGCCGGTTAAAAGCACTTAATCGCCGAACTCTTAATATCCGAGTTCTTAGTAGCTGAGCTATTAATACCTGAACTGGGACATGGTGGCAGTCAACCGCTCCACCGAGTCCCGCAGGCTGCGACAGGCCGCCGAGGATTGACCGGCCGCCGCGACCGTGCGATCACCAGCGTCACTGATCTGATTGGCGCTGTCGGCCACCTCCTCCACCGCCAGCGACTGCTGACTGAGGTTCTCCGCCATCAGGTCGTTCTTCTCACTGATGGTATTGATCTCGACACGGATGGTTTCGAAGGCTTCGCCCGCGCCACCAGCCAGCTGCACCGAAGCCGTGGTATTCTTCAGCGCCTGTTCCATCGCCTCCATCGCATTGCTGGCGCCCTGCTGCAGCTGGTTGATGATCTGCTGAATCTGATTGGTCAGCTGATTGCTCTTCATCGCCAGACCTCGCACCTCGTCCGCTACCACGGCGAAACCGCGTCCCTGCTCACCCGCCCGGGCCGCTTCGATCGAGGCATTCAACGCCAGCAGGTTGGTGTTGTCGGACACCTCCCTGATCACCACCAGCAGGTTGCTGATCCCCTGAATATCCTGGTCGAGCTGCCTGATCACCGCATTGGCGTTGCCAATTGTCTGCGCCAGACAGTCGATCGACTGGCTGGCGTCGGTCAGCAGACCGACACCGGTCGTCGCCTGTTCCAGCACCGCAGTACTGGTCTGCGACGCCTCCTCCGCACCGCGCGCGATCTCCTGAATCGAGGCACGCATCTGCTCTATCGAGGACGCCATCTGCAGCACCCGCTGCTGCTGGGTGTTCACATCCTGAATAGTGGATTCAGCACCTTCGGTCACCTCCCGCAGGGTCACCTCCACCTGCCGGGTCACGCTATCGACCTCGCGGATCGAGCCCTGGATCTTGCCGACGAAACCGTTGAACCCCTCCGCCAGCTGTCCGAGCTCGTTGCGCTCCTTCACCTCCAACCGGCTGCGCAGATCGCCTTCTCCCTCGCCAATTTCGCGCAACAGCCCGGCCACGTGTCGAATCGGCGAGGAAACACTGCGGCTGATCCAGAACACCGGCAACAGCAGCAGCAGCGACAGGCAGAGCACGAACAGCAACACCTGCTGGAAAGTCCGCTCCAGTTCGGCCAACACGGCGGCTTTCGGCACACTGGCGACCAGAAACCAGCCAAGGCTGGGGATATAGCTGGATGCCAGGAACTGCCCGTTACCGGCCAATTCAGAGTCCTGCACAGTAAAATCACCATGGGCCAGCAGCTTGCCCGCCAGCTGCGATACGCCCTGCAAGTCGTGCAATGTCGCTTTGTTTACCAGCGCCGCATCGGGGTGTACCTTGATCAGGCCATCCTGGTTCACCAGGAACACCACCCCTGTGTCACCAATGCGATAGCTGTTGACCAGCTCGGCCACACTGGTCAGGTTGACGCCAACACCGGCCACGGCCAGGCTCCGCTGGCCGCGCTGCATGCGGTAGTTGACGAACGCCATCATCTTGCCGCTGCTCTCATCCACATCCAGCGCCAGCTCATAGTCCTTGCCACTGTTGAGAAAGTTGTAGAACCACTGGTCCCGCGGCCGGTCGGGACTGACGGTCTTCAAAAACCCCTGGTCGGTAAAATACTGCCCGCTGGCCGCCACCAGGAACGCCATATCCGCGCCCTGACTGGTCTTGACCTGCCGCAGCTGCTCGAGCAGCAGTTCCGGCTCGGCAATGCCCCGCTCGACCTCCCGCGCCAGCAAGGTATTCTGCGCGATGCTGCGACCGGCACTGAGGGTATCCATGATCTTCTGGTCGACGGTCACCGCTATACGCCCGAGCATACTGGGCAGCTCCTGCTCCACCAGCCGCTTCTCGGCGACCGAACTGGCCTGGTAGACCGCCAGCCCAGCCACGGCGCTAAGCGACAACAGCAGTGCCATGCCAAACAGTAGCGTCAGCTTTTTCTGAATCGATAACGCGCCCATAGACTTCATTGCATTCCCCCTCACCCACAGCAGATCGACGCCCGAACTGTCATATGACGGCCGTTGGCCAGATCAAAATTTTCCCTTCAGTCATCACTCCCGGGCATCCCTGCTCCGGGGGTTATATATAAAAGGGAGCCGACTGATCAGCTCCCTTTTTCCTTCCAAGTACTCTGCTCAACCAGGCATCCGGTCAAGCATCGCAGTACAGCCCGGCGCCGCGGATACCGGCAATGGCGCACAGCTCATCGATATCCGAGGTATCGCCGCTGATACCGACGGCCCCCACCACCTGGCGTTCGTTGTCGAGCACCAGCACCCCGCCGGGCACCGGCACCAGGTTGCCGTGGGCCAGGGTATTGAGCGCCGACACGAACGCCGGCCGCTGGGCGGCATCATCCGCCAGCGCGCGGGACGACTTGCCCATCGCCAGTGCGCCCCAGGCCTTGGCGGTGGCCACGTCGGGCCGCAGCATGCTGGAGCCATCCTGGCGCTGCAGCGAAACCAGCTTGCCGCCGGCATCCAGCACCGCCACCGTTAAAGGCGCAGCACCCAGCTCGCAGCCGTGGTCAAAGGCCTTGCGGGTAATTTCGATAGATTCGTTGAGTTTCAAAGCACCCATGAGGTCAACCTCCAGATTTCAAAAGGAAACTGTGATAAAAAAATCTCATTCTCCGCTGAGGCATCCCGGCTTCGGCCGGTGTTATCTGCTACTGCTTAAACGCTTCGCTGTGCCTGTTTACCGGCTGGCGGCCATGACTCCGGCATCCGACAGGTAAACGACTGCTAGTTGTTGTTATCGTTTTAAAAGGCCGGCTGGCGTGAGCGCAGGCCGGCCCGGGTTCCGGTTATTGCAGGTAGCGATAGCCGGGCAGCGTCAGGAACTCCACCAGCTCCTCGGCCACCGTGATCTGATCCAGAATCTGCTTCGCTTGTGCAAATCGTCCCTGACCGGCATGCAGTTCGCCCACCTCCCGCTGTACGGCGTCATACTCCTCATCCAGCAACTCACGGAACAATGCCGGGGTCATCTCGCGGCCGTCATCCAGCGCCACCCGGTTGCTGATCCACTGCCAGATGGCGGTGCGGGAGATCTCCGCCGTCGCGGCATCCTCCATCAGGCCGTAGATCGGCACGCAGCCCCTGCCGGAGATCCAGGCCTCGATATAGCGCAACGCAATGCGGATGTTTTTCCGCACGCCGGCTTCGCTGCGCTGCCCCTCGCAGGGGGTCAGCAGCATCGCGGCGTCGATCGGTTGATCCTGTTCGCGCAGCAGATCCAGCTGGTTGGCCCGCCCGGCCAGGTGGCGGTCGAACACCTCCATCGCGGTGCTCACCAGGCCGGGGTGCGCCACCCAGGTGCCGTCGTGGCCGTTCAGCGCTTCACGCTCCTTGTCTTCCTGAACCATGATCAGCACCTGCTCCATCTGCTGCGGATCTTTCGCCGGGATATAGGCGGCCATGCCGCCCATCGCCAGCGCGCCGCGCCGATGGGTGGTGCGGATCAGCAGACGGCTGTACGCATCGAGGAAAGGCTTGTCCATGGTCAGCGCCTGGCGATCCGGCAGGATGCGGTCGCCGTGGCTGCGCAGGGACTTGATGTAGCTGAAGATGTAATCCCAGCGGCCGCAGTTCATCGCCACGATATGTTCGCGCATCGCGTACAGGATCTCGTCCATCTGGAACACCGCCGGCAGCGTCTCGATCAGCACCGTCGCTTTGATGCTGCCGCGCGGCAGCTCGAAGCGATCTTCGGTAAAGCTGAACAGTTCGCTCCACCAGGCCGCCTCCTCCATCGACTGCAGCTTGGGCAGGTAATAGTAGATACCGCTGCCCTGGGCCAGGCGGGCCCGGTAGTTGTGGTAGAAGTACAGTCCGAAATCCATCAGGCAGCCGGGAATCGCCTGCCCGTCAAAGGTGATATGGCGCTCCGACAGATGCAGGCCGCGCGGTCGGCAGATCAGCACGGCGGGGTTGTCATTCAACCGGTAATGCTTGCCGTTGGCCGGGTTCACATAGTCGATGGTGCCGTTGTTGGCATCGCGTAGGTTGATCTGGCCCTGCACCATGTTCTGCCAGGTGGGTGCCGTGGCATCCTCGAAACAGCACATGAACACCCGGGCGCCGGAGTTGAGTCCGTTGATCACCATCTTGCGATCCACCGGGCCGGTAATCTCCACCCGGCGATCCTGCAGGTCCTGCGGAATGCCGGCGATCTTCCACTGCTTGTCGTCACGAATCCAGGCGGTATCCGGGCGAAAGTCCGGCAATGCGCCGCCATCGTATTCCGCCTGACGGAGCTGCCGCTGCTTCAACAACTGTTCCAGCCGCGGTGCGAACCGCGCCACCAGCTGCTCGACAAACGCCAGCGCGCCCGCACTCAGGATCTGATCAAACCCATCCTGCATTTCGCCATGAATGCAGAGTCTTTGCTCTAACTGCTCAGCCTTCTTCATCGTATTCAATACACCGTTCTTATATATCTACTCGCACATACAAATTGTATCCAAGCCGCCAGACACATCTGTTCATCCGGACATAACTCATCTTTGCATGTGAAAGAAATACTACCAGATTTCGCACATTTACAAGCCATTTTTGAATACAATCCAGAAATAATACACTACCAAAGTAGCATAAGGCGCTGAAAAGCCTCGCGAAAATCAACTTAAAAGTGTCAAAAAACGGACAAAAACAATTTCTTGACCCGAAAGTCATATTCCTCTTAGAATCACTGGACACATTCTTGTATACAATTATAAGTAACACGAGGTGCACTCAGAATGGCCAGAATGAAAGCGATAGAAGCAGCCGTCTTGGTGATGGCGCGAGAAGGCATAGACACCGCCTTCGGAATCCCGGGCGCAGCGATCAACCCGCTGTACGCCGCGCTGAAAAAGCACGGCGGTATCGATCACGTCCTGGCGCGCCATGTGGAAGGGGCTTCACATATGGCCGAGGGTTATACCCGGACCAACCCGGGCAACATCGGGGTCTGCATCGGCACCTCCGGTCCGGCCGGCACCGATATGGTGACCGGGCTCTACTCCGCCTCCGCGGACTCCATTCCAATTCTCTGCATTACCGGTCAGGCACCGCGTGCCCGTCTGCACAAAGAGGATTTCCAGGCCGTTGAGATCTCCAAAATCGCCGAGCCGGTGACCAAGTGGACCACCACCGTACTGGAGCCGGCCCAGGTGCCTTACGTGTTCCAGAAAGCATTCCACGTGATGCGCTCCGGCCGTCCGGGCCCGGTGCTGATCGACCTGCCGTTCGACGTCCAGATGGCCGAGATCGAGTTCGATATCGATGCTTACGAGCCGCTGAAGGTCGACAAGCCGACGGCCACCCGCAAGCAGGTCGAGAAAGCACTGACCATGCTGACCGAGGCGAAACGCCCGCTGCTGGTCGCCGGTGGCGGCATCATCAACGCCAACGCCAGCGACAAGCTGGTCGAGTTCGCAGAGATCCTCGGCATCCCGGTGATCCCGACGCTGATGGGCTGGGGCATCATCCCGGACAACCACCCGCAGATGGCCGGCATGGTAGGTCTGCAGACCTCCCACCGTTACGGTAACGCCACCATGCTGGAGTCCGACTTCGTACTGGGTATCGGTAACCGCTGGGCCAACCGCCACACCGGCTCCGTCGAGGTGTACACCGAGAACCGCAAGTTCGTCCATGTGGACATCGAACCGACCCAGATCGGCCGGGTATTCATGCCGGACTTCGGCATCGTCTCCGACGCCGGCGCCGCGCTGGAGCTGTTCGTTGAAGTCGCCCACGAGTGGAAAGCGGCCGGCAAGCTGAACAACCTCGATAACTGGCTGAAGCAGTGCCAGGAGCGCAAGCGCACCATGCTGCGCAAGACCCACTTCGACAATGCGCCGGTCAAGCCGCAGCGTGTCTACGAAGAGATGAACGAAGCGTTCGGCAAGGACACCTGCTACGTCAGCACCATCGGCCTGTCGCAGATCGCCGCCGCCCAGTTCCTGCACGTCTACAAGCCACGCCACTGGATCAACTGTGGCCAGGCCGGCCCGCTGGGCTGGACCGTGCCGGCGGCGCTGGGTGTGGTTAAGGCCGATCCGGAGCGCAACGTGGTGGCGCTGTCCGGCGACTACGACTTCCAGTTCATGATCGAGGAACTGGCGGTAGGCGCCCAGTTCAACCTGCCGTACATCCACGTGCTGGTGAACAACTCCTACCTGGGCCTGATCCGTCAGGCACAGCGCGGCTTCGACATCGATTACTGCGTACAGCTGTCGTTCGAGAACATCAATGCGCCAGAGCTCGGCAACTACGGTGTCGACCATATTGCGGTGGTCGAAGGTCTGGGCTGTAAGGCGCTGCGGGTGTTCAAGCCGGAGGATATCGGTCCGGCCTTCGCCCGCGCCAAGGAGCTGATGGCGGAACACCGCGTGCCGGTGGTGGTTGAGATCATCCTGGAGCGGGTCACCAACATCTCCATGGGTACCGAGATCAACAACATCACCGAGTTTGAAGACCTGGCGGAGCGCGACGAAGACGCCCCGACGGCGATCGCCCTGCTCGACTGAGTCCGGTAGCGGCAGCCCCAGACACGGGGTTGCCCCTTCCCCCAAGTAACGACAGCAACACAAAGAAACAAGGAGCCTTTATGCCTCGTTTAGCTGCAAACCTCTCAATGCTGTTTACCGAAGTCGACTTCCTCGACCGTTTCGCCGCCGCCGCACAGGCCGGCTTCAAAGGGGTCGAGTACCTGTTCCCGTACGATTTCGACGCCGAGCAGATCAAGCAGAAGCTGGCTGACAACGGTCTGGAGCAGGTGTTGTTCAACCTGCCGGCCGGTGACTGGGCCGCCGGCGAGCGCGGTATCGCCTGCCACCCGGATCGGGTCGAGGAGTTCCAGGCCGGTGTCGACCAGGCGATCGCCTACGCCCAAGTACTGGGCAACCGCCAGATCAACTGCCTGGCCGGTATCCAGCCCGAAGGCGTGACTGCCGAAGCGGTTGAAGCGACCTTCGTCGCCAACCTGAAGTTCGCCGCCGAAAAGCTGAAGCAGGCCGGCATCAAACTGGTGGTCGAGGCGATCAACACCCGCGACATTCCGGGCTTCTTCCTGAACAACACCAAGCAGGCCCTGGCGATTCGCGACGCGGTGGGCAGCGACAACCTGTATCTGCAGTACGACATCTACCACATGCAGATCATGGAAGGCGACCTGGCACCGACCATCCAGGCCAACCTGCAGGCGATCAACCATATCCAGCTGGCGGACAACCCGGGTCGTCACGAGCCGGGAACCGGCGAGATCAACTACCGGTTCCTGTTCGATTTCATCGACCAGCAGGGTTATCAGGGTTGGATCGGCTGCGAATACAAGCCGTCCACCACCACCGAAGCGGGCCTCGGCTGGCTGAAAACCCATAACCAGATCTGAGCACCAGCGATCAGATCCGAGCATCAAAAGTCCAAAGACCGGAGAATAAAAATGGCTAAAATTGGTTTTATCGGCACCGGCATCATGGGTAAACCCATGGCGGCGAACCTGCAGAATGCAGGTCACACCCTGTTCTTCTCAGAGCACTTCGAAAAAGCGCCGGCAGAGCTGCTCGGCGACAACGGCATCGCCCTGGCAAACCCGAAAGAGGTCGCCCAGGAAGCCGAAATCATCATCGTGATGGTACCGGACACCCCGCAGGTGGAAGACGTACTGTTCCGTGAAAACGGCGTGGCCGAGGGCGTTTCCAGCGGCAAGATCGTCATCGACATGAGCTCCATCTCACCGATCGCCACCAAGGGCTTCGCCGAGCGCATCAACGCCACCGGCGCCGAATACCTGGACGCTCCGGTATCCGGCGGTGAAGTGGGCGCCAAGGCGGCCTCCCTGAGCATCATGGTGGGCGGTCCCGACGCGGCCTTCGAGCGCGCCAAGCCGCTGTTCGAGGCGATGGGCAAGAACATCACCCTGGTCGGCGGTAACGGCGACGGCCAGACCGCCAAGGTGGCCAACCAGATCATCGTGGCGCTGAACATCCAGGCGGTGGCCGAAGCGCTGCTGTTCGCCTCCAAGGCGGGTGCCGATCCGGCCCGGGTACGCGAAGCGCTGATGGGTGGTTTCGCCTCTTCCAAGATCCTGGAAGTACACGGCGAGCGCATGGTGAAGGGCACCTTCGATCCGGGCTTCCGTATCTCGCTGCACCAGAAGGACCTGAACCTGGCGCTGAGCGGCGCCCGCGAACTGCAGCTGAGCCTGCCGAACACCTCCACCGCGCAGGAGCTGTTCAACAGCTGTGCCGCGCTGGGCGGTGCCAACTGGGATCACTCGGCACTGATCAAGGCGCTGGAGCATATGGCCAACCACTCGATCCGCGACTGATCGGGCGGTGGCGGGCACAGTTAACCGCTGTGCCGGTATCCGCAGAACCAAGCCGACCGGGGTTTTCCCCTCCCCGGTCGGCTTCGATCAGCGATCGATTTGATAGCGGGAATCAAACAAGACTTACACAAACGGGACTTCCAAAAACCGGCGCAACGCACCGGTTTTCGAAAGCCTCGATGTCCAAGACCGAGCAAGCCCTGGAGTAATGCGATGATTACAGACCCGAAAGCCTTCCTTAACGAGCTGTTTGAGACCGCCGTCAACGCGGCGCATCCCCGCCATGTGCTGGCCTCTCACCTGCCTGCCGACACCAGCGGCCGGGCGGTGGTCATCGGCGCCGGCAAAGCGGCCGCGGCGATGGCACAAGCGATCGAAAACACCTGGCAGGGGGAGATCAGCGGTCTGGTGGTCACCCGCTACGGCCACGGTGCCAACTGCCGCAAGATCGAAGTGGTGGAAGCCGCCCATCCGGTACCGGACGATGCCGGACTGGCGGTGGCTGGCCGGGTGATGGAGCTGGTCAGCGGGCTCAGCAAGGACGACCGGGTGATCTTCCTGTTGTCCGGCGGTGGTTCCGCCCTGCTGTCGTTGCCGGCACCCGGCATCAGCCTGCCGGACAAGCAACAGATCAACAAAGCGCTGCTCAAGTCCGGCGCCACCATCGGCGAGATGAACTGCGTGCGCAAGCACCTGTCGGCGATCAAGGGCGGCCGGCTGGCCAAGGCCTGCTTCCCCGCCACACTCTACACCTATGCCATCTCCGATGTGCCCGGCGATGAAGCCACGGTCATCGCCTCGGGACCGAGTGTGGCGGACCCTACCACCTCCGCCCAGGCGCTGGCGATTCTGGCGCGCTACGAGATCGACGTGGCGCCCCATATCCGCGCCTGGCTGGAGAGCCCGGAATCGGAAACCGTCAAAGCGGGCGACCCCTGCCTGGCCAACAGCCACTTCGCGCTGATCGCCACCCCGCAGCAGTCGCTGCAGGCGGCGCTGGACAAGTGCGAGTCGCGGGGCATTCCGGCGCTGGTACTGGGCGACCTGGAGGGCGAATCGCGCGAGGTCGCCAAGGTGCATGCCGGTATCGCCCGCCAGATCATCAACCATGGCCAGCCGATCCAGCCGCCCTGCGTAATCCTGTCCGGTGGTGAAACCACGGTGACCGTACGCGGTAACGGCCGTGGCGGCCGCAACGCCGAGTTCCTGCTCAGCCTGACGGAAAACCTGCGGGGCCAGCCGGGCGTCTACGCGCTGGCGGCGGACACCGACGGTATCGACGGTTCCGAAGACAATGCCGGTTGCATCATGACCCCGCAGAGTTACCGCGACGCCCTGGCTCAGGGGATCAACCCGACCGATATGCTGGACAACAACGACGGCTACGGCTTCTTTTCGGCGCTGGACAGCCTGATCGTGACCGGTCCGACCCGGACCAACGTGAACGACTTCCGTGCCATTCTCATCCTGGGAGATCAGCCCAATGACTCTGAATAGAAAAATAAAAAAAGTAAAAATCGTTGCCACCCTTGGCCCGGCCATCAACAGCCAGGACGATATCCGCCGCCTGGTGGAGAACGGTGCCAATGTGTTCCGCCTCAACTTCAGCCACGGCGAACATGCCGACCACGCCGAGCGCCTCAACTGGATCCGTGCGGTCGAGCAGGAGCTGAACACGCCGATCGGCGTGCTGATGGACCTGCAGGGGCCGAAACTGCGCGTCGGCCGTTTCGCCGACGGCCGGGTAGACCTGCAGAACGGCCAGCCCTTCACCCTCGACCTGAACAGCGAGCCGGGTGACAGTCAGCGGGTCAACCTGCCCCACCCGGAGATTATCGAGGCGCTCGAACCGGGCATGGACCTGCTGCTGGACGACGGCAAGCTGCGCCTGCGGGTACGGGAATGCACCAAGGCGTCGGTGGAAACCGAGGTAATCGTCGGTGGCGAGCTGTCCGACCGCAAAGGGGTCAACGTGCCTGAAGCGGTGCTGCAGCTGAGCCCGCTGACCGACAAGGATCGTCGCGACCTGGCCTTCGGCCTGGAGATCGGGGTCGACTGGGTGGCACTGTCGTTCGTCCAGCGGCCGGAAGATATCACCGAGGCGCAGCAATTGATCCAGGGCCGCGCCTTCCTGATGGCAAAGATCGAGAAACCCACCGCGGTGGAGTATCTGGACGAGATCGTGGCGCGCTCCGACGCCATCATGGTCGCCCGCGGCGACCTGGGGGTGGAGCTGCCGGCCGAGACCATTCCGTCGATCCAGAAGCGGATCATCGAAACCTGTCGCCAGCAGGGTAAGCCGGTGGTGGTCGCCACCCAGATGCTGGAATCGATGCGCAACTCGCCGGCACCGACCCGCGCCGAGGTTACCGACGTGGCCAATGCGGTTTACGAGGGCGCCGACGCGGTGATGCTGTCGGCGGAAACCGCCTCCGGCGACTATCCGCAGGAAGCGGTCAGCATGATGAGCAAGATCATCCACGAGGTGGAAGCCGACCCCAACTACCACGCCCGGCTGGATGTGAACCGGCCGCTGCCGGAGGCAACGGTGTCCGACGCGCTCTGCTGCGCGATCCGCCGCATCAGCCGGATTCTGCCGGTGGCGGTACTGGTCAACTACACCAATTCCGGCACCACCAGTCTGCGGGCGGCCCGCGAACGGCCGAAGGCCCCGATCCTGAGCCTGACCCCGAACCTGGTTACCGCCCGCCGGCTAAGCGTGGCCTGGGGTATCCACTCGGTGGTCGACGCCCGCTTCTCGGAAGACGGCCACCTGATCGACGCCGCCTTCGAGGCCGCCGGCCAACGCCAGATGGCCCAGCCGGGCGACACCCTGGTGATCACCGCCGGCGTGCCGTTCGGCAAACCCGGCACCACCAATATGGTGCGTATTGAGTCCTTTCCGCTGGCATAGTCAGGATACCTGGTGATACCTCCCTGACTGTTTTGAGGCTTTAAGCGTGCTTAAAGCCTCTTTTTTACCAGAAGACAGTGAGAAGTGGACAGTTGACGGCGGCACGGTGCGAGCCGCAGGGCGGGTGCACTTTGTTTATTTTATGGGAAGACCGGCATTGCAGAGATCAGATAACCCCCAAAGAACGGTGAACACCCTGGTGTTCGATCTGGACGGCACCCTGCTCGATACCCGGCAAGGGATCATGAACGCTTTCAGATATGCGCTGCAGCAGCTCGGCCACGCCGACAAAGCTCGAGAACTGCAGCCCGAATCCGTGATCGGCCCGTCACTCAGAGCCACCTTCGGTCAGCTGCTGTCGGCCAGCGACACAGAGGATCGCGTCGAAACAGCGGTCATAGAGTTTCGCCGCTACTACCTCGATCAGGGTATTTATCAGTATCAAGCCTACCCGCACATTAGTAACATATTGAGAACGCTTCGCCAGCGAGGCTATCGGCTGATACTGGCGACCGCCAAGCCGCAGGCGCAGGCTGAGCTGTTGCTGGCGCACAGTGGCCTGAAAGTGCATTTCCAAAACGTTTACGGTAGCCAACCCGATGGCCGTTTGAGCGATAAACGCCAACTGCTGTACAAGATCATAAAAAACCACCAGCTTGAGGCCCGTCACTGCTGGATGATCGGCGACCATCACCTGGATATCAGGGCCGGTCGTCACCACGGGATGAAGACCTTGGCCGTCAGCTGGGGCTTCGACCATTTTGAACCCCTGCGCCGCGCGGACAGTCATGAACTGATCCACCAGCCCGCCGCCCTGCTGCGGCTGTTTCCGGTGTCCGCCCAGGCATGGAGCAGATTCGTTGCACATTGATCGCCTAATTGTCGATAAAACAGCTGTCGATAAATTAGCCGCCGCAAGAAACTTCAGCGGCGCCCTGGTCCGCAGTTTCGGCCAGGTGATATTCACCGACAAACTCTCCGCCGGCCTGCTTTGCATCGTCGCCGTCGGCCTGGCCGCCCCTCACCTGCTGTTGGGCGCCATACTGGGCGCTGTCAGTAGCCTGCTGGCGGCCGCACTGCTGCGCTATGAGAAAGCGGACCTGTTCGCCGGGTTATACGGTTATAACGGCGTGCTGATCGGCCTGGCGGTACCAACGTTCTTCCAGCTATCCATTGGGCCCATACTGCTATTGGTTACGGCAGCCAGTTTGTCGTCGCCCTTGCTGCGACTGCTGATTCGCGGCCCGCTACCGCCCTATACCGCCCCGTTTATCCTGCTGAGCTGGTTACTGTTCGGCATTGCCGATTTTTATTCGATGGCACCAGCCGCAACAGCTGGCAACTACGACGTGCTGACTGTTCCCTGGCTCGACGCCGCCGCTAACGGTGTCGGCCAGGTGTTTTTCCTGGCCAATCCCTGGTCGGGACTCTGTCTTATGCTGGCACTGCTGATCAGCGGCCGCCAACTATTGCTCTGGTCGCTGGCCGCCTCGCTGAGCGGTTATTTTTTAGCACAGTCATTGGCGCTAGCTGATCCGGCGGTCATCGGACTCTATGGCTACAACCCGGTGCTGGCCGCACTGGCGCTGGCGATCCGCTTTCCCGGTAAACCGCTGCTGATTATCAGCGGTATTCTGCTGGCCCAGCTGCTGATGCTGCTGATACAGAACTGGTTGGCGGTGCCATTAACGGCACCCTTTGTGGTTGCCGCCTGGCTGTTTTTTTTGATTACCCAGCTGATCGAATCCCGCAGGCAATCATCCAGACAACAACTTGCCGGCGAGTAACCGTTTTTAAAACGGTGGCGGGTGGGCTCCGGCCGGGTAGCAATACTCCGACCAGTAACCCAGCAAGGATGGGACAAACGCCTGAAAGACGCTAGCGGGGCACTATAAAAACAAACAACCCAGCGACAAAGCGTAATGCTGACTACTTCAGGAACTGGGACCTTGACTGTAGGGTTGACTCGGTGTGCCCTTTGGGTATCAGTCGACCAGGACCCCGCAGGGCTCCATAACCGGCTACGGCGGTGGCGCACTGAAGTACGCCCTACAAGGTGTGACCACTCCGATAGCGGGCTTTGCTCCATTCGCAAGCGGGATTGCCTTAATAGAACAGCATTAGGCTACAAAGCTGGGTTGTTAATTACGCATATCCTCAACTACAAGGCTTGGATTCGCCCGTAATTCCGCTTACGCACCCGGCTGCAGATTCGGGTGTGCGTCGGCGAACGCCTTCAGCTCATTGCACGCCTCGTTGATACGCACGATGGTCGGGTAAGCGCTCAGATCGGTTTCAAAGCGGTTGGCGTTGAACACCTGTGGCACCAGGCAGACATCGGCCAGGGTCGGGGTATCGCCGTGACAGAATTTGCCGGTCTGATTGGACTCCGCCAGGCGCCGTTCCAGCCCCTTGAAGCCCTCATGGATCCAGTGACGGTACCACTCCAACTTCTGCTCTTCACTGGCCCCCAGCTCACCGACCAGATACTTCAGCACCCGCAGGTTGTCGACCGGGTGGATATCGCAGGCGATCAACTGCGCCAGGCCACGGATACGCGCCTTGTCGGCCGGCGTACCGGCAACCAATGGTGCCGTTTGCGGATAGGCGTCATCCAGGTACTCGCAGATCGCCAGCGACTGGTTGATCATCACGCCGTTGTCCTCGAACGCCGGCACCAGCCCCTGCGGATTGCGCGCCAGGTGTTCTTCACCACGGTGCTCGGCCTGCAGCAGATTGACCGGCACCTGCTCATAGGCCAGCCCTTTCAGGTTCAGGGCAATACGCACCCGGTAGGCCGCCGAGGAGCGGCAGTAATCGTACAGAATCATCGTTCACTCCTGTTCAAAACAGAGCGCCCCGCAATGCGGGGCGCGATAAGCCGCGTACGGGTGCGGATCAGCCCTTGGCCGGCAGTACCAGGCCTTTACACTCGCCGAAACCGATCCGGGCGGCACCCTCTTTCTGGCACCAGCCACGCAGGATCACCGCGTCACCATCGTCCAGGAAGGTGCGGGTTTCGCCATTAGCCAGCTCGATCGGCTGCTTGCCGCCGACGGTCAGTTCCAGCAGTGAACCGGCCTCTTCATGCTGCGGACCGGACTGGGTACCGCTACCGAAGAAGTCACCCGGCTGCAGGTTACAGCCGTTGACGGTATGGTGTGCCACCATCTGGCTGACGGTCCAGTAGGAGTGGCGGAAGCTGGACTCGGACAGCTTGGCCGGCTCGCTTCCGGCGTTGCGCATCTGCTCGGTTTCCAGCAGCACTTCCAGCTGGATATCGATGGCCCCTTCACTGCGGGTGGCAGCGGAATCCAGGTACGGCAGCGGCTGCGGATCGGCGGCGTCGCGGGTCCACTCGACACGGTACGGCGCCAGGGCTTCGGTGGTGACGATCCACGGCGATACGGTGGAGGCGAAGTTCTTGGCCAGGAACGGACCCAGCGGCTGGTATTCCCAGGCCTGGATATCGCGTGCCGACCAGTCGTTGAACAGGCAGAGGCCGAATACGTGATCGTCGGCGGCATCCAGCGCGATCGGCTCGCCCAGCTCATTGCCGGCGCCGATGTAGATACCGATCTCCAGCTCGTAGTCCAGTCGCTTGCAGGGGCCGAAGCTCGGCTCGCTGGCGTCCGGCGCCTTGGTCTGGCCCTGCGGACGACGGAATGCCTGGCCGGATACGTCGATCGAGGAGGAACGGCCGTGATAACCGATCGGTACCCATTTGTAGTTCGGCAGCAGCGGGTTGTCCGGACGGAACAGTTTGCCCACGCTGGTGGCGTGGTGCACCGAGGTGTAGAAATCGGTGTAGTCGCCGATCCGGCACGGCAGCTTGTATTCGGCATCGGCCTGGGCCACCAGGCAGGCGCTCAGTGCCGCCTCGGCATCGGCGCCGCTGCGCAGTGCGCGGGACAGTGCCAGACGCAGTGCCGACCAGGCTTCGCTGCCCATCGCCATGAAAGCATTGAGCTCATCAGCTGCGCAGGCTTCCAGCGCCTGCTGGGCCAGCCCGTTGAATACTCCGCTGTCTTTGGCAGCGGCGAGGTCGACGATCTGGTCACCGATGGCCACCCCACCGCGGAACGCCTCGTCGCTGCCCTGACGACGGAAAATCGCAAACGGCAGGTTCTGAATCGGGAAATCGGTCTGGGCGTCGTTGGCAGAGCTGACCCAGCTGGTCAGCGTCAGATCATGAGTCTCGTTCAATACAGGCATCGTGCCCTCCTTTGTAATAATTTTTTGCCGCACACCGCGTCACTCGGGTCCACGTCGACAGCGGCTGGCGGCCTGGATGCATTGTCCTGTCTGCTACCGGCTATTGCAACGCCGCCCAGCGCAACAATCCGCCGAACAGTTGCAACAACCCGCAACAACCTTTCTTAGTGCAGCCTGATAGACACAGGCGATTTCTTACTCGGCGCTGTTCCAGCCGATGCCGGATGGCTTCACCCTGTTCCACCCTGCTGCCATTTGGCAGTGGCTGTCGCCGAAACTATTGAAACTATAAAAACTATAGAAACGGCACAGGCCCACACTCAGGTGGGCCTGTCGTTTTTACCCCGTTGGCATCAATCGGCCGGGATATGCTCGCGAGCGATTCTCATCGCTTCGGACAGCACCTGCTGGTCACCGATATGGTTGCTCAGCAGCAGGATCAGCCGGGCGTTTACATCGGCAGTCTGCTCCGGGGTCAGGTCACGGTGCAGGTCGGTCAGCTCCTGGTAAAAATCGTCCGGGCGCGGCAGGTTCGGCTCAGTAATCAGTTTGCTCATTGGTCTGTTCTCTCTTGTTATCCGTTACTTGCCCATGGCCTTGTTCTGGGCCTCAACCACCGCCGCCTTGTCGAACTTACGCATGCGGGCGGTTACCATCTGATCGGGACGGGTCAGGTAGAAGGTGCCGGCGCGGGCATCCAGGCGGTCCTTGATCACGCCATACTTGTCGACCAGCAACTCGACGCCTTCCGGCAGCGCCAGGTCCATCTCATGGCTGGCGATCAGGAAAGTGTTGACCGGCACCGGCTGCTGGGCCAACTCCGCCAGTGCCGCCAGGGTCTCTTTATCCAGATCGGTACGGTTTTCGACAAACAGCACGCCGTTGAACCGGTTACCCAGGCAGGTCAGCAGGAAGTCGTCTTTGCCATCGCGCATGACCGGGCCGTCGGTGCAGGGCGCACCCGGCACCACCTTGCAGTCGAAGCGGTCGCGATCGGCAGTGTTGAGCGGCGACTCGGTCAGGAACGGCGGCACCGACAGACGACCACTGTTGACCAGCGGACGGGCAAAGGTATAGTCCTTGGCCAGTTTCAGCACCGCGTCACGGAAGGTGCGGCTGGCTTCGTTTTTCGGCGTGATGAAGTCGGTACTGCGGGTCGAGTTGAGGATGTTCTCGTCCGCCGCGAAGGTACGCTCTTCGGAGTAGCTGTCCAGCAGGCTGGCCGGCGCCTGGCCGTCCATCACCAGCTTCAGTTTCCAGGTCAGGTTGTCGGTATCCTCGATACCGGAGTTGGCACCCCGGGCACCGAACGGCGATACCTGGTGGGCCGCGTCACCGGCGAAGAAGATCCGGCCCTGACGGAACTCGTCCATCCGGCGGCAGGTGAAGGTGTAGACCGACGCCCACTCCAGCTCGAACTCGACATCCTGGCCGAGGAAGGCACGCACCCGCGGGATGATGTTTTCCGGCTTTTTCTCCTCTTCCGGATCGGCATCCCAACCCAGGTCGAAGTCGATTCGCCATACGTTGTCCGCCTGGCGGTGCAACAGCGTGGACTGGCCCTTGTGGAACGGCGGGTTGAACCAGAACCAGCGCTCCGGCGGGAATTTCTTCGGATCCATCACCACGTCGGCGATCAGGAAGCGGTCGTGGAAGATCTGGCCCTTGGATTCCAGGCCGCACATTTCGCGGGTCTTGGAGTTGGCACCATCACAGGCGATCACGTAGTCGGCCTTGATGGTATAGGGACCTTCCGGGGTCTCCACCGTCAGGGTGACCTCGTCGTCGCCCTGTTCGATTGCTACCAGCTTGTTCTTCCAGCGCAGGTCGGCCTTGTCCAGCTCGTTGATCCGGTCGACCATGTACTCTTCGAGGTAGTACTGCTGCAGGTTGATGAAGCCCGGACGACGGTGGTGCTCTTCCGGCAGCATGTTGAAGCTGTAGATCTGCTCGCTCTCGAAGAACACCTTGCCGACGTTCCAGGTCACACCCTTGTCGACCAGCCGCTGGCCAACGCCCAGCCGGTCGGAGATATCGAGGAACCGCTTGGCGTAGCAGACCGCGCGGGAGCCAACGGAAACGGTGTTGTTGTCATCCAGCACCACCACCGGCACATCATGGATGGCAAGGTCGATGGCCGCAGCCATCCCGATCGGGCCCGCACCGATCACAACCACCGGATGTTTCACCGGCTGTTGTGCATCCTGGTCCGCAGAGCGGACATAATCAAATTCTGGAAAAGTGTATGTGTTCAGCATCGCTTGGCACTCGTGTTCTTGTTATCGATTCAGTCAGTGGACAGCCTCAACGGGTTCTAAGATAAAGTATCTACGCTGATCGATAATCCAGCAGCGCCGAACAACATTATTTCTCGAAGAGAAAGAAAGCAGTCACGCCTTCTTGCTGGCTAAAACATACTTCTTCTTATATTTCAGCCAGTTAACCTCAAATATGTCGCCCAAAGCGGGTTAACACCTGGGCGCGACCCTACCGGCATTAACGAACGTATCGAAAAATTAACCTGCCTTCAGAGCCACAGGTCCCGCTTCATATTGCGCTCCAGCCAATCCTTGAAGAACTCCATGAAGTGGCTGACCTTGGGCGAGACGTACTTTCGGTCGGGATAAACGGCGAAGATCGACAGCCGTTCGGGCTGGTGGTCCGGAAATACCTGCACCAGGTCGCCGGAGGCGACAAAGCGGGCGATCACGAAATCGGCCAGGTTGCCGATACCGCGATGGGCCAGTACCGATTCGCGCACCACCAGGCTGTTGTTGGCCTTCATATCGCCTTCCACCTGCACAGTGCAGCGCTGACCGTTGCGCTCCAGGGTCCACTGGTTGGCATTGGCAGCATGCACGAACACCAGGCAGTTGTGGTGCTTCAGGTCCTCGGCACAGCTGGGCCAGCCGTTTTGTTCCAAATAGGTCGGCGTGGCGCAGATATACATAGGGATAGACGAGATTTCGCGGGCGATCAGGCTGGAATCGGGCAATTGAGGATCGGCGATGCGGATCGCCAGATCAAAGCCGTCGCGGATCAGATCGGGCGGACGGTCATCGAGGGTCACGTCCACCTGGATATCGGGAAACTGCTGCATGAACTCGGGAATCGCCTTGGACAGCTGAATCTGGCCGAAGGTCATGTTGCAGTTGATCCGCAGCACCCCGCGCGCCTGCCCCTGCAGCTGGGAAACCAGGTCCTCCGCCTGCTCCACGTCCGACAGGATGCGCACACACTTGTCGTAGTAGACCGCGCCAACCTCGGTGACACTGAGCCGTCGGGTGGTACGCTGCAGCAGACGGGCCCCAACATGCTTCTCCAGATGGGAGATCTGCTTGCTGACCGATGAACTGGAGATCCCCAGTTCGGTGGCCGCCAGCGAAAAACTCTTCAACTCGACCACCCGGACGAACACGCCCATCGCCGATAAAACATCCATAGCCACTCCGGTTGATTGTTGTCGTTGGTTCACCAGACCCGATAATGCGGACAACGCCGCCGGCCGGTCATATCGGTCGCTCTGCAGGCTGCCGCGTAACCGACGTCGGCATACATTTTCGCCAGGCCAGATAGCAAATTACCCGCCGGTCCTGCGACCGGCGGGTAATGGAAGTCAATGGCAGGCGGCCGCCAAGGCTTCAGACGGCCGCATGCGCAGGGTTCAGACTCAGTCCTGCAGCTGATCCCAAACCTCCTGGTCCCGCTCGGCGGTCCAGATACGCGGCCAGTCGACACCTTCGAACTCGTCCCACAGGCGCTGCACGTCGAACGGCAGGCAGTGCTCGAAGATCGGCCACATGCCGAACTTCGGCGCCAGGTGCTCGTGAGTCGCTTCGAACGCCTCCTTCAGCGTACCGCCACGCTTGTGTACTTCACCGACCTTCTCGATCATGCCGTTCAGGAAGCCACGGGTCTGCTCGATCGCCGCATCGACCTCCTCTCGGCCACGGGCGACCGCACCACGGCCGCCGACCAGCACTTCCGCCTCATAGGCCTTGACCTTGTCCAGGGTGTTGCTGGCCCAGTCGAAATGGAACGCATCGCCGGTGTAAAGCGCCGCTTCCGCCTCGACCAGATCGCCGGCGAACAGTACTTTCTGTTTCGGAATCCAGGCGCAGATATCGCCGGCAGTGTGGCCACGGCCGCAGTATTCCAGCACCAGGTTTCCACGATCACCGCCCAGCGGAATCTCCAGCCGGTCGTTGAACACGATGTCCGGATGGGTCAGTCCCGGAATACCGTCCGGTTCGCGGAACAGGCGCGGCATACGGCCATATTCGCTGGCCCAGTCCTGCATGCCCCGCTCTTCGATCAGGAACTTGGTCTTCTCATGGGCGATGATCGACTCGGCGTTGAACGCGGAGGCACCCAGCACCCGTACGGCGTGGTAGTGGGACAGCACCAGGTACTTGATCGGCTTGTCGGTGTGCTCGCGCAGTCTCTCCAGCCAGTCGCTGGCAGCTTTCGGCGTCGCACGGGCTTCGAAGGCGACGATAAAGTCCTCCCCTTCCACCGCACCGATGTTGGGGTCACCTTCCGCCGTCAGGGCATAGATACCATCACCCAGGATTTCCAGAGTTTCGGTTTTTACACCGAGGTCCGCCGAGGACGCAAAGGGCTTCTTCGCCATGTTGTTTTCCTATAATTACTAGATTCTGATTATGTCCGCAGAGACAGCATAGAGGGGTAAGGACGCACTGCGCGGCTGGCAGCTGGTGGTTACCGGTAACGCCAATACCCGGGTAACACCAAGATACCGAATCCATCCGACCGGATAACCCGCCTCAGACGAACAACATTATTTCCATAATAGAAGCAAAAAACTGGTTATTCATGCCATATACGGGCCAATAGCTGCTGGACACCCATCAAAAAGCACACGGCAACGACCCCGGCGTTATTTCAACGGCACGATCAGCACCGGCCGTTTCGACTGATGCATCACCTTGTTGGCAGTCGAGCCCAGCAGGAACTGGCCCATCGCGGTATGGGTGCGAGTCCCCATGACGATCACGTCGGCGTCGATCTCCTCGGCCACTTTCAGGATTACCCGGTCGGCAACCCCTTCTTCCACCCGGGCGACGATCTGGTCCTCGCGCATCTTTTCACCGTCATCCAGCTCGCTCTCACAGAAGCGGTCTATCCGCTCCATCAGCTTCTTACGCAGGTTATCGACGCTGGCATCGTGCAGCTCGTGCAGCGATTCGTCGTTCATCATCGTCTTGACGATACTCTGCGCCGTGGCGCTGAGCGGCTCAATCACGTGCAGAAAGGTGACCTCGGCATCGTAATGGCCGGCCAGGCTGACAGCGGCACGAAAGGCCGGCCGCGAGCCCTGCTCGATATCCGAGGCATACAGTATCTTGTTAACGTCAGGCAGCATGATCAGACTCCTTCGCCGACCTGAAGACGGTCGGCAGAGCGGAAAAAACAAAGAGCCCGTCGCGGGCTCTTTTAAAAGGTTGTTATCGGTACAGCAGTTCCGGCAGGATCAGCGAGATCGGTGCGATCAGCGTAATCAGCAGCAGCCGGACGATATCCGCGCACCAGAACGGGGTCACCCCCTTGAAAATGGTCGATGCCTTGATATCCCTGAGCACCGCGCTGAGCACGAACACGTTCATACCCACCGGCGGGGTGATCAGGCTGATCTCGGTCACCACCACCACCACGATGCCGAACCAAACCAGGTCGAAGCCCAGGCTCTGCACCAGCGGGAAGAAGATCGGCACCGTCAGCAGCATCATCGACAGGCTCTCGAACACCATCCCCAGCACGATGTAGATCAGCAGGATCGCGAAGATCACCATCATCGGCGACACATTCAGGCCGGTGACGAACTCCAATAGATCTGCCGGCAGCCCTGCACGGTTGATGAAGTTGGAGAAGATCAGCGCGCCGATCAACACCGAGAACAGCATCGCCGAGGTACGGGCGGTGTCGGTCAGAATGTCGAACAGGCTACTGAAGGTCAGCGTCTTACGCGACAGTGCAATCACGAAGGCACCGCCGGCCCCGATACCGGCCGCTTCGGTCGGCGTGAAGATCCCCAGGTAGATACCGCCCATCACCACAGTGAACAGGATCAGTACCCCCCAGACGCCTCTCAGCGCCTGCATACGCTCCGGCCAGTCCAGCTTCTCGCCGCAGGGACCGGCTTCCGGGTTACGCCAGACCACGTAGCGCACCGCCGCCAGGTACAGCAGGATGCCGAGGAACCCAGGGATAAAGCCGGCTGCAAACAGTTCACGGATACTGGTTTCGGTCAGAAGGCCGTAGATCACCAGGATCACGCTGGGCGGGATCAGGATCCCCAGAGTACCGCCGGCGGCGATCGAAGCGGTAGCCAGCGAATCGGCATAGCCGTATTTACGCATCGGCGGCATCGCCACCTTGGCCATGGTGGCCGAGGTCGCCAGGCTGGAACCGCAGATCGCCGAGAAGCCACCGCAGGCGACCACCGTGGCCATCGACAGGCCGCCTTTGCGGTGGCCGAGAAATGCATTGGATGCCCGGTAAAGCTCGTGGGACAGCCCGGATTTGGTGACCAGGTTGCCCATCAGGATGAACAGCGGAATCACCGACAGGCCATACTCCTGCGCGGTGTCCACCACCCGCTTGGCGGCCATCGACAGTGGGCCGGTCCAGCGAAAGTCGCCAATATTGTCAAAAGTCAGCCCCATGGTCGCGGCAAAACCGAAGAAACCGACGATCCCCATGGAAAATGCGATCGGGATCCGTACCACCACGATCAGGATTAGCAGAATCCCAAAGCCGATCAACGCAGTTGTCATACTGAAAATACCTGTAGCGTTGTTATCGTTTTAATCGTCAGACGCGAACAGCAGCCGGTAGACGCCATAGGTGATCATGGCGCCGGCCGTGATCCAGCTCATCACCGCGATGTACTGAACCACCAGGCCAACCGGAATCAGCAGGTATTCGGTGACCTCTTCACGGCGCAACGAACGCTCCGCAAGTTCATAGATGCGCACGGCCAGAAAATAGAGCGACGTGGAGATCAGGAATGCCGACAGCAGCCCGAGCACTTTCAGCATCGTGCTGCCCAACATGCGATCGAGCACGTCGACCACCACATGACCACCGCGCCAGGTGATGACCGGCATCTCGGCAAAGATCAGAATCGCGATGCCGATCTCGGTCAATTCGGTCGTGCCATCGACCGAGTTATCGAAGAAGTAACGGCCGATTACGTCTGCACAGGTCAGCAACATCAGCAGGAACAGGGTTACCGCAGCCACCAACTCCAGAGAAAAGGCCAGCCACTTGACCGGCCCCTTCTCTTCGTAGTGCGCTGTCAGCCAGGCACTAAACGCCATACGGAGACTCCTTACTCACCGTAGTTGCGTGCGATGGAGCGCAGCTCTTCCAGAGCCGCTTTCGCATCGACGCCACGGTCGGCAACGCTCTCGATCCAGGCGTCATCCATGCCTTTGGCCACTTCACGGAACTCTTTCGCGATCGGATCGTTCTCGCCAACCATCATGACGTTAACGCCCGCTTCCTTGGCGGCCTCGTAACCGGCCTTGTCACCCTCGTCCCAGGCACGACCGGCCAGGGCAGACAGTTTCTCGCCGGAGACGCTCATCACCGCCTGGCGGTCTTTCTCGCTCAGGCTGTCCAGGAAGTCCGGGTTGATGAAGATCGAGAAGCTACCCAGGTACATGCCGCCCGGCAGTGCGACCACGTTGCGGGCCACCTCGTTCAGGCGCAGGGTCTTCTGCTCGCCCATCGGGATGAACACGCCATCGATCACCCCCTGCTGCATCATCTCGTAGACCTTCGGTGCCGGCGCACCCACTGCAGTGACGTGCAGCCGCTCGCCGATCACACCCTGGACACCGCCGCCCAGGCGGATTTTCTTGCCGTTCAGATCTGCCAGCGAGTTGATCGGCTGGGCCATGTGGATCTGGCCCGGACCGTGGGTGAACAGCGCCGCCAGCACCAGGCCGTCGTGCTCGTTGGCCTTGGCGAAGTACTTTTCGTTGACCCGCCAGTGCGCCACCGATGCCGCTTCGGCGTCAGCGCCCAGCAGCGGCTGCTCAACCGCCTGGGTCAGCTTGAAACGACCCGGAACATAACCGTGGAAACTCCAGCTGGCATCCACCACCCCATCTTCGACCAGCTCGAACATGGTCTTCGGGTGGCCCATGCCGTATTCGATCTCCAGCTTGACGCGGCCCTCGGTCGCTTCCTCGATCCATTTACCCCAGGTCGGGAAGACCACCGCGTTCTGCGGGTGGGTCGGCGGCAGCCAGCTGGCAACGCGCATGACGCTATCCGCCATCGCACCAGCAGACAGGGTCAACCCCAGGGATACAGCGGCAGCGGTTTTCAGGAAGGTTCTTCTTATCATTGGTTTCTTCTCCTGGCTTGTAGGACACGCGCAATCCACGCGGACATCTGTTGTTATCTGTTGTTTTTATGGTGTCGGTGGGCCATCCCGCCGGCGGCGGTCCGCACCCTCGATCTGCCTTCCGGGCAGACCTTAACTCAACTCGTGCTACAAAACAGCTAATGCTTTGGTCGTTATTTGTATCAATTCATGATGATCTTGCACAAGAACAAATCGCAATAGCCATAAATTGATCAAGGTCAAACCATAGCGTATTTGCCTGGGCGAATAACTGCAGGATGCATCACAAGATTATTTCCCATTTGGAAAAGGTAGACCATCGACAGCATTCTGCACTGTTTTTAGTTAACATCTTAATGACAATACAGAAAGTCAACTGCCATCCAGCTTCAATCGCCGAACGGCCGCTCCACGGAGCACAAGAACAGTAACGACGGTCCAACCTGACAGCTGGCAATCATCTGTTTAAGGGAAAGGATTGGCCTGACAGGCTGATAAAAAAGGCTGACGCTCCGAGGCCGGCAACGGCAAGCCTCGGAGCAAAACTGTCAGCAGATCACCAGTAGATGCCTCGCAGCACGCTGGCGACCTTCTCACGCGCTTCGCCGAAATGGTTCACGCTGTCTTCATAGGCATCACGCGCCAGGGTATAGCGCTCCACCTGTTCGGTATCGATACCTTTATAGAGATCGGCCTGGATCATGCGACACTCTTCAAAGAACCGGTCGGCGATCAGGCGGCGACGCATGTAGATTTTGGCCGCTTCCTGCTGGGAAAGCGTCAGGTCGGCATAATCAGGCACATCAGGGAACTCCGCTGACGCGAAGTCCCCCTTCAGCAGCGCCCACATACCCGACCAATCCTCTTCGGCCCCGCCAAAAGGCTCGTAACCGAACTTGGCAAGCACACTGGCATTGGCTTCGACCAGCTTATCCGGAGATGGAACGATCATAGTGGGTACTCCTTTATCTATATAGTTACTCTACGCCGTAACCGATACGCATATCGTAGTCCGCTTCAACGCCCTGCGGCAGTTCGAAGCCGATATCGCCCAGACGGTCTTCCAGCAGCTCCAGGTATTCAGCCTGCAGCTCTTCCGGTGTTTTCACCTTCAGGCCGTATTCATGGTAGACATCGAACATCTCGGACTTCTTGTCGCCCTTGGACGGACGACCGTAAAAGCCCAGCCCCATCTGCATGAATTTCGGAATACGCTGCTGCATGAATTCACGGGTCTTTTCGCCACCGAACTCGATGCAACGCTTGGACGCCCAGACACCGAATGCCAGGTGACCGTGCTCTTCCTTGTGGATACGTACGTTTACGCGTGCCCACGGCAGGTAGGAACACTCGCGGTACTGCCCCAGGAAGGCCACCGCCGCCGGCGTTACCACGGTGGAGAACAGTGCCACGTCTTCCCAGCACTCGAAGAACGCAGACCAGTTTTCCTTACGGAAACCGTTGATCACGTTTACTTTCTTCGGATCCGGGTTTTCCGGGTTGGAAGCCAGCTCGTGCAGACGGGCGTCAACGTCCACATCCAGATCGCGCAGCAGGTTCCAGATGTAGTAACCGTGACCCATCTCTTCCATTACTTTCTTGGACAGGCGGTAAGCTTCTTCCGGACGCGGCGCGAAACGATGGTTTTCTGCAACTCGCTGAGCACCGGCGTACTCGGAGTCAGCCTGGAAAGTCATCAGGTTGATCAGACACTCTTTGTAGTGTTCTGGCAGCTTGTCACCTTTGTCGTAGGTCTTCATAAACCGTTATCTCCGATCTAAGTTCGAGAAATCGCACTATTTATTAAGGCAAACCTAATTAGCGCCGCTCTCCCAATCCTGCGCTTTATGTGACACAAAATTCGACGCCGAGATCAAAATTAGTGTATCATTCCTTCCATGTCAACTGTTTGGTGGTAGCGCTCGGCAATCAACGCCCAGCCCGGCCAAGTTGCCGGTATAGTCGATTGTCCGTAGAATTCGCGCTACTTGCGGACCTCTCCGACGGTACGGTCCGATGTGCGAGTCCCATCAACACCAACGTGTTACAGTTTTAATGACCAGACTCCGTTGTATAGAAGAGCTCGTCGAAGAGTTCCAGGCACAACGCCCAATTCGTGGCGGCTCACTGATCATCACCATCTACGGTGATGCGATCTCGCCGCGCGGCGGCACCGTCTGGCTCGGCAGCCTGATAAAACTGCTTGAACCGCTGGGCCTCAACCAGCGACTGGTAAGGACCTCGATATTCCGGCTGACCAAGGAGGGCTGGCTGACCTCGACCCAGGTGGGCCGGCGCAGCTATTACAGCCTGACCGATACCGGCCGGCGCCGGTTCGAGAGCGCCTTCAAGCGGATCTATGCCGAGCTCTACCCGGAGTGGGACGGCCAGTGGGATATGGTGATTACCACCCAGCTCGACAACGAGCTGCGCAAGGTGGTCAAGAAAGAACTGGAATGGCAGGGCTTCGGCAATATCGCGCCGGGGGTGATGGCTCACCCGATGGCCGACATGCAGGAGGTCAACAACACCCTGCAGGATCTCTGCGTGACCGGCGACACCATCCATATGAAGTCGCAACTGGTCGGCAGCCAGACCTCGACGCCGCTGAAGCAGCTGGTACACGAGTGCTGGAACCTGCAGCAGCTGGCGGAAGACTATCAGGCCTTCCTGGACCAGTTCCGGCCGATTCTGCGGGCGGTGGAAAGCACCGACGCGCTGGCCCCTGAACAGTGTTTCCAGCTGCGCACGCTGCTGATCCATCACTATCGCCGAGTGCTGCTGCGCGATCCGCTGCTACCGGAAAAACTGTTGCCGGCCGACTGGGCCGGTACCTCCGCCCGAATCCTGTGCCGGAATATCTACCGGCTGATTCAGGCCCGGGCGGAGCAACACCTGACGCAAACCCAGGAGACCGCGGACGGCGCCCTGCCGGAACCGGCTCCCCGTTTTTACAAGCGCTTTGGTGGGCTGTAATCCCATGGTCGCGACGCTGCTCCCCGCCGCTGCCATGCACCGCACCGAACGACAATAACAACGCACCGCTGCGCCGGTGCAGGCAACGTCTGGAGACCTAGAGATGATCAATATCGCAATTGTGGGCAGTGGCCCGTCCGGCTGCTACATCGCCGATATGCTGTCCAAGAAAGTGGCCGATGCCCAGGTTGACATCTTTGATCGCCTGCCGACTCCGTTCGGCCTGGTTCGCGCCGGCGTGGCGCCCGACCATCAGGGCACCAAGAACATCGTGCGCCAGTTCGAGCGAACCTTCGAACGCGACAATGTACGCTTCGTCGGCAACGTCAACATCGGCCAGGACCTCAGCTACGAGGAGTTGAAGGCCAGCTATGACGTGGTCGCCCTGACCATCGGCGCGCTCTGCGACCGCAAACTCGGCATTCCCGGCGAAGAGTTGACCGGCGTGTACGGCTCCGGCGAGTTCGTCGCCTGGTACAACGGCCACCCGGACAAGGCCGACCTGGCTCCGAATTTGAACAGCCGCGGCATCGCCATCATCGGCAACGGCAACGTGGCGCTGGATATCGCCCGCGTACTGGCCAAGTCCTCCGCCGAGATGGATAGCTCCGATATCACCGCCGCCGCCCAGCAGTCGATCGCGGCTTCACCGGTTCAGGATATCTACCTGATCGGTCGACGCGGCCCGCTGGAAGCCAGCTTCACCAATGCCGAGCTGAGCGAGTTCGGCGAACTGGAGCGCTGCGTGGCACTGGTCGATCCGGCCCAACTGCCGGACAGCCTGCCGGAGGGGCTGGACCCGAAAGCTGCCCGCACCATCGAGAAGAACCTCGACACCCTGCGCAGCTATACCAGCAACGATGCCGACAGCAAGCCGGTCCGCCTGCACCTGATGTTCTGCGCTTCGCCGCTGGAGATCCTCGGCGACAACGGCAAGGTCAGCAGCCTGCGGCTGGAGAAGAACCAGGTGGTCGACGGCCGTGCCCAGCCGACCGGCGAAACCTTCGAGCTGGAGGTTCAGACCGTGATTCCGGCGATCGGCTACCGCAGCGAAGCGATCGACGGCATGCCGTTCGACCAGCAGCGCGGCATCATCCAGAACCAGGACGGCGTCGTCGAACCGGGCGTCTACACCGCCGGCTGGTGCAAGCGCGGCCCGCAGGGGGTCATCCCGGCCAACCGCAGCGACTCGATGGCGGTGGCCAAGCAGATCATCGCCGACCTGGAAGCCAACCCGCCGGCCGGCGAGCGTGGCGGCTATGGCACCATCGACAGCCTGCTGCAGCAGCGCGGCGTCAAACAGGTCTCGTTCGAGCAATGGCAGGTGATCAACCAGGCCGAAGTGGCGCGCGCCGAGAACGGCAAGCCACGCGAGAAGTTCAACCGTATCGACGAGATGCTGGCGCTGCTCGATTAAGCCGCAGGCCCGTATCTACCATCACAGGGCCGCATCGCGGCCCTGTTCAGTTTCAGGAGAATTGTTCGTTCCATGCCCCTTTCCACTCCGCAACCGCGCAGCCTGCAGCACACCCGCCAGGTTCGCTGCGAAGGCTTCCAGCGCACCGATGGCCTGTGGGATATCGAAGGCCACCTGACCGATACCAAGAGCTTTGCGATGGAGTGCAAAGAACGTAACGACGGCATTATCCCGGTAGGCGAGCCGCTACACGGCATGTCGATCCGGATCACCGTCGATCTGGATTTGAATATCCTCGACGTCGAAGCGGCGATGGATTACACCCCGTTCAGGATCTGCCCGCAGATCACCGAGACTTATAAACAGCTGATCGGCCTGCAGATCGCGCCCGGCTTCACCAAGAAGGTGCGTCAGCTGTTCGGCGGCATCAACGGCTGTACCCACCTGCTGGAACTGCTCGGCCCGGTGGCGACGACCGCCTACCAGGCCACTCATCAGGCCCGCGAACAGCAGGAAAACTGGGCCGACGGTGACCAGCGCCCGCCGATGCTGGACAGCTGTCACACCATGGCCAGCGACGGCCCGGTCGTACGCGAACACTGGCCGCACTTTTACGAGGGGGATAACGCCGAGCTGATCCCGCTGGTGAGAGCAACCCCGGAAAATGAAAGAGCCGCTTGCTAAGGAACCTGTGAACAAGTCCCTTGGGCCTCTGGCTTTCGGAGCGACCAGAGATCAAGGCAACGATTACAGGCGTACTGGTTGTCCGGCGAAAATCGTTAACGCAGAGCTCTGGTCGCTCCACAAGCCCCGGAGGGCGGGCTCTAGAACGGCCATCTGCTTTGTCAGGCAGCTTGGAAAGACGCGTCATTCCGCTGCGCTGCCTTTCGCGCATCTGGCCGTTCTAGAGCCTGCAGAGAACATAAGGGACTTATTCACAGGTTCCCTGAGCGGCTCTTGTTTGATTCTTCACGGATTAGAGCCGGTTAGTGAAGCTTCAAGTGCCAAGCGAGAGGCTACTCGGTAGGGTGGGCACGTCGTCTGTGCCCACCCTACGAGACTCTTTTTAATCCCGTATCTTTTCGAACCGGCCTTATTTGGCCTGCTCCTGCTCTTTCACCTTGTAGAGCGGAATCACCTCATCGGCATCGATCTGCAACCGCTTGCGGTCCGGCTCTACCGCGGTCAGCGGCTCCACTTTCTCCATGGTGGTCAGGCTGCGTACCGCCAGATCCTGATACTGGCGGGTGCCGGCCGACTTCCAGGCAACATCGGTGTCGCTCAGCTCGCGGATCACCTTGGCCGGCGAACCGGCCACCAGCGTGCGGGCCGGGATCTCCGCCTTGGCCTTGACGAACGCCATCGCCGCGACGATGGCCGATTCGCCAACCACCGCGCCGTCCATCACCACCGCGTTCATGCCCACCAGTGCGTTACGCTTGATGGTGCAGCCGTGCAGCACCGCGCCATGACCGATATGACCGTCCTCCTCGACCACCGTGTCGGTACCCGGGAAGCCGTGCATCACGCAGGTATCCTGCAGGTTGGCCCCCTCCTTCAGAACCAGCCGGCCGAAATCGCCGCGCAGGCAGGCCGCCGGCCCCACATAGCAGCGCGGCCCGACAATCACATCGCCGATCAGCACGGCGGTCGGATGGACAAAGGCGGTCGGATCGACCACCGGGGTAATCCCGTCGATGGCATAGACATTCATCAAGCAACTCCTTACAACGACGGAACCCAGTCCCGCCCTTCTCAATAGATAGGTATTTTCCCTAATTTACCCTAATCATCTCGACAAACCCACCACCAACCGGACGATGCCAATACGGCTTTGACGAGGGAGCCTGACGGTATGAAGCTATCGGTGATAGATTTCAGCTGACGTGCCTGGCGAAGACTCGGCCATTGGACAGCTGAAAAGACCGAAAACTGCAAAGAACATAAAAAAGGCTGCCCCTAGTGTGCGGGCAGCCTTCTGCGTTACGAGCGAGTGCCTGTGGCGATCAGAGCTGGGTTATCCAACCCTTGACCCACTCGCGAGCATCCTCATCCGGCAACGGCTGGGTGCAGGCATCCACTTCGAAGCGCTCGCCGATCCGTACCGCGCCCAGGCCGGCCAGCAGTGCATCGACATCCTTACCCGCCTGGCAGAAAGTCTGGTGGTAGGTCTGATCACCCAGCGCCACAACGCCGTAACGGATATGCGACAGGTTCGGCTGCTGTTCCTGCAGTGCTTCGCACAGCGGAATGATATTGTCCGGCAGCTCACCATCGCCGTGGGTCGAACAACTGACGATCACCACATCGCGATTGGCAAAATCGATCTCATCCAGATCCGGCTCCTCATGCAGCACCACCTCGTGCTCCATCCCCTCCAGCACCTCCTGCAGCGCATCGGCCACCATCTGTGCATTGCCGGATTCGGTGCCGACCAGAATTGCGATATCAGTCATTCATTTCCCGCCTTTATTCAATCTTGCATGACCCGCCGCGCAACACCGCCCCTGACGTAACGGTTCGCCCGACGGGCAAATATCAGTACAGCGGCAACGATACAACAAAGAAAGCGATACGAAAAGATCACAATCAAAACTTTATCTTGTATCTCTTTGTGCATTTGGGTTAGTCTGATCGACATCGGCACGACCGGCTATCAGCAATCGCCGCCCAATCCGCGCATACCTCCAGTATAAGCGCGGAGATCTGAAAGTTCGGCGAATACGCCCGGTTGCTCGTAGACTGATGGACAGGGTTTTCATTTTCGAGATATGGGGCCAGTTATGACAATGGACGATAAGACACTGATTGAGCGCGTCGCCAAGGGCGAGCGGATCGAACGCGGCGAGGAACTGCCCGCCGGCTACCGCTCCGAGCTGATGCGCCTGATGGTGGTATTCACCGATTCCGAGCTGGCCGGCGCGGCCGGTTTTGCCGAACAGATCAATCAGGGCCCCGGGCTGCGCGAACGCCAGGTGGCCGCCCAGATCGTGGCCGACAAGTTCGACCACGCCGAGAAAGTATTGGACCTGCTGCAGGATTTTGGCGTCGACCCTAGCCTGTATGTGGCCTCCCACTGCTGGTCGGCCCGATTGAGCCGCGCGCTGGATCTGGGCAACCGCCGTATCGGCGGTGACAAGCGGCTGAACGTGTTCCACTACCCGCTGGAAGGCTGGACCGATTCGCTGGTGATGAACACCCTGATGGGCAGTGCCTCCAATATCCAGCTGAAAGAGCTGCGCCAGTGCTCCTATGCACCGCTGGCAGAACTGATGCAGCAGATCGCCCAAGGCGAAGCCCGTCACGCCGAGCTGGGTGAACGCGGCCTGGCCGCTACCATCGAGCGCGACGGCACCAGCGCCGCCCAGGCGGCAGTCGAATACTGGTATCCACGGGTCGCCGCCAGCTTCGGTCGCGCCGACTCCGAACACAACGACCGTTTCCGCCGCTACGGGCTGCTGAAGCACACCAATGAATACCGCCTGGCCCAGTGGCAAGGCCAGGTGGACGACATGTTGACCCGGCTGGGCCTGAGCCCGGTCGAACAGCCCTGAGCCCAATTCAAAAGCTCTGAGCCCAGTTGAAAAGCCTTGAGCCAGCCAAACCGGCCCTGAGGTTGAACGGAATATCCTGAGCTGTTGATCCGGCCCCTTTGAGCCTTTGGGTTAAAGGAGCCCGAGCACGATGGCCGGCACCTGCTGCCGGCAGTTCCACTGTCGAGCCCCGGCCCCGGCCGGTACTCGACAGGTACTATGCCCTTGCACTGCAGGCCGTTCGGCCTGCTTTTTTAATTCCAGAGCCACGCGCGTGCCATCGACGGCAAGCCGACTTTTTCCCGGACCGCTGCACAGCATGCACGATTCGCCAAAAGTGGCCCGGCCGCAATCTGCTATAGTGCGCCTTCCCAATCAAGGCGCGAGCACAACCCTTGGCGCGCCGGTACCAGGTTTCGATCACGGATAGTCACATGCCGCAAGCCAACCAGTCCCTTGTCTGGATCCTGGCGACGGTGGTCGCCCTCGGCCCGCTGTCGACCGATATGTACCTGCCCACGCTGCCTCAGCTGGGGGAGGCGCTTGATGCGCCGGTCGAGCAGGTTCAGCTCACATTGTCGATATTCTTCGCCGGCTTCGCGTTGTCCCAGCTGGTCTATGGCCCGCTGGCCGACCGCTTCGGCCGCAAGCCGATTCTGCTCGGCGGGTTGGTGCTGTTCTCGCTGGCAACCGTTGGTTGCGCACTGGCCGACAGTATCGAGTCCCTGATCGGTTTTCGCTTCCTGCAGGCGCTTGGTGCCTGCAGCGGTCCGGTGCTGGGCCGCACCATCGTTCGCGACCTGTACGGACCGCAACGCTCGGCCCAGGTGCTGTCGATGATGGGCACCATCATGGCGCTGGCCCCGGCGATAGCGCCAATCCTTGGCGGTTTCCTGGCGCTCTGGTACGACTGGCAGTCGACCTTCGTCTTCCTGGCCGGCTACGGCATGCTGGCTCTGCTACTGATCGCCCGCCAGGTGCCGGAAAGCCTGCCCGCCGACCGGGTTGGCAGTATCCACCCCGCCGGTATCTTGCGTAACTACGGCGCGCTGCTCCGCCACCGCCAGTATCTGGGCTATACACTGAGCTGCAGCTTCATCTTCTCCGGCCTGTTCTCGTTCCTGTCCGGCTCCTCGTTCGTATTGATCGACTACTTCGAGGTGGCACAGCAGCACTACGGGCTCTATTTCGCCATCGTGGTTATCGGCTACATGTCCGGCACCCAGATCGCCCAACGGATCGGCCCCCGCTACGGTATCGACCGGATGCTGGCCTTCGCCTCGCTGCTGGCTACCCTGGCCGGTCTGGCGATGGCGATTCCCGCCTGGCTGGGAATCCACCATCTCAACTGGCTGATCGGCTGCCAGTTCCTGTTCATGGCCGGCGTCGGCATCCTGATGCCCCAGGCGATGGCCGGCGCGCTGGCGCCGTTCGGCCATATCGCCGGCACCGCCTCGGCACTGCTCGGCTTCCTGCAATCGACCATCGCCGCCGCTGTCGGCCTGGTGGTCGGCCACCTGCACAGCGGTACGCCGACCACCATGGTCACCACCATTGCGGCGATGGGATTGTGCGCCCTGCTGAGTTACCAGCTACTGGTGCCGGAACGTCCACAACGCCAGGGAACTGCGGCCTGACCAAGCCCGGGGGTGACGGTTATACTGTGGCCAGAGCGGCGCTGCAGCCGTACCGGCCCCGCGCGTCGGGGCCCTGAACCCTATAACGACATCCAAGGAAAAGACGATGCTGATCCACCCCGACAAATCCTGCCTGCTGGTGGTCGATATCCAGGAGAAGCTGGCACCGAAGATCCACGACAGCGAACAGCTGATCGCCAACGCCAAATGGCTGATCGAGATCGCCAATCGGCTGCGGGTGCCGGTGCTGACATCCGAACAGTATCCGCAGGGGCTCGGCCACACCGTCGCCGAGCTGCGGCCGCTGCTGCCGGCCGTTGGCATCATGGAGAAGACCCACTTCTCCTGCATGTCGGAGCCGGCCTGCAATGCGAAGATCAACCAGCTGCGCCCGGACCAGCTGGTGGTGATCGGCAGCGAAGCTCACGTCTGCGTACTGCAGACCGCGATCCAGCTGAAACAGCAGGCCCGTGAGGTATACGTGGTGGAAGATGCGGTCGGCTCGCGCAACCCGACCGACAAGGCCGCCGCGCTGGCCCGGATGCGCCAGCTGGGCATCCATGTGGTGACCCGCGAGATGGTCGCATTTGAGTGGCTGCAGAAAGCCGGCACCGAACAGTTCCGCCAGATCAGCCGGGAATTCCTGCGCTAAGAGCCCCGTCCCTTTGGGTTGTGCCGCAAAAAGCGCCATACGGCGTTGCTCGACGCTCATTTAGAGCAACTAAACGTCGCATCTCGCGCCTTGCCTGGCGCGTTTTGCGGCGACAACGCAATTGGCAAAAGATCGTGAACAGGCTCTAAGCAATGGGCAGGGCGTCAGACGACGCCCACCGCCTGCCCCTCCCGGGCGATCAATTCCTGCAGCGACATGTCGCGCAGTACCTGCACCATCGCCTGGGCCGCCATCGACAGCGGATAGCGGCGCCGGGTAATCACTCCGACCTGGCGCGAGATTTCAGGCTCCACCAGCGTTCGGCAGTGCGCCCCCATCTCCCGCATCTGACGGATACAGAGCGACGGCACCGCCCCCACGCCCAAGCCGGTAGCGGCCATCCGGCCGATGGTCGCCAGCTGGTGGGTTTCGAACTCCACCGCCAGCGAGATCCCCTGCTCCTCCAACTGCTGCTCGATCAGCAGACGCAGGTTGGATGGCCGCTGCAGGGCGATGAAGTCCCCCTCCAGCAACTGCCGCCAGCTGATACTGTCGTGCTGCAACAATGGATGTTCCACCGGCAGGACCGCCACCAGCCGATCCTGAAACAATGGTTCGAACAGCAGGTCTTCCGACTCGCCGGGATCGAAGCTGACCCCTACCTCGACCCGGCCATTGCGCACCATCTCCACCACATCCTCGGCCAGCACATCGTGTACGGTGACGTTGATCTGCGGATATTTTTCCCGGTACCGCAGCATCGCCAGCGGCAGCTGGTTCAGCGCGAACGACGGCATCGCCGCGATCGCCACCTTGCCTCTTCGCAGTGCAAAACGGTTGTGCACCTCCTCCAGGGCGTTATCCCAGTCGGCCAGCAGACGTTGCGCGGTGGGCAGGAACGCCTCCCCTTCCGGGCTCAGCGACAGCGTGCGGGTGGTGCGCACCAGCAGGTTACCGCCGATCTCCTCCTCCAGGTTCTTGATGGCGATACTGAGCGCCGGCTGCGACAGATGGACCGCCGCGCAGGCCTCGGTAAAGCTCTGTGTTTTCGCAACCGCAACAAAAGCACGCAGCTGTTTGACGGTTATATTCATTTAATTTCCAAATAAGTTATTCAAATCTTTTTATTAGCTAAATATAAAACAGTGTAGGAGACTTGGGAAACTGCACGTTATCTATGACAACAACAAAATTGAATGCGGCGCTCAGTGACTGAAAGGCCGCATGGAGGAGTGTTGCAATGTCGGGTTTTGACAAAGTTGTAAACAGCTACGAAGAAGCGCTGGCCGGACTGGAAGATGGCATGACCATCATCGCCGGCGGTTTCGGCCTCTGCGGGATTCCGGAGAACCTGATCGCCCAGATCAAGCGCCTGGGCAGCAAGAACCTGACCGTGGTTTCCAACAACTGCGGCGTCGACGATTTCGGCCTCGGCATCCTGCTGGTCGATAAGCAGATCAAGAAGATGATCTCCTCCTACGTCGGCGAGAACGCACTGTTCGAACAGCAGCTGCTGGCCGGCGAGCTGGAAGTGGAACTGACCCCGCAGGGCACCCTGGCCGAGAAGATGCGCGCCGGCGGCGCCGGTATCCCGGCGTTCTACACCGCCACCGGTTACGGTACGCCGGTTGCCGACGGCAAGGAAGTGCGCGAATTCAACGGTCGCAACTATATCCTCGAAGAGTCGATCACCGGCGACTTCGCCATCGTCAAAGGCTGGAAAGCCGACCGCTATGGCAACGTCGTCTACCGCGACACCGCCCAGAACTTCAACCCGATGGCCGCCACTGCCGGCAAGATTACCGTGGTGGAAGTGGAAGAGATCGTCGAGCCGGGCGAGCTGAAGCCGTCCGAGATCCACACCCCGGGCATCTACGTCGACCGCCTGATCCAGGGCACGTTCGAAAAGCGTATCGAGCAGCGTACCGTACGCAAGGGTTAAGCGCCGCTCAACAGAATGGCAGGCCCTATACCTGCCCGCACTGAAACCAGATATCAGCCGGGACGGCACGGCCGGCCCGCAGAGATTAGAGGGAACAAAGATGGCACTCTCTCGTGAACAGATGGCAATGCGCGTTGCGCGCGAACTGAAAGATGGCTACTACGTGAACCTGGGCATCGGCATCCCGACCCTGGTCGCCAACTACGTGCCGGAGGGGATGGAAGTGATGCTGCAGTCCGAAAACGGCCTGCTGGGCATGGGCACCTTCCCGACCGAAGACGAAGTCGACGCCGATATGATCAACGCCGGCAAGCAGACCGTGACCGCGGTAACCGGCGCCTCGATCTTCTCCTCCGCCGAGTCCTTCGCGATGATCCGCGGCGGCCACGTCGACCTGACCGTGCTGGGCGCCTTCGAGGTCGACCAGCAGGGCAACATCGCCTCCTGGATGATCCCGGGCAAACTGATCAAGGGGATGGGTGGTGCCATGGACCTGGTGGCCGGTGCCGACAACATCATCGTCACCATGACCCACGCCTCCAAGCACGGTGAGTCCAAGCTGCTGGAAGAATGCAGCCTGCCGCTGACCGGCGCCGGCTGCATCAAGAAGGTACTGACCGACCTGGCCTACCTGGAGATCGAGGATGGCGCCTTCATCCTGAAAGAACGCGCGCCGGGTGTCTCCGTCGAGGAGATCGTCGCCAAGACCGCCGGCAAGCTGATCGTGCCGGATCACGTGCCGGAGATGGAGTTCGAGCCGGTCATCCCGGTTTAAACTCCGCAAAAACCGCTTTTTAGACAGGCAAATCCGTTGTCGTCCTGAAAACTCTGCCTGATGCCGGCGAAGATGCTCCGCCGGCGATGGCCAGAGATTGTGAACCCCGCCCCGTGCGGGGTTATTTTTTATTCGCTTTCAGTTAACAGTGTTGAGTCAACAGTCGAATGGCCAATGCCATCGGTACTGAGCGCGCATAACCGGATGGGAGGCGCACTCCGCGTGGTCCGGCGGTCCGGCGGTCCGGCGGTCCGGCGGTCCGGCGGTCCGGCGGTCCGGCGATCGTTTTGAACCCAAAAAACAGCTCGCGGCTACACCCCCTGTTCGAAAGCGGGACTTCACAACGTTCAGCTATCCAACTGCCCCAGATGGCGTACGAAATCATCCGGACCGATCACCCCGATCAGCATCATATGATCACGCTGGCGCCCCTGGCGGTCGTAGAACACCAGCGCCGGCGGGCCGATCACCCCGTAGCGTCGGCTCAGCACCTTGGCGTCATCATCATTGGCGGTGACATCCACCCGGATTAGCATAAACGTATCCAGCGATTGCATCACCGAGCTGTCCTTGAAGGTGAACTCCTCCAGTTCGACACAGGAGATGCACCAGTCAGCATAGAAATCGAGCATCACCGGCTGGCCGTTCTGTTGCGCCTGCGCCAGCAAGCGGTCCAGTTCCGCCTCGGTGGTAACGGTATTGAACGGCAATGCCGGCCGCTCAACGGCACTACCGGCCAGGCCCTGCAAAGGCCGCAGGAAGCTCTGGCTGCCGGACAGCACGCCCACCGACAACGCCCCACCGTAGACCAGCAGGATTACACCCAACCCTTTCCACAGCTTGCGCCAGCCGGAAGCATTCTCCGGCAACCGATCCAGCGCCGACATATAAACCGCCGTTACCAGCAGCAGGGCCGCTGCCAACAGCATGCTCAGCTCGGTCGGCACCACCCGGTCCAGCATCCAGATCGCCATGGCCAGCAACATCACCCCGAAAGCCGCCTTGACGCCCGCCATCCATGGGCCGGCCTTGGGCAGCAACTTGCCGGCCGATACGCCCAGCAGCAGCAGTGGAACCCCCATCCCCAGACTCAGGCTGAACAACGCCGCGCCACCGAGTAGCGGATCGCCGGTCTGGCCGATATAGATCAGCGCGCCGGCCAACGGCGCTGCCATGCAGGGACCGACGATCAGCGCCGACAGCAAACCCATGATCGCGACACCCAGCAGGGAGCCCCCTTTCTGGCCGCTTGTCAGGTGGCTAAGCCGGCTCTGCCAAAGACTGGGCAGCTGCAATTCGTAAAAGCCGAACATCGCCAGTGCCAGCACCACGAACAAGCCACTGAACAGGCCGATAATCCAGGGGTTCTGGAATGCCGCCTGCAGGTTGGCACCAAACAGTCCCGCCGCCACGCCGGCCAGGGTGTAGGTGACCGAGACCGACAGCACGTAGACCAACGACAGGCCGAAGGCCCGGCCGGTGGTTATCTTATGGCCCTGCCCGGCGATGATACTGGACAGGATCGGAATCATCGGGAATACGCAGGGGGTAAAGGCGAGCCCCAATCCGGCCAGCAGGAACGCGCCCAGCGTCAACAGGAAACTGCCCTGGCCGATCATCGCCGCGAACCGGTCCTGCTCCGGCTGCTGCGGAGCTTCGGTTACGGCAGGAGCCACCGGGGCGGCCGGTTCAGCCAGCGGCGCTGGCAGGGAAGCTGCCACCGGCACCTGGCTGAGCGGCACCACCTGGGTCACCGGCGGGTAGCAGATACCACCCTCCCAGCAACCCTGGTAGGAGACTTCGACACTGCCGTCGACCGGTTCACCGGTGGTGCTGACGAACTGCAGATCGATCTGGCCGGTGTGTTTGTAGACCCAGACTCGCCCGAACAGCGGATCATCTTTCTGCTGGGCCGGCGCATTCACCCGGCCATGCAGGGCGATACCATCGGACGGCACCAGCTTGACCCGGTCCCGATACAGGTAGTAGTCGTCGGTGACCTTCCAGAACAGCATCAACTGGCCGTTTTCCGACTCCTGCGGCTGGAAGACGAACGCCTGCTCTACCGGCAACGGCCCGTCTGCACCACCCAGTGGGTTGCTATCGAACAAACCGGCACGGGCCAGCGGCACAGCTAGCCAACTGGTCAGCAACAGGCTCAGCAGAATATGAAAAGACAACTTGCGAAACACGGCTCTTCCCTTATTGGACCGACAACGTAAGAACTTTGGACTGGCTCTAAGACAGCGGCCGGGCCGACAAGTTCGCCACCGCCAAGCTGTGCGTCATTGTACCACCGGCAACAGACCAGGGCTCGACCTAAGCCTTTCAGCCACTTACGAAGGCCACAGAGAATGTGGTACAACAGAACGGTCGTAAGACAAGACGCGACTGTATGCATAAAGCGGAGTCCGAACAGGCCGTTGAAAAACGTTGGCGAGGCAGTCAACACAAGGCACTCGCCAGAGCGGCGAAGCACATAATCGGCGAAACGAGGGAGTTTATGGCTTATAAATGACCGACTTGAGCCAATTTTTAACGCAGTGTTGACAACGCAGGTAGTTTTTCAACAGTCTGTCAAGCCCGCGCCGTACCAGGAAAAAACTAGTCATGACCGATAACCGTGTAGAAAACCTTAATATCGAATCCAATACGCCGCTGATCTCACCGGAAGAGCTCAAGCGTGAAATGCCGCTCAGCGAGGCGGCGGCCGCCTCCGTAATGGAAGGCCGCAATGTGATTCGCAATATTCTCGACCGCAAAGATAAGCGCCTGTTCATCGTAGTGGGCCCCTGCTCGATCCATGATCCGGAAGCCGCGCTCGAGTATGGCCGCAAGCTCAAAGCCCTGCAGGAAAAGGTCAAGGATTCTCTCTATCTGGTCATGCGCGTCTATTTTGAGAAACCTCGCACCACCGTGGGCTGGAAAGGCCTGATCAACGACCCTCATCTGGATGACTCTTTCGAAATTGAAGAGGGTCTGCATATCGCCCGTAAGCTGCTGCTGGACCTGGCCGAGATGGGCCTGCCGCTGGCCACCGAGGCACTGGATCCGATCAGCCCGCAGTACTTGCAGGACCTGATCTCCTGGTCGGCGATCGGCGCCCGTACCACCGAATCCCAGACCCACCGCGAGATGTCCTCCGGCCTGTCCTGCGCGGTCGGCTTCAAGAACGGCACCGACGGCAGTCTGGATGTCGCCATCAACGCTCTGGAATCGGTCAGCCACCCGCACCGATTCCTCGGTATCAACGGCGACGGCCAGGTGTCCATCGTGCACACCAAGGGTAACCAGTACGGCCACGTGGTACTGCGTGGCGGTGGCGGCAAGCCGAACTACGACTCCGTCAGTGTGGCACTGGCCGAGCAGGCTCTGGACAAGGCCAAGCTGCTGGCCAACATCATGGTCGACTGCAGCCACGCCAACTCCAACAAGGATCCGGCGCTGCAACCGCTGGTTGCCGACAACGTTGCCAACCAGATCCTGGAAGGCAACCGCTCGATCACCAGCCTGATGATCGAGAGCAATCTGGGCTGGGGCAACCAGAAGGTGCCGGCAGATCTGTCGGAACTGCAGTACGGCGTCTCCATCACCGACGCCTGCATCGACTGGGAGGCCACCGACAAGTGCCTGACCGGCATGCATGAAAAACTGAAGGATGTGCTGCCGAACCGTTAAGCAGCGGTTCAAGCGTTGAAAAGCCGGCAATCGCCTAATGCCAGTCAGTTAAGCCAACTGACTGGCATTTTCTTGTTTCTTCGCTGCTTGTTAGGAAATTTCTACGTTAGCCATAAGCTTGCCGCTGGCACCCCTGTCTACGCCGACTCTGAGCGTCC
>NZ_JAILYN010000004.1 GCF_019795155.1 Marinobacterium arenosum | reverse complement strand
GATGCGATCAATACGGCCTACCCCGAAACCCGGATCCAGCTCTGTATTGTTCACATGGTGCGTAATTCGGTCAAATACGTGCCGTGGAAGGACTACAAGGCGGTCACCTCCGATCTGAAGCGGGCCTAGCAGCCTGTCGGACTTAACACTAATCTACTCGGCTCTGGCTTCCTGCTTTGCCCTAACTCCTGCATCCATGCAGTCGTGCGGGAAAGCGGATATTGTCATCTTTCTCGAACGACTTCGTTAAATAGCTCGCTATTCGCCTTAATCGTTCGAAAAATCTGCCTCAATCCCGCTTTCCCTCGCTACGATCGGTCAAGTCCTACAGGCTACTAGAGCACGCCGTCGCTCAGCTGGCCGTCGATCTGGCGCCAGATGCCGAGCGGGTTGGCATTCTGCAGTGCCGGTGGCAGCAGCGGGTCGGGGGTGTTCTGATAGCTGACCGGCCGCACCCAGCGCTCGATCGCCCGGCTGCCGACCGAGCTGCTACGACTGTCGGTCGCGGCGGGGTAGGGGCCGCCGTGGGTCATGCTGTGGCAGACCTCGACCCCGGTCGGCCAGCCATCGAACAGGATCCGGCCGACCTTGTGCGGCAGCAGCGCCATCAGTTGGCCGGTCAGCGGGTCGTTCGCCTGGGCGCCGTGCAGGGTGCTGGTCAGGTGGCCCTGCAGACGGCGGGTGACCGCCAGCAGCTGGTCGGCATCGCGGCAGCAGACCAGCAGGGCGCAGGGGCCGAACACCTCCTCCTCCAGCATCGGGTCGGCCAGCCAGGTGTCAGCGCTGACCTTGAACAGGGCGGTCTGTACCTGAATGTCATCACCGGGCTGGCCTTGGCCGATCTGCCGGGTGGCCGGATGGGCCCGCAGTTGTTCCAACTGGCGGCGGTAACTCCGGCCGATAGCTGCGGTCAGCATCGGGCGGGCCGGCTGCTTGCTCAACAGTTGGGCCGCTTGTGCCTGGAACGCCTCCAGCGCCGGGCTGTCGATGGCGATCAGCAGGCCCGGGTTGGTGCAGAACTGGCCGCAGCCCATATTCAGCGATTGCACGAACTCGCTGGCCAGTGCCGCGCCATTCTGTTGCAGCGCCGCCGGCAGCAGGTAGACCGGGTTGACCGAGCCCAGCTCGCCGTAGAACGGGATTGGCTGCGGCCGCCGGCTGGCCAGGTCGAACAGCGCCCGGCCGGCACCCAGCGAGCCGGTGAAGCCGACCGCCTGGATCGCCGGGTGCTGCACCAGTGTGGCGCCCAGCTGGTGGCGGGTGCCGCTGAGCAGTGAGAACACCCCGGCCGGCAGGCCGCAGGCTTCGATGGCGGCGTTGATCGCCCGACCGACCAGTTCGCTGGTACCGGGGTGGGCCGGATGGCCCTTGACGATCACCGGGCAGCCGGCGGCCAGGGCCGAGGCGGTATCGCCGCCGGCCACCGAGAATGCCAACGGGAAGTTGGAGGCGCCGAACACCGCCACCGGGCCCAGCGGCTGCTGGATCAGCCGGATATCCGGCTTGGCCAGCGGTTGCCGGGTCGGGTCGGCACGGTCGATCGAGGCGCGCACCCAGCTGCCGTCACGCAGCAGGTTGGCGAACAGTTGCAGCTGGCCGGTGGTGCGGCTCAGCTCGCCATTGATGCGCAGCTCCGGCAGCGCGGTTTCGGCGCAGGCGCGGGCGACGATCGCCTCGCGGCGCTGTTCCAGCTGTTCGGCGATGCAGTCCAGCAACAGTGCCCGCTGGCGGTCGCTCAGCTGGCTGTAGGGCAGGAAGGCGGCAGCCGCGGCCTCGGCGGCAGCGGCCACCTCCTGATCGCCGTTTTCCGGGAACAGGCCCGGCAGCGGCTGGTTAAGGCGCGGGTCCTGCGCCTGGAAGCCCTCTGGGCTGCTGATCGGCTGGCCGGCGATAAAGGCGGCGCCCGTGATGGCGGTCATGCGGATCTCCTTCTGATTTTGATTTTTTGCGGCTTATCTGGTGGTTTATTTGGCTGCTTATTTGACTTCGAAGCCGTGTGCGTAGGGATCGTCGTTATCGACCCAGATGGTGTTGTGGCCGTAGACCTGCGCCCAGCCCTGTACGCTGGGCAGGATGGCGTCGTACGCGCCAACCCGGCTGGCGGCCTCGATACGGCCCTCGAACAGGCTGCCGATAATGCTCTCGTGGACGAACGCGTCGCCGACATTCAGTTTGCCTTTGGCGTACCACTGCGCCATCCGGGCGCTGGTGCCGGTGCCGCAGGGCGAGCGGTCGATGGCGCGGTCGCCGTAGAACACCGCGTTGCGGGCGTGGGCGCCGGGCTGGCGCGGATCGCCGGTCCAGAGCACGTGGGACACGCCGCATACCGTCGGATCGTCGGGATGAATACACTCGACTGCCTGGTCGACCGCCTGGCGCACCAGCGGGCTCAACTGCAGGATCTGATCGGCGCTGTAGTGTTCCAGGCCGGCAAAGTTCCGCTGTGGGTCGACGATGGCGTAGAAGTTGCCGCCGTAGGCGACATCCACCACCAGTTCCCCCATCTGCGGCACCTCGACCACCACCTCGCTGTGGGCCAGGTAGGCGGCGACATTGAAGATCCGCACCCGCTCCACCTTGGCGCCGTTCTGCTGGTATTCGATGCGGATCTGCCCGGCCGGTACATCGAGAATCAGCTGGCCCGGGGTGCGTGGAATGATCAGTGCGTTCTCGATCGCCGCGGTGACGGTGCCGATGGTGCCGTGACCGCACATCGGCAGGCAGCCGCTGGTTTCGATAAACAGCACCGAGGCGTCGGCCTCCGCCGAGCAGGGCGGATAGAGGATCGAGCCGGACATCATCGAGTGGCCGCGCGGCTCGAACATCAACGCCTGCCGGATCCAGTCATGGTGCTGCAGGAAGTCCTGCCGCTTCTCGCTCATGGTGCGGCCCTTCAGCATCGGGTAGCCGCCGGCGACCAGTCGCACCGGGTTGCCGCAGGTGTGGGCATCGATGCAGAAAAACGTGCCTTCTCTCATTCCGATCTCCTGTTGTTCTTGTTTTCTCACGGTGATGGGCCTTGCTTGAAGTTTGTACAATTATCACTGATTGTATATTTTATACAATAATTTTGAGCGACAATGGAACCAAAAAAGATGAAACGACCGGACACGGATATAGCGGTGGTGGGGGCCGGGGTGGTCGGCCTCTGTTGTGCGATTGCGCTGCAAAGGGCCGGCTACCGGGTGGTCCTGATCGACCGGGACGGCGTCGGCGAGGGCTGCTCCAAGGGCAATGCTGGCCACTTCGCCACCGAGCAGGTGTTGCCGCTGGCGACGCCAGGGTTGCTGGGCAAGATTCCGGGCATGCTGCTCGATCCGCTGGGCCCGGTGTCGATCCGCTGGTCCTACCTGCACCGGATCGCCCCCTGGCTGATCCGCTTCATGCTGAATACCCGCCAGCGACCGTTTGCCGCCGGCGCCCAGGCGCTGCAATCGCTGAACCAGGGGGCGTTGGCGGCCTGGCAGCGGTTGCTCGAGGAGGTTGACGCTACGGATATGCTGCGGGTTGAAGGCTCGTTGCTGGTGTTCGAGCAGCAACAGACGCTGCAGGGCTACCAGCCTACGCTGGCACAACTGCGCCAACATGGCGTTCAGGCGCAGCTATTGTCTGGCGACCAGGTACGCGAACTGGAACCGCAGCTGGCGGGCCGGATCGAGCACGGGGTGCTGTTCCCCGAGACCGGCCACACCGCCAACCCCTATCGGTTGTGCCAGCGGTTGGCGAGCTATTTCCGCCAGCTGGGCGGCCAGTTTCTACAGCAGGAGGTGCAGGCGGTACAGCTGACCGACCAAGGCTGCCGGTTGCGGTTGGCCGACGGCGACTGGCAGCTGCCGCAACTGTTGCTGACCACCGGAGCCTGGTCGAAACCCTTTGTGCAGCAACTGACCGGTCGTTCTCTGCCGCTGGATACCGAACGCGGTTACCACCTGATGCTGCCGGCAGCGGCCGATCAGCTGCGGATCCCGGTAACCTCCGCCGAGCGGTGTTTCATCATGACGCCGATGGAGGAGGGCTTGCGGCTGGCCGGTACCGTCGAGTTCGGCGGCCTGCACAAGCCGGCCAATATGAAACGGGCCGAGATGCTGTTGCTGCATGCCCGTGCGCTGCTGCCAACAGTCGATGAGCGTCCCGGCGAGCGCTGGATGGGGTTTCGGCCGTCGCTACCCGACTCGCTGCCGGTGATCGACCGGGCCGGGCCGCGCGGCCAGGTGTTGCTTGCCTTCGGCCATCAGCATCTGGGGCTGACCCAGGCCGCGCTGACCGCAGAGCTGGTGCTGGCCCTGCAGCAGCAGAAGGCCCCTGCGGTCGACCTGAGCCCATTCCGGCTTGGCCGTTTTTCTTGACTAGCAGGTCAATTTTACTGTCGAGCCGATCTGCGGCTGACAGCTCTTGAGAGCTAAAAAATTTTACAAAATGTATATTGTATAAAATATACATTGGTTCTAGAGTGACAACTGTTCGAATTTCAGCCGCTGCCAACCGGTGGCGGTAACCACAACCTCCGGAGGTTTATGCGAGATGAAAAAAACAATAAAAGCGCTCTCTGCCCTGTCCCTTGGCTTTCTGCTGGCCAACCCCGCCCAGTCGGCTGATCGGCTGACCGTGGTGTCCTGGGGGGGCGCCTTCACCAAGAGTCAGGTCGAGGCCTACCACAAGCCGTTTACCGCCAAGACCGGTATTGAGATCCTGTCGGAAGATTTCAGCGGTGGCCTGGCGGAGATCAAGGCGCAGGTCGAGGCCGGTAAGGTGACCTGGGACCTGGTGTCGCTGGATAAGCCGGATATCGTGCGTGGCTGTGCCGAAGGGTTGCTGGAACCGTTCAACCCGTCGCTGCTGCTGGCTGGTGAGGACGGTACCCCGGCGAAGCAGGACTTCGTTCGTGGCGCGCTGCATGAGTGCGCCATCTCGTCGATCGTGGTATCCAATATTTTGGCCTTCGATGAGAGCCGCTTCCCGCAGGGCGCGGCCCCGAGCAAGCTGACCGACCTGTTCGACCTGAGCAAGTTTCCTGGCCGGCGGGCATTGCAGAAACAGCCGCAGGGCAACCTCGAGTGGGCGTTGATGGCCGACGGTGTTGCGCCCGAGCAGGTCTACCCGCTGCTGGAGACCCGCGAGGGGCGTGACCGAGCGTTCCGCAAGCTGGACAGCATCAAGGACAATGTCATCTGGTGGACCACCGGCGCCCAGCCGCCACAGATGTTGGCCGATGGCGAGGTGGTGATGTCGTCGGCGTTTAATGGCCGGATCTACAATGCCCAGAAGAAAGAGGGCAAGCCGTTCCGCATCATCTGGGATCATCAGATCGGTTACATGAACGGCTGGGCGATTCCGAAAGGCAGCCCCAACAAGGCCAAGGCGTTGGAGTTCATCCAGTTCTCCTCCGGCACCACTCCGCTGGCTGAACAGGCCAAGTGGACCGCCTACGGTCCGACCCGCGTCTCCTCCACCAAGATTCTGGATGCCGAGCTGGTCGCCAGCCTGCCGACCGCACCGGCCAACTTCAAAAACGCTTTCCTGTTCAATGATGAATGGTGGACCGACTACGCCGACGAGCTGAACGAAGAGTTCAACACCTGGCTGGCCAACTAAAGGACTATCGGCCGGCGCGATATGTAACGTCGATCGAGCTTCGACCGGCGTCAAGCGGGTTGCCGCCAGGCGGCAGCCCGCATTCGGCACGCCAGTGTGCCGCACGCCGGTTTTGGTGGCGTGCGGTTTTTTACTGTCTAGCCGCTTCGGCCCTCAACCCATGTCCCAATATTCAAAAAATAAGGAGAAGCAGATGCGGATTATCGATGCGCAACAGGTAGCAGGCGTGATGGCGTTCGATGGCCTGATCGGCGCCCTGCGCGAGGCCTTCGCCGGCAGCTTCGGCATGCCGCAGCGCCAGCTCTACCCGCTCGATCCGCAACATGGCCATGGCGATGCCTTCGCCGTGCTGCCGGCCTGGAACGAGCAGCTGGTCGGGGTGAAGGCGTTCACCTACTACCCGGACAATCCGGCCCGAGGTCTGCCGACTCTGGCATCAAAGATCTTGCTGTTCAAACGCGATAGTGGTGCACCGCTGGCGCTGGTGGACGGTACCGAGGTGACCTATTGGCGTACCGCCGCTGCCTCGGCCCTGGCGGCGGACTACCTGGCCCGGCCGGATACCCGCCGGCTGCTGCTGTGTGGCACCGGCAAACTGGCACCCTATATGGCGCTGGCCCACGCCCAGGTTCGCGGCATCGATGAGGTGATGATCTGGGGACGGGATGCAGAAAAGGCGAAGCTGACGCTGCAGCAGATCCAGGCCCGCCGGCCGGGTCTGCGCTGTCGTCTGGTCGAGGATCTGCCTGCCGCCACTGCCGAGGCCGATATCATCAGCTGCGCCACCGGTGCCGCTGTACCGCTGATCCTGGGGGACTGGGTACAGCCCGGCTGCCATGTGGACCTGGTCGGCAACCATGCCGCCGACCGGCGCGAATGCGACAGCACACTGGTGGAACGCAGCCGGGTGTTCGTCGACAGCCGCAGCAATGTGCTGAACGAGGCCGGCGAACTGTTGATCCCGATCGCCGAAGGACGTTTCAGCGTTGCGGGTGTGGCGGCGGAACTGGCCGAACTCTGTGCCGGCAGACGGGCTGGGCGGCAGAGCGATAACGAGATCACGCTCTATAAATCGGTCGGCACCGCGTTGGCCGATCTGGCGGCCGCGCATTGGGTGGTCCGGCAGTTGGCCGAATAGCAAAGGGATCAATCAATAGAAATCAATTAATAGACATGAAAAAGGCCGCTATGCGGCCTTTTTCCAGTGAGAGCGGGTTGGGCGGTTCAGTACAGCGCCTTCTCGTCCTTGACCACCTCTTTGAGCACCTGCAGGAACAGGCGGTCGGCATCACTGTGCTCGGCCGGGATCTTGACGCTGGTGGTGGCGGACAGCTCGTCGGCGATCTTCACATCGGCGTGGTCCTCACCGATATATTTGCGGGCGATCTCCAACGCCTTCGGAGAGATTTCCGGGTCTACCAGCACCTTGCGGATAAAGCCCATCAGCTCTTTGATAACCCGTTCTTTATTTTTAATTTCGGCAACGCTCATTATTCGTCTCCTGATAAAAATCAGCTGCGATCACTATAACCGGTTGCGGCGCTGACTGCATCAGCCAGCGATGTGGCGCGCGACTTTCGGGCGACGTCAAAGGTTATTGGTGGCAGTTTTGTTCAATTGTTGGCCGGTTGCTCAGCAAAGCCATTTGCCAAGCAGGGGTATTTGGCCGGATAAGGCGAAATATAAGGCTTTTTAATGAGTATTTACGGCCTTTACTCGGTTGATCAAATTTTATCAAGATGCGAGAATTTCGTGCTTACTTTTTCGACCTGAGGCCAGTAGGTTACCCCGAACGCCTGCGGAGCGGACATTGGAACTGTCCCGCCGTTCAGATCAGGTCTGCCGGCTGAGCGATCCTCAGCTCTGGCAAGCACCCGAACGTCAGCCGCTTTTTTGTTCATTTCCAGGAAAAGTAACGTATAGGGTCGAGTGTCACCCACACTCGGCTGCGGGCTGCGTTCACCGTTGCAGAAACTGAGAACTGTTAGGCCTCCAGTGTACTGCTGGGGCTAAATAGAGGGTTAAACAGTGGAATTACTTTCAGGCGCAGAAATGGTTATACGCGCGCTCAGAGATGAGGGCGTGAAGTACATCTATGGCTATCCGGGTGGCGCACTACTGCACGTCTACGATGCCATCTTCCAGCAGGATGATGTACAGCACATTCTGGTACGCCACGAACAGGCTGCAACTCATATGGCGGATGCTTACGCGCGTGCCACCGGCAAGGCCGGTGTTGCGCTGGTGACATCCGGACCGGGTGCGACGAACGCCGTGACAGGTATTGCCACGGCGTACATGGATTCCATCCCGATGGTGGTAATCACCGGCCAGGTTATGTCTTTCCTGATCGGTGAAGATGCGTTCCAGGAGACCGATATGATCGGTATCTCCCGGCCGATCGTGAAGCACAGCTTCAGTGTTCAGCATCCGGAAGAGATTCCGGCCACTATCAAGAAGGCGTTCCATATCGCGCAGACCGGTCGTCCTGGGCCGGTCGTGGTGGATATTCCGAAGGATATGACAACGCCGACCGAACGGTACGAATATGAGTATCCGAAGAGCGTCAAGCTGCGCTCTTACAATCCAGTCAACCGTGGCCACAGTGGTCAGATCAAGAAAGCGGTGGACCTGCTGTTGTCGGCCCGGCGGCCGGTGATCTACAGCGGCGGCGGCATCATCATGGGCGACGCCCACGAAGAGCTGACCGAGCTGGCGCAGGCGCTGAACTACCCGGTGACCAACACCCTGATGGGGCTGGGCGGTTATCCGGGCATGGACCGCCAGTTCATCGGCATGCTGGGCATGCACGGCAGCTACGAAGCCAACATGGCGATGCACCACAGCGATGTGATCCTGGCGGTGGGCGCGCGCTTCGACGACCGTGTTACCAACGCCGTCGACAAGTTCTGTCCGACCTCCAAGATCATCCATGTGGATATCGATCCGGCGTCGATCTCCAAGACCGTCTCGGTCGACATCCCGATCGTCGGGCCGGCCAAGGAAGTGCTGAAGGAGATGATCCAGCTGGTCAAATCCGCCAAGGAACAGCCGGACGCCGAGGCCAACAAGCTGTGGTGGGAGCAGATCGACGAGTGGCGCGCCCGCCACGGCGGCCGCTATCGCACCGACGACTCCGAGCTGATGAAACCGCAGCAGGTGATCGAGACGCTGTGCGACGTCACCAACGGCGATGCCTTCGTCTGCTCCGACGTCGGTCAGCACCAGATGTTCGCGGCTCAGTACTACAAGTTCAACAAACCCAAGCGTTGGATCAACTCCGGCGGCCTCGGCACCATGGGCTTCGGCCTGCCGGCGGCGATGGGCGTTAAGCTGAACTTCCCGGATGCCGACGTGGCCTGCGTCACCGGCGAGGGCAGTATCCAGATGAATATCCAGGAGCTGTCCACCTGCAGTCAGTACGACATGCCGGTGAAGATCCTCTGTCTGAACAACCAGTCGCTGGGTATGGTGCGCCAGTGGCAGGACATGAACTACGAGTCCCGCCACAGCCAGTCCTACATGCGTTCGTTGCCGGATTTCGTCAAGCTGGTGGAATCCTACGGCCATGTCGGTATGAAGGTGGACAAGTTCTCCGACCTGGAAGCGGCGATGAAGGAAGCGTTCGCGCTGAAGGATCGCCTGGTGTTCATGGATATCGCGGTCGACCCGTTCGAGCACGTCTACCCGATGCAGGTACCGCGTGGTTCCATGCGTGACATGTGGCTGACCAAGACGGAGAGAACTTAAGGATGCGCCATATCATTTCAGTTCTGATGGAAAACGAACCGGGTGCGCTGTCCCGCGTTGTGGGCCTGTTCTCCCAGCGTAACTTCAACATCGAGTCGCTGAACGTAGCGCCGACCGAAGACTCCACCCTGTCCCGTCTGACGGTAACCACCATCGGCGACGACCGGGTAGTGGAGCAGATCACCAAGCAGCTGAATAAGCTGATCGACGTGGTCAAGGTGGTCGATCTGACCGAAGGCGATCACATCGAGCGCGAGCTGATGATGATCAAGCTGAAGGCCAACAGTGGTTCGGCCCGCGAGGAGATCAAGCGTACCGCCGATATCTTCCGCGGCCAGATCATCGACGCCACGCCGAACATCTTCACGGTGCAGCTGATCGGCTCCAGCGACAAGCTGGACGCGTTTATCACCGCACTGACCGGCACCACGGTGTTGGAGGTGGTCCGCTCCGGTGTCTCCGGCATCAGCCGCGGCGAGAAGGTATTGAGCCTGTAAGGGCTACACGCTTGTCGCTACAAGCGGCACGTTCACCAAAATGCCGGTCGGGGAAACCCGCCCGGCATTTTTTATGCCCCTTCGGGGAGCTGCAAGAGTAAAGCTGCAAGCTTTACGCCGCAGACCCCACTTGGGACAGGCTTTGGTGGAAGGCGTGGTAGATTTGGTAATGGTGATCGTGGCTGAACCGGCCCGGACGGAGCCGCTTTCGGTAACTCATGTAGGAGCGGATTTATCCGCGACCAGAGGTGGTTTCCGTCAATGACATACCCGGTCGCCCGCAGCGCTCAAGGGGCATACCAAATGGGCTGCTACGAGATAGAGACTGTCGGGTAAGACTTAGAAGAAACAAAAAAACCGGAGCCACAGGCTCCGGTTTTTTCGTTTGCCAACCCCTTGGCGGGAGTTGTGATCTATTCGATCGGAGAAGGCTTAGTTCTTCTCTTTGTCGACCAGCTTGTTGGCAGCGATCCACGGCATCATGCCGCGCAGCTGTTCGCCTACCTGCTCGATACCGTGTGCCGCGTTGTTGCGACGGCGAGCGGTCATGGACGGGTAGTTGGTCTGACCTTCGGTGATGAACATCTTGGCGTATTCGCCGTCCTGGATGCGCTTCAGCGCGTTGCGCATCGCTTCGCGGGACTGTTCGTTGATCACTTCCGGACCGGTTACGTACTCACCGTACTCCGCATTGTTGGAGATCGAGTAGTTCATGTTGGCGATGCCGCCTTCGTACATCAGGTCGACGATCAGCTTCAGTTCGTGCAGACACTCGAAGTAAGCCATCTCCGGCGCGTAACCGGCTTCAACCAGGGTTTCGAAACCGGCTTTAACCAGCTCGACACAGCCGCCGCACAGGACCGCCTGCTCACCGAACAGGTCGGTTTCGGTCTCGTCCTTGAAGGTGGTCTCGATGATACCGGTACGACCACCGCCAACGCCGGAAGCGTAGGACAGGGCAACGTTCTTCGCGTTACCGGATGCGTCCTGGAAGATCGCGATCAGGTCCGGGATACCGCCGCCTTTGACGAACTCGGAGCGTACGGTGTGACCCGGCGCCTTCGGCGCGATCATGATCACGTCCAGGTCGGCACGCGGTTCGATCTGGTTGTAGTGGATGGAGAAACCGTGTGCGAATGCCAGGGTCGCGCCCTGCTTGATGTTCGGCTCGATCTCGTTCTTGTACAGCTGGCCCTGGAACTCGTCCGGAGTCAGGATCATCACCAGGTCGGCGGAAGCAACGGCTTCGGCAACGTCGGCAACTTTCAGGCCGGCGGATTCAGCTTTGGCGCGGGAGGAGGAGCCGGCACGCAGGCCGACAGTCACGTCCACGCCGGAATCCTTCAGGTTGCACGCGTGCGCGTGGCCCTGGGAGCCGTAACCGATGATGGAAACTTTCTTGCCCTGGATGATGGAGAGATCGCAATCTTTGTCGTAATAAACCTGCATGGTTCTATCCCGGATTTAAGCGTTAATAGGTGGGACCCGACGGATCGGCGCCGAGTCGATGGGCTAACGATAGGCGATCCGGGTTGTTGCGTAAAATGATATATATGCAATGTAGTGTCCCGATTTACGCATCGTAGTATTATCTGAGAAACCAGCGGTGACGAGTGGACAGTTCATAGTCAACAGTGGAGGTGCTCGGCGACTTCTCAATGTGGCTGCTGCCTTGCTGGGCCCGTGACTGTGCACTGGAAACTGTTAACTCAACACTGGTAACTCCCCTATGGATATCCGCACCCTGAAGCAGTTCCTGACCCTGGCCGACACCCTGCATTTCGGCCGTGCCAGCGAGCTGAGCCATGTCAGCTCGTCGGCGTTGAGCCGCTCGATCAAGCAGTTGGAGGAGACGCTCGGGGTGGCGCTGTTCGAACGCGACAATCGCACCGTGACGTTGACCCGCGAAGGGGAGAAATTCCAGGCCTATGCCCGTGATGCGGTGGACGGCTGGGAGGCGATCCGCAACGAGTTGATGGCCGGCACCGGCGAGCTGCATGGCGAGATCAGCATGTATTGCTCGGTAACCGCCAGCTACAGCTTCCTGTATGAGATGCTCAGCCAGTTCCGCAGTCTGTACCCGCGCATCGAGATCAAGCTGCACACCGGCGACCCGGAGCACGCCATCGCCCGGATCCAGGCCGGCCAGGAGGATATCAGCATCGCCGCCCGGCCGGAGCAGCTGGCGGCCGATATCGCCTTCAAGCCGATCGCCGAGTCGCCGCTGCTGTTTATCGCCCCACTGGCCGAGCCCACCCTGGACGCCTTGTTGAGTGGGCCTTTGACCGCCGAGTACTGGGCCCGTATCCCGATGATCCTGTCCGAGTCCGGCGTGTCGCGCCAGCGGCTGGATCGCTGGTTCCGCAGCCAGGGGATCAAGCCGACCATCTATGCCCAGGTGGCCGGCAACGAGGCGATCGTCAGCATGGTCAGCCTCGGTTTCGGTGTCGGCGTGGTGCCAAAGATCGTGCTGGACAACAGCCCGCTGGCCGAGCGGGTGCGGGTGCTGGACGTACAACCACAGCTGGAGCCGTACCAGGTTGGCCTGTTTGCGCTGGAGAAAAAACTGAAAAGCCCGCTGATCAGCGCGTTCTGGTCGCAGCTACCGGAGGGTGAGGAGGTTACCCATCGCTAGTCAACACCGGGGCCGCCGGCCCGGGATTGCTCGGTCGGCGCATGAAACGGCAACAGCAGCATGCCGTCGAGCCGGTCGACCCGGCGCGGGTCCGGCTCGTCCGGCAGGCCGATTTGCATCCCCCGGTGGCCGTCCTTCGGCTGGGCGGCATAGCTGCCGAACAGCCGGTCCCAGATACTGAGGTTGAAACCGAAGTTACGGTGCATCTCATTGAGATGGATGGAGTGGTGCACCCGGTGCATATCGGGCGTCACCAGCAGCCGTCGCAGCCCGTTATCCAGCGCTGGTGGCAGCTGCACATTGCCGTGATTGAACATCGCCATGCCGTTGAGGATCAGCTCGAACAGCAGCACCGCCAGCAGCGGTGGGCCGAGCAGCAGGATCGCCGCCGACTTGATCAGCATCGACAACAGGATCTCCAGCGGATGGAAACGCAGCCCGGTGGTCAGGTCGTAGTCCAGGTCGGCGTGGTGTACCCGGTGCAGCCGCCATAGCCAGGGCAGTTGGTGGAATAAGCGGTGCTGCCAGTAGATCAGCAGGTCCAGCGCGGTGACCGACAGCAGCAGCGCCAGCCACAGCGGCAGCTCGACATGGTTCAGCAACCCCCAGCCGTGTATTTGCGCCCAGGCGGCCACGCCGACAGCCGCCGCGGGGAATAGCAACCGCAGCAGCAGCGAGTTCAGCAACACCAGCGCCAGGTTATTGCTCCAGCGCCGCCAGCGGGTCAACCGCAGGGTTCGGCAGGGCGTACGCCACTCCCAGCCCGCCATCGCCATGAAAACGCCGAAAAACATCCCGAGGCGCAGTGTCGCCTCGTGCGCCAGTAACCACTGCTCCATCTGTTCCACCTGTTGCTTCAACCACCGGTTGGAAACCGTTTATAGAGTCATGGTTCCATCAATGTGGGCTAAAAGAAACAGCGTGCAGTAGGGGAAGCTGCAGGAACGCAGCCACAGTTGCTTGCAGCTTGGTGAGAGAATGAAGAAAAGCGCCCCGGCGGATGGCCGGGGCGTTGTCTCTATAAGATATCAAGCAGTAGCCGGGGCGTGCTCCGGATGGGTGTTGTGGACATGGTGCTTGTCGTCCACATGCTTGATACCCAGGTTGGCGAAGAACGCCACCACCAGCAGGCCCGCCATCGCGTACATGGTGGTGTTGTACAGGCTGGAGGTCGGGTCCACGGTGCCCGGCGGGGCGATCTCCATCAGTTTGCCGATAGTGACGGTGTTGGTGGCGATCAGCGTCTGTAGCTGGTCCAGCCCGGCGCCGAAGGCCTGCTGGAACTGCTGCGGGTCCACCTTGGCGGCCAGCGAGTGCAGCGCATCTTCCAGCGATAGCTGGCGCAGGTGGGTGATGGCGAACGGCCCCAGTACCCCGGCGGTGCTCCAGGCGGTCAGCAGTCGGCCGTGGATGCCGCCGACATGCAGGGTGCCGAAGATGTCGGCCAGGTAAGCGGGAATGGTGGCGAAACCGCCGCCGTACATGGTGAAGATGGTCATGGTGGCGCCGTAGAACAGCACCAGCCACATCACCGACGGGGCGACGCTGACCTGAGTGGCGACATAGGGTATCGACAGGTAGAGCAGCATCCCCAGCAGGAAGAAGCAGTGGTAGGTGTTCTTGCGGCCGATAAAGTCCGACATCGAGGCCCAGAAGAAGCGGCCGACCATGTTGAACACACTGATCATCAACACGTAGGTGGCGGCGAAGCCGGCGTCGACGATGCCCGGCAGGGTCGAACCGAAGATCTCGGTCATCATCGTCTTGGCGACCCCGATCACGCCGATGCCGGCGGTCACGTTCAGGCAGAGCACCAACCACATGCGATAGAACTGCGGGGTTCTCAGCGCCTGGTCGATATGTACGTGGTTGTCGCTGATCATCTTCTTCTTGGATTTTTCATCGGTCGGCGGGGTCCAGCCGGCCGGTGCCCAGCCGCTCGGCGGTACCCGGTAGGAGAACGCGGCGACGGTCATGATCAGGAAATAGACGATGCCCAGGGTCAGGAACACGCTGGCCACTCCGGTATCGCCGGTACCCACCACATAGACCCCCTCCGGGCCCGGAATCGGCATCTTGGCCATGTCGGCGGCGCTCGCCACCACCACTTCGACCTTCTGGCCCGCCACTTCGGCGTAGCGGCGGCCGGCCTCGGTCACCAGCCTGATATCGGCCAGCTTGCCGAGGTACTGCGGGGCTTCATAGAACACCGACAGCAGCCAGGTTTTCAGCGGCGCACCGATCATCGCGCCGCCGCCGAAGCCCATGATCGCCATGCCGGTGGCCATACCGCGCCGGTCCGGGAACCAGCGGATCAGGGTACTGACCGGTGATACGTAGGCCAGCCCGAGGCCGCAGCCGCCGATGGCGCCGTAGCCGAGATAGACCAGCCAAAGCTGGTGGTAGGCGATCCCCAGGCTGCCGATCAGGAAACCGCCGCCCCAGCAGATCGCGGCTAGGAAGCCGACCATCCGCGGACCGACCTCCTCCAGCCACTTACCGCCGATGGCGGCCGCCAGGCCGAGGAACACGATGGCGGTCGAGAAGATCCAGACCACCGAACTGAGCGTCCAGTCGTCGGCGGCGCTGGCCACCACGCCGATCTGCTTGACCAGCGGCGGGTTGAAGATGCTCCAGGCGTAGACCGATCCGATACAGAGATGGATCGCGATGGATGCGGGCGGTACCAGCCAGCGGTTGAAGCCCGGCTTGGCGACGATGCGATCCTTCATCAGAAAGGCCAAGGGCCCTGCAGACTCAGACATATGACTCCACTCCTAATCTTATTGTTGTTATCCAGGCGGCCGCGCATCGCGCACGGCCGTGGGATACCAGAGCAAGTCATGGGCCAGTCAGGAAAACTCTTTTTTTAATAAGGGGTTGGCTGGAAAGAGCGGCGTCCTACCTATTGGCAGCGGGTCAAAGTGACCCGCTGTTTTCGGCCGGTTGGGTCATTTTGGCCCGCTCGGTTTTTTGGGTTTCGTCGACTTTGTCAGCTTCGCCGGCCTGTTGCAGCCAGAGATAGAAGCAGCTGCCGTGGCCGGGCCGGGAGCGCACGTCGATCTCGGCATCCATCTGCTGCAGTAATGAGTAGCTGACCGACAGCCCCAGGCCGGTGCCGCCCTGGCTCTGGCTGTAGAAGGGGTCGAAGATCCGCTCCAGCTGCGCGGCGGCGATGCCGCAGCCGTTGTCCCGTACCGTCAGCAGCAGGCCCCGGTCGCGCCAGTTGCGACTGCGGATGGCCAAACTGCCGCCGGGCTCCATAGCATTGACCGCGTTGACGATCAGGTTGATCAGCACCTGCTGCAGCGACTGACGGTGGCCAAGCACCGGCCGCGAGGCACGCAGATCCAGTCGTAATGCGATCCGTTTTCGGGCCAGGTCATGCTTGACCAGCGCCCGGGTGTCCTCGACCACCCGGTTGGCATCCAGCGCCGACAGCGGCGCGCGGTAATCGCCGGGTCGCGAGAACTGCAGCAGGTTGTTGATGATCGCCCGGATCCGTTCCACCTGCTCGACGATCAGTTGCGCCTCCGCCGCCACCGGTTGGCCGGCCTCGCCCAGTTCGCTCATCATCAGGTCCAGGTAGCCGAGGATCACCGCGGTCGGGTTGTTGATCTCGTGGGCGATGCCGGCGGTCAGCTGGCCGATCGCCGCCAGCTTGCCTTTGGCCACCAGTTGCTCGCGGGTGCGCTGCAGCAGGGCGATATGGCGGCGCAGCTGCTCGGTGCGCTCGGCCACCTTCAGTTCCAGCTGCTCGGCCGCCGCCTGGATCTGGTCGTGCTGCCGTTCCAGCTGGTCGAGCATTTGGTTGAATTGCCGCGCCAGCATGGTCAGCTCGTCGCCGTCGGCTGGCGGCACCATTCGCAACCGGCGACCGGCGCGGATGTCGGTGATCACCGCCGCCATCGCCTCGATCGGCCGGAAGATCGCCCGGGCGCCGCGCAGCGCCAGCAGTACGCAGCCCGCCAGTAGCAGCGTGAACAGTGCCAGCAGCTGCCACAGCCAGCGGTACAGCTCCGCCTTGAACGGCGCTTCCGAGAAGCCGCTGTACAGCATGCCGACCCGCCGACCATGGACGTCGCTGATCGGCGCATAGCCGGAGATATACCAGTCGCTGACCACGAAGGCGCGGTCGAGCCAGCGTTCGCCCCGTTCCAGCACCTGGGCGCGTACCTCGGCAGAGACCCGGGTGCCCAACGCGCGCCGTTGCGGCTGCTGGCGGTGCGGCACGTTGGTGCTGATCCGTACATCGTCGAGGAACAGCGTCACGGTGCCCAGACTGCCGGCCAGCAGCGAGCCCTCGCCGTACACGGTCTCCTTCAGCCGGTCGACGAAATTGATGTTGCGGTTCATCAGCAGGCCGGCGGTCAGCAGGGCGCTGACCCGGCCACGGCTATCCAGCAGCGGATAGACAACGTGCAGCAGCATGCCACGGTCTTCGACGGTACGCCGGCTCGGTTTGGCATGTTCGGTGGCGATCAGCGGCAGCCGGGCCTGCTCGGCCAGATCAGGTGACAGTTGCTGCAGTTGGAGCTGCGAAAACAGTTCGATCCCGCTACCGCGCTCACCGCGCAGCGCCGCATCAATCAGCGGGCCGGCCGGATACCGGCAGTCGTCCGGCGCCAGCAGATCACAGCGGCGCCGGTCCAGCAGGCGGACGTAATCAAAGCCCTGCTGTTGGCGTAGCCGTTCCAGCTGGAGTGCCAGTTCGCTGACCGCCAGCGCCGAGCGGTGCTGCTGCAGCAGCGTCAGTTGCTGGCGCAGAGGTTGTGCTTCGGCCGCCAGTGCCAGTTGCAGCAGGAAACGCTCGTGGGTGGCCTGGAAACTGGACAGGGCCACCGCCAGGTCGGTGTTGGCCTTCATCAGCAGCTGGCGGTAGCCCAGTTCGCTGCTCCACAGCCAGGCCATCAGGCTGACCACCGGCAGTACCAGCAGCAGCGGCAACAGCGCCAGCCGCAGCAGCCGCTTACGGATACTGTGCGGTAGTTGCTCAGCCATCACTGCGGCGCTGCAGTTTGCGGTCCAGCGTCTTGCGGCCGATGCCGAGCTGCTCGGCGGCGCGGCTCTTGTTGCCCTGCTGCCGTGCCAATACCCGCTCGATATGGTGCCGCTCGACCTGGGACAGCGACCAGTCCGGCGGATAGCCGCTTCGCGGTTCGGCGGTCGAGCGGCTGTCAGCTTGGGGCGACAGCATCTGATGGGGCAGGCTGCCGAGCAGCATGCAGCGCTCCAGCAGGTTGCGCAGTTCGCGCACGTTGCCGGGCCAATGGTACTGCTGCAGCGCCTGGATATCCGGTTGGCTCAACGGCAGCGGCGGCAGGCCGAGTTCCTGGGCCAACTGGCCGCCCAGGTACTGCGCCAATGGGGCGATATCCTCGCATCGCTGGCGTAACGGCGGCAGTTGCAGCGGCAGCACATTGAGGCGGTAGAACAAGTCGGCGCGAAATTCGCCCTGCTCGACCGCCTGCTGTAGCGAGCGGTTGCTGGCTGCAACGATCCGCACATCCACCGTGCGGGCCTGCTCGGAGCCGACCGGACGGATCTTGCCCTCCTCCAGTACCCGCAACAGCTTGGCCTGCATCAGTAGTGGCATCTCCGCCAGTTCGTCCAGGAACAGGGTGCCGCCGTCGGCGTAGCTGAATAGCCCCTGGCGGGGTTGGCCGGCGCCGGTGAAGGCGCCCTTGGTATGGCCGAACAGCTCCGATTCGATCAATTCGGCGGCGACGGCGCCGCAGTTCAGCGGTACGAACGGTCCCTTGCGGCCGCTGAGCTGGTGCAGCGCGGCGGCGACCAGCTCCTTGCCGGTGCCGGTTTCGCCCTCGATCAGTACCGCCGAGCGGGTCGGCGCCACCCGCGCCACCAGTTCGCGCAACTGGCCGATCTGCGGGCTTTCGCCGATCATCATCCGCTGATCGGCGAGCTGCGGCAGACGGCGTCGGTAGATATAGTTCTCGCGTGCCAGTTGCAGCCGCTCGAAGCAGCGACGCACCGCCGCCAGCATCTGCTCCAGCCGGAAAGGTTTGAGAATGAAGTCGCTGGCGCCCAGGCGGACCGCTTGCAAGGCGTTGTCCAGCTCGGCGAAGCCGGTCATGAAGATCAATTCGCTGCCGACGCCCTGTTCGTCCAGAGCACGGGCCCAGTCGATGCCGGATTGCCCCGGCATGCAGATATCGACGATCAGCAGATCGAAGTGCCGTCGCCGACGCAGTTGCTCGGCCTCCTCGCTGGAGCGGGCGATCGCCACCTGGGCGTAGTGCCGGCTGAGTGCCCGGCAGAGGAAATCGCAGATGCCGGCTTCATCGTCGACGATCAGGATGGAGAACGGCGCCAGTTCCGGGTCGCCGGCGGCGACTGCGCCTTCGGGGTGCTTATCCATAGCCAATCCATATCTTAGGAACCTGCGAACAAGTCCCTTATGTTCTCTGCGGGCGCTAGAACGGCCAGATGCGCGAAAGGCAGCGTAGCGGAATGACGCGTCCTTTCCAAGCTGCCTGACAAAGCAGATGGCCGTTATAGAGCCCGCCCTCCGGGGCTTTCGGTGGTCCGGCACCCGGGCGATCAGAGCTCTGTGTTAACGATTTTCGCCGGACAACCAGTACGCCTGTAATCGTTGCCTTGATCTCTGACCGCTCCGAAAGCCAGAGGCCCAAGGGACTTGTTCGCAGGTTCCCTTATTGCTGGACTGGGCCTACTCTAACATCGGCGACGGCCATCGCCCCTGCGTCTTTTGGCGAGTTTTTTGTAAGTTTTTTGGTAACTCTTTTGCTGAAACTTATTGAATGGGGCGGTGAAGGACCGCCGTCCGGGGTGGAGCGGCGGCCATGGCGGGACGTTGCTAAGACAAGCGGTCAGTGGCTGGCGATCAGCCGCTGCACCATCGCCTCCGGGCCTTCCGGCAGGCCAGTTTCGCTGAACAGGATCCGTCCCTGTTCGTCAAGCACGACGAACTTGTTGCTGTGCGCCATCTCGCCGTTGGCGATTTTCTTGTATTTGATATCCAGCGCCATCGCCAGCGAACGCACATCCTCTGCGGAGCCGCGCAGCAGCTCCCAGCGGGACAGGTCCAGGCCGCGTTTGTCGGCGAACTGGCGCAGCACTTCGGCGCTGTCCTGTTCCGGCGTCAGCGACACCAGCACGAAGCCGACTTTGTCCTGCCAGTCTGCCGGCAGCGCTTTCTCCATCAGTTGCAGGTCGGCAACCAGCGCCGGGCAGACATGCAGGCAGTTGGTGTAGATCATCGCCACCACCTGGCGCTTGCCCTGTAGCTGGGGCAGCATGAAGTGCTGGGCGGATTCGTCCTGCCAGTGGCTGTCCAGCAGGTACAGCGAATTATCCGGCAGTTCGGCCTGAGCACCACCGCTGACCAGCAGGCCGGCGAGCAACAGTTTCTTGAACAGTTTCATCATTCGTTCTCCTTAACATCGATATCGGCTGCGCAACGGAAGCCCAGGTTCTGCAGCGTGAAGCGTGCCTGCAGGCTGGAGCGGAATCCGAAGCGCATAAAGGCGGCATAGTCGCTGGGATCGGCGGCCCCGGCGGCCCCTGCACCGCAGAAGAATTTCTGGTCGATCACGCTGTCACCGCGAGACTCGCCGGTTACCAGCGTGGCATTGAAATCCTCGGTCCACTCCCAGATCAGGCCATGCATGTCCTGGACCCCCCAGAAATTGGCCGGTTGCTGGCCCACCGGGCGTAGCCCGGCGCTGCCGGGGCGGGCGTACCAATCGAGGATGCGCTGGTTATAGCCCGGTTCTCGGCTACCGTTGGCAGCGGTCTCGCTGGCGCGAGCGGCAAACTCCCACTCGGCGACGGTCGGCAGCCGTTTATCCTGCCAGCGGCAGTAAGCCTGGGCGGCAAACCAGGACACCCGGCTGACCGGCTGTTGCAGCTGCTCAGCCGCCGGCTGCCGGCCTTGCGTGCCCGGCAGCCAGTGGGCCAGATACTGCGATTCAGCGAACAGCGACGCAATCCGCTCCGGCGCCCAGCGTGGATTCGCCTGCACGAACGTCAGGAACGCCTGGTTGGTGACCGGCCGCCGGTCCAGCTTGAACGGCGCCACCTCCACCAGCGGGCTATCGTCGCTGAGGTAGAGCGGCCGGTAACTGCCGGCCGGCAACGTTGTCATTTCGGCTGCGCTGGCCGCCATCGGCAGGGCGGCCAGGCAGAGCCACGCCAGGGCTTTCATCAGTGTTCAGCCGCGCCGGCCAACTGAACCTTGCTGCCTTCCTTGCGCCGCGTGGCGACCTGTTTCGGACTGATCTGGCCACCCTTGTTGTCCCAGCTGTTGAGCACGTAGGTCAGCACGTTGGCCACCTCGGCGTCGCTCATTCGCATTGCCGGCATCACGCTGTTGTATTTATTGCCGTTGACGGTGAGCTTGCCGCTCAGGCCATGCAATACGATGTCGATGGCGCGGGTCGGGTCGGCATTGAGGAAGTCGGAGTTGGCCAGCGGCGGGAACGCCGCCGGTACGCCAACCCCACCCGGCTGATGGCAGGCCTGGCAGTTCTGCTCGTACAGCCGTTGACCGAAGCGGATCTGTTCCGCCTTGTTGCTGGCCAGCTTCGGTGCCGGTGCGGCTTCGCTCAGCTCCTGAATGGTGGAGCCTTCCGGCAGATAGACGCTGTCGGCCTGCTTACCGGAGTAGGCGATCTTGTCCTCGGGACCATCCACTTTCATCATCCCCAGTGCGCCCTTGTTGAACGCCCGGAAGATCGAGTGGTCGACCAGGATGAAGTTGCCCGGCACATCCAGCTTGAATTCGGCGATAGCCGAACCACCGGCCGGTATCAGCGTGGTCTGCACGTTCTCGTTGACCGAGCTGCCCCCCTCCACCTGCACCTTGTCGAAGATCTCACCGATCACATGGAACGAGGACACCAGGTTCGGGCCGCCGTTGCCGACGTAGAGGCGTACGGTTTCGCCGACGTTGGCGGTCAGCGCATTGTCGCCGGTCAGGGCGCCGACCGAGCCGTTGAACACCACGTAGTCGGCGTCTTCATGGATCGCCTTCTCCATATCGAACGGCTGCAGCCCCTCTTCGCCGTACGCGCCCTTGGTGTAGAAGTCACCCTGCATCACGTAGTACTCGCGATCGACCGGTGGCAGCCCCTCCTCGGGCTCCACCAGGATCAGGCCGTACATGCCGTTGGCGATATGCATGCCGACCGGTGCGGTGGCGCAGTGGTAGACATAAAGGCCGGGATTCAGCGCCTTGAAGCTGAAGGTGGAGGTGTGGCCGGGCGCGGTGAAGGAGGAGACCGCACCACCGCCGGGGCCGGTCACCGCGTGCAGGTCGATATTGTGCGGCATCTTCGAGCTGGGGTGGTTGGACAGGTGGAATTCCACCTGGTCACCTTCCCGTACCCGGATGAATTTGCCGGGTACTGAACCGCCGAAGGTCCAGAAGTTGTACTCGACGCCATCGGACATTTTCATGACCTTTTCGACCGTCTCCAGCTTGACCACTACCTTCGCGGCATGGTCGCGGGTAATCGCCGGCGGCACCATCGGCGGGGTGGTCAGGTTGGCGTCGACAACCGGCAGATCGCCGGCAAGGGCATTAAAGGATAGCGCCAGCGACATTGCGGCACAGAGAGAGCGGAGCTTCATAGGAATCCCTCCCGATAGGAAAATTGGAAACTCCGGGGCAGTCTATGGCTCTACGACCAAGGTGCAAGATGACGATTGTCAATTAATGAATTTTAGGTACATGTTTTTTGATCCGGCGCAAATAATGGCGCCCTGATCGTCCGGCCGCTGGCAACCGTTAGTGGGCTCCCAGCAGCCAAAAAACTGGCATATGTCGTCAACGTGAAACGGGGCGGAAGGGGGGGGGCGAGCCTTCAGGCGTCGTCGAACAGTGCTTCGATCTCCGGCGACAGGTAGGGGCGGCCGCGCTCATTCAGTGCGGTGCCGATCACCAACCCCTCGACGCAGACTTTCTCGTCGGCCAGCCGGATTACCCGCTGGCGGAAGCCGAACTTCACCTTGCTGATCCGCTCCGCCTTGACCTCGACCACGAAGCGGTCGCCGCTTTTCAGTGAGGCCTTGTAGTCCAGTTCGGAACGGATCACCACCAGGTGGATCTGCTGTTCCGCCAGCGCGGCGAAATCGACGCCGCGCGACAGCAGGAACTCGTGGCGGGCATGTTCCAGGTAGTTGAAGTAGACGCCGTTATTGACGATGCCCTGCATATCCAGTTCATAGTCGCGGACTTTCTGTTCGATACGGAATACCTGGCTCATGCGTGTAGCGCTCCGGGGGCTGTGAATAACGGCTGGCAGTTATAGCACAACCGGTCGGTTCAGTCGGCCCGGAAATCGAAACCGTACTGGCGTTCGATCCAGCTCAGCGCCTCGCCGAGGCTGGTCACTTCGACGCTCGCCCGGGAGAAATCGTGGCTGCTGGCATCTGTCGAGCGCAGCGCGATGGTGGGCAGGCCGGCCGCGACGGCGGCGCTGACGCCCGCTTCGGTATCCTCCACCGCCACCGCCTGGTCGGCCGACAGCCCCATCGCCTTCAGTGCCTTCAGGTAGCCATCCGGCTGTGGCTTGTTGTGCGCTACGTCGTCACCGGTGACCACCTGCTCGAACAGTTCGCCCCAGTTATGGCCGCGGAGCGAGGCTTCCACGCAGTGGCGCTGCGAGCCGCTGACCAGCGCCAGCCGCAGCTGGCGGGCCTGCGTCCGCAGTACCCGGTCGGCGTCGGCCATCGCCGGGAAGAAGCTCTCGTTGAGGAAGCGGTCGTTCTGTTCCAGCTTGGCGGCCACCAGGGCGTCGACCGACACCGGCAGGTTGTGCATCCGGATGATTGTTTCGGCGTTCTGCTCGGCCGGTACGCCGAGCAGCTGCTGCCAGTACACCGTCTCGCTGATACTGACACCATAGGGTTCGATCGCCAGGTTCCATAGCGCCATGTGGGTGGCTTCGGAATCGACCAGGGTACCATCGTGGTCAAAGAGTATGGCCTGCAGCGACATCTCGGTATTCCTGTAGCTGATTGCGAAACGCGCACTCTACCACAGAACCGCGCCGGGCCGCCGGGCCGCCGGACCGCCGGGCCGCCGTTCAGCCGCGCAGATGGCGGTGCAGGAAACTGAGCGTGCGGGCCCAGGACAGCGCGGCGTCCTCCTGGTCATAGCGGGCGCCGGTCGGGTTGGCGAAAGCGTGGTCGGCTACGTACCAGTGCACGGTCAGCTCGGTCTTGTCGGCTTCGGCCATCGCCCGCTCGAAATCGCCCACCATGGCGGCATCGATTCGCGTGTCCAGGGTGCCGAAATGACCCAGCACCGGGCCGTACAGGCTGGTCAGTTGCTCGGCGCTGCGGCGCACGTCGCCGTAGTAGATCACCGTGGCATCGACCGGGGCGGCCAGCGCGGCATCCAGCGCCCAGCCGCCACCGAAGCACCAGCCCAGGGTCGCCACCCGGCCGTTGCTGCGCGAATGCTGGCGCAGCCAGTCGATCCAGCCGACCAGCGCTTCGGTGGCCCAGGTGGGATCCAGCGCCATGCGGAACTCGTTGGCTTTTTCGCGGCTGGTGGCCACCTTGCCCTGGTATAGATCGACCGCCAGGGCGATGAAGCCCTGCTCGGCCAGTTCGTTGGCAACCGCCTTGATCTGGTCGTTGAGTCCCCACCATTCATGGATCAACAGTACCGTCGGCGCCCGCTCGGTCGCATCGTCCGGCAGCGCCAGATAGGCCTGCGCCTGTTGGCCGGAGGGCAGCTCGATCCGGACCTGTTCGGTACGCTGGCCGGCGGCCCGGGCCAGTTGCGGGTCGGCCAGCACCACCGCCAGTGGCAGGCAGATCAACCCCTTCAGGAAATCGCGCCGGGTTTGCGACGAGAGGGTGGGGCGGGATGGTTGGTCGGACGAGCGGTTACAGGAGATCAGGTCGCACATGGTTGCGTCTCCGTGGTCTGTTCGGGCCGGTTAACAGGGGTAGTTCTGTTTCAGCACCCGGTAGAGCGTTTCGCGCAGTTCGCTGCCGTCGTCCGGTTGAGGTAGCCGATTGGCAACCTGGAGGATCAGCTCATGGCGCGACAGATGCTTGGGCAGGCAGAATTCAGCCATCGCGGTCGAATCCCAGGCGATATCCTCCTTGCCCAACCGGGTGCGGTAGACCCGCGACAGGAAGCCGGAGGGTTCGGCATCGGACGTTTTGATATTGCGCAGGATCGCGCCATTGGTGACCAGTACCCCGTCCAGGTAGCCATCGATATAGGCGTAGCAGGCCAGGCTGTCCGCTGCCACACGGCCGGATGCGGTCAGCGCCTGGCAGGATTGCAGTAATGTTGCGGGTGACTGCTGCGCTTGGGCGGTGGGGATCAGCATCCCACAGCCTGCCAGAACGGTTGCCGCGATCAGTTGCTTGGTCATGGTACTCCTCCTTTAGCTCCGTACCCGTCCTACCATAGCCTAGCAGTCCGTCGGTCTCTACCGCGACAACCTTGAACGCAGGGATTAAGATCGAGTTCGGACCGAATCAGAATAACGTCAAAGGAACCGACCATGAGCGATGTTCATCCGACCCGCTGCCACTGGGCACGTAATAACGACGAAGACTACCTGCGCTACCACGATGAGGAGTGGGGCGTGCCGGTGCATGACGACCGCAAGCACTTCGAGATGCTGATTCTGGAGGGGGCACAGGCCGGCCTGAGCTGGCAGACCATCCTCAACAAGCGGGAGGGCTATAGACGGGCGTTCAAGGCGTTCGATCCCGAGTCGGTCGCCGCAATGACGGACGAGGAGCTGGAAACGCTGCTCGGTGATGCCAGCATCGTGCGCAACCGGTTGAAGGTGTTCGGTGCCCGTAAGAATGCCCGCGCCTTCCTGGCGATCCAGCAGGAGTTCGGCAGTTTCGACACTTACGTCTGGCAGTTCGTCGGCGGCGCGCCGATTGTCAACCAGTGGCGCGAGATGGCCGAGGTACCGGCTACCACCGCCGTGAGCGATGCGTTGTCGAAGGATCTGAAGAAACGCGGCATGACCTTCGTTGGTTCCACAATCATGTATGCGTATATGCAGGCCACCGGGATGGTCAATGACCATCTGCTGGAGTGCTGGCGGTATCGTGATTGTTGTTGAGTCTTCCCCGGCCAGCTGACGGCTATCGGCAGGTGCGCATCGCGTGGTCCGGCATTCCGGCGATCCCCCTGTGTTATCTGTAACCAAGTTGGGGTTGCGCCTTCTGGCGCGTCAAGGCGGCCTTCGCCGGGCCAGGGGGGCGGCGGAAAGTTTATGACTGGCGTAGATGATTCCTGCTAAAGCGCATGAGCCGTAGAAATAAGATATCCACAGATGGCCAGTCTCGGCGGTAAACCCTCGTCCCCATGATTCGCTGCGCGGTTGATCTACAAGAGAACCACGGGGTTTTATTAAAAAGAGCTGTGGATAACTTTGTGAGTTACGGGTGTAAATCCGGGGGAGAGGCTGGGGTCAGCCTGGGATAACTTCTTCTTCAATACACCAGGCGGACATTTGTGGCCCTGCTGGTCTCTGGATGAAAATAGAATATGCCGTTCCCTCGAACTAACGGCTTGTGGGTAACTTATCGTCGTTGCTGTGCTGTGCTGTGCTGTGCTGTGCTGTGCTGTGCCGTGGCTACGTAGCAGAGTTTCAATGGCCGGTACCTCGACCGGCCATTGCGTCTGTTCAGGGTGTGAAACCTTACTGAAGCATCTGGAACAGCGCATCCTTCAACTGGACACGGCGGCGCTTCATCTGCTCAAAAGAATCGTTTGAGGTGGGGACACCGCGGGTTTCCAGACCCCGGATACTATGGTCGATGCGGTGATATTCGGCGGCCATCCGGGCGAACTCTTCGTTGCTGTGTTTCAGTTGCTGAATCCGTTCGCGATATTGCGGGAAGTCGTTGTAGAGACTGTGACTCAGCTCAGACATATGCACACTCCATCACAGTTGAGGTGAAGGGGATGTGACTGCTGAAAACGGCACGCGGGGTGCGCAGGGTTTCCAGGCACTGACCGACAGGCGGTATCCAGCTGCCGCCTGTTAAGTTTAGTTGCCAGGGCGGAGCGCTGCCATCGGGCGCTTGATGAGCCTGGCGGTAGCGCTCAGTCGTCGTATTCGCAGAACTCGATTCGACCGGTTTCCTGCAGGGCGGCTTTGCGCCACTGCTGGAATGCGGGCTGGGACAGCTGGCGCTCGACATAGCCGGTAGCTTCGGCGGACAACTCTACCGCGTAGGTGTGCAGACGACTGGCGACCGGCGCGAACATCGCATCGGCAATGCTGAACTCACCGAACAGCCAGGGGCCGTCGTAGCGGGCCAGGCAGTCGAGCCAGATCTGCTCGATCCGTCGGATATCGGCGTGGCATTGGTCGCTGACGGCGTGCTCCGCGCGCCGGCCGATCGGTCGACGCAGGTTCATCGACATCTCGCTGCGCAAGGCCGCGAAGCCGGAATGCATCTCGGCGCAGACCGCCCGGGCGTGGCCGCGTATCGCCAGGTCTGCCGGCCAGCCGCGACCGTCCAGATAGCGTTCGCTGAGGTATTCGCAGATCGCCAGTGAATCCCAGATCACGACGTCGCCGTCGTGCAGTACCGGTACCTTGCCGGACGGCGACAGCGCCGGCAGTTCAGCCGCCATCTGTGGGGTGAACAGCGCAATCGGAATCTCCTCGCAGGCCAGTCCGAAGTGCTGCATCAGCAGCCAGGGCCGCAGTGACCAGGAGGAGTAGTTCTTGTTGCCGATTACCAGTTTCAGATCAGCCATGCCAGAATCCTTCTTTGCGTTTATTTGGATGGCAGCCAGTGTCTGGCTTTTACCGCCAGGCGACAAACGAATAATCCTGAACCCTGGCTTCAATATCCTTGAACCCTCCACCGTAAAAGGAATGGACCATGAACACTGATCTGCTGCGTACCTTTATCGTGGTGGTGGATACCGGCAGCTATAACCGCGCCGCCCAACAGCTGTACCGTACGCCGTCAGCGATCAGCATGCAGATGAAACGACTGGAGGAGCAGGTCGGCAAACCGCTGTTCGAACAGCAGGGGCGTGAGCGGGTGTTGACTCGGCATGGCAAGCAGTTGGTCGGCTATGCCCGCCGCATCCTGTCACTGCAGCAGGAGGCGCTCAGCGTGCTGGAAGCCGGTGCCGGTCAGGAGCCGCTGCGACTCGGTTGCCCGGATGATTACGCGCAGGGCCTGCTGACCGATCTGCTGGAACTGATCTGGCAGCAGGCACCGGAGCTGCAGGTGCAGGTGGTCAGCGGGGCCTCAACCCAGCTGCGCCATCAACTGGATATGGGTGAGCTCGACCTGGCGCTGGTGACCCGTCGACCGGACAGCGATGAGGGTTTTCTGCTGCGTCAGGACCAGGGGGTCTGGTTGGCGGCGGCCGATTTTGACTGGTCGGCTGCCGATCCGCTGCCGCTGGCGCTGTACCCGCCGGATTGCAAGTTCATGAATGGCGCGCTGGATGGACTGGAGAAACAGGGCCGACGTTATCAGCTGAAGACCATTAGCGTCGGCTGCGGCATCCTGCTGGAGTTGGTGCGGCGCGGCATAGCGATTACGGCGATGGCTCGTATCAGTGCCCCTGCTGATCTGGTCGTGGCGCCGGCGGAGCAGCAGTTGCCGGAGCTACCGGCGATCGAGATCGTGCTGCTGGTCGGCGCCCAGCAGCACCCGTTTTTCAACAGTCACCGGTTGCAGGCACTGGCGGAGGTCGTCAATGCTGGCACCACGTAACATCCTGACCAATACTGAAAAGCCGGTTGATTGAAATGAACGTAGTAGCGGCTTTGCTAGTCAACCAGCTATGACCGGGATACCGTCGCTGGCCTGCGGCATTGTGGTCCCGGTATAAACTTCAGGTGTATCCCGCTGTACGTTGGGACCGGCGTTGTGCATATCCTGGGTATCGATTGACTTGGTCTGGAGAGGAGAACGGTGATGGAATTACGACAAGCACTGCGGACCTGGAATGGCAAAGAGCGTGCTTTCCTGCTCGAGCTGTATCGGCAGTATCGCGAGGAAGCCGATTTTATCGACCAGCTGTTGCATCTGCTGGAGCGCCATAGCGATTGCCAGCGCGCCGCCAGCTGGCTGCTGAAACATCACCTGGAGCAGAGCGCGCGCCTGGCGACCGAACAGGTGGATAGCCTGTTTCACTGTGCCGCCCGGCTGGTGGACTGGCAGAGCCGCCTGCACCTGTTGCAGATGATGCCGCGACTGGATCTGCCTGGGGCAAAGCGTGCACCGATCGAGAACTTCGTCCGCCAGTGCCTGACCGATCAGGCCCGTTTCGTGCGTGCCTGGGCTTATAACGGCTTCTATCTGCTGGCCAGCCTCTATCCGGAATTGCGGCCCGAGGTTGAGCGTTTCTGCCAGATGGCACTGCACGATGAACCGCCATCGGTAAGGGCCCGGGTCGGCGAGGTGTTGAAGCAGGGCTACTTCCAGTTCGCCTGAGCCGGTGATCCCAACATAATCTGCCGTCCAGCGTCGTTCGCATAGTTCACATACCCAGTAGGCCCGTAGGCGGCTGATCCCGCCAATGCTCGACATACCTCATTAATCGCGTTTATGGCGCAGCAATTTAATTTGCTTCCCAACTTGATTGCGTCCCGCTAATGTCGGCGCCTGCCCGATCTCCGTCCATCTTTTCTGGGAACGCCGATGTTGTCTCGAAATCTTGCCGTTGTCGGCCTGCTAATGGCGATGCTGCTGTGGGCCAGTTCTTTTATCGCCCTGAAGTTGGCCTTTCAGCACTACGATCCGATGGTGGTGATGTTCGGTCGTATGTTTGTGGCCAGCCTCTGTTTTCTGCTGTTTTTCAAGGCGATCGCCCGCTTCGAATATCGCGCCGGCGACTGGAAGTACCTGGCATTGATGGTGCTGTCGGAGCCCTGCTTCTATTTCGTCTTCGAGGCCAAGGCACTGCAGAACACCAGTGCCCAGCAGGCTGGCATGATTACCGCCTTGCTGCCGTTATTGGTGGGCATTGGTGCCTGGTTGTGGCTGAAGGAGCGGTTGAGCCGCCAGGCATGGATGGGCTTCGCATTGGCGGTGGCCGGCGCGGTTTGGCTGAGTGTGGCCGGCGAAAGTACCGCCGATGCGCCGAACCCCGTGCTGGGCAATTTCTACGAGTTCTGCGCCATGGTTTGCGCCACCGGCTATACCCTCTGCCTTAAACACCTGTCGGAGCGCTATTCGCCCTGGCTGCTGACGGCGCTGCAGTCGTTCTGCGGCAGCCTGTTCTTCCTGCCGATGATGGCGCTGCCGGATGTCAGCCTGCCCGAGGGCTGGGTACCGCAGGCACTGATCGCCATCGTCTATCTGGGCACGGTGGTCAATATCCTGGCCTACGGCCTGTACAACCTGTCGGTAGCCAGCATCCCGGCCAGCCAGGCCTCGGCTTTCGTCAATATGATTCCGGTGTTCACGCTGGGGTTGGCCTACCTGATCCTCGGCGAAACCCTGAACCTGAGCCAGTTGGCGGCGGCGGCGCTGGTCATCGGTGGCATCATCCTGAGCCAATGGCAGTTCCGCCCGGCAGAGGAGCGCGACAGCGAACTGACGGTAGCCTGACGCGGCAGGCTTAGCGGGTGTCGAGCGCCTGCAGCGCCTGTTGCAGGGTGCCGGCCACCGGGGCGTCCAGTTTCAAACTCAGCAGCGGATCTGCACGGGTCCGGCCCAGGGTCAGCGCGCAGATCGGCTTGTTCCATTCGGCGGCCCGGCGGCAGAAGCGAAAGCCGGAATAGACCATCAGTGAGGAGCCGACCACCAACAGGCCGTCGGCGCGCTGCAAGGCGTCCAGTGCCTGTTCCACCCGCAATCGTGGTACGTTGTCGCCGAAGAACACCACGTCCGGTTTCAGGATTCCGCCACAACCACTGCATACCGGTATCTGGAAGCGGCTGAAATCGATACCGTCCAGGTCGGCATCACCGTCCGGTGCGGCGGCGGCTTTCAGGCCATTGAAAGCCGGATTGAGGCGACTGGCGTGTTGCTGGATCTCATCGCGCGGATAGCAACAATCACAATCCATACAACGGACCCGGTCGGAGCGGCCATGCAGGTCGAGCACCCGTTCGCTGCCAGCCTGCTGATGCAGCCGGTCCACGTTCTGGGTGACCAGCAGCTCCACCCGCTGCAGCCGCTCCAGCTCTGCCAGCGAGTGGTGGGCCGGCCCCGGCTGCGCATCGCGGATCACCGGCCAGCCAACCAAGCTGCGGGCCCAGTAGCGCTGGCGCACCGGCGTCTGGCTCATAAAGGCCTGGTGTTGAACCGGTTGCGGGCGCTTCCAGTCGCCGTTGCGGTCACGGTAGTCGGGGATGCCGGAGTCGGTGCTGACGCCGGCACCGGTCAAAACCAGCAGGCGAGGGTGTCGGTCGATGAAGCGCGCCAGCGCCTGGCCGTCGGCCGCGGGTGAATCGGGCATCGCACAGTCCTGATAATAAATAACGTACGGGCAACTGCCTGATATTACGTCAGCCGGCGGGCACGGACCAGCGCCTCACACCTGCTCGATATCATAGAGCGCCAGTACCTGCAGTGGCCGGAAGACGATGATGTGCTGGTAATGGTGGCCCGGGTCCAATCGGTAGCTGGCGAAGCCGTCGACGCCATCTGGCAGCGTCATCTCGTTGAGTTGCTGGCAGAGGGTGTTAAGTGCACACTGGATTGGTTCCGGCCGGTGGGTGGCCAGCTGCAACAGACGATCGAAATCGGCCTTGTGCAGGATCGCCAGGTTCAGGCTCTGCTTGGGCTGGACGGTGATCAGGTAATGGCCGGGTTGATTCAGCGCCAGCGCGGGCGAGTGGCTCCACAGGCTGGTGTCGTTGCTGTAGATCCCGTGCTTGTAAAGCCGGGTTCGGCTGCCGTAGCTTTCGATCTGACCCTGCTTCAGTGCACGCTGGATCAGGGGCTCGAGTTCTGACTGTAGCGTTGCCCTGATACCCATACGTGATTCTCTTGGTACTACCCCTAACCATAGTTCAGCTGCGCTGCTTTGCGTTGGTTACTCGCGGCCGCCAGCCAGTCCGGCGGTGCCGGCTATTGTCATGGGAGCGCTCTGTTTAGGTCCATTCGGTCCCGTTACGCTGCCGCACAATTTTTTGCTATCCCAACTGATAGGTGGATGTAAACCATGAGCGGCTAGGGTTCGGAAAAGGCGGTCGAGAACTACGACATGATGGGGCCGATCAAGGCGGCGCTGGAGAGTTCCGTACGGTATTTATTCTCAGGACTGTGCGATGCCAAATTTATCAGCGGCTGGCGTCAGCACCGACTCCGGCAATGTCGAATATGTCGACGCCGGCCATCATATCGTCGCCTGAGCTAACCGTGCCCGTCTGCGCGTCCCGTATGGCGAGCAGCGCGAAGCCTGGAAGAGAACCATCAGGCAGGGGGGATCGGTAGTGGCGCGTTCGATGCCCCGCTCCCTGGGTTCACTGTTAACTTACAGCGGTTAACCGTCGACTCGGAAAAATCAAAAGGCGACCCGCAGGTCGCCTTTTTCAATACAATTTGTCAATGATAGATACAGATGGTTAATCAGATAGCCCCTGTTCCCTCGCCACGCACAGCGGCCTGAATGTACAGCAGCGCTTCCAGTTGGTTCAGTTGATCGGCGATCGCCTCGCAAGGGTCGGGTATCGCCTCTGTAGTTTCAGTCTGTTGAGCATTCGATCGTATCTGCGCCAACGTCGTTCGCAGTTCAGTTATACAATCACACATTGCCAGTTCAATGGTCGGCATCCTTATGGTGCTGTTCATCCAATCCCTCCATCGCCACCAAGCCCCACCCGCAGGCGGGGATTCGGTGGATCTGTCCTTTTGCAGCCGCAACAGGAGCTGGCTGCAGATATCAGCAAGTACAGCTTTATCCAAGGTAGGCCAGCCGTTGCCGACCTGCCAGTTGGCGGCTGATCTTTATTGTCAGCAAAGCAGCGTGGTTATTGAGGTTGCCGGCTTTTGGCGGTGATACGACAATCCACGACTGGCACTTCAGGAGGTCGCTTTGGCGCAGCATGAGGTGAGGATCTTTCAAACGCCCGTTTATGCTATCTGGCGATCGGTCAGCCGCTAGCGAAAACGCCGGCGAGGACTAAGCTGAACGGATCCCGTGTGGGCGCAGATGCGGCCGTGCGACTTCTTCAAAAGCAACAACAAGAACAAGACAAAAGGACACTATGAAGATGCAGATCTCCACCCCCCGCCCACGCCTGCTCAATGCCCTGATGCTGTCGGCGATCATCAGCGCGGCACCGATGACCCAGGCGGCCCAGGCGATCCTGGAAGGTGAACGCAGCCACCCGGTGGAAGCCCGCCAGGGGATGGTTGCCACCAGCCACCACCTGGCCACCGACGTGGCACTGGATGTATTGAAGAACGGCGGCAACGCCATCGACGCGGCGGTTACCGCCGGCTTTGCCTTGGCGGTAACCCAGCCGCGTTCCGGCAATATCGGTGGCGGCGGTTTCATGCTGGTCTCGCGTGAGCAGCAGGACGAGGTGGTCGCCATCGACTACCGTGAGAAAGCGCCGAAAGCCGCCTACGAGAAGATGTTCCAGGATGATGAGGGCAACGTGGTGCAGCAGCGCAGCCGTTTCTCCCACCTGTCGGCCGGGGTGCCGGGTACCGTAGCCGGCCTGGCGCTGGCACTGGAGAAGTACGGCACCATCAGCCTGCAGCAGGCGCTGGCGCCGGCGATCAAGCTGGCCGAAGAGGGCTTTATCGTGCCGCCGCGCTTCACCAAGGGGCTGGAAGCCAAGAAGGAGATGCTGCAGAAATGGCCGTCCAGCAAGGCGACCTTCTACAAGGCGGATGGCAGCGCCTACCAGCCGGGTGAACGGTTCAAGCAGCCGGACCTGGCTGCCACGCTGAAACGGATCTCCGAGCAGGGCGTCAAGGGCTTCTACGAGGGCAAGACCGCCCAGCTGATCGCCGATGACATGAAAAAGAACGGCGGCCTGATCACCCTGCAGGATCTGAAGGACTACCGGCCGCAGATCCGCACCCCGGTGCAGGGCAACTACCGCGGCTACGATATCTACTCGATGGCGCCGCCCAGTTCCGGCGGCACCCACGTGGTGCAGATCCTCAACACCCTGGAAGGCTACCCGATCGGCGAGTACGGCCATAATTCCGCCAAGAGCATCCACCTGATGGCCGAGGCGATGAAGCATGCCTATGCCGACCGCTCCAAGTACCTGGGCGATCCGGACTTCGTCGCGGTACCGGTCAACGGGCTGACCGACAAGAAGTATGCCGAACAGATCCGCAGTAAGATCGATCCGGCCAAGGCCACTCCGAGCGTCGAGATCCGGCCGGGCGACCCGACCGGTTACGAGAGCAACGAGACCACCCACTTCTCCATTGTGGATAAATACGGCAACGCGGTCTCCAACACCTACACCATCAACTTCAGCTACGGCTCCGGTATCGTGGTGCCGGGCGCCGGCTTCCTGCTCAACAATGAGATGGACGACTTCAGCGCCAAGCCGGGGGTACCCAACGCCTACGGCCTGATTGGCGGCGTTGCCAACAAGGTCGAGCCGGAGAAGCGGATGCTCAGCTCGATGTCGCCGACCATCGTCAAGAAGGATGGCAAGAACTTCATGGTTACCGGCAGCCCGGGTGGATCGCGGATCATCACCACCACTCTGCAGGTGGTGATGAATGTGATCGACCACGGTCTGAACATCCAGTCGGCAGTCTCGGCGCCGCGTATCCACCACCAGTGGCTGCCGGATGAGATCCGTATCGAACAGGGTGTCAGTCCGGATACCGTCAGTCTGCTGGAAGGGATGGGCCACAAGGTCAGCCGGAAACCCTCGATGGGCGCAATCCAGAGCATCCTGGTCGGTGAGGACGGGGTATTCTACGGCGCTGCCGACCCCCGCCGCAGCACCTCCTCCGCCAAGGGCCTCTAATCGCTCCTTTTATTGATAAGGCTTGAAACCCCGCATATCCGGCTGCGCGCCGGTATGCGGGGTTTCTTTTTTCAGACGGGAGCAAACAGTTTTGAGTTAACAGTGGTGCCGCTACTGCCATGAGGGGCTATATGCACAGGTTTCCACTGGCAAGCGTCACACTGTCCGGCATGATGACGATTGAACCGTAGCAGCCCACTCTGCGGGCGACCTGCTCCGGCAATCGATCAATGCTGATCGAAGCGCAGCTCGAACAGCCGATCCAGCAACCACTGGCCGCCGCTACCCAGCGAGCGGGTCTCGGTCCAGACCACATCCACCCCCTGCAGGGCCGCCACCGGCTGGTAGGCCAACTCCAGTCGTACCAGTTCACCAGCCGCCAGTTTGTCGGTGACCACTGCTTCCGGCAGCACCGACCAGCCCAACCCGGCGACCAGCAGCTCCAGGATGATATAGGGGCTTTCCGCGAACCAGCACTGCGGGCTTATCTGGTAGCGGGTATGGCTGCTGTCCTCCAGGCTGCGGCTGCGGGTGATCAGCTGGCGGTAACCACGCAGATCGGCATGGCTGACCGGTCCGCGACCTGCCAGCGGGTGGTGCCGGCTGCACACCGGCAGTAGTCGGGAGTGGCCGATACCGCGGAACATGAAGCCCTGCGGATAGTGCTCCTGCTCCATCATCAGGCCGATATCGGCCCGGTTCTCGCGCACCAGCACCGCCACATCGTTGGTGCCGGGGTCGAGCAGTTCCAGCTCGATATAGGGGAACTGATTCTCGAACTCGACCAGCAGGCCGAGCAGCGGCTGGATCGATACGCTCTGCTCGATGGCGATACAGAGCTTGGTCTCGGTGCCGGCATTGAGGGTGCCGGCCCGTGCCATGAAGGCGCGCTGGCTGCTGATCACCGCGCGGGCGGAGCTGAGCAGCGCCTCGCCCTGCGGGGTCAGTTTGGGGCTGCGGCTGCTGCGGTCGAACAACTGCACGCCGGTCTCGATCTCCAGGTTGTTGACCGCATTGCTGACCGCCGATTGCACCTTGCCCAGCCGGCGTGCCGCAGCGGAGAAGGAGCCCTGTTCGGCGGCGGCGACGAAGGCTTCCAGTTGGTCCAGACTCGACATTCAACCTATCTCCAAAATCGATAGAAACTAACTTTTATATATGCTGATTATAACTAGAATGCCCGCCATATTCTGGAGAGGGGGGGCATGAGATGGCCAACAAGATTGCTGTACGTACCAAATGGGACCGCATCCGCTACATGCTGACGTTCGAGGCGCTGCTGATTCTGATGTCGGCACCGACCATCGCCCATGTGCTGGAGCGCCAGACCCTGGATGTCGGCGCCATGGCACTGGTGCTGAGCCTCAAGGCGATGCTGATCAACCCGGTTTACAACTATCTGTTCGATATGCTCGATGTGCGCGCCGGGCGGGTCCCGACCGAGCGTTCACCGTTGGCTCGGGTAGCGCACGCGGTGGGATTCGAGAGCGTACTGACGCTGACCTCGCTGCCGATCGTGGTCTGGTGGCTGCAGGTGAGCTGGCTGCAGGCGCTGATGATGGATCTGGCGATCATCTCGTTCATCGTGGTCTACACCTACATCTTTACCTGGCTGTACGACCGGATCTTCCCGGTGGTACAGCCGGCTCGGGAAGCGGTGGATGAGCAGCAGCTCAGCGCCGCCTGAGAACGGTCGGGAAAACAAAAAACGGGCAGCCACTGGCTGCCCGTTTTTTTGAGTCCTTTTGTTTGAGGGCGCTCGCCGGAATACCGGACCATACTGTGAGCCCCGGCCGTTACCGGTTTGTGCCACCCGACGCGTGGAAGGCGCGCCCTCGCGGCGACAAGGGCAACGCCTGCGACGTTTGGTTTCGGTAGGGCCCTTACTGCGTCATATAGTTGGTCAGGAACTGGTCGAAGTCGATGGTATCGCCGGCTTCCAGTTCCGCCTGGGCTCGCAGCGAATCGCCGACCAGTCCGCTCAGGTGGGTCTGCTGTTTCTCGCTGATCTCCCGGTTCAGCAGGGTCGTGCGATGACGCTGGCTCTCGCGCAATACCAGCTCGGTATGGCTGATCCGTTCGTCGCGCAGCACGTTCAGCAGCTGGGCGGACGGGGTCTGTTCCGGGTCGGCCAGTTTGGCGCGTTGGCTAGCAACGGCGCTGCGGTAACGGTCGCAGCGGTGAACGTCGTCCAGCAGCTCCGCCACCTGTTCGGCGCGGTCGAGGATCTGGTGGCCCCAGTCCTGCAGGCTGATTTCACTATCCATTGTTTGCAGCATCAGGCCCGGTTCGCGGCCGCGGGTGGTGACCCGTTCGTGGTTTTCGCTGATCAGCTCGCACTCTTCGTTGCTGATATCACCATCTTCGTCGAACAGGCAACTGAGCAGGAACAGGTCGATGAAGTCGCTCTGCTCGCGGTCAATACCCAGCGGCAGGAACGGGTTGATATCGGTGTTGCGCACCTCGATATACTCGACGCCGCGGCTCATCAACGCGTGGATCGGTTTCTCGCCGGAGTGGGTGATCCGCTTGGGCCGGATATCGCTGTAGTACTCGTTCTCGATCTGCAGGATGTTGGCGTTCAGCTGGCGGTACTGGCCGTCCACCTTGATACCGATCCGTTCGTAACCCGGGTAGGGGGTCTGGATCGCCCGGTGCAGGCTGGCAGCGTAGGTCGGCAATTGGTTGAAGCAGATATTCAACGAGGCCTGGGCCTTGTTGGAGTATCCCAGATCGCTCATCCGTAGCGAGGTGGCGTAGGGCAGATACAGGGTATCGCTGTCCAGGGACTGCAGCTGGTGCGGCTTGTCGCCCATGAAGCTGGCGCTCAGCGCCGGCGATGCGCCGAACAGGTAGAGCAGCAGCCAGGAGTGGCGGCGGAAGTTGCGGATCAGCTTGAAGTAACCGGCGGAGCGGAAATCCTGCAGGCTGTCGTGGTTGCCGAGCCGTTGCTGGTAGAGCGGCCAGAGCGCTTCCGGCAGCGAGAAGTTGTAGTGGATGCCGGCGATGGTCTGCATCATCTTGCCGTAACGGTGTTGCAGACCGACCCGGTAGATATGTTTCATCCGGCCGATATTGGAGCTGCCGTAACGGGCGATCGGGATCGCCTCCTCACCGGGAATTGGGCAGGGCATGCTGGCGCACCAGAGCTCCTCGTCGCCCAGCTGGCGCAGCGTGAAGCTGTGCAGGTCGGCCAGGAACTCCAGCGCCTCGTCGACATGGGTAAATGCCGGCGTGATGAACTCCAGCAGCGCTTCCGAGTAGTCGGTGGTGATATGGTCGTGGGTCAGCGCCGAACCCAGTGAGATGGGATGGGGGGTCTGCGCCAGACGAGCGGAGGCGTCGACCCGCAGGCCCTCCTTCTCGATCCCGTGCAGGATCCCTTTCAACAGCGGTGCATGGCCACCATTACGCAGCCATGCCAGTGTGTTTTCGAGTGCCGCAGACAAAATACCCAATCCTTCTCTGGCGGATGTAAGGCGGCCAATTATAGAGCAGCCGCCACTAAATTACTGTGCTGAAAACGGCAACAGTGCCGTACAGAACGTCAACCGAGCCCGGCTTCCTTAAGTTTGGCAGCCAGGCTGTTGTTTGCCGGGCCCTGCCGCTCGCCTTTGGCGGCGGGCTTGCGGCCCGGTTTTGGCCGGTCCTGGCTGCGACGGTCGGCTGGCGGTCGCTCGCCATCCGATGCGGCCTTTTTCATGGTCAGGCTGATGCGGCGGCGGTTCTGGTCTACTTCCAGCACCCGCACCTGGACGATATCGCCGGCCTTGACCAGCTCGCGTGGATCGCTGACGAAGCGGTCGGCCAGCTGTGATATATGCACCAGACCGTCCTGGTGTACGCCGATATCGACGAAGGCGCCGAAGTTGGTGACGTTGGTGACCACCCCCTCCAGCGCCATGCCCGGCGCCAGGTCAGCCAGGGTCTCGACGCCGTCGGCGAATTGCGCCGCCCGGAACTCCGGGCGCGGGTCGCGGCCCGGCTTCTCCAGTTCGTTAAGCACATCCGTGACGGTGTACTGGCCGAATTGTTCCGCCAGGGCCAGCTTCAGTGCCTGCTGGACTTGCTGCAACCGCTGCCGGTCGCCGACCAGCTCGGCCAGGGTACAGTTCAGTTGCTCGGCCAGCCGCGCCACCAGCGGGTAGGATTCCGGGTGTACCGCCGAGTTGTCGAGCGGGTTGTCGCCGTCCTGAATGCGCAGGAAGCCGGCGCACTGCTCGAATGCCTTGGGGCCGAGCCGGGCCACTTTCAGCAGCTGCTTGCGATCTTGGAAACGGCCGTGCTGGTCGCGGTAGGCGACAATATTGGCGGCGGTGGCGCGGTTCAGCCCGGCCACCTGGCTGAGCAGTTCTGCCGAAGCGGTGTTGACGTCCACGCCGACATGGTTGACGCAATCCTCGACCACCGCCGCCAGGCTGTCCGCCAGCCGATTCTGGTCGACATCGTGCTGGTACTGGCCGACCCCGATCGCCTTGGCCTCGATCTTGACCAGCTCGGCCAGCGGATCCTGCAGCCGGCGGGCGATCGAGACCGCGCCGCGCAGGCTGACGTCCAGTTGCGGGAACTCGGCGGCGGCGGTCTCCGAGGCGGAGTAGACCGAGGCGCCGGCCTCGCTGACCATCACCGCGGTCAGCTGCTGCGCCGGCAGCTGTTTGACCAGTTCGCGGGCCAGCTGTTCGGTCTCCCGCGAGGCGGTGCCGTTGCCGATGCTGATCAGTTCGACCCGGTGCTTCTTGGTCAGCGCCGTCAGCGTGGCCAGCGACTGGTCCCACTGTTTCTTCGGCACGTGTGGATAGATGGTGGCGGTATCGAGCAGTTTGCCGGTGGCATCCACCACCGCCACCTTGACACCGGTGCGCAGGCCGGGGTCCAGCCCCAGGGTGGCGCGCGGGCCGGCCGGCGCAGCCAGTAGCAGGTCCTTCAGGTTATCGGCGAACACTTTGATCGCCTCCTGTTCAGCCTGCTCGCGCAACTGCTTGATCAGGTCGTTTTCCAGCTGCGGTTGCAGCTTCTGTTTCCAGCACTGCTCAGCGCAGTCCAGCAACCAGCGACCCTGCAATCGCCAGTGACGGCCGATCCGCGTACTGCCCTCCTGCTCCAGCCCCTCCGGCGGCAGCAGGCTGTAGCGCAGGATCCCCTCCTGGTGGCCGCGCAGAATCGCCAATGCCCGATGCGACGGTACCTTGCGCAGTGGCTCGCGGTAGTCGAAATAGTCGCGGAACTTGCTGTTGTCGTCCGCCTTGCCGCGTGCTGCGCGCACCTGCAGCTCGCCTTGCTGTTGCAGCCAGCGGCGCAGGTTGCCGAGCAGTTCGGCATCTTCGGCGAACCGCTCGATCAGGATCTGGCGGGCACCCTCCAGTGCGTCTTCCGTGCTGGCGATATCGCCTTGCACGAACGGCTTGGCCACCTGCTGCGGGTTGGCTGACGGCTCCTGGAGCAGCCGTTCTGCCAGCGGTTCCAGCCCGGCCTCGCGGGCCTTTTCGGCTTTGCTGCGCCGCTTCGGTCGGTAGGGCAGGTAGAGATCCTCCAGCCGGCCCTTGCTGTCGGCAGCCAGGATCTGCTGTTCCAACTGGGTGGTCAGCTTACCCTGTTCGCGAATGCTGTTGAGCACCGTGTCGCGTCGGGCATTCAGCTCGCGCAGGTAGCCGAGCCGCTCGGCCAGGGTGCGCAGCTGGCCATCATCCAGTGCGCCGGTAACCTCTTTGCGGTAACGGGCGATGAACGGCACGCTGGCGCCCTCGTCGAGCAGCCGGATAGTGGCTTCGACCTGCTGCGGTCGGACCTGCAGCTCGCTGGCGATCTGGTGTTCGATAGACATGGAAACTCCGGAACAGACGGCGGGAAATGATGGCAACGCTAGATCTGTGCTGATGGTAGCACAGCGTTGCCTTGGCGCCGAAAAGCGTCCATCGCGGCGCACGGTCCGGCGGTCAGCCGGGGCTTGGCGGGTTCTTCTGCTGCTGCCAGGCCAGGGCCTTGGCGTACTGGTCGCGCAGGTACTCGATCAGTTGGTCGAGGGTGGTGCTGGCCACTTCGATCTGCTGTGCCTCTATGGCGTCATACAGCTGTTGATGCAGTTCGACGATCTGCTGCCGGTCGCGGAAGCGGTTGGCCACCATATTGGTCAGTGGCTGCAGCGCTTCGATCACGGTGTACATGTTGAACTGCAGGATCGGGTTGCCGCAGCCGTCGACGATGGCGCGGTGGAAGCGGATATCGGAGGCGCAGAACGCCTCGTCGCTGATCTCGCTGCGCTGGTTGTCCAGTTCCTCTTGCATGATCGCCAACTGTTCCGGTGTACGCCGCTGCACCGCCAGTTTCAGGCAGAGCTGCTCCATCTCGCGGCGTGCCTCGACGATCGCCGCCAGATCGAATTCGCCCAGGGTCACCATCAGCGTGGCGGCATTGGTCAGCGCGCTGCTCAGCTCCTCGCGCGACGGCTTCTTGACGAAGGTGCCGCCGGTGGGGCCGCGCTGCGAGCGGATCAGGTTCTGCGCCGCCAACCGTTTCAGTGCCTCGCGAATGGTCGGCCGGGATACCGAGAAGCGCTGGGCGAGCTCCTCCTCGGTGGGTAGCCGTTCATCCACTTTCAGTCGCCCCTGCAGGATCGCGTCGCGGATGTTTTCCGAGATCTGCTTGGCCAGGCTCTGGGTGACCAGTTTCTCGTATTTGATAGCCATAGGTCGGGACACTGCGCTCTGGAAATTCGGGTGAGCGTTAACTCTACCACAGCCTGTGATCTATCGATAAATATATATTTGTTTGACAAATATGGAATTTGCCCGTTAGTTTAAAAAACGAACAATGGCAGGGCCATATCAACCTGCTGCCCAGACCTTAGCGAAACCGCAGGAGAAGCAAGCGTGACTCAACAGACTTTTAAAGCGTTACTGCTGCGCCAGGACGAGCAGAACCAGACCCAGGCCGCCATCGAACAACTGACCCTGGCCGACCTGCCGGACGAGGAGGTGCTGGTGGCGGTCGATTACTCCAGTCTCAATTACAAGGATGGCCTGGCGGTGACCGGCACCGGCAAGATCGTGTTGAACTGGCCGATGGTGCCAGGCATCGATCTGACCGGCAGCGTACTGGAATCGGCCAATCCGGAGTTCAAGGCCGGCGACAAGGTGGTGCTGACCGGCTGGAGCGTCGGCGAGAAATACTGGGGCGGTTACAGCCAGCGTCAGCGGCTGAAGGCGGACTGGCTGGTGCCGCTGCCGGAGGGGCTGGACGGCCGCCAGGCGATGGCGATCGGTACCGCCGGGCTGACCGCCATGCTGTGCGTGATGGCGCTGGAAGAGGGCGGCGTCCGCCCGGACAGCGGGCCGGTGGTGGTCACCGGCGCCGCCGGCGGGGTCGGCTCGGTGGCGGTGGCCTTGCTGGCCCGGTTGGGTTACCAGGTGGCGGCGGTGACCGGCCGCGAATCGACCCACGCCTATCTGCGTGAGCTGGGTGCCGGCGAGATCCTCAGCCGCGAGGAGATGGCCGCCAAACCGCGCCCGCTGGAGAAACAGCGCTGGGCCGGCGCGATCGATACCGTCGGCGGCGAGATGCTGGCCCGGTTGCTGGCCGAAACCAACTACGGCGGCACGGTGGCCGCCTGCGGCCTGGCCGGTGACTTCCGCCTGCCGAGCACGGTGATGCCGTTCATCCTGCGCAATGTGCGGCTGCAGGGGGTGGATTCGGTGCTCTGTCCGAAACCGCGCCGCATCGAGGCCTGGAACCGGCTGGCCAAGCAGCTGCCATTGGCGATGCTGGAGCAGATCACCCAGGTGGTGCCGCTGGAGCAGGTGCCGCAGCAGGCCCGGCAGATCATCGACGGCCAGGTGCAGGGCCGGGTGGTGGTGGATTTGAAGTGATGAGTTATGAGTGAACAGAGTATTGAGGGGACAGTTAACAGATAAAAGTTAACAGAGGGATCATACCCCGCTGCTATTCGCAGGCTTTGCGCCTCGCGTGGTGATGGCGGGACAGCGGATAGTTTTAAGTAATCGGTTAACAGAGGTGGCGTTTTGCGCGCTGCCCGTTGCTGGCTGCTGATCCTTGCAAAGCTATTTGCATAGATGCGTTGGATCCTGAACGACAGTTAGGACGGTCAGCGGGCTAGGTAGCCCGCTGTACACTGTCAACTTCCCACTGTTAACTGCAAAACTGTTAACTCACCTCTAGCACTTGCATCGAGTTGGTGCCGCCTTCGTTGCCCAGTGAGGCGCCGCGGGTAAGCAGCACCCGGTCGCCGCTGTCCAGCTGGCCCTGGTCCTTCAGCATGCTGAGCACCGCCTCGTTGAGCTGCTTTTCGTCCACCGAGGTGGCGTCGAAGAACAGCGGCTCGACACCGCGATACAGCGCCATTCGGCGCAGCGTGCGTTCGTTGCGGGTCAATGCGTAGATCGGCAGGCCGGAGCGGATACGGGACATCCACAGCGGAGTGGAGCCGGATTCGGTCAGGCAGATGATCGCCTTGACGCCGACCAGGTGGTTGGCGGTGTACATCGCCGAGCGGGCGATGGTTTCGTCGATCCGCTCGCAGCGTTGGGTGATGCCGGTCGGGGCCGGCCGCGACAGCAGGTGTTTCTCGGCGCCCTGGCAGATCCGGGTCATCGCCTGTACCACCTCGACCGGGTGGTTGCCGGCGGCGGTTTCGGCCGACAGCATCACCGCGTCGGTGCCGTCGAGAATCGCATTGGCGACGTCGAACACCTCGGCGCGGGTCGGCATCGGGTTCTGGATCATGGTCTCCATCATCTGGGTGGCGGTGATCACTACCCGGTTCAGCTCGCGGGCGCGCTTGATGATGTGCTTCTGCACACCGATCAATTCGGCGTCGCCGATCTCCACCCCGAGATCGCCGCGGGCCACCATCACCCCGTCACAGGCCCGGATGATCTCATCCAGCGCCTCCGGGCTGGCGACCGTCTCGGCGCGCTCTACCTTGGCGATGATCTCGGCCCGGCTACCGGCGGCGTCCAGCAGCGCGCGGGCTTCCTGCAGGTCGGCGGCGGTGCGCGGGAAGGAGACCGCCACGTAATCCATGTCCAGTTCGGCGGCGACCAGGATGTCGCGCCGGTCCTTGTCGGTCAGCGCGGCGGCGGACAGGCCGCCGCCCTGCTTGTTGATCCCCTTGTTGTTGGACAACGGGCCGCCGATCACCACTTCGGTGTCGACCTTGCTACCGCTGACCGCCAGCACCCGCAGCTGTACCCGGCCGTCGTCGAGCAATAGCAGGTCGCCCGGCTCGCAGTCGCGGGCCAGGTCCTTGTAATCGAGGCCGACCTGGTGCTGATCGCCGGCTTCGGTGGCCAGCTCGCCGTCCAGCGTGAAACGGTCGCCGGCTGCCAGCTGGATCGGGCCATCCTTGAAGCGGGCAATGCGGATCTTCGGCCCCTGTAGGTCGCCCAATACCGCCACGGCCAGGCCCCGTCGGCGGGCGATCTCGCGTACCTCGGTGGCGCGCCGGCGGTGGTCGTCGGCGCTGCCGTGCGAGAAGTTCAGCCGCACGGTGTTGACGCCGCTGCACAGCAGCTGCTCCAGGGTTTCGGGTTGGTCGGTGGCCGGGCCGAGGGTGGCTACGATCTTGGTGCGTTTCAGCATTGTTGGTGGGTCCCATGACAAAGGTGAGGGCATCGGTTGCGCGGAGCGCAAGTCCGCTACCAAAGTATGATGCCGGCGCGGGTATTTCAAGATCCGTACCGGCGGCGCATAATGGAAAGGCGCTGCGGCGCCTAATCGTCAAGTATCCAGCGAGAGTCCCTGTTGAACCTTTCACAACGCACCCGGCTGTTGACCGGTGTCCTGCTGGCACTGGTATTCCTGCTGTTGATCGGCCAGACCGCGTCGCTGAGCCGCAACCAGGCACTGGCGGAGTTGCAGCAGCGTTCGCAGACCAACCTCAACCGCTATATGCTGGCGCTGGATCAGAAGCTGGATCGCTACCGTGACCTGCCCAATCTGCTGGCCACCCATTCCGATCTGGTCAACCTGCTGCTCGCCCCCGACGACCCCGAACGGCGCCGGCGGGCCAGTGTCTATCTGCGGCAGGTCAACGCCATTATCGGGGCTGCCGATGTCTATCTGATGGCGGCGGACGGGGTGACCGTGGCGGCCAGCAACTGGCTTGAACCGCGCACCTTCATCGGCCGCAATTTCAGCTTCCGGCCCTACTTCCAGGACGCCATTCAGGGCCGGCCCGGCCGCTACTCGGCGCTGGGCACCACCTCCAAGAAGCGCGGTTACTACTTCTCCTACCCGGTGCAGAGAGCCGGCAAGATTCTCGGCGTGGTGGTGTTGAAGATCGACTTGCATGATATCGAGGAGGACTGGAACGATCCGCTGATGGATATCCTAGTCACCGACGAGGACGGGGTGGTGTTCATCTCCACCCGGCCGGATTGGAAGTTCCGCGCCCTGAAGCCGCTGTCATCGTCCGAAATGCAGCGGATCGTCGGCAGCCTGCGCTACGGTGACCATCCGATCGAGGCGTTGGAGATCATCGAGCGGCAGCAGCGCGGTGACGGCAGTACGCTGATCACCCTGATGGAGGGCGAACGGATCGCCAACCAGGCGCTGGACGGTATCCGGGCGCGCCAATACCTGATGCAATCGGCGGCACTGCCGGACAGTGGCCTGCTGGTACAGATACTGGCCAACACCAAGGTGGTCTCCGAGGCGGTGTTCGAGACGGTGACACTGGTGGCGTTCGGGTACGTGACGCTGGTGCTGCTGGTTATGTTCCTGCTGACCCGCCAGAAGGCGCAGCGCGAGCGGGCCCGCTTCAAGCAGCAGCGTACCGAGGCGCTGGAGGAGAACGAAGCCCGTATCCGCGCCATTATCGATAATACCCATGCCGGCCTGATCACCCTGGACAGCCAGGGCCGGATCGACTCTTTCAACACCACCGCTGAGAAGCTGTTCGGGGCGCGGGAACAACAGTTGCGCGGCGAGTATTTCAGCCGCCTGCTGGCCCAGCAGGACCGGCCGGTCTGCTGGCAGCATATCACTGCCGACGAGTCGCAGCGTCCGGCCGAGCTGTTGATCGAGGCGCACGGTCGGCGTGAGGACGGCAGTCTGTTCCCGATCGAGTTGATCATCGGCCAGATGATGGTGGGCGGCGTGCAACGCTTTATCGTCACCATTCACGACATCACCGAGCGCAAGCTGTATGAGCAGCAGCTGCAGCAGGCCCATGACGAGCTGGAGAGCCGGGTTCAGGCGCGCACCGTCGACCTGACCCGGGCCAATACCAAATTGCGTGACGAGGTGACTCAGCACCAGAAAACCCAGAACGAGCTGATCCAGACCGCCAAGCTGGCGGTTCTCGGCCAGATGTCGGCGGGCATCAACCACGAACTGAACCAGCCTTTGACCGCGATCCGCTCTTATGCGGACAATGCCCGCGCCTTCCTGCAGATGGGCAAGCTGGAGACCGCTCAGGCCAACCTGGCGGAGATCGGTGGCCTGACCGAGCGGATGGCCAAGATCATCCACCCGCTAAAGGAGTTCTCCCGCAACAGCAGTGGCCAGCCGCAACCGGTCTGCCTGAAGGCGGTGCGCGACGGCGCGATGTCGATCATGTATGGCCGGCTGGATAAGGAACGCGCCAATATCTGCTGGCCGGACCAACTGGAGCGCTATTACGTGCTGGGCGACACGGTGCGGCTGGAGCAGGTGCTGGTCAACCTGATCGGCAACGCGCTACAGGCGATGGAGGCGCGCGCCGAGAAACCGATCGAGATCAACATCGAGCAGCAGGGCAAGTGGCTGAAGCTGCATCTGCGTGACAACGGTCCCGGTATCCCCGAGCAGGAGCTGGAGCGGGTGTTCGAACCGTTCTATACCACCAAAAAGGCCGGTCAGGGGCTGGGGCTTGGATTGTCGATCTCGCACCGCATTATTGAAAGCCTGGGTGGCGAGCTCAGCGCCGCCAACCATCCGCTCGGCGGCGCGGTGTTCACCCTGACATTGCCGGTTTGCCCGGCGCCGCAACCGGACCAAACCCGATAACAGGACAGAGTATGCAACGGGCTGACGAGATCCCCATCATTCTGGTGGATGACGAGAAACATATCCGCCTGGCCGCCGGCCAGACGCTGGAACTGGGTGGCTACGGGGTGACCGCGCTGGAGCGGGCCGAGCCGGCACTGGAACTGTTGACCGAGCAGTGCCCAGGGGTGCTGGTGACCGATATCAACCTGCCCGGCATCGATGGCCTGGAGCTGATGAAGCGGGCCCAGGCGATCGACCCCGATCTGCCGGTGATCCTGATTACCGGTCATGGCGATATCTCGATGGCGGTCAACGCGATGCGCGATGGCGCCTACGACTTTATCGAGAAACCGTTCTCCTCCGAGTTGCTGCTGGACGTGGTGCGCCGGGCGGCGGAGAAGCGGGCGCTGACGCTGGAGAACCGCCGCCTGCGCGAAGATCTGGCGGCGCAGAGCGCGCCCGGCCCGCGGGTGATCGGCAACACTCCGGCGGTCACCCAGATGCGCCGGCTGGTGCAATCGATCGCCGAAGCGCCGGCGGATATCCTGCTGATGGGTGAGACCGGTACCGGTAAGGATCTGCTGGCGCGCTATATCCATGAGCACAGCCAGCGGCGCGATCACAACTTCGTCGCCATCAACTGCGGCGCGGTGCCGGAGAACCTGATCGAGTCGGAGCTGTTCGGCCACGAGAAGGGCGCCTTCACCGATGCCAAGGCACGGCGGATCGGCAAGTTCGAACACGCCAACGGCGGCACCCTGTTCCTCGACGAGATCGAGAGCATGCCGATGTCGTTGCAGGTCAAGCTGCTGCGGGTACTGGAGGAGCGGGAGATCGAACGGCTCGGTTCCAACCAGCTGATTCCACTCGATCTGCGGGTGGTGGCCGCCTCCAAGGCCGACCTGAAGGAGCGTGCCGAAGCCGGTGAGTTCCGTGAGGACCTGTACTACCGGCTCAACGTGGTGCGGATCGATATCCCGCCGCTGCGTGAACGGCGCGATGATATCCCGTTGCTGTTCCAGCACTTCGCACTGATCGCTTCCAACCAGTATGGCCGCGAGGTGCCGCCGTTGTCGGCCGAGCGGCTGCACAGCCTGATGGCGCACGGCTGGCCGGGTAACGTGCGTGAACTGCGCAACCTGGCCGAGCGTTACGTGCTATTGGGTGAGGCCTGCACTTTCGACTTCGAAAACCGGCCGATCACCGACAGCAACGCCTCGGGGATGACCCTGCCCGATCAGGTGGCGCGGTTCGAGAAGATGCTGATCCACACCGAACTGGGCCGCCATGGCGGCTCGATCAACGACACCCTGCAAAGCCTCGGCCTGCCGCGCAAGACGCTGTACGACAAGATGAAAAAGTTCGGGCTGGATAAGAACGACTATAAGTCGTGAGGCGTGAGTTAACAGCTATGAGTTGACAGTGAACAGTGAGCGCGGTGCTCTAACTGTCCACTGTCCACTGTCCACTGTCCACTGTCCACTGTCCACTCAGAAAAGCTCCTCGGTAACCCCGCCGGCGGTGCTGCCCGGAGCGCCCGGTGTGCTGGCCACTCGGGTCGGTGCATTGTCCTCGCGGAACACCTCGAAGATCGCATCCTCCTGTCCCGGGTAGGCCAGCAGGCCGGTTTTCGGATCGATCTTGACGGTGACGATGCCGTCCGGCGGTACCGGGGCGTTTTCAGGTGCGCCATCCAACGCCACCCGCATGAAGTCGACCCAGATCGGCAGTGCGGCACGGCTGCCGTATTCGCTGCGGCCCAAGGTTTGCGGCTGGTCGAAACCGACCCAGGTGGTCGCCACCAAGTCGCCGTTGAAACCGGAGAACCAGGCGTCCTTCTGGTCGTTGGTGGTGCCGGTCTTGCCGGCCAGGTCGTTGCGCTTGAGCACCTTGGCGCGGCGGCCGGTGCCTCGCTTGATCACGTCTTGCATGATGTTGTAGATCAGGTAGCCGACCTGCTTGTCGAGAATCCGTTCGGCCAGTGGATAGGGGCTGACCTGCTGGCCGTCGGCCACGGCCGGTGTTGCGCCGTCCGCCTGTTCGCCCAAATAGACGCAGTCTTCGCAGACGGTGGCCGGTTTGCTGGCAGTGATCAGCTTGCCGTAGGCATCTTCCACCCGGCTGATGAAGTGCGGATTGACCTTGAAGCCGCCGTTGGCGAACACCGCATAGCCGGTGGCGATCTCCAGCGGTGTGACGTCGGCGCTGCCCAGTGATAGCGACAGGTTGCTCGGCAACCGCTCGGCATCGAAGCCGAACTTGGTCAGGAACGACCGCGCGTTGTTGATGCCGACACCCTGCAGGATGCGGATCGATACCATATTGCGCGAACGGTACAGGGCTTCCCGCAGCCGGGTCGGGCCGAAGAACTTCTTGCTGTAGTTCTGTGGCCGCCAGCTGGCTTCCAGCTTGTCGTCGTGGAACACCACCGGTGCGTCGTTGATCAGCGTGGCCGGGGTGTAGCCCTGGTTTAGCGCGGCGGTGTAGATGAACGGCTTGAAATTGGAGCCCGGCTGGCGGTTGGCCTGCACCGCCCGGTTGAACTTGTTGTGGTGGAAGTTGAAACCGCCCAGCAGTGCCCGGATGGCGCCGTTCTTCGGATCCAGCGCGACGAACGCGCCCTGTACCTGTGGCAGCTGGGTCAGCTGCCAGTCGGTGGCTGTTGCGGCGGTCTGGGCCGGTTGGTCCTGCTTCTGGTCCGGCTGGCGTGGCCGGATCCGGACGATATCGCCGGCGGTGAGGACATCGGCGGCGGTTTTCGGTCGCGGCCCCATGCCGTTGACGCTGAGGTATTTGCGCGCCCAGGACAAGGCGTCCCAGTCCAGGCTGACCCGCTCGCCGCTCTTGCGCACCAACTCGGCGCTACGCTCGGCGACCGACAACACCAGCGCCGGCTCGACATCGCCATAGCTGGCAAATTTCTGTAGCTCTGCGAATGCCTTCTCCTGGCCGATCGACGCCAGCTGCAGTTGTTTCTCCGGTCCGCGGTAGCCGTGTCGCTCGGTATAGGCCAGCAGACCGTTCTGTAAGGCGGTATAGGCGGCATTCTGCATCCGGCTGTCCAGCGTGGTATAGACCCGGTAGCCGTCGGTGTAGAGGTTGTCGCCGTACTGGGCATAGAGTTCGGCCCGCACCATCTCGGCGATATAAGGGGCCTGCAGTTCGATATCGCTGCCATGATAGCGGGCGGTGACCGGCGACTGGCGGGCGATCTCGTAGCTTTCGTCATCGATATAGGCCAGCGCGTGCATCCGCTGCAGGATCCAGTTACGGCGCTCCAGCGCCCGCTCCGGGTTGGTGATCGGGTTGTAGGCCGACGGTGCCTTCGGCAGGCCGGCGATCATCGCCAGCTGGGCCAGGCTGAGCTGGTCGATGGTGGTACCGTAATAGACCGTGGCGGCGGCCTGGATACCGTAGGCGCGGTGGCCGAGGTAGATCTTGTTGACATACAACTCGAGGATCTCGTCCTTGCTCAGCTCCTGCTCGATCCGCAGCGCCAGCAGGATCTCCATGAACTTGCGCTTGAAGGTTCGTTCACGGGTCAGGAAGAAGTTCTTGGCCACCTGCATGGTGATGGTCGAGCCGCCGCTCTGGATATGGCCGGTGGTCGCCAGCTGTACCGCCGCTCGCAGTAAGCCTTTGATATCAATGCCAACATGCTTGTAGAAGCGGCTGTCCTCCGCCGCCAGCAACGCCTGTACGTATTGTTCCGGAATCTGATCTACGCTAATTGGAGTTCGGCGCTTTTCGCCGAACTCGGCGATCAGCTTCTGGTCGGCCGAGTAAACCCGCAGCGGCGTCTGGAATTGCACGTCGCGCAGGGTTTCCACCGGCGGAAGTTGCGGAGAAAAGTAGACATAGGCTCCGATTATTGAAATAACACTAAAAAAACCAGCCAACAGGCCGATCTTAAACAGGATTTTGAAAAGCGAAGAGAAAGCGCGCATGCTAGTGCTACAACACGTTGGTTTGGCGATAGGTCATTATATAGGCATGATCTGAGAAGCCCATAGCCCAACGCGGCCACGGTAAAAAAAAGGCCCCGATATAGCAGTAAGCTGCGGCAATCCTCCGCCAGCATTTAAGGAACTGACTTTGTGTTTGGTTTATTCGGGAAAAAATCGGTAGGCTGGGTCGGTGTCGATATCGGCTCCTCCTCGGTCAAGGTGGTAGCGCTGACCGGTCAAGGCGAGCAGCTGAGACTGGACAGCTATGCCGTTGTCTCTTTGCCATCCGGGGTAGTGACCGACGGTGCCATTCAGGACGCAGCCGCGGTTGCTAACGCAGTCGAGCAGGCCGTGCGGATCAGCGGCACCGCGCTGAAGCGCGGTATCGTTGCGGTGCCCGCCTCCTCGGTAATCACCAAGCGCCTCGAACTCAGTGATGCCTTCACGGAGATGGAACTGGAAGACCAGATCCGGGTCGAGGCCGATCAATTCATCCCCTATGCCCTGGACGAGGTGGCCCTTGATTTCGAAGTGCTCGGGCCGGCCAACGGCCACGCCGGACTGAACGATATCCTGCTGGTAGCCTGTCGGCGCGACCAGGTCGATCAGCGCGAGGACGCGCTGGCCGGCAGCGGGCTGAAATGCGACGTGGTCGACGTCGACAGCTACGCCATCGAACGGGTGATGCCGCTGCTAACTCGGGAGGTGCCCGAGAATGCCCTGGTCGGCCTGGTCGACATCGGTGCTACCACCCTCACCCTCAACGTATTTCGCGGCAACCAGATCGTCTATTCACGCGAGCAGGCGTTCGGTGGCGCCGAACTGGTGCGGGCCATCCAGCTGCAGTACAACATCGAAGAGGACGAAGTGGTGAACGCGCTGCGCCGCAATGAGGTCAGCGACGAGATTCGCGAGATGGTACTGCTGCCGTTTCGCGGCACAGTGGTGCAGCAGATCTCCCGGGCACTGCAGTTCTTCTACTCGTCCGAGGCACACAGCCAGCTGGACCAGCTTCTGCTGATGGGCGGCACGGCATTGCTGGATGGGGTGGCCGATCAGCTGCAGGAGGAGGAGGGGGTGCCGACCCTGCTGGCCAATCCTTTCGCGGCGATGAACTGCAATCCGAAATACAGCACCGATCAGATTCAACGCGATGCGCCTTCGCTGGTGAAAGCCTGCGGCCTGGCACTGCGCGCCACCAGTTGAGTAAGGGGAGACGATGGCGAACATCAACCTGAGGCCCTGGCGAGAGGAGCGCACTGCGCAACGCCAGAAGCAGTTTGTCTCCAACATGCTGGCGGTGGTGATATTGGCGGCGTTGGTGGTACTGGGTATCGGCTACTACTACGACTACCAGAAGTCCCGCCAGCTGGCACGCAACAGCTACCTGCAGCAGGAACTGGTCAAGCTGGAACAGCTGATCCGGGAGATTGAGGAGCTGAAAAATACCCGTACCCGCCTGCTGGAACGCCTGAATGCGATTCAGGAGCTGCAGGGCAACCGACCGATCATCGTGCGTAACTTCGACGAACTGGTGCGGGTACTGCCGGATGAGGTGCATTACAACTCGCTGATTCGCAAGGGTGAGCAGGTGGCGATCGAAGGGCTGGCCCGGGACAGCCTGATGGTCTCCAGCCTGATGCGAAACCTGGATGGTTCGGTCTGGTTTGGCGAGCCCAATCTCAGCAAGGTTGGCAGTGAAGGGGGCGGCAAGAGCTTTTATCTGGCCGTACCGCTGAAAAAACCGGATGCGGATAAGCAGGAGGCGGCGCAATGAATGCGGATTCGTTTAAGAACGCCTTCAAGGGGTTCGATCCCAACAACCTGGACCTGAGCACCGCCGGCAACTGGCCGATCGGGGTTAAATTGATCGCTTACCTGCTGGTGTTCGGTGCACTGGTGGCGGCGGGCATCAACTACTACACGGTGGACAAGTACCGTGCTTTAGAGCATGAGATGCGTAAGGAGCTGGAACTGAAGCAGCTCTATGAGGCGAAATCCTTCCAGGTTGCCAACCTGCCGGCGCTGCGCCAGCAGATGATGGATGTGGAGGAGCGGTTCGCCGAACTGCTCAAACAGCTGCCTACCGATAAGGAGGTGCCCGGGCTGCTGGACGATATCACCAATATCGGCCGGGAAAGCGGCTTGCAGATCGAAGAGATCGCACTGGGCGAGGAGCGTAAGGCGGAGTTTTACGTGGAGCTGCCGATCAATATCAAGGTGCGCGGCAATTATCATGAGATGGGTGAGTTTGTTAGTGGAATCGCGGCGATTCCGCGAATCGTTACGCTGCATGATTTCAGCATCGTGCCGAGTAGCGGCAAGCTCCTAATGACAATCGATGCCAGGACCTATCGTTATGATGATGAATACTGATCGACGTCATCTTTGGCGGGTCGGGCAAAGCCTGATACTGTCGCTGGGGCTGGCTCTGGGCGGTTGTGTCTGGGTCGAAGATGTCAGTGATCTGGAGCTGTTCGTGCAGCAGGCGCGGGCGAAGCCGCGCGGCGCGATCGAACCGCTGCCGGAGTTCAAGCCCTATCACAGCTTCGTCTATGAGGGCTCCAGTCTGCGCGACCCGTTCAAGCCGCTGGCGGCGCTGGCCGCGCAGACCGAGAATGAGCGGCAGGGGACCGTTGCCGATACCATCAAACCCGATCTGGAACGCCGGCGCCAAGCCCTGGAAGCCTTCGCGCTGGACCGGTTGCAGATGGTCGGGACCATCCGGGCCGGTGCCGAGCGGCCGTTACGGGCGCTGGTCAGGGATGAGCTGGGCCAGGTGCATATGGTTTCAGAAGGGCATTATATGGGTCTGGATCACGGTCGCGTTATGGCGATCAAACAGGACCGGCTCGAGCTGGTCGAGATTATCTCCAACGGGCGCGGAGGGTGGATGAAGCGTCCACGTAACCTGATGCTGCAAGTGAAGGACAATATTTAAGGAACAACACCATGATGATCAGCACGTTGCGAAAATTCGACTGGCTCAGGGCGTTGCTTACCGGCGTTGTCCTGATGCTGCTGGCCGGGCTGGCCAGCGCCCAGCAAGTGATGTTGAAAGATGTCACCTTCATCTCGTTGCCCAACAATAAACTTGAGGTCAAGTTCGACTTCGACGCCCCGCCGCCGCTGCCGAAGAGCTACGGCATCAACCAGCCGCCTCGTCTGGTACTGGATTTCTGGGGTGTCAGCAATGAACTGGGCCGCAAGAAGCTGGATATCAAAACCGGCCAGCTGGATACCCTGAACTTTGCCCAGACTGAAGGCCGGCTACGGGTGGTGGCCAACCTGTATGAGCTGATCGAGCACCGTCTGTACAGCGAAGGCAACAGTCTCTATCTGGAGATGGCGCCGGAGCTGCAGCAGCGTGCCCAGGCCAAGGCGATGCCGGCCAAGGCGACTACCGCAGCAGCCGGTTTGCCGGAGCGTACCCAGATCAAGGGGATCGATTTCGAGCGCACCGGCAATGCGGGACGGGTGGTGATCACCCTGTCCGACGACCGGGCCGGGGTCGATATTATCGAGGAGGGCAACAATGTACTGGTCAACCTGCTCGGTGCAGAGCTGTCACGGGCCCTGGAGCAACGGGTCGACGTACAGGATTTTGCCACCCCGGTGATGTTCATCGACTCGATGAGCAGCGGCCCCAACGCATCGGTACTGGTTAAGCCGGGCCCGGAACCCTACGAATACATGGCCTATCAGACCGGCACCCAACTGGTGCTGGATTTCAAGCCGGTCAGCCTACGCGAGAAAGAGGAGCTGGAGAAGGACCGGTTCCCCTATAGCGGCGATCCGATCGACCTGGATTTCCAGAACGTCAACCTGCGAGCGGTGTTGCAGATCATCGCCGAGGTGGCTGATCTGAACCTGGTGGTCAGCGATGCCGTGGAGGGCAACATTACCCTGCGGTTGAAACACGTACCCTGGGACCAGGCGCTGGATATCGTGTTGAAGACCCATGCCCTGGACAAACGGGTGATGGGCAATGTACTGCTGGTGGCGCCGGCCGAGGAGATCGCCGAGCGCGAGAAGCTTGAGCTGGAGAGCAGCAAGCAGGTTGAGGAGCTGGCGCCGCTGCGCACCGAGTTCATCCAGGTGGATTACCGCAAGGCCTCGGATATGATGGAGCGCCTGAAGGAGGCGAGCCTGGTCAGCGAACGGGGCTTCGTGATGGCCGACGACGAAACCAACGTGTTGATGGTGCGCGAAACCGACAAGGGGTTGGAGGAGATCCGCAAGACCCTGCGCCGCTTCGACGTCGAGGTGGAGCAGGTGCTGATCGAAGCCCGGCTGGTAACGGCCCGTTCGACCGTGACCAAGGATCTGGGCATCCGGTGGGGCTTCGGCTACCAGGATGTGGATAACTCCGGCTTCAAGCTGGGCAGCACCATCGGCGGATTGGGATCGGTGGCCGATTCCAGCATTCCGGATGACCTGTTCGTCGACCTGGGGGCCACGGTGACCAATCCGACCTCGGTGGCGATCGGTTTCCGGCCCGGCTCCAGTTCGTTGCTGCAGCTGGAGTTGTCCGCGCTGCAGACCGACGGCAAGGCGGAGATCATCTCGCAGCCGAAGATCGTCACCACCAACGGCAAGGCGGCCAAGATCGAATCCGGCCGCGAGATTCCGTTCCAGACCGTCGAGGACGGCGAGGTCAGTATCGAGTTCAAGGATGTGGTGCTGTCGCTGGATGTGACGCCGCGGATCAACCCGGGTGACCGGATCGCGATGGAACTGAAGATCAAGCAGGACTCTCTTGGCGAGGTGTTGCCGAACGGTGATATCAGTATCGATAACAACGAACTGGAGACCTCGGTGGTGGTGCCAGACGGCCAAACTATCGTGTTGGGCGGGGTGTTCAAGAACGAAGTCAACGCCAATGTGAACAAGACACCGCTGTTGGGTGACCTGCCGGTACTTGGCAATCTGTTCAGGAATACCGAAAATAGCACCGACAAAACGGAGCTCCTGATCTTCATCACACCGAAGTTGATACGGGGCTCCCTGACTTTAAACTGATCGGGGTTGCCTCATTTGAATATCTTCCTGGTGGGGCCGATGGGTGCGGGTAAGACCACCATCGGCCGCCTGTTGGCGCAGGAACTGAAACTCTCCTTCATCGATTCCGACCGCGAGATCGAGGAACGGGCCGGAGCCAATATTCCCTGGATCTTCGATGTCGAAGGGGAAGAGGGTTTCCGTAATCGCGAGCAGGCGGTGATCGCTGAACTGGCGACGCGAGACAACCAGGTGATGGCCACCGGTGGTGGCGCGGTGCTGCGTGAGGCTAACCGCCAGGCGCTGGCCGCCGGTGGTTTCGTGGTCTATCTGCAGACCTCGGTCGAGCAGCAGCTCGACCGCACCTCCCGCGACAAGAACCGGCCGCTGCTGCAGAACGACAATCCCCGTGCGGTACTGGAGAAACTGATGGCCGAGCGTGACCCGCTCTACCAGGCGGTTTGCGATCTGCTGATCCGCACTGATAAGCGCCACCCCCGCGGGGTGGTGTCCACCATCGTTCGCCAGCTGGCGCGCAATAACGTGATCAAACCCTGAGCCGAGAGCTAAGAGAACCTGAATGATGCAAACGCTGAACGTGGATCTGGGCGAGCGTAGTTACCCTATTTTTATCGGTGGCGGCCTGCTGTCGCAGCAGCTGCTGAAGCCCTATATCCGCGGCCGTCAGGTGATGATCGTCAGCAATGAGACGGTGGCGCCGCTCTACCTGGATGCTTTGATCGCCTCGCTTGGCGATGGCTATCAGGTGGACCGGGTGATCCTGCCGGACGGTGAGCAGTACAAGGATCTGGAACACGTCAATCGGATCTTCGACCAACTGCTGGCCAAGCGCCATAACCGTACCACCACGCTGATCGCCTTGGGTGGCGGGGTGGTCGGCGATATGACCGGCTTTGCCGCGGCCAGCTATCAGCGTGGGGTCAATTTTATCCAGGTGCCGACCACCCTGCTGTCGCAGGTCGACTCCTCGGTCGGCGGCAAGACCGGGGTCAACCACCCGCTCGGCAAGAACATGATCGGTGCCTTCCACCAGCCGCAGGCGGTGTTGATCGATACCGATGTGCTGGCCACGCTGCCGGACCGTGAACTGGCGGCCGGCATGGCCGAGGTGATCAAGTACGGCCTGATCTACGACGCCGAGTTCCTCGGCTGGCTCGAACAGCACATGGCGCAGCTCAACGGCCGCGATGCCTCGCTGCTGGCCCAGGCGATCCACCGCTCCTGCGCCATCAAGGCGGAGGTTGTTGCCCAGGACGAGAAGGAAGCCGGTATCCGCGCATTACTGAACCTGGGCCACACCTTCGGCCACGCGATCGAAGCCAGCCAGGGCTACGGCAACTGGCTGCACGGTGAAGCGGTGGCCGCCGGCACCCTGATGGCGGCCGACCTGTCGGCCCGGTTGGGCTGGCTGGATGCTGACGATCTGGCGCGGGTCAGGAACATCCTCAGCGCGGCCAAACTACCGCTGCTGCCGCCGGCGGAGATGACCGCCGATGAGTTCAAATCGCTGATGGCGGTCGACAAGAAGGTGCTCGATGGCCAGCTGCGGCTGGTGCTGCTGAAGCAGCTCGGCCAGGCGCTGGTGACCGATCAGTTCGATCCGTCGCTGCTGGACCAGACCCTCAGTGCCGGCCCCCAGCTGGGTCAGCTCTGATCTGTCATCCTGCGAATCCAACCTGAGCCTGGCGTATGAAGCGAAGCGGTCACCTCGGACTTTCTGCACAGAGCGGCGATGGCCTGTACATCGAACCCGCTTCGCGCGTGCAGTGGGTGGAGAAGCTGATCCACCTGACCCGCTTCTCCGATTTCATGCTGGTGCTGGAGGGCCCGCTGGGCAGCGGCAAGTCCACCCTGCTGCGCCAGCTGCGACCGTCCGCCGGTGATAACACCTTCGCCGTCACCGAGTTGACCCTGAATACACCGACCGACCTGAGCGAGCTGTTGAGCCAGTTGGTGGCCACGCTGCCGGAGCACAGCCGGGTGGTGGAAGACGATCGCAGCCGGTTGCAGGCGATCCATAGCCATGGCGAGGCATTGCGCAATGCTGGTCAGCGCTGGCTGGTGATGATCGACGAGGCGCATCAGCTGACCGCCGGCGCGCTGGATCTGTTGCTGAACTTCATCGCCGCCAGCCAGGGGGAGGGCCAGCCACCGCAACTGCTGCTGGCCGGTGATGCCGGTCTCGGGCGGATGCTCGACAGCAGCGATCTGGCCGCCAGCCTGTCCGGTCGGATACATCGGCTGCAGTTGCTGCCGTTGAGCAATGAAGAATCGCACCAATATCTGAAACAGAAGCTGCCGCAGCTCCTGCAGCAGCCGGTCAAGTTGCAGCAGAAGCTGATCCGGGAGGCGGCCGGTCTGCCCGGTGAGCTGGACCGGTTGGCCAATATCCTGATCCGCACCGGTAAGCTGGCCAGTGGCCGCAAGCCGGAGCCGGTTGAGCTACCGACTGCAGCAATTCCGCCGACGGCGGCAGAGGCCCGTCAGACTGTCGAAACGACTCCCACCGTGGAGAGTGCAAAAGCGCACCACACCCCGGATCGCCGTTCGACGGAGCGCCGCCCGACACGCGCCTTCCCGCTGCCACCGCTGCAGATGACGCTGATCGCGCTGGTGCTGTTCGGTATCACCGGCCTGGCCGCCTGGCAGTTCTTTCCCGAATCGGACGGGACCGGCGAACCGGCCCTGGCCGACAGCGCTGAGCGGGTGTCGTTGCCGCTGAATCTGGCGCTGGATGAGGGGATGGATGAGGAAGCCGGTGTCGGCGGTGAGCGGCCAGCGGCCGACCCTTATCAGAGCAGTGCCCGTCGCGAGCTGGAGCAGCGGTTGCGTGCCTATGAGGAGCGCCAGAAAGCGACGCGTCAGCCTGAATCGTCCGCACCGAGCGAGCCGGAAGCCGTGATCGTTCGGCAAGTCGAGCCGACAACCCCCGCAGCCGCGGCGGTTGAACCGGCGACCGCTAAGCCAGCTGCGCCGAATAAGGCGGTAGCGCCTGTTGCCGAAACCGCGGCAGCCTCGGCAGAGGTCGCGCCGGGCTCCAAGCCGGCAGCTGCCAGCTACGAAACGCCAGACAAACCGGTGGTGGCTGCAGCCAAGCCGGCTGTGCCGGCGGCTAAATCTGAGCCGTCCGCAACGGCTGATCTCAAGCTGAGCGCCAGCGAGCGTGAGCTGCTGAGCTGGCCGAGCCGCAGCTATACCTTGCAGATGTTGGGCGCGCGGGCCGAGAAAAGTGCCCGTGATTTCCTGGCTGATCAGGCCGACCGCTCGGAATTCCACTACTTCTCCACCATCTACAAAGGCAAGCCTTGGCACGTGGTGGTTTACGGCCACTATCCCTCCCGCGACGCCGCCAATGCGGCGCTCAATAAGCTGCCGAAAGCGCTGCGCCAACTGAAACCCTGGGTCCGTTCAGTGGCCGGTGTTCAGTCCGATATCCGCAAGAAAACCCAATAAATATCAGCCTGTTAGTGACAGAAGGCGGCACGTTCCTGGCAGTTCGCCTGTCTCGCTGCTGGCTAATATTTGTCCCGGCTGGGGTTGACGTGTATAGTAATTCTCCCTTTTTGCCCGCAGGTAACAGCGGAGCCATAAGAAGGGCTATAACATATTGATTATAAAGATTATTTGAGTGAGATTGGCTTATGAGTACAGGTCTGTATCGCCCAGGCGAGTTTAAGGATAACTGTGGCTTTGGCCTTATGGCACATATGCAGGGCCAGGCCAGCCACGGCCTGCTGGAGAAAGCGATCGAGGCACTGGCATGCATGACTCACCGTGGTGGTATCGCAGCCGACGGTAAGACCGGTGACGGCTGTGGCTTGCTGATGCAGAAGCCGGATGGCTTCCTGCGCGCAGTGGTTAAGGAATCACTCGGCGTGGAGCTGGCTGAGCAGTATGCCGTGGGGATGGTGTTTCTCTCCCAGGAGCCGGCCAAAGCCCAGACTGCGCGCGACACCCTGGATGCCGAGCTGACAGCACAAGGGCTGCAGCCGGTGGGTTGGCGGGTAGTGCCGACCGATGAAAGTTGCCTGGGGCCGATCGCCAAGGATACCCTGCCGCAGATCGCGCAGGTGTTTATCGAGGCGAAGGGTAAAAATGCCCGCGAACTGGCGATCAGCCTGTTCGTTGCACGTCGTAAAGCGGAGATCGCCCTGAGCGATGATGAGGACTTCTACATCTGTAGCCTGTCCGACAAGGTGATCTCCTACAAGGGTCTGACCATGCCGGTCGACCTGCCGGTGTTCTTCAAGGACCTGGCCGACCCGCGTCTGGAAACCGCAGTCTGCACCTACCACCAGCGGTTCTCCACCAACACCGCGCCGCGCTGGCCGCTGGCGCAGCCGTTCCGCTTCCTGGCGCACAACGGCGAGATCAACACCATTGAGGGCAACCGCAGCTGGGCCAAGGCGCGGGCGGGCAAGTTCGCCACCGAGGCGCTGCCGAACCTCGATGAGTTGCAGCCGATCGTCAACACCAGCGGTTCCGACTCATCGTCGATGGACAACATGCTGGAGTTCCTGCTGGTCGGCGGCATGGATATCTACCGTGCGGTGCGGATGATCGTGCCGCCCGCCTGGCAGAACGTCGAAACCATGGACGCTGAACTGCGCGCCTTCTACGAATACAACTCCATGCACATGGAGCCCTGGGATGGCCCGGCCGGGATGGTGATGACCGACGGTCGCTATGCGGTCTGCATGCTGGACCGTAACGGTCTGCGTCCGTCCCGCTGGGTAATGACCAAGGACGGCCTGATCTGCACCGCGTCCGAGATCGGCGTATTCGATTATAAGCCGGACGATATCGTCGCTCAGGGCCGGGTCGGTCCGGGCCAGATCCTGGCGATCGACACCGAGACCGGCGACGTGCTGCACACGGCCGACGTCGATGACCGACTGAAAAAGGCGCAGCCATACAAAAAGTGGCTGAAAGAGAACACCCTGCGCCTGGAACAGACCATGAACTTCATGGAGGAGGCTCAATCTTTCCCGCCGATGACGGCCGAGGAAGTGAAGACCCACATGAAGATGTTCCAGGTCACCTTCGAAGAGCGCGACCAGATCCTGCGCCCGCTGGGCGAATCCGGTATGGAAGCGGTCGGCTCGATGGGCGACGACAAGCCGATGGCGGTGCTGTCGCACCGGATCCGTTCGGTCTACGACTATTTCCGTCAGCAGTTCGCCCAGGTGACCAACCCGCCGATCGACCCGCTACGCGAGTCGATCGTGATGTCGTTGGAAACCTGCATCGGCTCCGAGCGCAACGTCTTTGAGGAGACGCCGGAACATGCCCGCCGGGTGGTGCTGACCACGCCGGTGCTGTCCGCCTCCAAGTTCTCCCGCTTGCGCAACAACAACGAGCCCGGCTTCGAAGTGGCGGTGATCGATCTCAATTACGATCCGCAACTGATGTCGCTGCAGGAAGCGATCACCAGCATCGCCGACCAGGCCGAACAGCAGGCCCGTGACGGCAAGGTGATCATCGTATTGTCCGACGCCAACATCGTGCGCGGCAAGCTGCCGGTGCACGCGGCGATGGCAACCGGTGCGGTGCACCAGCGGCTGGTCAACCAGGGGCTGCGCTGCGACGCCAATATCGTGGTGGAGACCGGTACCGTCCGCGACCCGCACCACTTCGCGGTGCTGTTCGGCTTCGGCGCCACCGCGGTTTACCCGTACCTGGCCTACCGTGTATTGAACGACCTCTGCGCCTCCGGCGAGCTGACCATGCAGCCGCTGGACAGCCATGAGAACTACCGCAAGGGCATCAACAAGGGGCTGTTGAAGATCCTCTCCAAGATGGGGATCTCCGCCATCGCCTCCTACCGCGGTGCCCAGCTGTTCGAAGCGATCGGCCTCTCCTCCGAGGTGGTCGAGCTCTGCTTCAACGGCGTCACCAGCCGTATCGAAGGCGCCCGTTTCGAGGACTTCGAACACGAGCAGAACCTGCTGGCCAAGGAAGCCTGGATTCCGCGCAAGCCGATCCAGCAGGGTGGTCTGCTGAAGTACATGCACGACGGCGAATACCACGCTTACAACCCGGATGTAGTACGCACCATCCATGAGGCGGTGCAGAGCGGCAATCCGGAGGCTTACCAGCGTTACGCCGACCTGGTCAACAAACGTGGCTTCGCCACCCTGCGCGACCTGCTGGGCCTGCGCAAGGACGTACAGTCGATTCCGCTGGACCAGGTGGAGCCGGCGTCCGATATCCTGAAACGGTTCGACTCGGCGGCGATGTCGCTGGGCGCGTTGTCACCGGAGGCGCACGAAGCGCTGGCGATGGCGATGAACGAACTGGGCGGTCGCTCCAACTCCGGTGAGGGCGGTGAAGATCCGGCCCGCCACGGCACCATGAAGCGCTCCAAGATCAAACAGGTGGCTTCCGGTCGCTTCGGTGTGACGCCGGAATACCTGGTCAATGCCGAAGTCATGCAGATCAAGGTTGCCCAGGGCGCCAAGCCGGGTGAAGGTGGTCAGCTACCGGGCGGTAAGGTCAACGAACTGATCGCCCGGCTGCGCTACTCGGTACCGGGCGTGACCCTGATCTCGCCGCCGCCGCACCACGATATCTACTCGATCGAGGACCTGGCGCAGCTGATCTTCGACCTCAAGCAGGTCAACCCGGAAGGGCTGGTATCGGTGAAGCTGGTTTCCCGGCCGGGTGTCGGCACCATCGCCTGTGGCGTGGCCAAGGCCTATGCCGACCTGATCACCATCTCCGGTTACGACGGCGGTACCGCCGCGTCGCCGCTGACCTCGATCCACTATGCCGGCTCGCCGTGGGAGCTGGGCCTGTCCGACGCTCACCAGTCGCTGCGTGGCAACCACCTGCGCGGTTCCGTGCGTCTGCAGACCGATGGTGGCCTGAAAACCGGCCTGGATGTGGTGAAAGCCGCTATCCTCGGCGCGGAGAGCTTCGGCTTCGGTACCATGCCGATGGTGGCGCTGGGCTGTAAGTACCTGCGTATCTGCCACCTGAATAACTGCGCCACCGGTGTGGCGACCCAGCACGAAGGGCTGCGTGACCAGTACTTCCGCGGCACCGTGGAGATGGTCAAGAACTTCTTCCGTTTCGTCGCCGAAGAGACCCGTCAGTGGATGGCCCAGCTGGGTATCCGCACCATGGACGAGCTGGTCGGCCGGGTCGACCTGCTGGAGATTCTGGACGGCGACACCCCGCGTCAGAAGAACCTGGACCTGCGGCCGATCATCTCCGATGGCGGCGTGCCGGCCGAGTTGCCGCACACTTGCCAGGTGGAGCGCAACGAGCCGTACGACAAGGGTACCCTGAACACCAAGATGCTGGAGCTGGCCCAGGCGGCGATCAACGACAAGGTCGGTGCCGAGTTCGAGCTGACCATCACCAACTGCGACCGCTCCGTCGGTGCGCGCACCTCCGGTGCAATCGCCAAGGTGCATGGCAACCAGGGGATGGCGGACCAGCCGATCACCTTCCGCTTCAAGGGGCACGCGGGTCAGTCGTTCGGCGTCTGGAACGCCGGCGGCCAGAACCTGTACCTGGAAGGTGATGCCAACGACTATGTCGGCAAGGGCATGGCCGGCGGTAAGGTGGTGCTCTACCCGTTCAAGGAGGTCAACTTCAAGTCCAACGAAACCTCGATCCTGGGCAACACCTGCCTGTACGGTGCCACCGGCGGCAAACTGTTTGCAGCTGGCCGCGCCGGCGAGCGTTTCGCGGTACGTAACTCCGGCGTGCACGCCGTCGTGGAAGGTGCCGGCGATCACTGCTGTGAATATATGACCGGCGGCCTGGTCACCGTGCTCGGTCCGACCGGCTACAACTTCGGTGCCGGCATGACCGGCGGTTTCGCCTACGTACTGGACCTGGATAACAGCTTCGTGGACAAGTACAACCACGAGCTGGTGGAGATCCACCGTATCCATACCGAGCAGATGGAAATCTATAAGAACCACCTGCGTTCCGTAATTATTGAGTTCACCAAGGAAACCGGCAGCGCCTGGGGCCAGGAGCTCATCGATAACCTCGATGACTACATCGGCCGCTTCTGGCTGGTCAAGCCGAAGGCCGCCAGCCTGAACGCGCTGCTCGACAACATGCGCAGCCAGAGCGAATAAGCACTGCTGACACAGCAGGTGAACGAATAACGGCGCGCCCGCTACGGCGGGCGCGACAGACGAGGTGAGAAAATGGCTAACCGTCTGAACAATGATTTTCAGTTTATCGATGTAACCCGGCAGGGGCCGGCCAAGAAGGACGCCAAGGAGCGTAAGCAGCAGTTTGCGGAGATCTACGAGCCGTTCCAGCCGGAGCAGGCGTCGGAGCAGTCGCACCGCTGTCTGTCCTGCGGCAACCCGTATTGCTCCTGGAAGTGCCCGGTGCACAACCATATCCCGAACTGGTTGAAGCTGGTGTCGGAAGGCAACATCATGCAGGCCGTCGAGTTGAGCCACCAGACCAACTCGCTGCCGGAGGTCTGCGGCCGGGTCTGCCCGCAGGATCGCCTCTGCGAAGGCGCCTGTACGCTGAACGACGGCTTCGGCGCCGTGACCATCGGCTCGGTGGAGAAATACATCACCGACACCGCCTTTGCGATGGGCTGGAAGCCGGATATGTCCAACGTCACCCAGACCGACAAGAAGGTGGCGATCATCGGGGCCGGTCCGGCCGGCCTTGGGGCGGCGGATATCCTGGTGCGCAACGGCGTCAAACCGGTGGTGTTCGACCGTAACCCGGAGATCGGCGGTCTGCTGACCTTCGGTATCCCGGAGTTCAAGCTGGAGAAGGACGTGATGTCCCGCCGCCGCGAGGTGTTCACCGAGATGGGCGTCGAGTTCCGTCTGAACACCGAAGTGGGCAAGGACGTCAGCATGCAGCAGCTGATCGACGAATATGACGCGGTGTTCCTCGGCATGGGTACCTACACCTATATGAAAGGGGGTTTCCCGGGCGAGGACCTGGACGGCGTCTTCGATGCACTGCCGTTCCTGATCTCCAACGTCAACCACTGCCTGGGCTTCGAAAAGGACCCGAGCGAGTTCATCGACATGAACGGCAAGCGGGTGGTGGTGCTGGGCGGCGGTGATACCGCGATGGACTGTAACCGTACCTCTATCCGTCAGGGCGCCAAGCAGGTGACCTGTGCCTACCGTCGTGACGAAGCCAACATGCCGGGCTCCAAACGCGAGGTGGAAAACGCCCGCGAAGAGGGCGTCAAGTTCATGTTCAACCGCCAGCCGGTGGAAGTGGTCGGCGACGACGGCAAGGTAACCGGCGTCAAGCTGGTTACCACCCGCATGGGTGAGCCGGACGAGAACGGTCGTCGCCGCGCCGAGGTGGTTGCGGGCTCCGAACAGGTGCTGGAAGCCGATGTGGTGCTGGTGGCGTTCGGTTTCCGGCCGAGCCCGGCGCCCTGGTTCGCCGACTTCGCTATCGACCTGCACGACGACGGTCGGGTCAAGGCGCCGGAGCAGTCCGAGTTCCCGTTCCAGACCAGTAACCCGAAAGTGTTCGCCGGTGGTGACATGGTGCGCGGTTCCGACCTGGTCGTTACCGCCATCGCCGAGGGCCGCAAGGCCGCCGAGGGTATCCTGGACTACCTGGAGGTCTGATCGTTAATTTCGTTAACTGATCAGCCTGAAAAAATGAAACAACCGAAAAGCCGCTCATTGAGCGGCTTTTTTAATTTCAGGACACAGGCAGTGACTCGACAGGCTGGCGCGAGATGTTGATTCTGCGGCCGCCCAGTGGCTATAGAAACGCCAGCTCAGACAGCAATACCCGACAGAACTCTGCTCTGTGGATTGAGCTAGATCAACGGCCCCCACTGTATGAAAATTATTCAATAACTGATAGTTGTCGCAGAGACTAATGATAAGTATTATCAATTCCAGTTTGTTACCGGAGCCTGATATGTACATCTGTATCTGCAACGACGTTACCGACCGCCAGATCCGTGAAGCCGTCGATCAGGGCGCCCGCACCATGCGTGATCTGAACCGCGAGCTGGAAGTGGCCAGCCAGTGTGGCAAATGTGCCTGCGCCGCCAAACAGGTGCTGCGAGCCCATCAACAGAACGATGACGGCTGCTGCGGCCTGCGGTAATTTTCTTTTGGTTAGATTTTCCGGAATAGCCAGCGGTATTACGCCAAGCCGAGTGCCGCTGTTGACTCGCTACCCCACCGTTACCGCGCCCTTGGCTCGCCGAATCTGAAGCTTTAAACGAAACCGGTTGCCTGCGCCGCCTGCCAGAGCAGTCGTAGCGCCAGCAGCGTGACGATCCAACGGAACAGCGTGCTGAACAACTGCGCTGGAATCTGGTTCAACAGCTTCAATCCCAGCCAGGTGCCGACCACCCCGGCAGCGATCATTGCCGCGATCAGCACCAGCCAATCCAAAAACGCAAAGCCCACCACCGAGAACACCAGCATCTTCAACAGGTGCTGCAGACTCATGCAGCTGGCGAAGGTGGCGGTGGTGGCGAACTTGTCCATGCCGTGCCGGTGCACGAAACCGGCCACCAGCGGCCCGGTGGCGCCGACAAACATCGATACCAGGGTGGTCAGCCCGCCGGCGATTACCTGACCGTTACGGCCCAGTGCATGCTTGCCCGGTTTCGGTCCCCACACCAGGTAGAGAATAAAGCCTGCCACGCTGAATTGGATCCAGCTCAGCGGCAGCTGCACCACGATCAGCGAGGCCAGCAGCGCACCGGCGACCGCGCCGACCAGGAACCACTTCACCATTGTCCAGTCGGTATGGCGCCGGGTCATCAACGCGCGATTGGCATTGGAGCCGAGCTGTACCAGGCCGTGCACCGGGATCAGCGCCGCCGCCGGCACCAGCGTGGCCATTACCGCCAGCAGCAGCACGCCGCCGCCGATCCCCATTGCAGCGGTGATCAGCGAGGTGAAACCGGCGGTCAGGATCAGCAGCAGGGCATCCAGCAGATCGATCGAGGCGGGCAGCAATTCCATTGCGGGTCTCCAGGTTGGGTAATAACCGCATTATAGGGAGGCATGGTACGTCACTGAATTGGACCAATGGCAGCGCTCGCCATGAAGCGGGTAGCCGGATGTTAAAAACAAAAAAAAGCCCCGCCGGGTAGATGGGGCAAGGTCTCGTCTTCTGTTGGAAGCAAGCGTCTAAGGAGGCTTTTGAGAAGGTTTAGCCGAACCGCTCCGGTCGGAACGGAGACAGGTCCAGGCTGGGCGGCTGTTGCCGGATCAGCTCGCTGACCAGCTGGCCGGTGATGGCAGCGAGGGTCAGCCCCAAGTGACCGTGGCCGAACGCCAGGGTGACTGTCGGATGGCTGGTCAGTTGACCGATCACCGGTAGCGAATCCGGCGTCGACGGGCGGCTGCCGACCCAGGAGGATTTAACCGGCAGCCGCTCGCCGAGCATCTGCTCGGCATGGCTTTGCATCGCATCGGTACGAGCCGGGTCCGGCGCCGCCATTGGGTCGGCAAACTCGGCGGTGCCGGCAATACGGATGCCATCGTGCATCGGCGTCAGGAAGATCCCCTTGTCCAGCCAGCCGACCGGCCGGCTGAGCCGCTGGCGGTCATCGGCCAGGGTGACGTGATAACCACGTTCGCTGACCAGCGGGATCGACAGACCGAGCTGTTGCAGCAGCGATTTCGAGGCGGCGCCGGCGGCGATCACCAACCGGTCCACCTGCATCTGCTGCAGGGTGGTTTGCAGCCGAACACCCTGCTCAAGTGGCTGCAGGTACTGTACCCGGTCGCGCACGAAGCGGCCGCCGCCGGCGATGAAATGCTCGAAATAGCGCCGGCTCAGGCTCAGTGGGCAGAGCGTATGGCGCGAGTTGGTATAGTGAACACCGCCGACATGAAAGCCGTGCAATGCCGGTTCCAGCTGCTGGACCTGTTCGCGGCCCAGGAACTCCATGATCACCCCCTGCTGGCGGCGCTCCTGCAGTTCGCCGTCGCGCGCCTTGTGGTAGCCCTGCTCGCTGCTGAACAGGCCGAGAATGCCCTGCTGTACGATCAGCTCGTTGGCACCGCTGGCATCGATCAACAGCTGGTCGGCGGCCGGGGCCGCTTGGTTGAGGGCGGTCAGTGCCGCGCGGCCGCGTCGGTAGTTGCCCGGCAGCGTGGCCTTCATGAAGTGCCAGCCGTAGGGCAGCAGGTTGGGCAGGTAGTGCGCCTTGATCGACAGTGGGCTCTGTTTGTCGAGCAGCATCTTCGGCATCTTGCATAGCAGCGGCCAACTGGCGAACGGCAGCCGTGCATAGTCGGCGAACAGGCCGGCGTTGCCGAACGAGGTGCCCAGGCCCGGTTCGTTCTGGTCGATCAGGGTGACCCGGCAGCCGGCGCGCTGCAGGAACAGCGCGCAGCTGAGGCCGACCACGCCGGCACCGATGATGGCGACTTCAAGTCTGTCAGTGTTCATCTGTCACGCTCCTCGGTCAGGCCGGCTGGCCGACGGCGCTGTCGCGCCGCCGCATCAGCAACTGTTGTGCGACCACCGGCACCAGCAGCACCAGGCCATACAGGTCGCTGTCCAGCCCCGGGGTGACCAGCATCATCGCCGCGCCGACCGTCATCGCCCGGAACAGCACCGGCAGGGTGCGCAGGAAGTAACCGCTGATGGCGATACCGAACACCACGATGCCGAGGCCGCAGGAGAGGGTGGTCAGCAGGTATTCGTACCAGGTGAAGTAGTCGTCCAGCACGATCAGCATCGCCGGCGAGTAGACGAACACGAACGGCATCATGATCTTGGCGTTACCCAATTGGAAAGCGCTGATACCGGTGCGGAACGGGTTGGCATTGGCGATACCGCCGGCGGCATAGGCCGACGTGCAGACGGGCGGCGTGATCTCCGACAGGACCCCGTAATAGAGCACGAACAGGTGCGAGGCCAGCGCCGGTACGCCGAGGTTGGCCAGCGCCGGCTGGGCTACCGCGCTAAGCATGATATAGAGCGCCGCGGTCGGCAGGCCGGCGCCCATCAGGATGCAGGACAGGGCGATCAGCATCAGCGAGATGAACAGCGTGGCCTGATCCAGCGCGAACAGCTCGAACGGTAGCCAGGCGGTGGCGGCGACCGCCAGTTCGCCGAGGTTCTGGGCGCCGGACGTGACCAGGAAGCCGAGCCGGAACGCCACCCCGGTGGTGGTGATCACGCCGACCACGATGCCGACCGCCGAACAGGCCGCGCCGACCGCCAGTGCATACTTGGCACCGGTTTTGAACGCCTCGTAGACGTCATGCAGGCTGATCCGGTTTTTCGGGTTCAACAGGCCAACCAGCAGACAGGCGCTGATGCCTGAAAAGGCTGCCATATAAGGGGTGAAGCCGCTGAACAGCACGCAGATCAGTACCACCAGCGGCAGCACGGTCATCCAGCCGTCGCGCATTACCTGGCCGATGCGCGGTATCTCTTCGCGGGAACAGCCGACCAGGCCCAGCTTCTTGGCCTGGAAGTGGACGATGGTCAGTACGCCGATATAGTGCATGATCGCCGGCGTCGCCGCCGCCAGTACGATGCTGCCGTACGGCATCTGCAGGTTTTCCGCCATGATGAAGGCGGCCGCGCCCATGATCGGCGGGGTGATCTGACCGCCGGCGGAGGAGGCGGCCTCGACGCCCCCGGCGAAGTGGCCCGGATAGCCGAGCCGTTTCATGTTCGGGATGGTCAGTGAACCGGTGGAGACCGTGTTGGCCACGGCGGAGCCGGAGATGGTGCCGAAGAATGCTGACGACACCACGGATACCTTGGCCGGCCCGCCGGCATATTTGCCGGCGATGACCGTGGCGATATCGATGAAGAACTGGCCCAGCCCCATGCGCTGGGCGATGACGCCGAACAGTACGAAATGGAACACCACGGTGGAGACCACCCACAGGGTGACGCCGAAGATCCCTTCCTGCGGGAAGTAGATGTTGTTGATGAATTGTGACCAGCTGACGCCGGGGTGGCGCAGGATATCCATGGGGATGTACTGACCGAACAGCGCATAACCGGCAAACAGCAGAATGATCAGCGGCAGCACTGGTCCCAGCGTACGGCGGGTCGCTTCCAGCACCAGTACGATCAACAGGCTGCCGAAGACGATATCGAGGGTGGCCGGATTGCCCTGGCGCAGCGCCTGCTCCGCCAGCTGAATCTCGATGCCGAACAGGCTGATATCCAACCCCATCCAGGTGACGCCGATATAGAGCGAGGCGGCCATGCTGAGCGCCGCCAGCAGATAGTCGTACAACGGAATCCGGGCGAAGCCACGGCTGTCGGTGCGCTGCCAGGCTTTGACGCCGGCGTAGTAGATGAAGATCATCGACAGCACACCGGCCAGGTGGATGCCCATATGCCAGTAGTCGGTCGGGATGCCGAAACCGGCGGTGATGTAGTGATACAGCGAGAACAGAACCAGGAATAGGCCGCAGCCGAATTCAAGCTTCTGGGGCAGCTTGCGGGTCTGCAGCTCGGAGTCGTATTTCTCCTCCAGATGCTGCAGCTCGTCTTGGGTGATCTGTTCCATAACAAACCTCGTTCGATATCAGGCGGACAGCGTGCATGGGGTGTGGATGTGGTCCACCCCGTCAAACGGATAAAACAGGAAGCTGGATGGCCGGGCCGGTCATCGCCGAGCCGTCCGCTCGGCGGCGCGATGATCGCCGCGTGGCAGCGGCGAATAGGGCCGTTGGGCTCTGCGCGGCGCTGCCGCGCAGAGCGGTCATTCTTACTTCAGTGCGCCGGCTTCACGGTAGAAGCGCTCGGCACCGGGGTGCAGCGGGATGGTGATGCCGCTGAGTGCGGTGTCCAGCTGGATCATGCTGGCCTTCGGGTGGCCGTTGCTGAACAGCTTCTTGGTGTTGTCGTTCCACAGCGCCTTGGTGATGTTGTAGGCCAACTCCTCGGACACGTCGCTGCTGGTCACCCACTGGGCGCCGCCGGCCAGGGTGTTGACGTCGTAATCGACCCCTTCATAGGTGCCGGCCGGAATGGTTTCGGCGTAGTAGTAGGGCAGTGCCTTGCGGATGGTGGCGATCTCTTCATCGCTGAATGAGTACAGTTCCATCCCTTTGGTGGCATCCAGTTGAACGATCGCCGCCACCGGGGTGCCGGCCACGTAGAAGTAGGCGTCCAGCTGGCCGTCGGCCAGGTGTTCGGCACTCTGGGTGTTGTTCAGTTCGGCTTCGTCGATGTTCGAGCGGTCGATACCGAACTCCTTCAGCAGGCGCAGTACCGCCACCTGGGTGCCGGAGCCGGCCTGGGCAATACCGACCCGCTTGCCTTTCAGGTCTTTCAGCGAGTTCAGCTTGGCGCCCTCGGGCAGCACCAGGTGCATCTCTTCCGGGAACAGGTTGGCGATCACCCGCAATTTGTCGTACTTCGGCTTGCCTTCGAACTTGCCTTCGCCGTTGAAGGCGGTGTGGACGATGCCGGCGATCGCCAGGCCGGATTCCATCTGGCCGGACTGTACGCCGGTCATGTTGGCCACCGAGGCGTTGGAAGACTGGGCGATGGCGACCAGGCCCGGTACGCCGCAGCTGCCACCCTGGTCACAGGGTCGTGAACCCGGCGGGTTGCTGATCGCATTGGCGATCAGGCCGGCGATCGGGAAGTAGGAACCGCCGGCGCTGCCGCTGCCAATGCGGAAGAACTGCATGTCGGCGGCGGAGGCGAAGCCGGAAACGGTGGTGGCGGCGGCCAGCAGGGTGCCGGCGATCATGTTTTTAATGCGCATAGCGATGCTCCTAATTGTTTTTATTGGTGCAAGTGCTTTGGTTGTGTCCGTCCGGCTGTTCGATGGAGCAACCAGGCGAATCGATCAGGCTGGACCGGTGGCAATGAGCGCCAGGGTCAAATGAAAAATCCGGCATGTTGGAACATCCGCTGCCGGGTCCGTTGGCGGGGGTATGCAACCATCGAGGATCTTCATTGTTGTTTTTGTTCTGCCGGCAACAGATGGCCGGATCAGTACAAGAGCCTTGATGTGGCCATTATTTGTTCGGCAAGATATAAATAAAAATATTATTTACTTAACAGTTGTTCAGGTTTTCTTATGTTTGGAGGTTGGCGATGAACTTACGGCAGATGGAGGCGTTTCGGGCGGTGATGATGACCGGTTCGGTCTCCCAGGCATCGCAGCAGCTGTTCAAGAGCCAGCCGGCGGTCAGTATGTTGATCAAGGAGCTGGAGGCGGATGTTGGTTTCCAGCTGTTCGAGCGGCGCAAGAGGCGGCTCTACCCGACGCCGGAAGCCAGCTACCTGTACAAGGAAGTGGAGCAGATCTTCAACCGGATCCACGATGTCTCCGAGACCGTCAAGGATATTGCCAACAAGCAGTATGGTTTCCTGCGGATCGGCTGCATGCCGGGGCCGTCGTTCTGCTTCGTGCCGGATATCCTGTCCGATTTCCTGCGCGAACGGCCGCGGGTGCGGGTGTCGATGCAGACCCGCGCCTCGGCGGCCGTCGCCGAACGGGTGGCCTCCTACCAGTACGATATCGGCTTGGCCGAGGTGATCGGTTCGGCCAGCCGGCAGGTGGACGCCGAGGTGTTCGCATTCAGCTGTCTCTGTGCGCTGCCGGTCGACCATTCGCTGGCCGACGAGCCGGTGATCCGGCCGCAGATGTTGGACAACGAACCGCAGATCACCCTGCATAGCGACCATATGACCTACCACGATCTGCAGAAGGCGTTTGCCGCCGCCAACAGCCGGATGAACGTGCGCTTGCAGACCCGCTTCTTCCTGCCGGCATTGCGTTTTGTCGAGCGCGGTCTGGGGGTCTGCGTGGTCGACCCGATGTCGGTCAGCAGCTACCGGGCCTACGCGCCGGCGGGGCGGTTGCTGTTCCGTCCATTTGAACCGGATATCACCATGAAATGCGGTATCCTGTTCGCCAAGGGCACGGTCAGGTCGCAGATGGCCGAGGCGTTTGCTGAGCGGTTGCGCGAGGAGATGCTGGCGCTGCAAGCCGATCCGCTGGCACTGGTTAACGACACTGTCTGATCCGCAGTCGAAGGCGCGACAGTTGTAACCGGCCCGGATCGTCGTAAAATCGAGCGATCCAACCTTCGCTTACAGGCCCGCCATGGAACTCGAACTGCTGCTGACCTACCTGGTCGCCATTACCTTGCTGACTATTACGCCGGGCGTCGACACCCTGCTGACTATCCGCAACAGTGCCCGCGGTGGTTGGCGGGATGGTGCGGTAACCAGTTTCGGCATCTGTTCGGGGCTGTTTATCCATGCCACGGTGTCGGCGGTGGGGATCTCGGTGATCCTGATGCAGACCGCCTGGGCATTCAGCGCGCTGAAGCTGATCGGCGCCGGCTACCTGATCTGGCTGGGGCTCAACAGCTGGCGGGCGGTGTTGCGCGGCAAGCAGACGCTGCTGAACGAAGGCTTGCCACCGGCGAGTGGTGGTTTCGATATGTCACGCTCGCTGCGCGAGGGCTTTCTGTCCAACGTGCTGAATCCCAAGACCGCGATCTTCTATATGGCGTTCCTGCCGCAGTTTATCGACCCGGCCGGCTCGGCGTTCTGGCAGTCGATCACCCTGGCGGCGATTCACTTCCTGATCGCCATGCTCTGGCAGTGTGGCCTGGCGTTGATGGTCAACCGGGCCAAAGAGCTGCTGCAGCGGCCGCGGGTCAACCGCACATTCGGCGGCCTGACCGGCTCGGTGATGATTCTGATGGGCCTGCGCTTGGCGGTAACCGACTAGTTTTTCTAATTCCGGCCAGGACAGTGGTCGCTCGATCGGCGGACCCTCCGCAGCCCGGTGAATCCCTACAGGTAGCGCGGAGCGTTGCGGATGATTGCCGGATCACGCAGGGTATGACTCTCACTGATTAGCGATGCTCATCACTAGCGACCGAGGTGTTGGATTGGTGTCAGTCGAGCCGATGTTAACTCAAAACTGTTCACCCATTACTACATAAAAAACATAAAAAAACGGCCGCGCCGGGATCACCGGGGCGGCCGTTGTGTTGAACCGGCGGACACCCTGGTACGGTGCCCGCGGTTTACCGAGGGTTAAGCTTTGCTCGGTGCGACGGTGACTTCCGGCTCGCCGTCCAGCTGACGCTGGTAGTCGTCGAAGCCGGCCTGCACCGATGCTTCCGGTTCGCCGCTCAGCAGGCTGACCACGACGATTGCGATGCTGGCGAAGATGATGCCCGGTACGATCTCGTAGACATCGAAGATGCCGCCGGAGATCTGCTTCCATACCACCACGGTGATACCACCGACGATGATGCCGGCCAGCGCGCCGAAGCGGTTCATCCGCTTCCAGTACAGGCTCAGTATCAGGGCCGGACCGAAGGCGGCGCCGAAGCCGGCCCAGGCGTAGGACACCAGGCCCAGTACGGTGCTGTCCGGGTTGAGTGCCAGCAGCATGGCGATCAACGACAGGCCGATGACCGCGAAGCGGCCGACCATCACCACCTCTTTCTGGGAGGCGTTCTTACGGATGATCTGCTTGTAGAAGTCTTCCGCCAGTGCCGACGAGGAGACCAGTAGCTGGGAGTCGGCGGTGGACATGATCGCCGCCAGGATCGCTGCCAGCAGGATACCGGCAACCACCGGGTTGAAGATGGCGTTGACCAATACCATGAAGATCTTCTCGCCGTCGCCCAGGCTACCAGCCATCTGGGTGTCCACGTACGGGATACCGACCAGGCCGATCAGGATCGCGCCGGCCATCGAGATGGCGCTCCAGATAACCGCGATGCGACGGGCGGTCGGCACGTCGGCGTTGGAGCGGATACCCTTGAAGCGAGCCAGGATGTGCGGCTGGCCGAAGTAGCCCAGGCCCCAGGCCATCAGCGAGATGATGGCGATGGCGGACAGCGGTTCGCCCTTGACGTCGTTCCAGACGGTCAGCAGTTCCGGGTTCTTGGTTGCCAGGGCGTTGAACATCTCGCCGCTGCCACCGATGGTCTGCATCGCGATCAACGGTACGGTGACCAGTGCCGCGGCCATCAGCAGGCCCTGCACCAGGTCGGTCCAGGAGACTGCCAGGAAGCCGCCGAACAGGGTGTAGGAGACGACGCAGATGGTGCCGACTACCAGCGCCACGGTGTAGTCCAGACCGAATACGGTTTCGAACAGCTTACCGCCGGCTACCAGGCCGGAGCTGGTGTAGAACAGGAAGAACAGCAGGATGAAGAATGCCGAGATCACCTGTAGCGCCTTGGAGTTGTCTTCGAACCGGTTGGCGAAGTACTCCGGCAGGGTCAGCGAGTTGTTGGCCGTTACCGAGTAGGTACGCAGGCGCTTGGCAACCATCAGCCAGTTGAGCCAGGTGCCGGCCAGCAGGCCGCCGGCCAGCCACAGGGACTCCATGCCGGACGCAAAGGCGTAGCCCGGCAGGCCGAGCAGCAGCCAGCCGCTCATGTCGGATGCACCGGCCGACAGCGCTGCCGGCCAGGGGCCCAGCGAGCGGCCACCCAGGAAGTAATCCGCAGAGCTGGAGGTACGTTTGTACGCATAGATACCGATACCCAGCATTACTGCCAGGTAAACGAGAAAGGTGCCGATAATGGCGCCACTGTTTTCAATCATTCGGGGTAAACCTCTCGTTTCTTATCGTTTATGTGACCAGTCATTGCCCGCGAGAGGAGCTGGCTGCTGGTCTCGGGAGACAAAAAGCCCTGCGACAAAAGTCGTAGGGCTTTCTGAATAGGGCGCGCAACTTAATCCTCTTTTCCGCCCAACTCAAGCAGTGTGGCGTTACCGCCCACTGCGGTGGTGTTGGTGGTGCGGGTCCGCTCGGTGATGAAGCGGTGCAGGTAGTAAGGGCTACCGAGGGTTGGCATCTTTGCGCAATCGGTTTCGGCGACCAGCTGGGCCAGGTTGCCGTCACGCGCCGCCAACAGGCGGTTCAGTTCGGCGACACGGCTGTTGCCGCAGTAGGCGACGCCGGCCAGTTCCGGCCGCTGGATCAGGGTTTCCAGCGGGCTGTCGGCGCCGAGTACCTGGACCACGCCGGCCGGCAGACCGGCCTGGGTCAGCAGCTTGTGCAGGCTGACGTGCAGGTTGTGTGGTTCACCGGCCAGGATCACCACGTTACCGGCGATCAGCGCGGTAACCAGCTGGCCGATCACTGCAGTCTCGTTGGCGTTGCTGTCGGCGGTGATCACGAACAGGCCGCGGCCGGCGGTGAGCAGTACGTTGGCTTCGCCGGTCGGCCCCGGCAGCGGCATCTCGTCGCCGATCTGACGCTGGGCGTTGTCGATCTGCCACAGCGCCATCTGGGCACTGCCGTTATGCAAGTTGTTGGCGAAGCGTTGCAGCAGCTGGGCGCGGCCGCTGACGCCGAGATCGTTCCAGCTTTCCCACTGGGCCTGGGCGGTGGCAACGGCGGTCTGGATAGCCTGGCTCATGATGCGTCTCCTGTAGCAGCAACTTCATGGGTAAAGCGCAGCAGGTAGCGCGGGCCGCCTGCTTTCGGGCCGGTACCGGACAGGCCTTGGCCGCCGAACGGCTGGACGCCGACCACGGCGCCGATCTGGTCGCGGTTGATGTAGGCGTTGCCGACCCGGGTACGACGGGCGATCCGGTCGGCGGTGCGCTCGTTACGGCTGTGTACGCCGAGGGTCAGGCCGTAGCCGGTGGCGTTGATGCTGTCGATCACCTTGTCCAGGTCGCGCGCCTTGTAGCGCACCACGTGCAGGATCGGACCGAACTGCTCGCGCTTCAGCTGGCTGATATCGCTGATTTCGAAGGCGGTCGGAGCCACGAAGGTGCCGCGCTCGGCATCCATCGGCAGCGGTGTCTGGCCGATCAACTTGGCTTCGCGCTTCATCCGCTCGATATGTTCCAGCAGGCCGGCCTGGGCGTCGGTGTCGATCACCGGGCCGACGTCGGTGCTGTGCAGGTACGGCTTGCCGACCACCTGTTCCTGCATGGCGCCTTCGATCATCGGGATGATCCGGTCGGCCACATCCTCCTGCACGAACAGTACCCGCAGTGCCGAGCAGCGCTGACCGGCGGAGGCGAAGGCGGAGTGCACCACGTCGCGCACCACCTGCTCCGGCAGTGAGGTGGAGTCGATGATCATCGCGTTCTGGCCGCCGGTTTCGGCGATCAGCGGTGCCGGCGCGCAATCGCGTGCCGCCAGCGCCCGGTTGATCAGCTGGGCGGTTTCGGTGGAGCCGGTGAAGGCCACGCCGGCGATGCGCGGATCGCGGGTCAGCGGCGCGCCAACGGTGGCGCCGTCACCCGGCAGCAGTGCGATGGCACCGGCCGGAATACCGGTTTCAAGCAGCAGCTCGATGGCGCGTACCGCGATCAGGCTGGTCTGTTCGGCCGGCTTGGCGATCACGCAGTTGCCGGCGACCAATGCGGCGCTGACCTGGCCCAGGAAGATCGCCAGCGGGAAGTTCCACGGGCTGATGCACAGGAACACGCCACGACCGGCCAGTTCGATCTGGCGCGGCTGGCCGTCGAAACCGGTGATGGTCTTGGGTGTCAGCTCGGCGCGCGCCTGCTGGGCGTAGTAACGGCAGAAATCGACCGCTTCGCGGATCTCGTCGATGCTGTCCTGGATGGTCTTGCCCGCCTCGCGGTGGCACAGCGCGACCAGCTCGCCCTCGTGCTGCTCCAGCAGATCGGCTAACTGTTCCAGGTATTTGCCTCGCTGGTCGACCGGCGTCGCCTGCCAGCCCGGCAGGGTATCGGCGGCGCATGCCAGGGCTTCGTCAACCTCGGCGGTGCCGGCCCAGTGCACCTGGCCGACCAGTTCGCTGCGGTCGTACGGCGCCTTGACCGGTTGCAGATTGCCGGTTTCACGCAGCTGGCCGTTGATCAGCGGACCGCCGGTCCACTGGGTCTCCATGAAGGCATCGACCGACTGCTTGAACGGCTGCCACTCGCACTCGATCTCGATATTCGGACCCTTGGAGTTGGTGCGGTCGTCGAACAGCTGGCGCGGCTGCGGGATGTACGGGTTGGCCAGCGACGAGCGGCCCTGCAGCACCTCGACCGGGTGGTGTACCAGGTCGGCGACCGGGTGACGGGCGTCGACCAGGCGGTGTACGAAGGAGCTGTTGGCACCGTTTTCCAGTAGACGGCGTACCAGGTACGGCAGCAGGTCTTTGTGGCTGCCGACCGGTGCATAGATGCGCACGTTGACGTCGTGCAGCTTCAGTACGGTGTTGTACAACGCGTCGCCCATGCCATGCAGGCGCTGGAATTCAAAATCGCGGTGGCTGGCCGTATTGATGATCGCCGCCACGGTGTGTGCATTGTGGCTGGCGAACTGCGGGTAGATCTTACCGCGCACCTGCTCGCTCAGCAGGAAGCGGGCGCAGGCCAGGTAGGAGACATCGGTCGCCTCTTTGCGGGTGAACACCGGGTAGCCGGACAGGCCGCGCTGCTGGCACAGCTTGATCTCGGCATCCCAGTAGGCGCCTTTTACCAGCCGCACAGGGATGCGGTCGCCCTGGTCGGCGGCCAACGCGGTCAGCCAGGCCAGTACCGGCAGGGCACGCTTGGAGTAGGCCTGGATCACCAGACCGAAGTTGCCCCAACCCTTGGCGGCCGGATCGCGGTACAGCTTTTCGAACAGTTCCAGTGACAGCTCCAGCCGGTCGGCTTCCTCGGCGTCGATGGTGATGCCGACATCCAGTGCCCGGGCCTGTTTGATCAGTTCGCGGACCCGCTCGAACATCTCGCTCATCACGCGGGCGTGCTGACCCACTTCGTAGCGCGGGTGCAGCGCCGACAGCTTGATGGAGATGGTCGGACGCGGGCTGTCGCCCTTATAGCTGTCCTGGCCGACAGAGGCGATCGCCCGGCTGTAGTCGTTGAAGTACTTGTCGGCATCTTTGGCGGTCAGTGCCGCTTCACCGAGCATGTCGAACGAGTAGGTGTAGCCCTTGTCGCGGTAGTTCTTGCCGCGCTTCAGCGCCTCTCCGATATCACGGCCCAGCACGAACTGGTGGCCCATGATCTTCATTGCCTGGTTCATCGCCTTGCGGATCACCGGCTCGGAGAACTTGTTGACCAGACGGTTCAGCACATTAGCCGGGCTGCCATCTTCCTTCTCGTCCATGGTGACCACTTTACCGGTCAGCAGCAGACCCCAGGTGGAGGCGTTGACCAGCAGCGAATCGGAGCTTTTCAGATGTGATTTCCAGTCTGCGACACTCAGTTTGTCGCGGATCAGGGCATCGGCGGTCTCCGCATCGGGAATGCGCATCAGCGCTTCCGCCAGGCACATCAGCAGGATGCCCTCTTTGGTATCCAGGCTGTATTCCAGCAGCAGGGCGTCGACCATGTGGATGGCGCCATCGTCGGCGCGCACCTTATTAATCAGGTCGGTGGCACTGTCGGTGGTACGGCTCAGCTCGGCTGCGCTGGGCTCGGCCAGCGGCAGCAGCTCGCGCAGCCATTGGGATTCGTCGACCGCGTACAGCGGTGAGATCAGCGGCCAGATCTCTGCGGGTTTACGCGCAGTGAATTCCGGCTGGAGTACATCGATGGCCTTGAACATAGCTCTTAGTCCTCAGCATCCGGCGATGGGAGATCGCGTGGAAATCAATCTTGTTATCTTGAGGATGGCACTTTAGTGACAGCGGCAAGGCGGGTCTTGCAAAAAACTCCGGATTTTTTGTGCCAGACTCCGGTGGCTGTGCGGGATTGATGATTAAATGTTCAGCCCAAAGGCTGAACGCTTGTTTTAATTTTTTACGCAATCCAGAGCTGTTCAAACGCAAAAAAGAGGCCCGTCTTACACTGGCCGATGGCCGTGAGTTAATACCCTGAACGAGCCGGTACGCCTGAATTTAAAGGTTTAGCGTATTTTCTGGTATGGCTTGTTGACGGTGTGTCATTAGACTGGTCAAGTCCGGCGAGCGTTATGTTTCACCAGCTTTACTGTTCATTGTCGGTCGTTTGATTTGGCAAAACTTTTCTTTGATTTCGCAAAACTTTTTTTCTCTGAACTAGTGAATACTTCGCCACCACATTGCGGCGGGGTTCCGGACAGCACACAGGGTCGCTTTAGGCCGGGCTAGGCGGGGCAAGAGAATGGTTCAATAGGGGCGAAGGAAATGGCGGATAGCTTGATTGTTGCGGCGGTCAGCGGCCAGGTGTGGATCGTATCGGCGGACGGTGAACGCCGTGAAGCCAAGGTGGGCGACCGGATCGAAGAGACCGACAAGGTCGTCCTGAGCGAAGGCGCTGATATCCAGCTGCAGTCAAGCGACAGCGGGTCGGTCAACGTTGTCGAAGCGGGTGAGTACTCGTTCGCCGAGCTTGCCGAGCTGCTCCTGGCCCAGTCGGACTACGACGACATTCTAAATGAAGACGCCGATGACATCGCCCAGCTGCAACAGGCGATCCTTGACGGCGTCGACCCGACCCAGGCCTTCGAGGCGCCGGCCGCCGGTGGTATTCAGGATGCCGGTGTCCGCACATCGTCCGAAGCGGTCACTCTCTCTCGAACCGGCCAGGAAGTGTTGCCGGACAGTGGCTTCGATACCGGTAATACCGGCAGTGCCGGCGCAGATGATAATCGGCCGCTGAACCCGGGCCGCCGGGATTCAACCGTCGAGTTTACCGCTACCTTGGATTCCAGCACCGACACTGATAGCAGTGCTGGCGGTTCCGATGGTGAATCCGGAACCAGCCCGTCAGAACCAACTGAGCCGACCGAACCGACCGAACCGACCGAACCGACCGAACCGACAGAGCCGACCGACCCGACCGATCCGACCGATCCGACCGATCCGACCGATCCGACCGATCCGACGACTCCGACGACTCCGACGACTCCGACGACTCCGACTGCCCCGTCCGACTCCAGCCCGCGCATTTCTCTGACAGCTGTTGAGTCCGTTACCGAAGAAGCGGTGACAGCGGGCCAGGTGATTGCCAATTTCACCTCGAGTGATCCAGATGGCGATGCACTGACACACCAGCTGCTCAATAACGACAATGGCTACCTGGCGCTGGACGGCAATACGGTGCTGCTGACCGCCGCCGGCGTCGCGGCGATCAACAATGATGAATTGGACCTGCAGAGCCTGAGCGTCAGCGTGCAGGTCACGGCCGGCGGCAAGAGCGCCGACGACAGCGACAGCACCGCCATCAACCGGGTCGACGAGGGTCCGAGCATCACCGTCACCGCGGTGGAATCGCTGACCGAGGAGTCGGTGGCCGCCGGTGATACCGTCGCCACCTTCGTCTCCAGCGATCCGGAAGGCCAGCCGCTGACGCACCAGCTGCTGAACGACCCGCACGGCTACTTCCAGATCGACGGCAATACGGTGCTGCTGACCGCCGCCGGCGTCGCGGCGATCAACAACGATCAGCTGGACCTGCAGAGCCTGACGGTCAGCGTGCAGGTCACCGCCGGCGACCAGAGCGCCGATGACAGCGACAGCACCGCCATCAACCGGGTCGACGAGGGCCCGAGCATCGAGGTAACCGCGGTGGAATCGCTGACCGAGGAGTCGGTCAGCGAAGGCCAACAGGTTGCCACCTTCACATCCAGCGATCCGGAAGGCCAGCCGCTGAGCCATCAGCTGCTGAACGATCCGAACGGTTACTTCCAGATCGACGGCAATACGGTGCTGCTGACCGCCGCCGGCGTCGCGGCGATCAACAATGACGAACTGGACCTGCAGAGCCTGACGGTCAGCGTGCAGGTCAGCGCCGGCGATCAGTCCGCCGACGATACGGACAGCACCCTGATCAACCGGGTCGACGAGGGCCCGAGCATCGCCGTCACCGCGGTGGAATCGCTGACCGAGGAGTCGGTCAGCGAAGGCCAACAGGTCGCCACCTTCACATCCAGCGACCCGGAAGGCCAGCCGCTGACGCATCAGCTGCTGAACGATCCGCACGGTTACTTCCAGATCGACGGCAATACGGTGCTGTTGACCGCCGCCGGCGTTGCGGCGATCAACAACGATCAGCTGGACCTGCAGAGCCTGAGCGTCAGCGTGCAGGTCAGCGCCGGCGACCAGAGCGCCGATGACAGCGACAGCACCCTGATCAACCGGGTCGACGAGGGCCCGAGCATCGCCGTCACCGCGGTGGAATCGCTGACCGAGGAGTCGGTCAGCGAAGGTCAGCTGGTCGCCACCTTCGTCTCCAGCGATCCGGAAGGCCAGCCGCTGACGCATCAGCTGCTCAATAACGGCAACGGCTACCTGGCGATCGACGGCAATACGGTGCTGTTGACCGCCGCCGGCGTCGCGGCGATCAATAACGATCAGCTGGACCTGCAGAGCCTGAGCGTCAGCGTGCAGGTCAGCGCCGGCGACCAGAGCGCCGACGACAGCGACAGCACCGCCATCAACCGGGTCGACGAGGGTCCGAGCATCGAAGTCACCGCGGTGGAATCGCTGACCGAGGAGTCGGTGGCCGCCGGTGATACCGTCGCCACCTTCGTCTCCAGCGATCCGGAAGGCCAGCCGCTGACGCACCAGCTGCTCAACGACCCGCACGGCTACTTCCAGATCGACGGCAATACGGTGCTGTTGACCGCCGCCGGCGTCGCCGCGATCAACAACGATCAGCTGGACCTGCAGAGCCTGACGGTCAGTGTGCAGGTCACGGCCGGCGACCAGAGCGCCGACGACAGCGACAGCACCGCCATCAACCGGGTCGACGAGGGCCCGAGCATCGAAGTCACCGCGGTGGAGTCGCTGACCGAGGAAGCGGTCGAAGTAGGCGATACCGTGGCCACCTTCACATCCAGTGACCCGGAAGACCAGCCGCTGACACACCAGCTGCTCAATAACGACAACGGCTACCTGGCGATCGACGGTAACAGCGTGCTGTTGACCGCCGCCGGCGTCGCGGCGATCAACAACGACCAGCTGGACCTGCAGAGCCTGACGGTCAGCGTGCAGGTCACCGCCGGCGGCAAGAGTGCCGATGACAGCGACAGCGTTCTGGTGGTAAGGGTCAACGAAGCGGCCAGCTTTGACGACCAGCAGCACAGCTATGCGGAAAACCAGCAAGCGAACGCCATTATCGCCACTCTTCAGGCTGATGATCCTGAAGGCGTAACAGGCTTCAATTTTAAAGCGACCGGCACCGATACCAGCGAAGACGGCTACTACCAGATCGACGGTGACGGCAACATCCGCATCACCGCGGCCGGCGTGGCGGCGCACGTCAACGACTTCGAGCAGGGCAGCAACAGCGGCCAGTATGTGGTGACCCTGACCGACGGTGGCGGTCGCACCAGCGATGCCACCATCACGCTGACCGAGACCGACCTGGATGAGGCGGCCAGCTTCGCCGACCAGAACTTCGACTACGCCGAGAACCAACAGGCTGGCGCGGTAGTGGCGACCCTGGAGGCGTCCGACCTGGACGGCATCAGCGACTTCGGCTTCAAACACGCCAACGGCAGCGTGCAGGCGACCAGCGAAGACGGCTACTACCAGATCAATGCCCAGGGTCAGATCAGCATCACCGCGGCCGGCGTGGCGGCACACGTCAACGACTTCGAGCAGGGCAGCAACAGCGGCCAGTATGTGGTGACCCTGACCGACGGCGGCGGCCGCACCAGCGACGCCACCATCACGCTGACCGAGACCGACCTGGACGAGGCGGCCAACTTCGCCGACCAGAACTTCGACTACGCCGAGAACCAACAGGCCGGCGCGGTGGTTGCCACCCTGGAGGCGTCCGACCTGGACGGCATCAGCGGCTTCGGCTTCAAGCAGGCCGATGGCAGCCTGTCTGCCACTTCTGCCGACGGTTACTACCAGATCAATGCCCAGGGTCAGATCAGCATCACCGCGGCCGGCGTGGCGGCGCACGTCAACGACTTCGAGCAGGGCAGCAACAGCGGCCAGTATGTGGTGACCCTGACCGACGGTGGCGGTCGCACCAGCGACGCCACCATCACGCTGACCGAGACCGACCTGGATGAGGCGGCCAGCTTCGCCGACCAGAACTTCGACTACGCCGAGAACCAACAGGCCGGCGCGGTGGTTGCCACCCTGGAGGCCTCCGACCTGGACGGCATCAGCGGCTTCGGCTTCAAGCAGGCCGATGGCAGCCTGTCTGCCACTTCTGCCGACGGTTACTACCAGATCGACGGTGACGGCAACATCCGCATCACCGAGGCCGGCGTGGCGGCGCACGTCAACGACTTCGAGCAGGGCAGCAACAGCGGCCAGTATGTGGTGACCCTGACCGACGGTGGCGGTCGCACCAGCGACGCCACCATCACGCTGACCGAGACCGACCTGGATGAGGCGGCCAGCTTCGCCGACCAGAACTTCGACTACGCCGAGAACCAACAGGCCGGCGCGGTGGTTGCCACCCTGGAGGCCTCCGACCTGGACGGCATCAGCGGCTTCGGCTTCAAGCAGGCCGATGGCAGCCTGTCTGCCACTTCTGCCGACGGTTACTACCAGATCGACGGTGACGGTAACATCCGCATCACCGCGGCCGGCGCCGCGGCACACGTCAACGACTTCGAGCAGGGCAGCAACAGCGGCCAGTATGTGGTGACCCTGACCGACGGTGGCGGCCGCACCAGCGACGCCACCATCACGCTGAACGAGACCGACGTCGATGAAGCCGCGAATGCCCCGACGTTAGACGTGCTGGCGGCCCAGGGCGATGAGGACGAGGCGATTGCGCTGTCGATCAGCGCCGAGTTGACCGATGCTACGGAGTCTCTGTCCATCGAGATTCGCGGTATTCCAAGTGGGGCGACCCTCAGCAATGCCCAAGGTGAGCTTGCTGTATCGAACGGGGTGGCGTCGCTGAATCCGGATGATCTCGCAGGGCTGAAGATCAAGCCGCCGCTGCACAGCGATGTTGACTTCGAGCTGAGCGTGGTTGCCGTTAGCACGGTCGAGGAGACCGGTGACCGGGCCGAGACCGTCGCCCCGCTGACGGTCGCGGTCAATGCGGTGGCCGACCAGCCGATATTGGCGGTCGAGCTGGGCGAGCCGGAGCCGATTGTGGTGGATGGCGGGACTTCGACTGTTTTCCAGTCCACCTTCGGTAATAGTGGCTCCGATGACTTTGTCGATTCGGTGGATGGCTGGCAGACCAGCTCCGACAAGATCGAAATGTGGAGTGGTGATGGTGCAGGCGACTATATCGAGCTGAACGAAGATCCCAGTCATAACCATCCGTTCCCGGATGCGGAAAATATCTACCGCACGGTGGATACCGTGGAAGGGGCGGTCTATACGCTGACCTTCGACTACTCGCCGCGCGCGGGCTACAGCGACTGGGTGAACAAGGTCGACGTCAGCGTCGGTGATCAGGTACTGGCAACAGTGTCTGCGGATGGTTCCGGTAACTCTGGCAATGAATGGTCCAGCCATACGCTGACCTTCGTCGGCACTGGCGAGTCGATGCAGATCGAATTCAGTGCTGCAGGTTGGGCGGTTGATCAGGGCCGCGGCATGTTCCTGGATAATATCGAGCTGACCCAGGACCTGGGCGATGTTGAATCGGGCATGGTCAGCGTGGCGCTGGATATTACCACCGCGTTGGTCGATCAGGATGGTAGCGAGTCATTGCTGGTCCGTGTTGAGAACCTGCCGGACGGCGCGCGTCTGTCGGCGGGTAGCGAGCAGGACGGTGTCTGGACGCTGACGCCGGCGCAACTCGATGGACTGCAACTGATCGCGCCGGAATCTGCTGGCAACTTTGAACTGAAGGTGACGGCGGTAGCTACTGAGCAACCGTCCGATGATGGCTACGAACTGGCGAACGATAACAGTGCGTCTGCCTCGGTAACCGTGCCGGTTGTGCTGGCCGAGTCATTCAGCCCACAGGCCGACAGCCTGAATGTGACTGAGGGCGAGCAGACCTCGGCGCAGTTCAGCGTGCTGGATAACGATCAGCCGGCCGATCAGGTCCAGTTACAGGTGGTGGCATTGGCACAGGATGGCGACGGCAGCGGCGCGGTAGACCTGTCCATCGGTAATGGTCTGACGCTGGTGACCGCGCTGGGTGGTACCGTGGTGATGCAGAGCAACGGTCAGTTCAGCTATGCGGCACCGGTGGTCGACAACAGCGAAGGAGCTGTCGTCGATTCCTTCACCTATCAGCTCAGCGATGGTGAATCCACGTCGAACTGGGTGACTGTGACCCTCAATATCAGCGATACCGGGGTTACCGCCCAATTGGATCAGGTTGACGCGCAAGTCGGCGGCGAACCGGTAACCGGCAATGTGTTGACCAATGACAGTTCGCTGGACAGCAACGATGCGCAGCCACTGAGACTGACCCAGATCTCCAATGACAACGACACCGTTGAGGTTCCGGCCGACGGCACCGTCCAGATTGCTGGCGAGGGTGGCGTACTGACCATCGCCAGCGACGGCAGCTATAGCTATACGCCGTCCGAACAGGCAGCTTCTGAAACCACCACCGCCAGTCTCAATATGACCGATTCGGCGCTGGGCCTGCGGGATTCCGATCCGCTGCTGGTCAATGGCAAGCTCAACCTGGCCGCCGCCAGCGCCGACTATGTATCAAGCGCCGGTTCCGGCCTGGGCGTGGGTGACAACGAAGGCAACAACAACGGCAGCAATGACCCGATCGACACGGACGCCAATGGCCAGGAAGCGCTGCTCTTCAGCTTCGGCGCCGGCACCTCAGAGGTCACCGCCGGTCTGCAGAACGCCACCGGCAATGACGATATCTCGATCCGGGTGTTTGACGCCGAAGGCAATGAAATCGCCGCCGAACTGGCGTTCTCCGGTAATGGCAACAATATCACCAGCGTGACCGTCAGCTCGGAAACCGATATCGGATATATCGCCTTTACCCTGTCTGAGAGTTCCAGCAACAACGACAACTATCGCGTTGACTCAGTGGCATCGGTTACCACGTCGGTCGCCACGGATATTTCCGACCAGTTCACCTACACGGTGGTCGATTACGATGGCAGCGAGGCGACCGCCACCCTGACGGTGAACCTAGGCGCGGAGCTGCAGAACCAGGCCCCGGAGGCGGTCGACGATCCGGCTGGCGAGGCTTACGCCATCGGCTTGGGTGATCTGGGTGATCAGAATCAAGATCAGGATAACTGGAGTGCCGAAGCCCGGCAGGCCCAGGGGGTAACGGTCAAGGCCTATGACCTGCAGGGGCAGGAGACCGAGCTGACCTTTGGCGATGGTAATAAGATCGGCGTGACCGGCGATGCCAACGGCGGCCCGGCGGAGCAGATCCAGTACAGTGCCGCCGAGGATGCCTCGGAAGCGGTGCTGATAGAGTTCGACGGCTATGTTACCGAAGCCAATCTGGGTATCTCCCATCTGTTCCCCAACGAGTTCGGCAGTGGCGAACTGGCGCAGTGGAGCGCCTATCTGGATGGCCAGTTGGTGGCGACCGGTACTATCAGCGATGCCGATGACGACAGCTTCACCACTGCGGTCGATACCGCTGGCAAGGTATTCGATAGCCTGCGGCTGGAAGCGATTGCCACCGAGGGCAATACCGACAACACCACCGATAACTCCGACTTCTTTATCACCGGTATCAGCGCCTTGGGCAGTGCGGCGGTGAACAGCCCCTATACCGTATTGGAAGGGCAGACGCTGAATATTCTCGATAGCCAGCAGGATCTGCTGGCCAACGACAGTGATGCCGACGGCGACAGCATTGCAATTACCGCCATTGAAGTTGGCGACGAAAGTCATGCGCTGGTGAACGGCAGTGTCACTGTTGCCGTCGACGGCGGATCGCTGACGGTGAACAGCGACGGCAGCTTCAGCTACAGCGCCGCTGATCAGGGGTTGGCCACCGGCGAGATCAAGCCGGTCAGCTTCGGCTATACGGTCAGCGATGAGTCCGGGGAGACCGATACCGCCCAGGTGCAGCTGACCGTGATCGGCGTGAATGTGGGGCCTGTACTGCAGATTACCTCGGCGGAAGAGCTTACCGAGGGTGAAGCCGCCGCGGGTCAGCGGGTCGCAACCTTTACCGCCACTGATGCCGATGGCGATGCGGTCACCACCGACTTTGCCGACGGCAGCAATGCGAACGGCTACTACGCGTTGCAGGTCGGCTCCGTGGTGCTGACGGCGGCAGGTGCGGCCCATGTCAACGCTGGCGGCAGCCTGCCGTTGATCCGGTTGGTTGCCGCTACCGCCGATGGTAATACCGACAGCGCGCAGCAAGCGGTTAACGTACTGCCGGCCGTCAATACCCCGCCGGTCAGCGAGTCGTTCACCATTCAGCTCAGCGACAGCGATGCGGTCGATATCGCCTTTGCCGAGCAGGGCGAGGTATCCGATACCGAGGATGGTGCCGACAGCAGCAAGGTTACCCAGGTGGTGATCCTGACGCTGCCAACCAACGGTGTGCTGCTCTATAACGGCCAGGCGCTGAGTGCCGAGGATCTGTACGATCCTGAGTCGGACGATCAGCCGCGGGCCTTCGCTCTGGATGCACTGCAGTACCAGGTCAGCGACGAACTGGCTGACAGCGGCGAGATCCTGCTCGGTACCAAGGATGAAACTTCGGTGACACGGGATAACTGGGGCGAAGTGCCGGCATCCGGTGCCGAAGACAGTCTGACCAAGCGCACGGATGGCGGCCTGTCGGCCACCACATCGATCGCTTCGAACGCGCAGGACCAGCAGAGCTCCGGCAATATCGGCAGCAAACTGGCGCAGTACGATGGCGAAGCTGATCATATCGGCCAGGGGCTGGCTGATGATGAAGGCCAGGGGATCAACCAGGGTGACCTGATCAGGGTCGAGTACAACGACACCATGAACGGGGCCGAGATCGGCCTGGATGGGCTCGGCGGCCACTTCGACATCGGCAGCGACCAGCTGGCCAGTGCCAAGGTCACCGCCTACCTGAATGGCCAAGTGGTGGCCCAAGCCGAGGTTTCTTCCGATCCGCTGGAAGCGACGCTGGTACTGGATGCCGAGTTCGACAGCCTGGAGTTCACTACCAACTCGGAGCACGGTTCGAACTACGAGATCAAATACATCGAAGCGCAGACTGAGGTCGAGGCCAGCGACTCCTTCGATTACCAGCCGATCGATTCGGATGGTGCACTGGGCGAAACCAGTACCGTGACCATCGAGATTACCCTGAACGGCGATGAAACCACGCCGGTAGAGCTGACCATGGCCGAGGACGGCTCACTGCTGGTCAGTGCCGATCAGCTCGGCGAGCAGGTAGGTCAGGGCTTCAGCCTGCAGGATGCCGCCACGGTGGAGATCAGCAATGCCGAGCAGGCCGAACTGAGCGTCTATCAGACCGATGAGGGCACCGTGCTGGTGCCGGCGGAGGACTTCAGTGGTGAGGCGGAACTGAGTTATACCCAGCTTAACGGCGACGGCAGCCGTAGTTTGAGCAGTTCGCTGACCGTCGGGGTCACCCCGGTGGCGGATGCGCCGGAGCTGGAAGTCACTGCCGAGGCGATCCAGACCCTGGCAACGGATGCCGACGACGGCTTGGAACGTGAGGTTTCGCTGAATCTGGATATCCGCAGTGGCGACAGTTCGGAATATGCCGGCCTGTTCGCGTCGAATCTGCCGGCAGGCGCTCGATTGAAGGTTGGTGGTCAGGAGCTCACCGCCAACGACCAGGGCGTGGTGGACCTGTCGACGCTCAGTAACCAGCAGCTGGCCGAGCTGAAATTGGTGGTCGATGACGCGTCGCTGGCAGGGTCGACGGAGATCAAATTCACCGCCACCTCGACCGAACAGCAAACCGGTGAAACCCGCAGCGACAGCCAGACGCTGACCATCGCGCAGCAGCAGCTGGAGCGCTCGGACGATACCGGCCACCAGGGCGAGTACCTGCTGACGGATGGTGTTGATCAACGCGCGGTCGATGTGACGGTGAACCTGCACGCCTATGACGCTGAATACGACAACGGGCTGGGCGTGTACAGTGCAGCCGACGGTGCGGACGGCGGCAAGACATTGCTGGGCGGCGTCATCGTCGAAGAGGATGCCAGCGAGCCGTTCACCGATGGCGACAGTGACGGTATCGATCAAACCAAACAGCTGTACCTGGACAGCGACGACTCGCTGCTGGGCGATGCCGACTCGCTCGGTCTGTTCATCCTGCCGGATGCCGATTCGCCCTCGGCGGGCCAGGTGAGCGGCTATCAGGAGGGAGCAACCGTCGGTTTCGAACAAAATGGAACGGGTTACTCGGCTACGCTGGGCGACGATACGGTTGAAACGGCGAATGCCAGCGACCGCGTTTTCTTCAGCCATGATGCGCTGAACCCGGAGGGTGCTGCTTACGAGCAGCAGACGGCGGACGCCGGAAGTGGCCAACAGGATGGCTCAAGCCATGTCTGGGAGGATACCCAGGATTCGCCGACCACTGATGATGTCTGGACCTCCTATGAAGTGACCGAAACCACCGTGGTGGTCGATACCAGTGAGCTGCTGGTCGACGAAGAGGAAGATCTGGAAGCCCTGCTGGATGGCGCATTGGGCAGCAGCGCAGAGGCGGCGGAGATCCGCAGCGATGAGGAAGCGGCCGCGTCGACCCCGGCCGAGAGCTTTAATGCCGATATCGCACCGCCCGAAACGGTCGTGGTGGATCTGACTACCCGGGTGGACGAATCGCCGGTCTGAAGGTTCGGCTGAGGTGCTGCCGGCGAGGGCCTTCCGTATGGCAGGCCTTAGCGTCGTGCCGAGCTGTTGGCCGTATCGCTGGTGAAAGTCGAGTAATGGACGAGTTGTATTGACGGACATGATGATCAAGAAACTGAAATCCGCACTATCCCTGTTTTGTCTGTGTACTTATCTGCCGGCGGCTCAGGCCGAGACCGCCGAGTTAGCCGAGGTGATTGGCAAGGCACTGGCCAGGCATCCGGATGTCCTGCGGGCGCAGGCGCAGACGGTCGAAGGGGAGCGTCGGTTGGATGCTGCCCGGGCGAGCTACCTGCCGTCATTGGATATCACCGGCGATATCGGTGCCGAGCAGGTCAACAATGCGACCACCCGGGCCCGCAACGAGCAGGATGACACCTGGGAACGCCGTCGGCTGGGGTTCGAAGCGCGGCAGATGCTGTTCGATGGCTTCAATACCCAGTACGAGGTGGAGCGTAACGAGCACTTTACCGAGGCTCGCCAGCTGGAACTGGCCGCAGTACGGGAGAACGTCGCGCTGCGGGTGGCGCAGGCCTATCTGGATCTTCAGAAACAGCGCGCACTGTACGGCCTGGCGGCGGAGAACCTGGCCAATCACGAGGAGATCTACAGCCAGATCCGTAGCCGGGTCGATCAGGGAGTTGGCACCCGGGCCGATCTGTCGCAGATCTCCAGCCGGCTGAACAGCGCCAATGCCAACCTGGTCAGTGCCGAAAACAACCTGGTGGATGCCGAAACCGATTACCAGCGGGTGGTCGGCGCATTGCCGCCGGATACGCTGACCGTCTTCGAACTGGACGAAACGCTGTTGCCGGAAACGCTGGAGGAGGCGGAACGGCAGGCGGTGACCGAAAACTATACGGTGCAGGCCTCCGTTGTGGATATCGATGAAGCCCGCAGCCAGTACAAGCGCAGCAAGTCGAATTACTACCCGCAGCTCGATCTGGTAGTGGGAGGCGACTACGGCGAGGAGATCGGCGGCACAGCGGGCGTTGATGAGAGTTATTCCGTGCTGTTGGAGATGCGTTGGAACCTGTTCAGCGGCGGCGCCGACAAAGCCAACAACCTGGCGGCTGCTCAGCAGGTGGAGCAGGCGCGGGCGGTGAATGACGATGCCCAGCGCCAGGCGCGGCAGGGGGTTCGGCTCAGTTGGGCGGCCTACGATGCGCTGGCGCGGCAGCGCGAGTTCCTGGCCGAGTACGTCTATGCCTCGGGCGCGACCCGCGATGCCTATCGCAAGGAGTTCAACCTGGGCAAGCGCACCCTGATCGACCTGCTGGACGCGGAGAACGAAGTGTTCCGTTCCAACAGCCAGTACATGGATGCTTACTATACCTACGAAGCGGCAAAAGTTAGGATACTCAATGCCATAGGCAAGCTGACGTCAGTTCTGCTGGCGAAGTGATTGGCCGGCCAGCGGGCCGGATTCCTTGTTCCTCGAAGGGCGCTGATGAATGGGAAGGCTCGGTGCCGTCCGGCCGCAAATCTTAAGCCTGTACCGCCGCTGGGCGATGCCGCTGATGCTGGTGCTTGGCCTGCTGCTCGCGTATCAGCAGGTAAAGGCCACCCAGGGGTTGAACTTCGCCAAGATCGCGCTGTTCGTCCAGCAGCAGTTCGGTGACCAGGCATTCCGGCGTACCCTGGCCTGGCAGGCGCTGATCGAGCAGAACCGAGAACAGCCTGTCGAAGCTCAGCTAGAGGCGGTCAACGACTTCTTCAATCAGCTGCAGTTCTCCGACGATATCAAGATCTGGCAGCAGGAAGACTACTGGGCCACGCCGGTGGAGTTCATCGGTCGCGGAGCGGGTGACTGCGAGGATTTCACCATCGCTAAATATTACACCCTGGTGGCGTTGGGCGTTCCGTCGGAAAAGTTGCGGCTGATGTATGTTAAGGCGGTTAGATTTAACCAGCATCATATGGTGCTGACCTATTATCAGCGGCGTGGTTCGGAGCCGCTGGTATTGGATAATATCGATCCAAAAATCAAGAAAGCCCGCTTTCGTAAGGATCTTTTGCCTATCTACAGTTTCAATGCCGAGTATCTCTGGCTGACCAAGTCGCGAGGGATCGGTAAATTGGTCGGCAGCTCGGACCGGCTGAGTCTCTGGAAAGAGCTGCGCCAGCGCCAACAGGAATTTTCTCAGTAGGATGGATACAAGGTAATCGGCTTATGACACTGTATCGCCAGTTATTACTGCTGCTTTGGTTCACCATGGTGATCTCGCTGGCGGCGGTGCTGTTCCTCAACGTGCGCTCCAGCTCCGAATCGCTGCAGATCCAGTCACAGGTCAATACCGAAAGCGCCTTGACCTCGCTGGGTATGCGGCTGGCACCGCTGTTGGAGCCGCTGGACAAGACGGCGGTCGAGGTCACCCTGAATGCGGCTTTCGATGGTGCCTTCTACCGCCGGATGTCGGTGGATATCTTCGCTACCGAGGAGACCCTGGTACGGGAAAACCGGGCCGACCCGGAGGGTGTACCGGGCTGGTTCATCAATCTGTTCGATATCGAACCGGCGCTCGCCAGCGCTCCGGTCGCCAGCGGCTGGACCGAATCCGCCGAGATCCGCATCGAAGGGCATCCCGGCTTTGTGCAGCAGCAGCTGTGGCAGCTGAGCCTGGAACTGCTGGCGCTTTATGGTTCGCTGTTCGTCGTTATCGCGTTGATCGGCTCGCTGGGGGTGCGGGTGCTTATTCGGCCGTTGCGCCAGATCGAGCATCAGGCCCAAGCGATCGAGGACAAGGATTTCAGCTACCGGGTGCCGGAGCCGCGCACCCAGGAGTTGAAGCGGGTGGTGTTCGCGATGAACCGGCTGAGCGATATCCTCAATGAGCGTTTCACTGCCAATGCCCGCCAACTGAAGGCCCTGCACCAGCGGCTGCAACAGGATGAGGAGACCGGTGTTGCCAACCGCCAGCACCTGTTGAACGAGCTTGAGGCACGCCAGGCCGAAGGTGAGAAAACCCATGCCTTTATCGCGCTACGCCAGCTTAAGGGCGAGACCGTCCGTAAAAGTTACGGCTATCCGAACTGGCTGGCCCTGATCCAGCAGGCGGTCGGGTTGCTGCGGCAGCATTTCGATCGGCCCGACAGCCTGGTCGGGCGGATCTCCGAGTATGAATTTGGCGTGCTGGTGCCGGTGCTGCCATCGGACGACCTGAGCCACTCGCTGGCCGAACTGAGCAAGCGGCTGTCCGCTCTGCAGCTGCCGGGGGCGGTGGCCGAGCAGGCGCATTTCAGCCTGGCCGGCACCCTGGTCGAGTCCCAGGACGGGGTCGGCTCGCTGTTGACGCGTGTCGATACCTTGTTGCGGGAAGTGGATGCGCTGGGGGTGGATCGGTTCGTCTGGTCCACCGCCGCGCCGGATACCGCCAATGTCCTGCGTACCGGTCAGGCCTGGGTTGAACTGTTACGCCGGCGCATTGCGGATCGCGCGCTGACGCTGAGCCATCAGCCGGTGGTTCAGGCACTGGCTGGCCCAGCGGTGCAAAGTGAGGTCTATGTCCGGCTGCTGGATGAATCGGGCCAGGAGATGAGGGCCGGTGCCTTCCTTCCGGTGATCGAGCAGTTCAACCTGGGCGCCGAGCTGGATCTGGCGGTGCTGGACAAGATCCTGCAGGAACAGGGCGAGACGCCGCTGGTACTGAACCTGTCGCTGTCGTCGATGCGTGATACCGGTTTCATCAGCCGCCTGGCCGCGTTGACCGCCGGCCAGGCGGGGGCGCTGTTCATCGAGTTTCCGGAAAGCCATCTGCAGCGCGAGCCGGAGGCGGTGGACAGTTTCGTCCAGATCCTGCGCTCACTGAAGCTGCGTTTCGGCATCGACAACGTGGCCGGCGGCGGCCTGGAGCTGGATTATGTCGCCCGGCTACGGCCGGACTATGTCAAGATTGCTCCCGCCATCTGTCGGGCGCAGGATGACGCCAGCCTGACATTGCTGACCGGGGTCTGCAATACGGTGCATAATCTGGCGATTCCGGTCTATGCCACGGTGGTGGAGAGCGAGCAGCAACTGAACCGGCTGCAGGAAACCGGCATCGACGGATTCCAGGGTTATATCAACGAGGGAGGGGGCGCTTGAACGGGGTTATATCAGGCTTTCCGGTGAGTCTTCCTCGCCGAGCAGGGTGGAGCTGGTACTGAGGCTGGAGACCAGTCGCTGACGCAGCTCCCGGCGGTCGAGCAGTTTCTGCTGGGCCGCGTCGGGCAGGTCGGTGAACTGGATGATATCGCGATCGATCAGAATATCGATGACGTCCTCCAGCACCCGAATAAATCCGGAATCGGAGCTCTTCAGCTCGCCTAGTTCGTTGAGAGGGATGTTGTTATTATCCAGAAAACTGATGATCTCCGGGTGCTCGGGATCTATTTCCTCGCGGTGTCGGTCGTCCTTGCTTTGCGAGATGGATTGAATAACGCCCTCTTTATCTCTTGTTATGTAAAGCATGCTGTCGGCCCCTGTATTCTGGATATTGCCTGGAGAGCGGTCTTCCACGTACATGAAAAATAAAAGCCAGACCGAAGTATAGGTTTTTTTATATTAAATCACAGCAGTCAAACTGCTGGATAAGTGGGTTGCATGGAACATCAAACGACGCTGGAAAGCCGGCAAGCACATCAGCATCAGGATAGCGACAACACGTTCTTCGATCCGTTGCTGGATGCGTTGAAGGTTGTCTGCAAACTGCATGGCCGTGCTATCTCCAGAGACGAGCTGCGAGCCGGCTTGCCGCTGGTCGACAATCGCTACACCCAGGCGCTGTTTATCCGCGGTGCCGCCCGGGCCGGCCTGTCGGCGCGCTTGCTGCAGCGTTCGTTCGAGCAGCTCGATCCGCTGCTGCTGCCGGCTGTGCTGCTGCTGCGCGGCGGCCGTACCGCGGTACTGGTGCGGCTCGACGACAATGTTGCCGGCCTGATCCGCCCGGAAACCGGCGAGGGTGAAGTCGAGGTGTCGCTCGACCAGCTGGCGGATGATTACCTGGGCTTCGTGTTCTACGTCAAAAAGCAGTTCCGCTACGACGAACGGGCACCGCAAACGCTGAAACTGGACGACGAACATTGGTTCTGGGGCACGCTGAAGCGCTCCTGGCGGATCTACCGCGATGTGCTGATCGCCTCGCTGCTGATCAGCCTGTTCGCGATCGCCTCGCCACTGTTCGTGATGAACGTCTATGACCGGGTGGTGCCCAACAACGCCATCGATACCCTGTGGGTGCTGGCGGCCGGCATCAGCCTGGTGTTCCTGTTCGATTTCATCCTCAAGCAGCTGCGCGCCCACTTCATCGACCTGGCCGGCAAGAAGTCGGATATCCTGCTGTCGACGCAGATCTTCGAAAAGGTGATGTCGATCAAGATGCAGGCGCGGCCGGCCTCGGTGGGGGCGTTCGCCAAGCACCTGCAGGAGTTTGACCATATCCGCGAGTTCATCACCTCCGCCACGGTCACCGCGCTGATCGACCTGCCATTCGCATTGATCTTTTTCCTGGTGGTGTTCCTGGTCGGCGGCTGGTTGGCGGTGATTCCGGTGATCATCATGCTGATCGTGATCGGCTACAGCGTCTGGCTGCAGGCGCCGTTGCGCCGCAGCGTCGAGGAGACCGGGCGGATGTCCAGCATCAAGAACGCCACCCTGGTGGAGGCGCTGACCGGCATCGAGATGATCAAGGTCTGCGGTGCCGAGGGCCAGTTGCAGCGACGCTGGGAGCAGGCCTGCGGTCATATCGCCGACTGGGGGATCAAGACCCGCCGGCTGACCAGCTCGGCCGGCAGCGTGGCCAGTTTCTGCATCCAGATGACCACCGTATTGATGATCATCGCCGGGGTCTACCGGATCGCCGAGGGCGACCTGACGATGGGCGGCCTGATCGCCTGCGTGATGCTGTCGTCGCGCTCGCTGGCGCCGATGGCCCAGATCGCCCAGCTGGCGACCCGCTACAACCAGGCTAAATCGGCATTGACGATGCTCGGCGAGATCATGGCGTTGCCGGTGGAGAACCCGGAGGGCAAGAACTTTATCCACCGCGAATCGCTGGCCGGCCATATCCGCTTCAAGCAGGTGTCGTTCGCCTATCCGGAGCAGAAGCTCAATGCGCTGACCGAGGTATCCTTCGACGTTCGCCCCGGTGAGAAGGTCGGCATCATCGGCCGGATCGGCTCCGGCAAGTCGACCATCGGCCGGCTGGCCACGGCGTTCTACGATGCCTCGGCCGGCCAGGTGCTGCTCGACGGGGTGGACATCCGTCAGCTCAGCCCCAGCCACGTGCGCCACCTGATCGGTGTGATGCCGCAGGACGTCACCCTGTTCTACGGTACCCTGAAGGAAAACCTGACGCTGGGAGTGCCCTGGGTGGAGGACGACGCCGTGCTGCAAGCCGCCGAGCTGGCCGGGGTGACCGAGTTCAGCAACCGCCATCCGGAGGGGCTGGACATGCATGTCGCCGAGCGCGGCGCCAACTTGTCCGGCGGCCAGCGCCAGAGTGTGGCACTGGCGCGGGCACTTTTGCTTAACCCGTCGGTGCTGGTGATGGACGAGCCGACATCATCGATGGACAACACCAGTGAAGCCCGTTTCCGCAACCGCCTGCAGGCTCATCTGGGCGACAAGACGCTGCTGTTGATTACTCACAAGGCGTCGATGCTGGAACTGGTCGATCGCTTGATTGTGGTGGACCAGGGCCGAATCGTGGCGGACGGCCCCAAACCTGCGGTGCAGGAGGCGTTGCGTTCCGGTCGCCTGCACCTGGACCGCTGATGATTGGCTATGTTGGAGCAGTTGCCTGATGCGTATTCGTAGCGCTATGGAAGCCAAGCAGACCCCGCTGTCCGAACAGGATATGGCCTTTGTGTCCGATACCTCGGCGGCACTGATGCTGGCCACCCCCCGCGGTGCCCGATTCCTGTTGTGGAGTATTTTCGCGTTCCTGATCTGCGCATTGGTCTGGGCCTATTTTGCGCAGATCGACGAGGTCACGGTGGGCGCCGGCAAGGTGATCCCGTCGCGTCACCTGCAGGTGATCCAGAACCTGGAAGGGGGCATCGTCGCCGAGATCTATGTCGCCGAAGGTGAGCAGGTAGCGCCGGGCCAGCCGTTGGTACGGCTGGACGACACCCAACACCGCACCAGCTTCCGCGAAAACCAGCAGGCGCGCGGCAACCTGGAAGTGATGGTGGCCCGGCTGAAGGATGAGGCGGCGCTGCCGAAGGCGATCGATGTGGATCAGCTGGAGCGACTGCATGAGCTGTCCTCTCATACACCGAACCTGGCGGCGTTGAACGATAAATTTCCGACCCTGGTGCGCAGCGAGAGCGAAGTGCTGGAGGGGCGTATCCGCAACCTGCAGGCCGGACTGCAGGTACTGTCCGATCAGCGCGGCCAGGCCAAGACCGAGCTGAACAGCCTGAAAAGCAAGGTCGCCAGCCTGACCACCAGTTACCAGCTGGCCCGCGAGGAGCTGGAGCTGAAGCGCCCGCTGGTCGAGGAGGGGGTGGTCTCACGAATCGAGTTCTTGCAGGACCGGCGTAAGGTCAATGACCTGAAAGGGGAGCTGGACGGCACCCGGTTCGCGATCTCCAAGGCGGCCAAGCAGATCGAGGAGCTGGAGCAGAAGCGACTGGAACTGGTCGCCAAGTTCCGCTCGGATGCGTTGAACGAGCAGCGGCTCAGCGCGGCGGAGCTGGACCAGCTGGGCGAGAGCAAGGTCGGCCTGGAGGACCGGGTCAACCGGACGCTGGTGACCTCGCCGGTCAAGGGCACCATCCAGAAGATCCATGTCACCACGGTTGGTGGCGTGGTACAGCCGGGCATGATGTTGATGGAGATCGTGCCGCTGGAGGGGGTGCTGCAGGTGGAGGCCAAGATCAAGCCGGAGGATATCGCCTTCATCCGGCCCGGGCTGAATGCGGTGGTCAAGCTGACCGCCTACGATTTCGCCATCTATGGCGGCCTGGCCGGCAAGGTGGTGCATGTCAGCCCGGATACGGTGATCGACGAAGAGGGTAACAGTTTCTATATCGCCCGGGTGGAGACGGCCCAGACCCATCTGGGGCCGGCCGACAAGCCGCTGCCGATCATCCCCGGCATGCTGACCAGCGTCGATATCATGACCGGCAAGAAGTCGGTGCTGGATTACTTGTTGAAGCCGATCAACCGGGCCCGCGCCAACGCATTCCGCGAACGCTGACCGGCCGTGCCGGTGATCAGCGTTCGCGTCTGAAGCGGGCCGGGGTGATGCCGAACCGGCGCTTGAAGGCGTGGGTGAAGGCGCTCTGGCTGCTGAAGCCGCAGCGATCGCTGATCTGCGACAGCGGCCGGCCCTGCTCCAGATCCTGATGGGCTTTCTGCAGCCGTTTCTCCAGCAGGTACTGGTGCGGTGTCATACCGGCCTGTTTCTTGAACAGCTCGTGGAACTGGCTGTTGCTCATGCAAGCCAGCCCGGCCAGCTGGCCGACGCTGATTTTCTGATGCAGGTGCAGGCGGATGTAGTCGTCGATCAGATCCATATCGATCACCCCGGGCCGGCGTGCCGGTGGGATCTGCAGGTGGTGCTGCAGTGCGCACAGCAAGGTGTTGCCACAGGCGCGGGCCAGCAGTGAGTCGTTCGGCTGCTGCTGCAATTCGCGGCTCAGCGCGCCGGCCAGTACCTGCAGTTGGGTATCCATATTGAAATAGCTGGCGCGGTCAAACAGCCGGTTGATCAGATCCTGTTCCTGGGCACTGTAGCTCTGTTGCCAGGGCAGGTTTACCACCATGATCTGGTTATTGTCCGAGCCGGCGAAGGCATGGCCGGTGCTGCAGGGCACCAGGCAGCCGGCGCCCGCTTCGACCCGCTGGCCGAGTCCGGCGATGTCGAAGTCGGTGTTGCCGCGTAACCCGAGTACCAGCTGATGGTATTCGTGGTCGTGGGTGTGGGCATCACCCGGCAGGCTCATGATCTCGATGTTTTTGACCATCGTGTATACGAATTTACGTTGCAGGCAGTGGTGGAATAAATCTTATTCTCGACACCCCTATTGTACAGGTTAAATTCTGAGCAGCCAGCGGTTGAATGACCGTTTTAGTAAGTTATCGCATCGTGCGAACCGCCGCGACGGCCATTGCGCTTGTCTTCGATCAAACAACGCCGGCCTGGCGGGGATTTCCAGCGCTCGGGGCAGGTCTTCCGCGGTAAACTCGGGTACAATGCCGGGCTTGAAATTTTACCCGTCCGGCAGCGCCTGAAGCCGCCATGCAGCCACTGCGCCTGTCCAGGGCTTACCGCACACCGGACCGAATCGGGAGAACTGAGAATGGCTGAACTGAAAAACGATCGCTTCCTGCGGGCCCTGCTGCGTGAACCGGTCGACTGCACGCCGGTCTGGATGATGCGCCAGGCGGGGCGCTATCTGCCGGAATACCGCGCCACCCGTGCCAAGGCGGGCGATTTTCTGAGCCTGTGCAAGAACAAGGAGCTGGCTTGCGAGGTGACCATTCAGCCGCTGGAGCGCTACGAGCTGGACGCGGCGATCCTGTTCTCCGATATCCTGACCATCCCGGATGCGATGGGGCTGGGGCTTTATTTCGAAACCGGCGAAGGGCCGCGCTTCAAGAAGATCATCCGCAGTGAGCAGGACGTTGCCGAACTGCCGGTGCCGGATGCCGCCCGCGACCTCGGTTACGTGATGGACGCGGTCAAGGAGATTCGTCGCGAACTGAACGGCCGGGTGCCGCTGATCGGTTTCTCCGGCAGCCCCTGGACGCTGGCCACCTACATGGTTGAAGGCGGTTCCTCCAAGGATTTTCGGCATATCAAGCAGATGATGTATGCCACCCCGGAAGTGCTGCACGCACTGCTGGACAAGCTGGCCCGATCGGTGACCGACTACCTGAACGAGCAGATCCGTTGCGGCGCCCAGGCGGTACAGATCTTCGATACCTGGGGGGGCGCGCTGAGCGGTCCCTGCTACCGTGAGTTCTCGCTGAAATACATGCAGCAGATCGTCGACGGCCTGATCCGCGAACATGACGGCCGCAAGGTGCCGGTGATCCTGTTCACCAAGAACGGCGGCCAGTGGCTGGAAGCGATCGCCGATGCCGGCGCCGATGCGCTGGGGCTGGACTGGACCACCGATATCGGCGACGCCCGCGCCCGGGTCGGCGAGCGGGTGGCGCTGCAGGGTAATATGGACCCGAGCGTACTCTATGCCCCGGCGGCACGGATTCGCGAAGAGGTCGAGCGCATTCTGGCCGGTTTCGGCAACGGCTCCGGCCATGTCTTCAACCTGGGACACGGTATTCATCAGTTTGTCGATCCGGCACAGCCGAAGATCTTCGTCGACGCGGTGCATGAGCTGAGTGCCAAGTACCATCAGGGCTAAGCGGTACGATCAGGCAGGGCTCGTCATGAGCCCTTTTTTTGGCGCGCTATAACCGATATATTTACTCGGATAATTTGCATAATCGGGTTAACTTCTTGTTTTTTGGTGCGAATAGATGACAAAACTGCAAGAACTGATGGATGGCAACCGCCAGTGGGCAAGCCGGGTCAACGAAAAGTCACCGGATTTTTTCAAGACCCTGGCGCAGCAGCAGTCGCCGGAATACCTGTGGATCGGCTGCTCTGACAGCCGGGTGCCGGCGAACGAGATCCTCGGCATGCTGCCGGGCGATGTGTTCGTACACCGCAATGTTTCCAACCTGGTGATCCATACCGACATGAACTGCCTGTCGGTTCTGCAGTTCGCCGTACAGGTGTTGAAGGTCAAACATATCATGGTGGTTGGCCACTACGGCTGCGGCGGCGTCAAGGCCTCGTTGAGTGACTCGCCGCTGGGGCTGATCGGCAACTGGCTGCGGCATATTCGCGATGTGTCGAAAAAATACAGCGACGTGCTGGAGCCTTGCCAGGGCGATGAAGATCAGCTGGTTGACCGGCTGTGCGAACTCAATGTGCTGGAACAGACCTACAACCTCTGCAATACCACCATCGTGCAGGAGGCCTGGCGCAACGGCCAGGAGCTCAATGTCTATGGTCTGGTCTACGGCCTCAGCGACGGCCTGCTGCAGGACCTGCACTTCCATAACGAAGGGGCAGACGGCCTGGAACAGCGACTGCAGGCGGCGGTAGAGGTGGTGGCCACCCGTACCGGCGCACGGCAAGCCTGACGCGATCGGAAATGCTCATGAAAAGGCGCTCTTAGAAGCGCCTTTTTCGTATCTACGCTACCGGCGGGGCAGTGATTAACCGTTCTATACTCAGGGCAACCTTTTCCAACCTTTGTCGCAGCAAGGTGGGATGCCTATGTGGTTGCCCCGTCGCTGGTGGCAGAACCTTCAGGTACGCATCAATCTGCTGTTCGCCGTGGTGATCCTGGCCATTCTGGTGGTGGTGTTCAGCCTGATGACCGGTTTTGCCCGCGATATCCTGGTCGAACGCGACCGGCGTCTGGTGGCCCAGGCGGGCGAGCTGATCGTGGCGGAACTCAATCGCCGGGTCGAGCATGCCGAGAGCCTGGTCAGGGCGATGGTCAGCATCGTTGCGGCGTTGCCGCCGGAACCCGACCACTTGCGCCAGACCCTCCATCGGCTGCTGTCCGATAGCCGCTATCAGACGCTGATCGCCGGTGGCGGTATCTGGCCGGAACCGGGCCGGCTGCTGCCGGGTATCGAGCGGGCCAGCCTGTTCTGGGGCCGCCAGGGTAATGGCGCACTGGTGCAGTTCGACAATTACAACCAGCCGGACGTTCCCGGCTATCACCGGGCCGAGTGGTACCAGCCGGCAACCCGCCTTCACAACCAGGTGTGCTACTGGTCGCGCTCCTATACCGATCCCTATACCGGTGTGTCGATGGTCACCTGCTCGGCGCCGATTATCCGTTACGGTGCGCTCTGGGGGGTGGCCACGGTGGATCTGCGACTGCATGGGCTGGACCGCTTCCTGGCCGGCCGGCTGGCCAGCCTGGGCGGCTATGCGCTGATGCTTGACCGCAACGGCCGTTTCCTGTCTCTGCCGGCACCCATGCGTGAGCAGCTCGGCGGTGACGCCAGCTCCGATTACAGTCTCGGTCGACTGGAAGCCGAGCAAACCGCATTCGCGCCACTGATGGCGTTGATCGACCTGCCGCCGGGCAGCCTGTCAGACGAGGAACAGCGGTTGGCGGACAGCCTGGCGGACAGTACCGATGCCCTGGAGGTAGGCGAGGCGGAACGTATCGCCGCTCACCTGTATCGCAGTGCCAGTAAACCGGCATTCCGTAACGGCGCGTTGGAGGATGATCCACTACTGGACGAAGAGGTGCAGGTGTCGCTGGTGGCGATGCCGCGTACCGACTGGTTGCTGGCGATGGTGGTGCCGGACCGGATCGCGATCGCCGGTGCCGAGCAGATCGTCTGGCGTACCCTGCTGGTGCTCGGCGGCACCATCCTGCTGGGCATGGCGTTCGTGGTCTTCCGGTTGCAGAAACAGCTGGTCAGCCCGCTCCAGGGAATGATCTCGCAGCTGAAGAGCAGCGGCTCGCAACCCGCCCTGCTGGATGAGAGCTGCGTTGCCGAGTTGGGCGAACTGGCCGGTGCCTACAACCGCCAGCAACAACAGCTGCAGAGTTACCGGGCGGACGTGGAAGTATCGCGCCAGCGGCTGCAGACCATCATGGATGTGGCCAGCGACGGCATCCTGACACTGGACCGTCATGGCCGACTGATCAGCGCCAATCCGGCGGCCCTGGAGATGCTGGGCAGCGATGAGTTGCTGCAGCAGAAAATCTATTTTCCGGCCCGGGCGCAGGATCCCAGCCGCAGTGAGCTGGAGGAGACCCTGCAGCAGCTGTTGAGCAACCGGATCGACCGGGTGACCCAGCTGGAGGTGCAGCTAAATCAACAGGATGGCAGCGAATTGCCGGCCGAGCTGTCGATGAGTCGCTGGATGGCCGGCGACCAGCCCCATGTCACGGTCTTCATGCGTGATATCTCGCGCCGCAAGGCGGCCGCCGAGCGGATCCACTATATGGCGACCCACGACGGCCTGACCGGGCTGCACAACCGCTTCCAGCTGGTCGAGCGGTTGCAACAGGCACTGGAAGCGGCACGCCGCCACAACCAGTTGGTAGCGGTGCTGTTCATCGACCTGGACTACTTCAAGGAGGTTAATGACAGTCTCGGGCACCAGGCCGGCGATCAACTGTTGGTCGGGGTCGCGCGACGGCTGGAGGAGCATCGCCGGGCGACCGATACCGTGGCCCGGCTGGGCGGTGACGAGTTCGCGGTGATTATTCAGGAGGTCGAGCATATAGGTGCGGTCGCCGCCATCGCCGACAGTATCGTGCAGACCCTGCAGCGGCCGTTCACCGTCGGCGCCAATGAGTGCCGGATCGGTGCCAGCATCGGTATCGCACTCTACCCGGACAATGCCGCCAGCGCGCCGGAGCTGATCAAGCAGGCCGATGTGGCGATGTACCAGGCCAAGGCGGACGGCCGTAATACCTGGCGCTTCTTCGCCCGCAAACTGCACCGCCAGCAGCAGAAGCGCCGCCGGATGATGGCCGAACTGGAGCACGCGGTGGAGCGTCAGCAACTGCGGCTGCTCTACCAGCCGATCGTGGCGGCGGACACCGGCGTCGAGATCGCCTTCGAGGCGCTGTTGCGCTGGCAGCATCCGAAGATGGGCAGTATTTCACCGCAGGAGTTTATCCCGCTGGCAGAGCAAAGCGGGCTGATCATCAATATCGGCCGCTGGGTGCTGGAGGAGGGCTGCCGCCAGCTGCAGCGCTGGCAGAACCAGGGGATCAAGATCGACTGCCTGTCGATCAATGTGTCGGCGCTGCAGTTGCAGCGCAGCGAGTTCCACAGCGACCTGGCCGAGATTCTGGCCGACAGCGGCCAGCAGCTCAGTCACCTGCGGCTGGAGATCACCGAATCCCTGTTGATCGACGAAGGCTGTGCCCGTGAGCTGCACCGGCTGGACGAGATGGGCGCTCAGCTGGTGGTCGATGACTTCGGCACCGGCTACTCCAGCCTCAGCTATCTGCAGAGTTTCCCGGTAAGGCTGATCAAATTGGATCGCTCCTTCGTCAGCGAGGTGGACAGCAGCGAGAACTGTCGGCTGATCTGCCAGGCGGTGATCGCCCTGGCCCATACGCTGGATATGCAGGTGGTGGCCGAAGGGATAGAGAATGAAAGCCAATATCGGCAGTTGCAGCAGATGGGCTGCGACCTGCTGCAGGGCTACCTGTTCAGCAAACCGATGACCACCGAACAGACCGCGCATTGGGTGACCGAGCGGCACCATCCAGCGCGCCATTGAGCCGGCTGATGCCGGACGGAGAGCATTGATCAGCTTGCAGCTGCATAGAGGTCGTCGATCGCGCCAACGGTGCCATGACCGGTCGCCCTCGAAGCGGGCGGCTACGAAGCACGAAATCCTGTCGCAGCGGGCTTGCTATGCCCTTTGGGTACCGACCGCGACGGGCATTACGCCGCGATCGGAATAGACCTTACTGACCGGTCGCGCTCAGCGCATGGTCCAGGTCGGCCAGCAGGTCGTCGATATGCTCGATACCGATCGACAGCCGCACCATCTCTGGCGATACGCCGGCGGATTCCAGCTCGGCGTCGTTGAGCTGGCGGTGGGTGGTTTCCGCCGGGATCGACGCCAGCGACTTGCAGTCGCCGATATTGACCAGCCGCAGGAACACCTTCAGCGCGTCGTAGAAGCGGCGGGTGCCCTCACGACCGGACTTCAGGCCGAAGCTGAGGATGCCGGAGGCCTGGCCGTTCATGTATTTCTGCGCCAGGGCGTGATCCTTGTGGCTCTCCAGGCCGGCATAGTTGACCCAGGTGACCTGCTCGTGGCTTTCCAGGAACTCGGCCACGTGTTGGGTGTTCTGGTTGATCCGCTCCATGCGCAGCGCCAGGGTTTCCAGCCCCTGCAGCAGCAGGAAGGCGTTCATCGGGCTCAGCGCGGCGCCGGTGTTGCGCAGCGGCACCACCCGGCAGCGGCCGATAAAGGCCGCCGGACCGAACGCTTCGGTGTAGACCACGCCGTGATAGGAGACATCCGGCTCGTTGAGCAGCGGGAAGCGGTCCTTGTGGTCGGCCCAGGGGAAGTTGCCGGAGTCGACGATCACCCCGCCGATCGAGTTGCCGTGGCCACCGATATACTTGGTGGCCGCCTGGATGATGATGTCGGCGCCCTGCTCGATCGGCCGCCACATCGCCGGGCTCGGCACGGTGTTGTCGACGATCAGCGGCAGGCCGTGGCGGTGGGCGATCTCGGCCAGTTTCTCGACATCGGCGATGCCGCCGGACGGGTTGCCGACCGATTCGCAGTAGATCGCCTTGGTGCGCTGGTCGATCAGTGCTTCGATCGCCGCGAAATCGTCTTTCTTGGCGAAGCGGGCCTCAATTCCCTGGCGCGGCAGGGTGTGGGCGAACAGGTTGTAGGTGCCGCCGTACAGCTCGCTGGTGGAGATGAAGTTGTCGCCGACCTCGGCAATGGTCTGGATGGTGTAGGTGATCGCCGCCATGCCGGAGGCCACCGCCAGCGCCGCCACGCCACCTTCCATCTCGGCAACGCGCTTCTCCAGCACGTCGGTGGTCGGGTTCATGATGCGGGTGTAGATGTTGCCCGCCACCTTCAGGTCGAACAGATCGGCGCCGTGCTGGGCGCTGTCGAAGGCGTAGGACGTGGTCTGGTAGACCGGTACGGCGACCGCCTTGGTGGTCGGGTCGGGCTCGAAACCGCCATGAACGGCGATGGTTTCCAGTTTCATCGGCAAATCCTCGGTACGTCTTGTTGTGGTTATCCCCGGCAGAATCAGGTCCCTGAACTCCCTGTGCCGCAGCGGATGAAACATCCGATTGTAGAGACTGTTGTTCGAAAATACAGCAGTTCCCCTATCGACTTCCGTTGCATGGCCGAGACCTGGATTTCTGTCCGGCGATCGCGGGCATGACCATCGCCGACGGCATTGGGTAGAATGCGGGGCTGATTTCCATTCCGTTGCGCAGGAACCTTGTCGATGGCCAAACAGAAAACCGCTTTTGTCTGTAACGACTGTGGCGCCGACCACAGCAAGTGGCAGGGCCAGTGCTCGGCCTGCGGTGCCTGGAACACACTGACCGAAGTGCGGCTGGGCAGCAGTAGTGGCGGAGGCGGCGCGCGCAATGCCCGCTTCGAAGGCTACGCCGGCGGTGCCGCGCAGAACCAGGTGGTCAGTCTGGCCGAGGTGAACCTGGAGGAGGTACCGCGCTTCTCGACCGGCAGTGGTGAGCTGGACCGGGTGTTGGGCGGCGGCCTGGTGCCGGGCTCGGCGATCCTGATCGGCGGCCACCCGGGGGCGGGTAAGAGTACCCTGCTGCTGCAGACCATGTGTCACCTGGCGGGCCAGATGCCGGCGCTGTACGTGACCGGCGAGGAGTCGTTGCAGCAGGTGGCGATGCGCGCCCACCGGCTGGGCCTGAAGGCCGATCAGTTGAAGATGCTGTCGGAAACCTCGGTGGAGACGATCTGCGATGTCGCCAACCAGCTCAAACCGAAGGTGGTGGTGATCGACTCGATCCAGGTGATGCATATCGCCGATGTGCAGTCGGCGCCCGGCTCGGTGTCCCAGGTGCGCGAAGCAGCCGCCTACCTGACCCGCTTCGCCAAGCAGACTGGCACCGTGCTGTTCCTGGTCGGCCATGTCACCAAGGACGGCAGCCTGGCCGGGCCGAAGGTGCTGGAGCATATGATCGACTGCTCATTGCAGCTGGAGGGCTCGTCCGACTCCCGCTTCCGCACCCTGCGTTCGCACAAGAACCGATTCGGCGCGGTCAACGAGCTGGGGGTGTTCGCGATGCTGGAGAGTGGCCTGCGCGAGGTCAAGAACCCCAGCTCGATCTTCCTCAGCCAGGCCGAACAGGCCAGCCCGGGCAGCGTGGTGATGGTGGTCTGGGAGGGTACCCGGCCGCTGCTGGTGGAGATCCAGGCGCTGGTCGACCAGTCCCATATGAACAATCCGCGCCGGGTGGCGGTCGGCCTGGAGGGCAACCGGTTGTCGATGCTGCTGGCGGTGATGCACCGCCACGGCGGGCTGCACACCGGCGATCAGGACGTATTCGTCAACGTGGTCGGTGGCGTCAAGGTATTGGAAACCAGCGCCGACCTGGCGCTGCTGCTGGCGGTGGTGTCCAGCTTCCGCGACCGGGCGTTACCGCAGGACCTGATGACGTTCGGCGAGGTTGGCCTGTCCGGCGAGATCCGGCCGGTACCGAACGGCCAGGAGCGTATCCGCGAGGCGGCCAAGCACGGTTTCCGGCGGGCCATCGTGCCGAAGAGCAACGTGCCCAAGGAACCATTGCCGGGTATGGAGGTGATCGGTGTGACCAGCTTGTCGCAGGCGCTGGACGCGATCTGAGCCCGGCAGGTTGTTTATCCCGGGGCGGCGTAAACCTGCTGACACCACGTTGTCAGGAGCCCCTGTGTAGAGTGCGCAGTACAAGCGATCGAGCTTGCAACCTAACGCACAAGGAATAACATCATGAGCGAAGTTATTGAGCTGGTGACTTTCCGCACCAAACCCGGCGTGTCCGAAGCGGACTTTGTAGCCGCCTCCCAGGTCATCAGCGACTGGGCGGGGCGTCAGCCGGGCTTTCACTACCGCAGCCTGAGCCGCGATGGGCAGGGCCTGTGGCGAGATATTGTCTACTGGAGTAGCCAGGCTGACGCGCAGCGGGCGGCCGAAGCATTTATGCGCGACAACGGCCAGAGCGCTTTCATGCAGATGGTCGACGCCGACAGCGTGGTGATGAACCACAGCCAGGTGCAGCAAGCGGTCCTGGGCGGCTGCTAGTGCGCAAAGCCGAGCGCCTGTTCCAAATCATCACGCTACTGCGGGGTAGGCGCACGGCCATGACTGCGCAACAGCTGGCCGAGGTGCTGGAGGTCTCGTTGCGTACCCTGTACCGGGATGTCCAGGCGCTGCAACTGGCCGGCGTGCCGGTCGAGGGCGAGGCCGGTGTCGGCTACCGGCTGAGGCCCGGCTACCAGCTGCCGCCGCTGATGTTCGAAGCGGACGAACTGCTGGCCCAACTGGTGGGCCTGCGTATGGTGCGGGCCTTCACCGACCCGCAGCTGGCCGCTGCCGCGCGCAGCGCTGAGCACAAGGTGCGGGCGATTCTGCCCGAGCATCTGCAGCGCCAGGCCGAGCAACAGCCCTACCGGGTGCCGGTTCTGAAACGTGACGAGGAGGCCCGCCGAACCCACGCCATGCTGCGCAAGGCCTGCGAACGCTGCCAGTGCCTGACACTGCGCTATCGCGACCTGCAGGGGGAATTCAGCGAGCGGCTGGTTTATCCGCTGGCGCTGATCGGCTGGCGTCATTGCTGGACCCTGTTGGCTTGGTGCGAACTGCGCCGTGCCTACCGCAATTTTCGGCTGGATCGGATACTCGAGGTGTGCGTCACCGACCGCCACTTCGAAACCCACCACCAACTCAGCCTGCAGCACTATCTGGCCACGGAGCTGGCTATGGACGATTTCGACTAGCAACCCCTTGATAAACGACTAGGCGCGGCATCCGAGCCGCCAGGGTGTTTGATATCTCGTTTATTGCTGCGGGAACAGCTGTTCCAGTTCGCGCTCCAGCAGGCTGCTGTCGCCCAGGTTCAGCTCCACCAACCGGCGCAGGTGGCTGAGGCTTTCCAGCTCGAGGGTATCGAAGAGGAAGCCGGCATGGAGGCCTTCGGTGTGTGCCAGGCTGGCCGGCAGGCGCAGCCGGGTGGCGCCGTCCGCCAGTTCGATCAGCAGCTCGACCGGGCTGCCGACCGGGCAGGGCAATTTTTCGCTCAACGCCACCAGAGCGCCTTTCAGCGACAGGTCCAGCAACTCCACCGGGCTGGAGTGGCCGTCGAGTTTCAGCGCCGTGCTGGCGTCGAAGCGGATGCGGGTGAAGCGGCGTCGCTCGTGCGGATTTGCAGTTGTCACGATGATTTCCCGTACGGGTACTGATGCCTGCCATCTTAGTACAGCGCTTTCATTAATGGGAACCTTTCCGGCCTGTAATAAGAAGGCGCAACTGAGCTGGGTCATGGTTCCGCAACAGCACTGCGGGTAAGGTTGAACGCCTCGTAAATTTTCAGGAAGAAAGTGCGTCATGGTGTTCGAGGCATTGCTCGATGTGGTGACGGCGGGGCGGCACTCACGCTATTTCAATCACGCCCGCAGCCACCACCTGTACCGCCGCATCCGGGTGATCGCCCTGCTGATGGGATTGCTGCAACCGGCCTGGGTGCTGGTCGATGCGCTGTTGCTGCCGGCCGATATCCTGGCGCCGATCGCCCTCTGTCGGGCGCTGTCGGGCGGTCTCTGCCTGGTACTGGCCGCCTGGTATCACAGCCCTTACGATCTGCGGCTGGGCTACCTGCGCTTGCTGCTGCTGGTCGGCCTGCTATCGGCCTTTCAGACCGCTTCGACCTCGCTGCTGATCCAGGCCGGTTACGGCAACCAGGTGGCCGGCTACCACTTCTTCCCGTTTATGATCATCTGCATGATGGCGGTGTTTCCGCTGACCATCCTGGAGGTGATAGTCTTCGCCGGCGGGGTCCTCCTGCTGGAGTTGAGCACTCAGCTGATGCGCGACAGCTTCGGCCAGATCGGCACGTTGAACGACCTCTGGTTGCTGTCGGTGCTGGGCGCCATCGCCGGCTGGGCGGCGGTCAATCAGCTCAACATGCTGCTGGGGCTGTTCCGCCAGGCGACCCGCGACCCGCTGACCGGACTGTCCAACCGGCGCCAGCTGATGGAGCAGCTCGGTGCCGACTTGGCGAGCTACCGCTCCCACGGCAAGCCGTTGTCGGTGTTGATGTTCGATCTGGACCACTTCAAGCAGTTTAACGACCAGCATGGCCATGCCGCCGGCGATATTGTGTTGCGCACCTTCGCTAAGCTGATGCGCCGACACTGCCGTAAGAAGCTGGATCTGGCCGGCCGCTACGGCGGTGAGGAGTTCCTGATGGTGCTGCCCGGCCTGGATGCCGGTGAGGCCCGGCAGGTGGCCGAGGCGATTCGCAATGGCTGTCACGGTACCCAGGTATTGACCCCCAGCGGCGAGAAAATCGGCTTTACCACCAGCATCGGCCTGGCATCGGTCAGGGCCGGCGACGATATCGACGATCTGCTGAAGCGGGCCGACGAAGCGCTGTATGAGGCCAAAGGCAGTGGCCGCGACCGGGTGCAGATTGCGGCCTGAATGATTTACGATCGTGCGGCTTTGAAAACAAAAACGGCTCCCGAGGGAGCCGTTTGTTATTTTGATAAGTCTGGAACTTAGCCGATCCGCTTGTACTTGATCCGTTCCGGCTGGTGTTCTTTGCCGTAACGGCGCTTGTAGTCTTCCTGGTACTCGCTGTAGTTGCCTTCGAAGAACTCCACCTTGGAGTCGCCCTCGTAAGCCAGCATGTGGGTGCAGATACGGTCCAGGAACCAGCGGTCGTGCGAGATCACCACCGCGCAGCCCGGGAACGCCAGCAGCGCTTCCTCCAGCGCACGCAGGGTTTCCACGTCCAGGTCGTTGGTCGGCTCGTCGAGCAGCAGCACGTTGCCGCCCTCTTTCAGCAGCTTGGCCATGTGCAGGCGGTTGCGCTCACCACCGGACAGGTCCTTGACGAACTTCTGCTGGTCGCCGCCCTTGAAGTTGAAGCGACCGCAGTAGGCGCGGGCCGGGGTCTGGTAGTTGCCGACGGTGATGATGTCCTGGCCGTCGGAGATCTCCTCGAACACAGTCTTGCTGCCGTCCAGGTCGCGCGACTGGTTGACGTAGGCCAGCTGCACGGTGGAGCCGATCTCGATCTCGCCGGTATCCGGCTGCTCTTCACCGGCGATCATCTTGAACAGGGTCGACTTACCGGCGCCGTTACCGCCGATGATGCCGACGATCGCCCCCTGCGGGATGGAGAAGCTGAGGTCTTCGAACAGCACCTTGTCACCGAATGCCTTGGAGATCCCTTTAGCTTCGATCACCTTGTCGCCCAGGCGCGGACCCGGCGGAATGTAGATCTCCTGAGTCTCGTTGCGGCTCTGGAACTCCTTGGAGTTCATCTCCTCGAACTGCTTCAGACGCGCCTTGGACTTGGACTGGCGGCCCTTGCTGCCCTGGCGGACCCACTCCAGCTCGGCGGCAACGGATTTGCGGTGTGCCGCTTCCTGCTTGGCCTCCATCTCCAGCCGCTTCTCTTTCTGCTCCAGCCAGGCCGAGTAGTTGCCTTCGTACGGGATGCCGCGGCCGCGGTCCAGCTCCAGGATCCAGCCGGCGGCGTTGTCGAGGAAGTATCGGTCGTGGGTGATCGCCACCACGGTGCCCGGGTACTCCTGCAGGAAGCGCTCGATCCAGGCCACGGACTCGGCGTCCAGGTGGTTGGTCGGCTCGTCCAGCAGCAGCATGTCCGGCTTGTCCAGCAACAGGCGGCACAGTGCCACGCGGCGACGCTCACCACCGGACAGGTGTTCGACCTTGGCGTCCCAGGCCGGCAGGCGCAGGGCGTCGGCGGCGCGTTCCAGGGCGTTGTCCAGGTTGTGGCCGTCTTTGGCCTGGATCAGGTTCTCGTATTCCGCCTGTTTCTTGGCCAGCTCGTCGAAGTCGGCGTCCGGCTCGGCGTAGGCGGCGTAGACCGCTTCCAGCCCGTCCAACGCCTCTTTGACGTCGGCGACCGACTCTTCGACGATCTCGCGCACGGTCTTGCTGTCGTCCAGCTGCGGCTCCTGCGGCAGGTAACCGACCTTGATACCCGGCATCGGGCGGGCTTCACCGATGATCTCGGTGTCGATGCCGGCCATGATGCGCAGCAGGGTGGATTTACCGGCGCCGTTCAGGCCCAGTACGCCGATCTTGGCGCCCGGGAAGAACGACAGCGAGATGTCCTTCAGAATTTCGCGTTTCGGCGGCACGATCTTGCCGACGCGGTTCATGGAATAAACGTACTGAGCCATTCAGTGACAACCTGTATCTGTAATTGGAATGGCAAGATTTTATCTGATTGCGGTTATCGAGTGCCAACCTGATTCAGGTCAAATTTCAGGCTGGCGGGCAATCGGCGGCGATCTAGACTGCAGTGTGGCCGTGCTGCGCCGCGCTGTCCGGCCTGCATCGGCCAATTAAATCAACCGGGCGTACTTCAGTGCGCCACCGCCGTAGGCGGTTGGGGAGCCTTGCCGGCTCCTGGCCGACTGATACCCAAAGGGCACACAGCGTCAGCGCTACAGTCGCTGTCCAGGCCGTGTGGAACAGCGCCACTTGAAAAGACATTCCTCCCTGTCCTTGAACCGGCCTGCTCACCCTGAGTTGCGATTACCGCTGGTTCTGAAATAACCGCTTGAAAGCCATTGAAGCCGGGCTGAGCGGCTTTCAAGTGTCCTGCCCCGTTTCATACGGTATACTTCGCGCTCCTTCACCGGCCCCCTGCACAGGGCTGTACGTTGCACATTGCAAGTATTAGAGGACAACCGAGCAATGTTTACCAAAGACATGACTATCGCCGATTTCGACGCCGAGCTGTGGAATGCCATGCAGTCCGAGGCGCTGCGCCAGGAAGAGCATATCGAGCTGATCGCATCCGAGAACTACACCAGCCCGCGGGTGATGGAGGCGCAGGGTTCCGCGCTGACCAACAAGTACGCCGAGGGGTATCCGAACAAGCGCTACTACGGTGGCTGTGAGTACGTCGATGTGGTTGAGCAGCTGGCGATCGACCGTGCCAAAGAACTGTTCGGTGCTAGCTATGCCAACGTACAGCCCCACTCCGGTTCCCAGGCCAACGCCGCCGTTTACATGGCGCTGTGCCAGCCGGGCGACACCGTGCTGGGCATGAGCCTGGCGCACGGCGGTCACCTGACTCACGGCGCCTCCGTGTCCTTCTCCGGCCGTATCTACAACGCGGTCCAGTACGGCCTGAACCCGGCAACCGGTGAGATCGACTACGCCGAGGTCGAGCGCTTGGCAGAAGAGCACAAGCCGAAGATGATCGTTGCCGGCTTCTCCGCTTATTCCCGTATCGTCGACTGGCAGCGTTTCCGCGATATCGCCGACAAGGTCGGTGCTTTCCTGTTCGTCGACATGGCGCACATCGCCGGCCTGGTTGCGGCGGGCGTCTACCCGTCGCCGCTGCCGTTCGCCGACGTGGTGACCACCACCACCCACAAGACTCTGGGTGGTCCGCGTGGCGGCCTGATCCTGTCCGCCCGTGCCGACGAGGAGCTGCAGAAGAAACTGAACTTCGCGGTGTTCCCGGAATCCCAGGGCGGCCCGCTGATGCACGTGATCGCTGCCAAGGCGGTCTGCTTCAAGGAAGCGCTGGAGCCGGAGTGGAAGGCTTACCAGGCGCAGGTGGTGAAGAACGCCCAGGCGATGGCCAAGGTGTTCCAGGAGCGTGGCATCAAGATCGTTTCCGGCGGCACTGAAGATCACCTGTTCCTGGTCGACCTGATCGACAAGGACATCACCGGTAAGGATGCGGACGCGGCACTGGGCCGGGCCAACATCACCGTCAACAAGAACTCGGTACCGAACGATCCGCGCTCGCCGTTCGTCACCTCCGGCCTGCGGATCGGCAGCCCGGCGGTGACCCGCCGCGGTTTCAAGGAAGCGGAAGTGAGCGAGCTGACCAACTGGATCTGCGATATCCTGGACGATATCGACAACGAGGCGACCATCGCCAAGGTCAAGGAACAGGTCAAGGCGCTGTGCGCCCGCTTCCCGGTCTACAAGTGATCGGGTAGACAGGGTACAATGCGCGGGCGGTCTTCGGACCGCCTTTTTTATTTCTGCGTTATTTCAGCGTAATGCGCTCTTTTTAAGGGATTTCTCATCCCTCGCTCTTTATGACAGGATTCGAAGATGCATTGTCCGTTTTGCGGTGCCAATGAAACCAAAGTGGTCGATTCCCGGCTGGTGGCTGAAGGTCAGCAGATCCGTCGGCGCCGCGAGTGCGTTGCCTGTCATGAACGTTTCACCACCTACGAAATCGCCGAACTGCTGATGCCGAAAGTGATCAAGAGCGATGGCTCGCGCCAGCCGTTCGACGATGAGAAGCTGCGCGGTGGTATCCAGCGGGCGCTGGAGAAACGGCCGGTGTCGGTGGAGGATGTCGAAGCCTGCCTGAACCGCATCAAGCATCGCCTGCGCGCCACCGGCGAGCGCGAACTGCCGTCCCGCCAGGTTGGCGAAGTGACCATGGCCGAACTGCGCAAGCTGGACGAGGTGGCCTATGTCCGTTTTGCCTCGGTGTATCGCAGTTTCCAGGATATCAACGAGTTCCGTGAAGAGATCGAGCGGATGTCGCTGCGCGACGGCGTCGACAACGGCACGGACTGAGGTTGGCATCAGGCGTGATAGACGGGTGGCTTCAATGACAGCATTCAGCATTCAGGACCGTGAATTCATGGCGCGGGCGATCCGCCTGGCGCGGCGCGGGCTGTACACCACCGCGCCCAATCCGCGGGTCGGTTGCGTGCTGGTCAAAGATGGCCTGATCGTTGGCGAGGGCTTCCATCTGCGCGCAGGTGAGGGTCATGCCGAGGTCAATGCCTTGCGCCACGCCGGTGAGCAGGCCCGCGGCGCTACCGCTTACGTGACGCTGGAGCCCTGCAGCCACCACGGCCGCACGCCACCCTGTGCCGAAGGCTTGATTCGCGCCGGCGTGGCGCGGGTGGTGGCCGGCATGGTCGACCCCAACCCGCAGGTCGCCGGGCGTGGCATGAAACTGCTGGCCGAGGCCGCTGTCGTTGCCGAGCACGGCCTGCTCGAGGCGCAGGCGCGCGAGCTCAATCCCGGCTTTATCAAGCGGATGGAGCAGGGCATGCCGCTGGTGACCCTGAAACTGGCCGGCAGCCTGGATGGTCGCACCGCGATGCGCAGCGGCGAGTCCCAGTGGATCACCGGGCCGCAGGCGCGCCGCCAGGTGCAGCGGCTGCGGGCGCGTAGTTGTGCGATCATCAGCGGGGTCGAGTCGATCCTGCAGGACGATTCGGCATTGACCGTGCGTGAAACCGAACTGGGGCTGGATAACGCCGCCGAGATCGTCTGCCGCCAGCCGTTGCGGGTGGTGCTGGACAGTCGGCTGCGCACGCCGCCGGACGCGAACATACTTAAACAAGCGGGCCGCACGTTGCTCGTCCATGTCGGTGAGCGGCCGGGAAACGAACAGGCGCTGAAACTGGCTGGCGCCGAACTGCTGGCGTTGCCGGCACTGGATGGCCGGGTCGATCTGTCTGCGCTGCTCCGGTACCTGGCACAGCATGAGCAGTGCAACGAGGTGCTGGTGGAGACCGGTGCTACCCTGGCCGGTGCCTTCGTCGAACAACAACTGGCGGACCGGCTGGTGCTGTTCATGGCACCCACGCTGATGGGTTCGGATGGCCGGCCGCTGCTTGAGCTGCCGCTGACCCGGATGGCCCAGCAGATCCCGCTGAAGGTGCTGGACTGTCGCCAGGTGGGCGGGGATCTCTGTTTTACACTGCAGCCGAAGTATCGGGAGGCCGATTGATGTTTACTGGAATTATCGAAGCGGTGGGCATGGTCGCGGCGATCGAGATGCAGCAGGGCGATATGCGGCTCTATATCCGCACCGGCGCGCTGGACCTGGCCGACGTCAAGTTGGGCGACAGCATCGCCACCAACGGCATCTGCCTGACCGCGGTCGAGTTGCCGGGCGACGGCTTCTGGGCCGATGTGTCGCGTGAGACGCTGGCGCATAGCCGCTTTGAACAGCTGCAGGTGGGTGAGCGGGTCAACCTGGAAAAGGCGATGATGCCCAGCAGCCGGTTCGGTGGCCATATCGTCACCGGCCATGTGGACGGAGTCGGCGAGGTGGTCGAGCGCTATGATGATGCCCGCTCGATCCGGCTGGCGATCCGTGCACCGCAGAACATCCGCCGCTATATCGCCGGCAAGGGCTCGATCACCGTCGATGGCGTCAGCCTGACGGTCAACGCGGTCGACGGCGAGCTGTTCGAACTGAACATCGTGCCGCATACCGCCGAGCAGACCATTATCCAGCAGTATGGCCCGGGTCATCCGGTGCATCTGGAAGTTGATATCATTGCCCGCTACCTTGAACGGTTGCTGGGCGGCGCTGCGACCGAACCGCAAGCTGAATCGGCTGGCGGCGGCCTGAGCATGGAGCTGCTGGCGCAATCCGGATTTTTGAATCGCTGAGGCGAACGGGAAAGATTATGAAGCTGAACAGCACTGAAGAACTGATCGAAGATATCCGTCAGGGCAAGATGGTGATCCTGATGGACGACGAGGATCGCGAAAACGAAGGCGACCTGGTGATCGCGGCCGAGATGGTGCGACCGGAAGATATCAACTTCATGGCCACCCATGCCCGCGGCCTGATCTGCCTGACGCTGACCCGCCAGCGTTGCGAACAGCTCAAGCTGCCGCTGATGGTGCAGAGCAACGGCGCCCAGTTTTCGACCAACTTCACGCTGTCGATCGAGGCGGCGGAAGGGGTGACCACCGGTATTTCGGCGGCCGACCGCGCCCACACGGTGCGTACCGCGGTGAAAGCCGACGCCAAGCCGGAGGATATCGTCCAGCCGGGCCATATCTTCCCGCTGATGGCGCAGCCGGGCGGCGTACTGAGCCGCGCCGGCCACACCGAGGCCGGTTGCGACCTGGCCCGCATGGCCGGCTATGGCCCGGCGGCGGCGATCGTCGAGATCATGAACGAGGACGGCACCATGGCGCGCCGCCCGGATCTGGAGAAGTTCGCCGAGAAGCACAACCTGAAGATCGGCACCATCGCCGACCTGATCCATTACCGCACCATGAACGAGCACACCATCCATCGTGAAGAGGAGGGGGTGCTGCCGACCGAGTACGGCGATTTCAATTACATCACCTACCGGGACGAGATTCAGGGTTGCACGCACCTGGCGCTGTACCAGGGCGAGATCAAGGGCGACGAGCCGACCCTGGCGCGGGTGCATATCCGCACCGAGGTATTGCGCGACGTGGTCGGCGTCGATCCCGACGGCCAGCGTAAGTGGACCATGCGCCGTGCGCTGAAGCGGGTGGCCCAGGAGGGCCAGGGCGTGGTGGTGCTGCTGGATACCGGCGTACGGCTGGATCTGGGCGAGGCGCTACAGGGCGTGCTGGCCGGTCGAAGCAAATCCAACAAGGTCAATGTCAGCGCCTCCGGCGCCTACCTGACCGTCGGCACCGGCTCGCAGATCCTGCGCGACCTGGGGGTGGGCAAGATGCGCCTGCTCAGCTCGCCGATGAAATTCAACGCGATCTCCGGCTTTGATCTGGAGATCGTCGAATATATACCCTGTGAAGACTGATAAAGCGGAACTATAAGATGGCTGTTAAAACCTTTGAAGGTGATCTGATCAGCGGCGCCGGCAACTATGCCATTGTGGTCGGCCGTTTCAATGCATTTGTGGTTGAAAGCCTGCTGGAAGGCGCGCTGGACACCCTGAAGCGCCACGGCGTCAGCGAAGACAACATTCGCGTGATCCGGGTACCGGGCGCGTTCGAGATTCCGCTGGCGGTGAAGAAAGTCGCCCAGCAGAAGCGGGATGACGCCATTATCGCGTTGGGTGCGGTAATCCGCGGCGGTACACCGCACTTCGAATATGTCTCCTCCGAAAGCTCCAAGGGCGTGGCCCAGGTCTCCCTGGACTACGACGTACCGGTGGCCAACGGCATCCTGACCGTCAACAGTATCGAGCAGGCGGTCGAGCGTGCCGGTACCAAGATGGGCAACAAGGGTGCGGAAGCGGCGCTGTCTGCGCTGGAGATGGTCAGCCTGCTGCGGCAGCTTGAGGGTTAATCGGGCATGAGCGACAAACCTGCGTCCAAAGGCAAGAAAGTCTCCCTGACCGAACAGCGTCGTTCGGCGCGTGCCTTCGCGCTGCAAGCGCTGTACTCCTGGTCGCTGACCGGCAACCCGATCAACGAGCTGGAAGCCCAATTCCGGGTCGACAACGACATGCGCAACACCGATCTGCAGCTGTTCTCCGAACTGCTGCGTGGCGTTGCCAGCCGCAAGTCCGAGCTGGACAAGACTTTCGAGCCGTTCCTCGACCGCATGCTGGACGACCTGGACCCGGTCGAGTTGAACGTGCTGCGCATCGGCAGCTACGAGCTGCTGCAGCGGCTGGAAGTACCGTACCGGGTGGCGATCAACGAAAGCGTTGAGCTGGCCAAGATCTTCGGTGCTACCGACAGCCACCGTTACGTCAACGGTGTGCTGGACAAGGTCGCCCAGCGCGCACGGATGGCCGAGATCCAGGCCGCCCGCCAGAAGAAGTAAGCAGGGACGCAGGCACACAGTATGGGTGAATTCGAACTGATCCGGCGCTATTTCGCCCGCCAGCCGGCGGTCGACTCGGTGGCGCTGGGGATCGGCGACGATTGCGCCCTGCTGCAACTGCCCATCGGCCGACAGTTGGCGGTATCGATCGATACCCTGGTCGAGGGCACCCATTTTCTAGCCGGTTCGGATCCGGCCCGGCTGGCCGAGCGGCTGCTCGGCGCGGCGGTCAGCGATCTGGCCGGCATGGCCGCCGAACCGCTCTGGTTCACCCTGGCGCTGACCCTGCCGGAAGCGGATCCCGCCTGGCTGGAGCCGTTTGCACGACGGCTGTCGGAGCGGGCCGCCGACTTCGGCATCGTGCTGGTCGGTGGCGATACCACCCGCGGTCACCGCACGATGAGCGTCCAGGTACATGGCGCGGTGGAGCCGGGCAGGGCGCTGACCCGCCGTGGCGCGCAGCCGGGCGACCTGGTCTGCGTGACCGGCACCCTCGGTGATAGCCGGGGCGGTCTGCAGACGTTGCTGGATCAAAGCGCAGCCAGTGGAGATGTCGACTGGCTACGGCAGCGGTTCTACTGCCCCGAACCCCGTTTGGCGGTCGGCCACCGGATCGGCGGTATCGCCACTGCCGGACTCGATATCTCCGACGGTTTGCTGGCCGATCTCGGCCACCTGCTGGAGGACGGCCTCGGCGCGGAGATCGAACTGGACGGGCTACCGTTGTCGGCGGCGCTGGTGGCCCGGTTCGGCCGCGAGCAGGCACGCCAGTGGGCGCTGTCCGGCGGCGAGGATTTCGAGCTCTGTTTCACTCTGCCTGAAGCGCAGCGCTCTCTGTTGGCTTCGTTGTCCGACCAGGTCACCGTGGTTGGCCGCATCGAGGCCGAATCCGGTCTGCGACTGCGCCACCCCGATGGCCGGTTAGAGTCGGTTGCGGCAGCCGGCTTCGATCATTTTCCGGATAATTGAGCAGTAGCCGAGAAACGTAATGAACAAGGTACCGGCCTCGGTCTGGCGCAATCCCATCCATTTTCTCGCCTTCGGTCTGGGGAGCGGGGCCTCACCCTGGGCGCCCGGTACCGTCGGCACCCTGGCGGCGATCATCCCCTACCTCTGGTTCGCCAAGCTGAGCCTGCCGCTCTACCTGTTGATGCTGGTGGTCACCACGCTGATCGGTATCTGGCTGTGCGAGCGCACCTCCAGGGATATCGGCGTGCACGACCACGGCGGCATTGTCTGGGATGAGTTTGTCGGTTTCTGGCTAACCATGCTGGCCGCACCGGCCGGCTGGCAGTGGATCGCTATCGGCTTCGTCCTGTTCCGCATCTTCGACATCCTCAAGCCCTGGCCGATCCGCTGGGCGGACAGGAAGGTTCATGGCGGGCTCGGTATCATGCTCGACGACCTGCTGGCCGGCGTCTATGCCGGGCTCTGCCTGCAGCTACTGGCCGGGCTGAATATTTTCTAACATTCTGCCAGCGTCTCCTGTAGCAGCCGCTCCGACGGCGACTGCCGCGGACTCTGAAAGGACCCCGCGGGTCGTGGCTGAACCTGCCCGGCCGGAGCCGCTTTATTACATCTCCTACAGGGGCTGGGCTCCGTAGCAGCCCGCCGTAGCCAAGGGCCATGGCAAGCGAGTTGCTACGGTGAGATTCCTGCCTGCTGCGACTGTGGCATGGGCACTCCCGTCCCGCTATATACCCCAAAATCAAGGCCGCCCGTTGCCTGGACGGTTAACTTCCCGGGGCTCCAAAGCCCGCTTTCAGCTTGATTTCACCATCTTCGGTTACTGTTTAAATGACAGCTGAATATTGTGAGGCGTCATCATGGCATCCCTGACCCGCCCGGGCCTGGCAATCATCGTTGCGCTGTTGTTCGGCGCCCCTGCGCAGGCCCATCTTGTGAATCCTCACGACGACTGGCGCCGCCTGGTTCAGGGCAATATGGCCGCGGAAATCGTCGAGCCGGATCTGAGCGAGCATGGCGAAGTGCCGGAACGGGATCTCTGGGGCAACAGTATTTACGACTATAGCCGCTGAGCCGGTTGCCACGGCCGTTCGGCGGATTGATCCGGAGGCAGCCAAGGCGCGTATGAGGTAGTGAGGGATGGTTGGCTAAAAAATAATCAGGGTTTTCAGCTTGGTTTCAGATTGTCCCTCTAGAGTGAGATTGGAAAACAAAAAGTCACGAGGAACTAGTCATGAAAACACTACATATCTCCGGGTTGGTGACTGCGACTGTTCTTCTGGCATCGGCGCAGGTTTCGGCTGACAGCCAGTCCATGCAGAGTCAGATGTGGGCGCACAGCGACCTTGATTTGATGGAAGAGCAGGATATTCGAGAACAGGAGCAGATCGACCATTGGGGTAAGAGCGTCTACGACTATCAAAGCTCGCTGACACCGACAGTTGGAGCACAGTGGATGCTGGCTCATAGTGATCGTGAGTTGATGGACGAAGAAGAGATGCGCCATGAGGGCACGATCGACCACTGGGGTAAAAGCGTCTACGACTACCAGGGTTCGGTGACCACAGAGGCTGCCGGTTTAATGATTGCACGTAGCGATCGTGAGCAGACCGACGAAGAAGATAAGCCGTATGACGGTGTAATCGACCACTGGGGTAAGAGCGTCTTCGACTATCAGAGTTCCGTATCGTCCCCGTCCAGCCAGCTGCTGGCGCACAGCGATCGTCAGCTGATGGATGATGAGATGATGCGCGAAGAGGAGAAGACCGATTTCTGGGGTAACAGCGTTTACGACTACCAGAGCTCGATCCCGACCTATTCGAGCGACCTGCTGGCGCACAGCGATCGTGATCTGATCGAAGATGAGATGATGCGCGAAGAGGAGAAGACCGATTTCTGGGGTAACAGCGTTTACGACTACCAGAGCTCGATCCCGACCTATTCGAGCGACCTGCTGGCGCACAGCGATCGTGATCTGATCGAAGAAGAGATGATGCGTGAAGAGGAAAAGACCGACCACTGGGGTAAAAGTGTTTACGACTACCAGGGTTCGGTTACTTCCGATGTAAGTGGTCTGATGTTGGCGCACACTGATAAAGAACTGATTGAGGAGCTGCAGCAAGAGCGCGAGCAGAAATTCGACCACTGGGGTAAGAGCGTTTACGAGTACCAGAGCTGACAGCCCGCCCCCATTGACTACCCGACAGCGGCTCGCTCGGCGGGTCGCGGTTGGGCTGGTTGCAGCTTGGAGAGGAAATCCTTAGTCTGCTTGGAAGAGGGGGAGCCATGAGCAACTTACGTTTGTTGATCACCATGCTGGCCGTACTGCCGATGCAGGGCTACGTGTCTGTGTCGTTTGCTCATGAAACGGAACGACTGGATTATCATGCCTGCCGCACGCTGGTGGAAAAAGGTGATATTTTGCCGATGGCGGAACTGCATCAGCGGGTTGACCGACTGACTGAAGGGCGGATGCTCGATACCACTCTGCTACGCCATGGTAGTGGCTATATCTACGAGATGGAGGTTGCCGGCCGGGACGGCGTGGTGCGGATTATCTATGTGGACGCCCGCACCGGGTCATTGCTGACGGAGTAAGCAAACGAATGCGAGTACTGCTGGTGGAAGACGATCCGGTGTTAGGGCCGGAGTTGCGTGCCGAGTTGGTACGCAGTGGCTACGCGGTCGATCTGGCCGATAATGGCGTCGATGGCGAAGCGATGGGCTATGAGGATATCTACGATCTGGTGATCCTGGATCTGGGATTGCCACAACGTTGCGGGCTGGATGTGCTGCGCAACTGGCGCACCCGGCGCAATAACATACCGGTGTTGATCCTGACCGCCCGCTCCGCCTGGCAGGAGCGGGTGGATGGCTTCGAGGCCGGTGCCGACGATTACCTGGGTAAACCCTTTCACTCCGAAGAACTGCTGGTGAGGATGACCGCGTTACTGCGCCGGGCAAACCAGCAGATCTCCAGTTCCCTGCAGGTCGACGGCCTATCGCTTGATGAGAAAACCCAATCCGTGCAACTGACGGGCGGCAGCGAGGTTTCACTAACCGGCACCGAATACCGGCTGTTGCGCTACATGATGCACAACCCCGGTCGGGTGCTGTCGAAATTGCAGCTGGTCGAGCATCTGTACGATGAGGGGGCCGACAACGACAGTAACGTGATCGAAGCTTATATCAAGATGCTGCGCAAGAAGATCGGCAAGGAGCGGATTCTCACCAAGCGCGGTCAGGGCTATATCTTTGTGGCGTCTCCTCGATGAAATCGATCCAGGCGCGACTCAATGTCGGCTTCATCGTGCTGACGATGCTGGTATTCCTGTTGTTATGGTTGGCCAACGGCTGGTTCTTGCGTCAGACCGCCTATGACTTCGTGGGCGACCGGTTGTCCAGTGACGCTTATGCATTGCTGCGGGCGGTACAGGTCGAGGAACCGGGCGTCTGGGAGGTGCTGCCGGAGATGGTCGATCCGGTCTATCAGCAACCGATGTCGGGCCACTATTTCCAGCTGGCGGTGGGTGACCAGTGGTTCTACTCCCGCTCGCTGTGGGATGACCGCATCTCGCTGGAAGGGGCCCGTACCGTCGGCCAGGACAACCTCTACCTGATCCGCAAGGGGCGCAGCTCCTGGCTGGTGCTGGAAGAGCAGTTCATGAAGCAGGGCCGGAACGTGCATCTGCTGGTGGCGCAGGACGTGCAGCGGATCGAAAGGGGATTGGTACGGCTCGGTTGGTTGGTAGCAACCGTCGGGCTGGTGTCGCTGGCGCTGTTGTTGCTGGTGCAGGTGATGGTGATCCGTAGCGGGCTGCGCTCACTGGTGCGGGTACGCGACGATATTGGCAAATTGAAAAAAGGCGAGATACGCCAGCTGCCGCACAGCGACACCCTGGAAGTGGAGCCGCTGGTGACCGAGATCAACTACCTGGTGCAGTCGATGGAGTTGCGCCTGCAACGCTCGCGCAACGCGCTGGGCAACTTGGCCCATGCCGCCAAGACTCCGCTAACCGTGCTGGACCGACAGATTGAAAAGCTGAAGGACAACGCGCCGGACTGCGCCGACGCGATGCGTGAACAGTCCTCCCGGCTGTGCGACCTGATTGGCCGTGAGCTGACCCGGGCCAGGATTGCCGGCTCGGCATTGCCGGGCCAGCGGATCTTCATCGCCGAGGAGCTGGAAAAGCTCGAGCGAACATTGAAGACCATCTATCGCGACAAGGCGCTGAATGTTCGGTGTCGGATCGACGAAGGCAGTTACTTTCCCGGCGAGCGCGACGATCTGGTCGAGCTGCTCGGCAACCTGTTGGACAACGCCTGTAAATGGGCCGAGGGTCGGGTGCGGGTGGCGGTCAGTATGGGGGAAGACCACCTGGATCTGAGAGTCGAGGATGACGGCCCCGGTATCGAGGAGGAACAGATGGCGCGGCTGATGAACCGTGGCGAGCGGCTGGACGAGTCGCGCCACGGCCACGGCCTGGGGATGAGCATCGTCTGCGATATCATCCGCCAGTACCGGGGGCGGTTGCAGCTCAGCCGTTCATCCCGACTAGGCGGTTTGCAGGTCGATGTCTGTCTGCCGCGCCGGCACGATGTCGAGATGCCGGATGGCTGATCGGATTGAGTGGTTCGGGCGACCGCAACAGTCTGTTGTTTCCTATCATGTAAAGAAACGGTCACTGTTGGTTTGGCGCACCCGGTGGCGCTGCTATAATGTGCGCCTTCGCTTACAGGGGTAGCTTGTGTGACTGTAAAATTCGTAGCCTCCTCCAAACTGCCGACCCCTTGGGGGGTATTCGAGATGGTCGGTTTCGATGACGAGACCACCGGCAAGGAGCATGTGGCACTGGTGTTCGGTGAGCCGGGCGGCGACCAGCCGGCCCTGGCGCGTGTTCATTCGGAATGCCTGACGGGCGATGCCCTGTTCAGCCTGCGTTGCGATTGCGGTTTCCAGCTGCAGGAAGCATTGAAGCGGATCGCCGAAGAGGGCAGCGGCGTGCTGCTCTACCTGCGTCAGGAAGGGCGCGGCATCGGCCTGCTCAACAAGATCCGCGCCTACCATCTGCAGGATGGCGGTGCCGATACCGTGGAAGCCAACGAGGCGTTGGGTTTCGAAGCGGATATGCGCGATTACAGCATGTGCCAGCCGATGCTCGACCATCTGGGCATCAAGCGGGTCCGGCTGATGACCAACAATCCGCGCAAGGTCAAGGCGCTGGAGAAGTTCGGTGTCAGCGTCGCCGAGCGGGTGCCGCTGCAGGTCGGCAAGAACCGCCACAACGAGAACTACCTCGCCACCAAGATGGGCAAGCTGGGTCATATGATGACCGAGCACCATTTCCGCGAAGAGAGCGAATAAAATCCGGGTTTGTCGGTAGCGCCTTGGGTGGTGTGCCGACTTACCGGAGATAAGTTTCTGATGTTGGTCGCGTGGCCGGCCGGAGCCCCTTCCTACAGGGGCTGAGCTCCGTAGCGGCCCGCTCCGAGGGCGACTGCCGCAGACTCTGAAAGGACCACCGTGGGTCGCGGATAAATCCTCTCCTCCAGGGGCTGAGCTCCGTAGCAGTCCGCTCCGCGGGCGACTGCCGCAGACTCTGAAAGGACCACCGCGGGTCGCGGATAATTCCCCTCCTACAGGGGCTGAGCCCCGTAGCGGCCCGCTCCGCGGGCGGCAAGCCGCGGGTTCTGACAGGACCACCGCGGGTCGCGGATAAATCCCCTCCTACAGGGGCTGAGCCCCGTAGCAGCCCGCTCCGCGGGCGACTGCCGCAGACTCTGAAAGGACCACCGCGGGTCGCGGATAATTCCCCTCCTACAGGGGCTGAGCCCCGTAGCGGCCCGCTCCGAGGGCGACTGCCGCAGACTCTGAAAGGACCACCGCGGGTCGCGGATAATTCCCCTCCTACAGGGGCTGAGCCCCGTAGCGGCCCGCTCCGAGGGCGACTGTCGCAGACTCTGACAGGACCACCGCGGGTCGCGGATAAATCCTCCCCTCCAGGGGCTGAACTCCGTAGCAGCCCGCTCCGCGGGCGACAAGCCGCGGGTTCTGACAGGACCACCGCGGGTCGCGGATAAATCCCCTCCTACAGGGACTGAGCTCCGTAGCAGTCCGCTACCAGGGCGACATCATGTCCTGTTTTATCTAGCCGCAACTTTCGGCTATCAACCTAGCTGCGCTTCTATCGCCGTCCGGATACCGTCCGCATCCAGCCCGCACTCGGCCAACTGCGCCTGCCGTGAGGCATGCTCGATCCAGCGGTCCGGCACGCCCAGCGTCAGCAGTTGGCAACTCACGTTGAGCGGTTGCAGGTACTCGCCAACCGCCGAGCCGGCGCCGCCCTGGATTGCATGATCTTCGACGCTAACCAGCAGCTCATGGCTGGCGGCCAGCCGGTCGATCTGTTCGCAATCCAGTGGCTTGACGAAGCGCATGTCGACCAGTGTGGCATTCAGCTGCTCGGCGGCCTGTGCGGCGGCCGGTAACAGTGGGCCGAAATTGAGGATCGCGACCCGCTCGCCCTGGCGGATTGGTCGGCTCTTGCCGATCTCCAGTTGTTCCAGCGAGTCGCTTGCATCGGGCCGGCTGCCACTGCCGCGTGGGTAACGCACCGCTGCTGGGCCCTGATGCAGGTAGCCGGTGTAGAGCATGTTGCGCTGCTCCTGCTCGTCGGCCGGGGTCATGATCAGCATCCCGGGCAGGCAGCGCAGGTAACTGATATCGAACAGCCCGGCGTGGGTGGCGCCGTCTTCCCCGACCAGGCCGGCCCGGTCGATGGCGAACAGCACGTCCAGATCCTGGATCGCCACGTCGTGAACCAGTTGGTCGTAGGCGCGCTGCAGGAAGGTGGAGTAGATCGCCACCACCGGTTTCATCCCTTCGCAGGCGAAGCCCGCTGCCAGGGTGACCGCATGCTGCTCGGCGATGGCGACATCGAAATAGCGTTCCGGAAACTGCTGCGAGAAGGCAACCAGGTCGGACCCTTCGCGCATCGCCGGGGTGATGCCGACCAGCCGTTCATCCTGCGCCGCCAGCTCAGTGATCCAGCGGCCGAAACTGTTGGCGAAGGTCGCCTTCTTCGGTTTCGGACGCTGGTCCAGCGGTTCGATCTTGCCGATCGCATGGTAGCCGACCGGGTCGGCCTCGGCCGGTTCGAAACCCTTGCCCTTGCGGGTCAGCAGGTGCAGGAACTGCGGCCGTTCACTCTGCAGCACCCGGTCCAGCAGCGGCAGCAGCTGTTCCAGGTCGTTACCGTCGACCGGGCCGTGGTGCTCGAAATCGAGGGTGCCGAACAGCGCGCCGGTCTGCTCGCCGGCGGTGCGGTTTTTCAGGTCGTTGCAGATGTAGTTGGCCAGGCCGCCCTCGTTGTGGGAGATCGACATGTCGTTGTCGTTCAAGATCACCAGCAGGTCGCCGCCGGTGTGGGTGGCGTGGTTCAGCGCTTCGAACGCCATACCGGCGGTCATGGCGCCATCGCCGATCACCGCTACGGTTTTCTGGCGGCGGCCCTGCAGCCGGGCCGCCAATGCCATGCCCAGCGCGGCGCTGATCGAGGTACTGGAGTGGCCGGTGCCAAAGGCGTCGTAGGGGCTTTCGCTCATGCGCGGGAACGGCGCCAGGCCGTCCGGCTGGCGCATGCTGAGCATCTGTTCGCGGCGGCCGGTGAGAATCTTGTGCGGATAGCTCTGGTGGCCGACATCCCAGATCAGCTTGTCGCTCGGGGTGTCCAGCAGGTAGTGCAGGGCGATGGTCAGCTCGACCACACCCAGGCCGGCGCCAAAGTGGCCGCCGGTCTGGCCGACGCTGTACAGCAGGTAGGCGCGCAGCTGCTCGGCCAGTTGCGGCAGCTGGTCGGCGTTCAGTCGGCGCAGGTCGGCCGGGTCGTTGATCTGGTCCAGCAGCGGCGTGGTTGGCCGCTGCGTCGGGATCTGCTGGAACATCAGTGGTTACGTTCGACGATGTAGTCGGCCAGTGCACGCAGTGCATCGGCCTGCGGGCCGAACTCGCGCAACGCGTCCAGCGCCGTCTGGTGCAGCTGGTGCAGTTTCTGGCGAGCGCCGTCGAGCCCCAGCAGGGCCGGGTAGGTGGGTTTGTTGGCAGCCTGGTCGGACCCCTGCGGCTTGCCGAGGGTCTCGGTATCGCCTTCGATATCCAGGATATCGTCCTTGACCTGGAACGCCAGGCCGATCGCCCGGCCATACCGGCGCAATGCCTCCAACTGGTTCGGCTCGACCTGCCCGCTGGACAGCGCGCCCAGTTCGATCGCCACCGACAGCAGGGCGCCGGTCTTATGGTGGTGCATCTGCTGCAACTGATCCAGCGTCAGCATCTGCCCCTCGTGCTGGATGTCGAACATCTGGCCGGCGATCATGCCGCGATCGCCGGCGGCAATCGCCAGCTGGCGGGTCATCTGCAGCTTCTGTTCCGCCGGCAGCGGGTAAGCGGCGTCGCTGATCAGCTCGAACGCCAGCGTCAGCAGCGCATCGCCGGCCAGGATCGCGGTGGCCTCGTCGAACTGGATGTGGCAGGTGGGCTGGCCACGACGCAGGGCGTCGTCATCCATCGCCGGCAGGTCGTCGTGCACCAGTGAGTAGCTGTGGATGCATTCCAGCGCGCAGGCAGCCGGGTCGGCGTCCGTCAGCTTGCCGCCCAGCAACTGGTTGACCAAGTAGACCAGGCAGGGGCGTACCCGCTTGCCGCCGTCCAGCAGTGCATAGCGCATCGCCTGCTGCAGACGTGGGGCAATACTGTCCCGCTCCAGTCGGGCGGCCAATTGCTGTTCGGTACGGGCCCGATACTGGCCCAGCTGCTGCATCAGCTCCACGGCTTAATCCTGTTCCGGTTCGAAGGGTACGCTCTGCAGCTCGCCCTGGCTGTTGCTGATCAGCTGCTGTACTTTCTGCTCGGCCTGATCGAGGATCGACTGGCATTCGCGGGTCAGCTTGACGCCCTCCTCGAACGCCTGCAGCGCCTCCTCCAGCGACAGTTCGCCCTGCTCCATCTGTTCGACCAGGGTTTCCAGTTGGCTGAGGGACTGCTCGAAGTCCGGTGTTTTCTTCTTACGGGGCATTCAGATTACCTGCTTCTCTAGAGGCGTAGAACTTACCGGAGCGACCGGGGAGGGTCAATCTCGCTGGAAAGGGTATACGACCTTGGTGGCTGCTTTGTTGTTCGAGCCGCCGCCGCCGCGGCAATCAGCCGGCTGTCGTCCGGCTCTGCCGAGGGCAGGAATGATGCGGTCGTCCGCTGAATCGACGCACAGTCTATGCCTGATAGTTAAGTACACATTTCACCGCTTAAACGTATGTTCGGTGGGTGAATGTCTGCTCATTTTTTAATACCATGTGCAGTCGCCTAGAACGCTTGTTGGCACGCCTCGGAAGTGTGCCGATTGATAGGAGAGCTGTGTGGATATTGCAACGCTTGTCGGTCTGATCGGTGCGATGGGTCTGATCATCGCCGCGATGGTAATGGGGGGAGACGCCGGCGTCTTCGTCAACCCGCCGTCGCTGCTGATCGTTGTGGGCGGTACCCTGCTGGTCGCGATGATGAAGTACACCCTGGCCCAGTTTTTGGGGGCGGGTAAGATCGCGGCCAAGGCATTCATATACAAGTCGGCTAATCCGGAAGACATCATCAGCGAAACCGTCGAGCTGGCCGATGCGGCCCGCAAGGGCGGTCTGCTATCGCTGGAGGACAAGCAGGTCAGCTCCGACTTCATGCAGCGGGGGATCCAGCTGCTGGTGGACGGACACGACCCGGAAGTGGTCAAGATGCTGTTGAAAAAAGAGGCCAAGTTGACCTCCGATCGTCATGAGCAGGGCGCCACCATCTTCGCCGCGATGGGCGATGTGGCGCCGGCGATGGGCATGATCGGTACCCTGATCGGCCTGGTGCAGATGCTGTCTAACATGAGCGACCCGAAGGCGATCGGGCCGGCGATGGCGGTGGCGCTGTTGACCACCCTGTATGGCGCGATGATCGCCACCTGTATCGTGCTGCCGATGTCGGACAAGCTCGGCCTGCGTCGGCAGGAGGAGGAGCTGAACCAGGCGATGATCATCGACGGCCTGCTGGCGATCCAGGCTGGCCAGAACCCGCGCGTTATCGAGCAGATGCTGAAGAACTACCTGCCCGAGAAGAAACGTGGCGAAAACGGCTGATAGTGGGCGGATGCGTCGATGAGTGACGATAGCGAACTCGAATGCCCTAAATGTCCGGCCGGCCTGCCGGCCTGGATGGCGACCTTTGCCGACCTGATGTCACTGCTGATGTGCTTCTTCGTCCTGTTGCTCTCCTTTTCTGAGATGGACGTACTGAAGTTCAAGCAGCTGGCCGGTTCGATGCGTGAAGCGTTCGGGGTGCAGAACCAGATCAAGGTGGAGGATATTCCGAAAGGGACCTCCATCATCGCCCAGGAGTTCAGTCCGGGGCGGCCGGAGCCGACGCCGCTGAACGAAGTGCGGCAGATGACCGTCAACAACAACCTCAATACGCTCGATATCCGCTCGATCGAGGGTGACGCCGAGATCAAGGACAAGATGGACGGCGAGTTCGAAGAGAACCTGCAGGAGATGCTGGAGAAGCAGCAGCAGGAGGCCGAGCAGCAAGCGGTCGAAGTGGTTGCCGCGTTGAGCAAGGAGATCGGTCAGGGCGCGGTGGAGGTGGAAACCGACGGCCGCAAGATCATCATCCGGGTCAAGGAGAAGGGCTCGTTCGACTCCGGCTCGGCTGAACTGAAGTTCGATTATATCCCGGTAATCGCCAAGATCCGCGACCTGATGCTCAACATCAGCGGCAAGGTCGCCATCGAGGGGCACACCGACAATATTCCTTATGCCGGTCGCCGTTTCACCTCCAACTGGGACCTGTCGGTAGCCCGCGCCCTGGCGGTGGCCAATGAACTGTTCGGTGATCCTCGGATCGACCAGAAGCGTTTCACCGTAGTCGGCTATGCCGATGCCAAGCCGCTGGTGCCGAACAATACCTTCGAAAACCGCGCGCGTAACCGCCGGGTGGAGATCGTGATCCAGAAGGGCGACGACAAGGAGATGCTCGACAAGATCAAGACCCAGCAGGAAGATAACGCCCAGGAGTTCCTGCAGCTGCGACCGGACGAGATTTTTTAAGCTTCAAGCTATGAGCTTCAGCGGTAAGCGCCGTAGATTGTGGCTCAGCGGTGCGAAACCCGACGGATGAATGAAGAGCATTGCTCGCGGCTGGAGCCCCTCCTGTTGGGGATGCCGTTCCTAATTAAAAAAACGCCCGCGCTGTCAGCGACAGCGCGGGCGTTTTTATTTTTGTCGGTCAATGCCGGGCAGCTTCCAAGCCTGTCGTAGCAGCTCGCTTGGTATGCCCCTTGGGTGCTGCGGGCGACCCTTGATCAGCTTGCAGCTTATCCCGTCAGTCAAAGATCCCGAAGGTGGCTTTACTGAACAGCGAGCGCTCCTGTTCAGGTTGCGCGGCCGGTTCTGTGCGGCTTTGCGGTTCCCGCTTGAAGATACCGTCGGAGGGCGCCGGTGCCTCGGGCTCGTCGTCGAGCAGGTTGAAGGTGGCGGCATCCCACAGGGTCTTGTTCTCTTCGCCGATCGGCTGGTACTGGTAGTCCGGGTAGTTGGCGCTCAGTACCGCGCGGGCCGACGCTGCCAGTTGTGGCATGTTCAGCGCTTCGTACGATTCGATCATCACCGCCAGGGCATCCGGAATCGCCGGGGTACGCGGCAGGTTTTCCACCACGTAGCGGCCACGGTTGGCGGCGGCGACAAAGGCGCCACGCTTGATGTAGTAGCGTGCCACGTGGATCTCATAAGCCGCCAGGCGGTTCTTCAGGTGTACCATGCGCTTCTGGGCGTCCGGCGCATAAGGGCTGTCCGGGTAGCGCTCCAGCAGGGTGGAGAAGCTCTCGAACGAGGTCAATGCGGCGCCCGGGTCCCGGCTGCTTTCGTCGATCGGCAGGTAGCGGGTGAAGAAGGAGCGGTCCTGCTCGAAGGCGGTCAGCCCCTTCAGATAGTAGGCGTAGTCGATATTGTGATGGTTAGGGTGCAGGCGGATGAAGCGGTCGGCCGCCGAGCGGGCGGCTTCCGGCTCGTGGTTCTGGTAATAGGCGTAGATCAGCTCCAGCTGCGCCTGTTCGGAATAACGGCCGAACGGGTAGCGTGCTTCCAGCAGCTGCAGGCGTTCCACCGCCAGCGGGTAGTTGCCCGTTTCCAGTGCTTCCAGTGCCTCTTCATACATCTGCTGTTCCGGCAGGTCCGGCTGGTCGTTGTCATCGCCGCCGAAGATGGAACAACCGGTGATCGCCAGGCAGAGTGCGGCGATACCGAATGCTTTGCTTAATCGCATCCCTTTGAATCCCGATGTAGTCTGCGGCCTGAACGGTTATACTGGGCAGGCCTTGAAAAATGTCGGCATATTTAACCATAACCCGTACCTAACACCAATTTACCCGCACTGGCGAAAACTCCTCAGATGTCTGAACAGGTTCAACTGCAAGCCCAGATCGGTGACGATCTGGTTGGTCTTCGACTCGATCAGGTCGTGGCCCAGCTCTTTCCCGATTACTCCCGCTCCCGGCTGACCGGCTGGATCAAGGACGGTTCGCTGACGGTCGATGGCGAAACCCGCCGTCCGCGCGACAAGATGCTTGGCGGCGAGACGGTACGTGTCGATGCCAAGCTGGAAAGCATCGATCATCATCAGGCACAGGAGATCCCGCTGGATATCGTCTACGAGGACGAAGATATCCTGGTGATCAACAAACCGGCCGGGCTGGTGGTGCATCCGGCTGCCGGTCACCACGACGGTACCTTGCTGAATGCATTGCTGCACCACTGTCCGGAGATCGGTCAGGTACCGCGCGCCGGTATCGTGCACCGGCTGGATATGGATACCACCGGGCTGATGGTGGTGGCCAAGACTATCCCGGCCCAGACCGAGCTGGTGTCCCAGCTGCAGGAGCGTAGCATGGGCCGTGAATACGAGGCGGTGGTGCAGGGCGTGATGACCGGCGGCGGCATGGTCGACGAGCCGATGGGACGCAGCAGCCGAAACCGCCAGAAGATGGCGGTGGTCGCGCTGGGCAAGGAAGCCGTGACCCACTACCGGGTGCTGAAGAAATTCCGTTCGCACACCCATATCCGGCTGAAGTTGGAGACCGGCCGTACCCATCAGATCCGTGTCCATATGTCGCATATCAACTATCCGCTGGTGGGCGATCCGTTGTATGGCGGTCGTTTTCGGTTGCCGAAAGGAGCCGGCGAGCAGCTTCAGCAGTTCCTGCGCCAGTTCAAGCGCCAGGCGCTGCATGCCAAGAAGCTGGAGCTCTGGCATCCGAGCAGTGGCGAGCTGATGAGCTGGGAGGTCGATCTGCCGGAGGATATGCAACAGCTGCTGGTTACCCTGCAGCGTGATGCGGCGAAACAGGACGACTACGGGCTATGAAACTGATTCAGGCTGACTGGCCGGCGCCGGCCCACATCAAGGCTGTGACCAGCACCCGTCAGGGCGGTGTCAGCCTGGCGCCGTACGACAGCCTGAATCTAGGCGACCACGTTGGCGACAACCCTGCCCACGTGGCTGATAACCGGCACCGGCTGGTCAGCACACTGGGGCTGACGCAGTCGCCACAGTGGCTGGAACAGGTGCACGGTATCGACCTGGTTGAAGCCCGGGCCGACGGCCAGTTGCGCAGCGCCGACGCCTGCTGGAGCGAGCGGGCCGGCCAGGCCTGCGTGGTGATGACCGCCGACTGCCTGCCGGTGTTCTTCACCGACAAGCAGGGTAGCAAGGTGGCGGTGGCCCACGCCGGTTGGCGTGGGCTGTGCGACGGGGTGCTGGAAAACACCCTGGCGGTGTTTGCCGAACCGGCCGAGGTGCTGGTCTGGCTCGGGCCGGCGATCGGTCCGGATGCCTTCGAAGTGGGTGACGAGGTGCGACAGAAGTTCTGCGACCGGCAGGCCTCGGCGGACGCCGCGTTCAGGCCTGTGGTTGACGAGTCTGGTCAGCCCGACAAGTGGCTGGCCGACCTCTACCTGTTGGCCCGGCTGCGCTTGCAGCGGGCCGGAGTGCGCTCGATCCACGGTGGCGGTTTCTGCACCTACCATGACAGCGCCCGCTTCTTTTCCTACCGGCGCGACGGTCAGACCGGCCGTATGGCCAGCCTGATCTGGATCGAGTCTTAAGCCTGACGCTTGTTCTCTAAGCCCTCTCTAAGGCCGGCGCCGGAACAGCGGCCGCCTCCATTGGCCCTTTCCTGTCAAAGATTGAAGTGGCCCAGGCGCTGCTCCAGATGGCCGCAGACCTGCTGCAGCTGCTGGCTGGTTTCCAGGCTGGTGCCGCTCTGACTGCGGGTGTCATCCGACAGTTTCTGGATGCTGTGCAGGCTCTGGCTGATGGTTTCCGCCACCCCGGCCTGCTGCTCGGCGGCGCTGGCAATATTGGTACTCATATCGGTAATCGCCATCATATATTCGGTGATGTCGTTGAACAGTGACTTGGTCGATTCCGCCTGGTCAACGCTGAGCTGCGAGGCCTGATGACCATCGCCGATCACCGTCACCGCCTGGTGGATGTTCTCCTGCAGGCGCAGCACGATGGTTTCGATCTCGCGGGTGGCCTGCTGGGTACGACCGGCCAGCTGGCGAACCTCATCGGCCACCACGGCGAAGCCGCGGCCGGATTCACCGGCGCGAGCTGCCTCGATGGCGGCGTTCAGTGCCAGCAGATTGGTCTGGGCAGCGACCTCGTTGATGGTGCCCATGAAGTTGCAGATGTTTTCGCACTCGGATTCCACCTCACTGATCAGCTTGCAGGCGCCGTCCATCTGCTCGGCCAGGGCCTGGATGCTGCCGCTGATCGATTCCACCGTCGAGCGTCCGGTATTGGCCTTTTCCATCCCCTGCCGGGTGGTCAGTGCGGCGTTGCGGGCGCTGTCGGCGACATCGTTGGTGGTGGAGGTCATCTCCTCCATCGCCGAGACCACCTGGTCGGTTTCCAGTGACTGCTGCTGTACGGCCGACTCGGTGCCGTGGCTGGCCTGCTGAACCTGGGCTGCGGAGCCGTTCAGCGTCCGGGCGGTCTGTTGCAACTGGCCGACCAGTTCGCTGAGGTTATCGCGCATCTGGATCACGCCCAACTGGATCAGGCTGATCTCGTTCTTGCAGCCAGCTTGGATGTCGACCGTTTGCAGAACGGTATTGAGTCGGCCCTCGCCGATCTCCTGCAGGTTGCGGGTCAACCGGTTCAGTGGTGACAGCATACGGAACATCAGCAATGCGCTGCCGCCGATGGTGATCAGTAGGCTGACGATGTTCAGCACAACCATCGAGTTGCGCAAGGTGGTGCTGGTCTGGGCGAACTCCCGGGTAAAGGTGCCGAGCGCCAGTACCCAGTTCCAGCCATCGATATGTCGGTAGCTGAGCGTCTTATCGGTTGGTTTCTGATCGCTGTCGGGCCAGACATAGTTCAGTACACCGTCGCCACCGTTCAGCACCGTCCGGAACGGCTGCTGGCCGTCCGCCGTCCTTACGCTCTCCAGCTGCTTGCCTTCCAGTGTCGGGTGCATCAGTACTTTGCCGGCCTGCTTGTGGCCCTGGCCCGCGATGACCATCGCGTAGCCGGTCTGGCCGACTTTGATGTCACCCAGGGTCTGGCGCAGCTCGGCCAGGCCCGGCGTCAGATCGAAACCGATATAGAGGATGGCGATGGTTTCACCGTTTTTACGTACCGGCCGGTAGATGGTCATATAGTCGCGGCCGAACAGGTGGGCGACGCCGCTGTAGGTTTCTCCGCGCAGTAACATTTGGTAGCCCGGATGGCCTTTGCCGAGCAGGGTGCCGAAGGCGCGCTGACCGTCCGCTTTCTTCAACGAGGTGCTGATGCGCAGGAAGTCGTCGCCGTGGCGGGCGAACACCGTGGCGTTACCGCCGGTCATCCGGGTGAACTGGTCCGGTTTGCTGAAATTGCCGTTGATCACGCCGTTTTCATCCAGCAACGCGGTGGTGCGGTAATTGGCCACCTGCACCTCTTTATGCTGGTCGAACTCGACGCCGCCGGGGAACATGTCGAAGAAGATATCGGATAGCCGCTGGGCATTGTTCAGGCTGTCCTGATAGTAAAAGGTCAGCAGCTCGGCGATCACCTGGGTCTGATGGTTGAGGGTTTGTTCGGCTTCCTGCTGCAGGTCGGCTTCGGTTTTGGTGGTCAGCAGGTAGGTGGTTGTCGTGCCGGTAATCAGCAGTAGCAGCGAAATCACCAGGGTCAATTGCAGTGCCAGGGATTTTTGTTTGAATTTTTGCAGCATAGGATCGTCCGTGATTTTCCGTTCACCGTTTTGACGCCGGCCAGATACCGCAAAATTCTTGGCTGTACGACAATGTAAACCGCACTCTAACTGATATGCCAGTGGAAAATATTGACGGAAGTCCGGTGTTTGAATGTCGGGCCGGGTTTTGTGTGGTGCGGCTGGCAAGGTGTGACCGCAGAGCTGCAACCGACAAGCAGCCTCCGGCCGAGACAGGGAAATGGACTGGATGTGAAGTCTACAGATAATCCAGCGGTAGCTCGGTGGTGCTTTTCATCTGCTCCATCACGAAGCTGGCGCTGACGTCGTACAGGTCGGCCTTGATCAGTTTCTTGTAGAGCCGGTCGTAGCCGGCCATATCGGTCACCACCGCCTTGATCAGGTAGTCCAGGTCGCCGCTCATCCGACAGACCTCCAGCACCTCGGGGATAGCGTCCAGCAGCTGCTGAAACTGCTGTGCCCAGTCGTCGTTATGGCGGTTGGTACGCACCGCGATATAGACGGTCAGTGGCAGGTTGACCTTAGCGGGCTCGAGCAGCGCCACCCGGCGGTTGATCACCCCCCGCTTGTCGAGTGCCTGGATGCGGCGCCAGCAGGCGGTCTTGGAGATCGCCACCCGTTCGGCAATCTCGCCGACAGAGAGGGTGGCGTCGCGCTGCAGCAGCGCCAGGATCGCCTTGTCGATACGGTCTATTTTCATAGGTGTTTCTGGTTTTGTTTTAAATATGGATGTTTATTTTAACTTTATACTGAGATTGTGAATATTGATCCGTTTAAGTCGTTTTTGATAGTCCAAATGAAAACAATGTTTCCCATTCGGCCGCCTATACTGCAGCCATCGTTGAATGAGGAAGCAGTCCATGTCGTTGTCCCTGGAAACCATCCGTCAGGCGGTGATCGGCGAGCAGGTGCCGCTGCCGACGCCGTTCGGTATCAAGCCGCTGATCTACGCCGATTACACCGCCTCCGGGCGCGGCTTGCGGCTAATCGAAGAATTCATTAGCCGGCGGGTGCTGCCGTACTATGCCAACACCCATACCGAAACCTCCTTCACCGGCCGTCAGACCACCGCGTTGCGCGAGCAGGCCCGTGAGCAGATCCGACAGGCGCTGAACGGCACCCCAGAGCATAAGGTGATCTTCACCGGCAGTGGCGCCACCGCCGCGATCCATAAGCTGATCGAGCTGCTCAACCTGCGGCTGCCGGCCGAGCTGGAGCGGCGTTACGCTTTCGACCGGCAGATTCCGGAGGCGGAGCGACCGGTGGTGTTTATCGGCCCCTACGAGCACCACTCCAACGAACTGCCCTGGCGTGAGAGCATCGCCACTCTGGTCTGTATCCCACTGGACGGGCAGGGCCAGCTGGACCTGTCCGCGCTTGAGGCGGCGCTGCAGCGCTATCGCGACCGGCCACTGAAGTTGGGCAGTTTCTCGGCGGCCTCCAACGTTACCGGCATCAAGACCGATGTGGCGGCGGTTACCGCCCTGCTGCACCGGCATAATGCACTGGCGTTCTGGGATTACGCCGCTGCCGGCCCCTATCTGAAGATCGACCTGCAGGCTGATGGGCCGGACGGCCTGTTCCTGTCGCCGCACAAGTTTATCGGCGGCCCCGGCACCCCTGGCGTGCTGGTGGTACGCGAGCCCGTGTTGAGCAACCGGGTGCCGGCGGTGCCCGGCGGCGGCACGGTGCTCTATGTAACGCCGGACGATCACCGCTTTATCGAGGATGTCGAGCGGCGTGAGGAGGGCGGCACGCCGGGCATTATCGAGTCGATCCGCGCCGGATTGGTGTTCCAGTTGCAGCAGCAGGTCGGTACCGAGCGGATCGAGGCGCGTGAACATCAGTTGATACAGCAGGCGTTGGCGCGCTGGTCGGCCCATCCGCAGATCGAGATCCTCGGCAGCACCGAGGCCGATCGGCTGTCGATCTGCTCGCTGCAGATTCGTCATCGGGACAAAGTGCTGCATTACGGCTTCGTGGTGGCGTTGCTGAACGACCTGTTCGGTATCCAGGCCCGTGGCGGCTGCTCCTGCGCCGGCCCTTACGGCCATCAGCTGCTGGGGATGGACATGGCCTACAGCCGGACGCTGGAAGCGCGCTTGCTGGACGGCGAGATGGTGCTGCGACCGGGCTGGGTGCGGCTCAACTTCAATTACTTTGTCGACGACGCCACTTTCGAGTACCTGCTACGGGCGCTGGAGCTGGTGGCCGAGCATGGCTGGCGGTTGCTGCCGTATTACCGATTTGACCCGGTGCACGGGGTCTGGCGTTTTCAGAATCAGCGGCCGGAACTGCCGGTCGATCTGGCCGATGCGCTGCAGACGCCGTTTGCAGAGCCTATGGCGGCGCTGCACGTGGATTTCGATCAACTGCTGGCCGAGGCGGCAGCGCAGATGTTGCAGCCGCGGTCGCAGGCGCAACGCTATGAGCTGACGTTGACTGAGCAGGGCGACAAGCTGCGCTGGTTCGTGCTGCCGCAGGAGGTTTCTCTATAAGCCGATACCAGCGGGAGAAACCCCTGTCGCCCGCGGCACTCACAGGGCATAAAAAGTAGCGGGAAGTATCTACATCAGGCGAACAAGCGCCACGTGGGCACAAAAAACGTGCCCACCCTACAACGCTGCTACGAAGCTGAATCCCGGTAGCAGCGGGCTCTGACCACGACAGAATTGACGCAGTACGCAGCTGTCGCCCGCGGAGCGGGCTGCTGCGAAGCTGAATCCCCTGCTGCAGTGGGCTCCACCGCGACAAAATCGACGCAGTCCGCAGCTGTCGCCCTCGGAGCGGGCGGCTACGAAGCTGAATCCCCTGCTGCAGTGGGCTCCACCGCGACAAAATCGACGCAGTCCGCAGCTGTCGCCCTCGGAGCGGGCTGCTGCGAAGCTGAATCCCCTGCTGCAGTGGGCTCCACCGCGACAAAATCGACGCAGTCCGCAGCTGTCGCCCTCGGAGCGGGCTGCTGCGAAGCTGAATCCCCTGCTGCAGTGGGCTCCACCGCAACAAAATCGACGCAGTCCGCAGCTGTCGCCCGCGGAGCGGGCTGCTACGAAGCTGAATCCCGGTAGCAGTGGGCTCCACCGCAACAAAATCGACGCAGTCCGCAGCTGTCGCCCGCGGAGCGGGCTGCTGCGAAGCTGAATCCCGGTAGCAGCGGGCTCTGACCGCGACAGAATCGACGCAGTACGCAAATGCCGCCCGCGGAGCGGGCTGCTACGAAGCTGAATCCCGGTAGCAGCGGGCTCTGACCGCGACAGAATCGACGCAGTCCGCAGCTGTCGCCCGCGGAGCGGGCTGCTACGAAGCTGAATCCTGGTAGCAGCGGGCTCTGACCGCGACAGAATCGACGCAGTACGCAAATGCCGCCCGCGGAGCGGGCTGCTGCGAAGCTGAATCCCCTGCTGCAGTGGGCTCCACCGCGACAAAATCGACGCAGTCCGCAACTGTCGCCCTCGGAGCGGGTTGCTACAAAGCTCAGCCCTTGCAGGCGGGGCTTCAGCCGCGACCGGGATTATCAGGCATCGTATCGATTTCCGGCTAACCCACCGGCGTCTGGGTGCCCGGATCAGCGTTGTAGGGCGTCACCCGGAGCGCCGCCGCAGGCGGATATTTCAGGCCTCCACACATGGGGAGGCGAGCCGGCGGCAGCGGGCCGCTTTAGAGAAGAGGCTACGGCCGGGCAGGTTTAGCCGCGACCTATGTTGCTCAGTCGTAGCCAATGCCTCTCCGCATTGAAGATTACCGAACTGCCTTACCGGCGCACGATAAAGTCCCGCTCGATCAGCTCGGCGTCGCCGTCAACCACCTTGGCGTAGGTGGTCTTGGCACTCACCCGTACCACCTTGATCTTGGCGATCTTCTCCTCCAGCTGGCCGAGCGATTCCTTGGTGTAGGGGTCGAACATCTCTTCGCCCAGCAGAAATACGTCCAGCAGTTCACCGGGTTTCAGTGTCTTGCCGCCCTGGTTCAGCACGATGGTCTTGCCCTTCACCGCCACCACCCGCATCGGGTAGATATTGGCCAGCGCGTTCTGGGCCAGCTCGTTGGCCAGGTAGTGGGTCATGCCCACCTGGCTGGAGCCGTACTTGCCGAGCATCCGACGGATATCGCCGTCGTCGAACTTGACCCGGATGCTGTCGGACCATTTCACCTGTCGGGTGGCCGCCAGGATGATCTTGTAGTCCAGCTGCGCCGAACCGCTGTAGCTGCTCAGCGTCTCGCCAGTCAGCTCCAGCGTCTTGTTGTGACGGCGGCTGTGGATATTACGCAGGTTGCCGACCACCAGGTAATCGACGCCGAGCACGTTGCCCAGCTTGGCGTGCTCTTCGAGCGCGGCGTCATCGCTGGCCCAGATCGCCTTCTCGGCACTGAATTCCGCGTCAAACTCACGGTCCAGCACCGCCACCCGGCGCGACTGGGTGAACTGGTCGATCAGCTTGTTGCGCAGCTCCTCCTCCACCTTCCAGGCGGCCACCCGGTCGCCCAGCAGCGAGAAACTTTGCTTGTCCACATGAAACGGCAGTACCGCCAGCTTGCGACGGCTGTCGGCCGGCAGGCCGGGCTTTTCGTAGTTCAGCACGTAGACCGTCATCTGCGCCTGGTAGCTGCCGTCATCCTGCTGCTGCAGCGACTCGACCTGGTAACGCGATACCAGGCCGCGGGTCTTTAGCGACACCGTGCCGGACTGGTTGATGCTGTGGCTGGTGCTGTACTGCTCGCCGTCACTGTTGCTGGTGGACTGGCGCGAAGAGATCGAGTCGAGCAGCTCGTTGCCGTCCACCGACACCCCCTTGATCTGCCGAATCGCCTGCACCAAACCATCGGCCAGCGCCCGTTTCTGGTCGGCGCCGTAGCCGGAGACCTGAACCGACTGTTCGGCGGCGTTTGCCAGGGTGCCGAACCAGCCGGCCAGCACGAGGCCCAACAGGGCTATCCACTTGTTCATGGCTGTCTCCTCAGAAATCGTCCGCCCGCATCCGGTCCGGGCTGCTGCTGGTGCCGGCGGTGCCGGTTACCTTGCTGGTCTGCTCGGACGCTTTGTCGCGCTGGCGCTGCGGGTTCTTCAGATCGCGCGCCAGTTGCTCTGTGCGCGGGTGCCAGGCGTAGACCACGCCGTTGATCTCATGGCCGTACAGCGGGTGCTTGGCGGTCCACTGGAACAGTTTCTTGATGCCCGGCTGGTTGCTCATCGAGCCGCGGGCCTGGATCTGCCGGTCGATGGTTTGCACGAACTCCAATGAGCGCTGTTCGATCTCGTTGACGCCGTCCTGCTCCTTGTGGGCGATACCGGTGGTGCTGCGGGCCGCCTTGCTGCTGTCGTCGCTGCGGTAGCTGCCGGTGGCGTTGAACAGGTAGGCGAAGTTGCCATAGGCCTGGCTGTCCGCCGCGGCATAGGACAGTTCACGCTTGTCGGCGCGCTGCTGGTAGTCGTTGCCGCGATAGGGATTGCTGGCCTGGCCGAAGGAGACCAGCACCGGGTAGCCCTGCTCGTCGTACAGCCGGCGGATGCCGAACTCGTCCAATAGTGCCCGCTTGTCGCCCTGCAGTTGCTCGAGCAGCGTCGGGCCGCCGGCCCGCGCCGGATTCGGCGCGATATCGCCCTTGCTGTCCAGTACATCCTCGACGAACTGGCGGAACCGGTCGGAGGCGACGATCGCCACCGCCACCGCGTGGTTGCCGTTGGCGTCGTGCGCTTCGAAGGTCTTTACCGGGATCACCCCGGACAGGCTCTGGCGGGCGCGGGTGATCACCCGCTCCTCGACCGCGCGCTGATAGATCAGCGCCCGTTTTGCAGGCGGCGCGGCATTGAACTGGCTCGGGTCGATGCCCAGCTCCTCCAGTTGCCGGTCCAGCTTGCCGCCGGCCACCGCCATCGCCTTGTTCAGCAGTTCCATCCATTTGCTGCTGTTGTTCAGCTCCTCGGCGGTGAACTGCGGCATCTGGGTCTTGTCGTCGAACAGCTTGCTGGCCGATTCGGCGGTGACGCTGACGCCCAGTGACTTGACGTAGTCGGCCTGCGCCTTCAGCAGCGCTTCCTTATAGGCCATCACCCGGAAGTTGCCCCAGTCGCGGCTCTCCGGCTTGCCCATCACCAGCGCGCTGCCGGTGCCGTAGTACAGCTCGCCGCGCTCGGCGCGGGCCCGGAAGGTGCTGCCCAGGCCGCTGGTGTTGAACTGCTCGAGCAGTTCCTCGATTTTCAGGCCGGGATCGTCGAAATCGGGCGTGGCCGCTTCGGCGATTTCGGCCTGCACCTGGGCATCGGCGGCAGCATGTTCAGGGCTGGCCTGCACGGCGGTCGGTTGCTCGGCCGCTGTCGCGGCCATCGCTGCGCCGGACAGTGTGCTGAGGCTCGCCACCAGCAGTGGCGTGGTAAAAATCTTCTTCATCGTGGACATCCTTGTCGTTTACCAGGACACGGTGTTGGCACCGGTCAGTTTGCGGATCGGGGTTTCGCCCTCCCAGACCGCCAGGCCGTCGCTCAGGTCGGTCAGGGTCAGCTGGAAGTAGTATTCGACCAGTTCCCGGTCGGACTCCAGCCGGTTGTTGCGCTGGATGATCTTGCCGGACAGGCTCAGGTTCGGCGCGGTGAAGCGCTGGCGCACCACCGTTTTCTGGTTGACCTTGCTGGACTGCGACAGCTGGGCGTACTTGGTGTTCATCTGGTCTTCGGCGCCGTTCAGGCCGATGGCGGTGGTGGTTTTCACCTTGCCGCTCTGCAGCAGTTCGACGCGGATCTTCTTGACCAGCTGGTCGGTATCCAATCGCTGCATGGTGTCGTTGAGGATCGACGAGATCACCAGGATGTTCTTCTTGCCGTCGCTGCGGTCGACCGCGCCGGAACGCAGCATCGACTGTACCGCTTCGCCGGCGGCCTGCTCGAAGTCGGTGTTGGTCAGCCCGGCGGTGGTGATCTCATCGGCCTGCACCTGGTTCAGCATCTGGGTCTTGGGGGCGCAGCCGACGCTCAGCGCCATCATCAGGGCCAGCCCCAGCGCCTTGCCGGACTTGTTCAAATAACCAACTGCCTGTTTGTTCATTGTTCGGTTCCTTCTGAAGGTGTGGTAGCGGGGCCGCGGCTATCGAACAGATAGACGCGATAATCGGATGCATCGGGGTTGGCGGCGATCATCTCGACCGCGAACGGCTCGCGCGGTCGCAGGCTGGTACGTTGCCAGCGGGCACTGCCGCCCGGCAGCTCGAAGCCGCTGCTGTCCAGCCAGACGAAGCGGTAGCGCAGCTGTTCCATATGCTGGCTGCGGTTGTAGCCGTTGATGCCGACCCGCAGCAGGTTGCCTGAGGCGACGCCTTCACGCACGCCGTCGATCTGCAGGTAGCGTTGTGCCGCCGGGCCGATCTCCAGCTTGGCCGGTTGCAGCGGTTGTACGTTCTGCTGCTGACAGCCGGCCAGCAGTGCGGTGGCGCCCAGCAACAGGCCGGGCAGCAGGGAAGGGTGCATGAATTACCTCCTTGTATGGGAATCAGGCGTCGAAGCCGACCACCTGGAATACCGGCTTGCTCTGCGGCGAGCTGGCCTTGACGAAAACGATCGAGAAGCGGTCGTCCGGCAGCTCGATCTCCATCGCCTCGGCCAAGCCTGGTGCTTTCAGCTGCAGCTTGTTGTCATTCGGCTTGCGTACCCGGGCCACCTGGACCTCCTTGGGCAGTGCGCTCCAGCTGCGGGTGTCGGCGTGGGTGGTGGCGGCCTGATAGACGATACCGGCCAGGCTGCCCAGCACGCCGGCTTCCTCCTGTATCTTGTACTGGATGAATGCCTTGGTCAGGGTGCTGGCCACCGCCTCGGTGACCTTGTAGGGGAACTCTTTCTTGAACTCGGTCTGGATCACCCGGTCGATGCTGGCCAGCTGTTCGGTGCGGGCCAACTTTTTCTTGCCATTGAAGATATCCAGGTGGGGGTAGGCCTGTTCGCGCGCTTCCAGTTTCGGCAGCGCGATCTGGGTGTAGTCGATCTTGTTACTGACCAGGAACAGCGGCAGCGGAATCAGGGTCTCCTTGAGCTGCGGCGCCTGGCCGTTTTCGAACACCACCCAGACCGCCGGACTGAGCCGTTTCTTGGCCCATTTACCCTGGCGCAGGTTGTCGGCGACCTTCAGGTCGACCGCCACCGCCTTGTTATCGGGCACCATGCCGGCCACCCGGCGCAGCGACTGGCGCGACTTGCCGTAATCGCTCTTGTCCTGGCTGGCCAGGAAGAAATAGAGCCCGTGCAGGTAGTCGGTGTAGGGATTGACGAAATCCGGGTAGACCGCCCATTCTGCCAGCTCCGGATACTTGTCGTAGATCGCCTGTTCGGAGGCGGAGTAGCTTCTGTCGTAGCTGAAGCCTTTGTTCTGCGGAGTTTTGGCGGCCGCCTGCTCGGCTTTCTGCTGACGTTCCTTCTCCTGCTCGTCCAGCTTCGCCTGCTGCTCCTTGATCTTTTCCTTGAAGTGCTCCTCGGCGCGGCGCTGGCGGTCGGCGGCCCGGTTCAACTCGATGCGGGCGTTCTGCCAATCGCCCAGCAGGATATTGTTCAGCGCCTTGTAGGTGTTGGTCATCACCCCGTCGTAGACGGTTGGGGTGTAACCGTTGAAACTGCCGTTCAGCAGAACCGAGGTGACCTTCTCGAAGCCGCGCTTGGCGATGTTCTCGTTGTCGTCGGCCTTCATCAGCGTCTCGGCGCCATCCAGCACCTTGTTGCTGAAATCGTAGCGGCCGCTGGCGGTCAGCGCGGCGCCGGCCTGCAGCGACCAGAGCAGATCGTCCGACTCGCCTTCAGCGCTGATCTCACCGGCCTGCAACGCGGCATCGGCCGCCAGCGGATAGTCGCCACTGGCGAACTGCTGGTCGAAAGACTGGGTATGTTTTTTTGTTTCGAGTGTCTGGCAGCCGGCCATAAGCACGGCCAATGACAGGACCAGAACGGACCTGCCCACGAATCCCTGGCTTCTCATTACATCTCCTTAGATATCCCTGAAGCCTGTTTTGTCCCTGTGACGGATCCTACCGTCGAGTTCAAGCCTGAGCATTCTGCCCCATCCGATCGCCGGATTACAGCACCACTTTTGTCTTTATTGATCTGGGGTGGGGAGGAAGAGAAGGGGTAAAGGCCTGTCGCCCGCGGAGTGGGCTGTTACGAGGCTGTTGCTTGTTGTAGGAGCGTGCTTCAGCCGCGACCGGGTTATTCAGTGGAACTCCACCGCCGCAGGCCACTTACTATCGCCCAGCAGAGCTAGCTGCTACGGCGACTCCCACATGCTGGTTCCCTCGCAAACTCTAAAAAACATAAAAAAACCGCCCCGGCATACTGCCGGGGCGGTTTTCATCAATTGCGATATCAAAAAGAAAATTACTGGGCCAGCGCCGCTTTCTGGATCTCGAACAACTCGGCGATCCCTTTCTGCGCCAATTCCAGCATCGCGTTCAGCTCGGCCTGGCTGTACGGCGCCGCTTCGGCGGTGCCCTGCACCTCGATAAAGCCGCCGGCGTCGGTCATGATCACGTTCATATCGGTTTCCGCCTTGGAATCTTCGGCGTAATCCAGGTCCAGCACCGGCTGGCCCTCGTAGATACCCACCGATACCGCGCCGATCATCTGCTTGATCGGGTTGCCCTTCACCGCGCCGTTTTTGTCCTTACGCAGCGTATTGACCGCATCCATCAGCGCCACGCAGGCGCCGGTGATCGACGCACAGCGGGTGCCGCCGTCGGCCTGGATCACGTCACAGTCGATGGTGATGGTGTTCTCGCCCAGTTTTTCCAGGTCCAGCGCGGCGCGCAGGCTGCGGCCGATCAGCCGCTGAATCTCGATGGTGCGGCCGGTCTGCTTGCCGCGGGCCGCTTCACGGTCGGCGCGGCTGCCGGTGGCGCGCGGCAGCATACCGTATTCGGCGGTGACCCAGCCGGTACCGCTGCCCCGCAGGAAACGCGGTACGCCCCGGTCGACGGACGCGGTGCAGATCACCTTGGTATCGCCGAACTCCACCAGCACGGAACCTTCCGCATGCTTGGTGAAGTTGCGGGTGATCTTGACCTCGCGCATCTGGTCCGGCTGACGGCCGCTCGGGCGATGCTTGTTAAGGCCCAGATTCTGCAACTGTTCGGAGAGGGAGGAACTCATGGTGCTGTTTTTACCCCGTTTACTGACGTAGGCCGCATAGAGCAGCCGCCGTGGACTTGTTAGAATGCCTGACACTGAGGGTAGCCGAATCCGCGCGAAACGCCGTGAAATAACGCCGTTAATATCCGCCGTATCAGCTACCGGGAGAGGCGGGGCCGCGCAACCTGCGGCCGAGGAATGCGCCTCGCAAGCCAGCCATTTTAATCGAGAGCGTTACATATGACACGCAGTATGACCGCCTTTACCCGGCAGGAAGCACAGTACGATTGGGGTAACCTGGCCTGGGAGGTTCGTTCGGTAAACCACCGCTACCTGGAGCCCCACCTGCGGCTGCCGGATAACCTGCGTGAGCTGGAGATCCCGCTGCGCGAACGGCTGCGCAAGAAACTGAGCCGCGGCAAGGTGGAATGCACCCTGCGCTTCCTGCCGGAAGCCCGCGCCCAGAGCCTGACCGTCAACGAAGCCTTCGCCGGCGACCTGATCAACGCCGCCCAGCAGGTACAAGGCCTGCTGCCGGACAGCCAGCCGCTGAACCCGCTGGACGTGCTGCGCTGGCCCGGCGTGCTGCAGGATGCGGAACTGGATATGGACCAGATCAAGGCGCAGGCGCTGGAACTGTTCGACAATGCGCTGGACGACCTGCTGATCGGCCGCGAGCGCGAAGGCAAGGAACTGGCCAACCTGATCAACCAACGGCTGGACCGGATCAGCGAGATCGTCGTCGAGGTACGCGGCAAGCTGCCGACCATTCTGCAGAACCAGCGCGATAACTTGCGCACCCGGCTGGACGAACTGACCGCCGAACTGGACGAAGGCCGGCTGGAGCAGGAGATGGTGATCCTGGCCCAGAAAGCCGACGTCGATGAAGAGATGGACCGGCTCGACACCCACGTGCAGGAGGTGCGCCGGGTGCTGAAACAGAAAGAACCGATCGGCCGCCGGCTCGACTTCCTGATGCAGGAACTGAACCGTGAAGCCAACACCCTGTCATCTAAATCGATCGTTGCCGACACCACCCAGAGCGCGGTGGACCTGAAGGTGCTGATCGAGCAGATGCGTGAACAGATTCAGAATATTGAGTAACTCATGAGCGATAAAGGAACCCTGTACGTAATCTCCGCCCCCTCCGGCGCGGGCAAGACCAGTCTGGTGAAGGCGCTGCTGGCGCAGGATCCGCAGGTGGTGGTGTCCGTTTCACACACTACCCGTGAGATGCGGCCGGGTGAGGTGGATGGCAAGGACTACAACTTCGTCGAGATGGCGACCTTCGATGCGATGATCAATCGCGGCCAGTTCCTGGAGTTCGCCGAGGTGTTCACCAACAAGTACGGCACTTCCCAGGTGTGGGTCGAGGAGCAGCTGAACAACGGCCTGGACGTGATCCTGGAGATCGACTGGCAGGGCGCCCAGCAGGTGCGCCGGTTGATGCCGCAGTGTGTGTCGGTGTTTATCCTGCCGCCGTCCCGCGAGGAGCTGCACGCCCGGCTGACCGGTCGCGGCACCGACGAGAAGGATGTGATCGACTACCGCATGGGCCAGGCGGTGGAGGAGATGAGCCACTACGGCGAGTACGACTACCTGGTGATCAACGACCAGTTTGAGACCGCGCTGGACGAGCTGCAGGCGGTATTCCGCGCCCGTCGGCTGTTGCTGGAGCGTCAACAGCAGCGTCACGGTGACCTGCTGCAGGCGCTGTTGGCTGGTTAATTCTTGTCACTTTCAGGACACTCAGATAAACTGCGCGGTCTTCTCTGAAGACCGCTATCTATCGTCCTAATGTCAAACCGAGGTCAAAATGGCACGAGTAACCGTTGAAGATTGCCTGGGCAAAGTCGACAACCGCTTCGAACTGGTCATGGTCGCTGCAAAACGCGCTCGCCAGCTGGCAACCGGTGGTAAAGATCCGAAAGTCGAGTGGGAAAACGACAAGCCGACCGTGGTTGCCCTGCGTGAAATCGCGGAAGACCTGATCGACAAGTCCGTTCTGGATGAACGCGACGAGGATTAATCTTTCCCAACGCCTTTCTTTGCGGCATCATCTTTGGTATCCGGAAGTTACAGCTGCATAACCCCACTGTACGGATACTGGAGGAATGATGCCCACTATCGACGCACTCTCGGAACGCCTGACCGACTATCTCGATCTGCAGCAGATCAGAGAGGTGCGTCGTGCCTATTTTTACGCCGAGCAGGCCCACGATGGCCAGCGGCGTAAAAGTGGCGAGCCCTACGTAACCCACCCACTGTCCGTTGCCAGCATCCTGGCGCAGATGCACATGGACCATCAGAGCCTGATGGCGGCCATGCTGCACGATGTGATCGAAGATACCGAGATCAACTACGAGGGCGTCTCCTCGCAGTTCGGCGACACCGTGGCCGATATCGTCGACGGCGTCTCCAAGCTGGCCCACCTGGATTTCGAGACCAAGGCCGAGGCCCAGGCCAGCAACTTCCAGAAGATGGTGCTGGCGATGGCGGAGGATATCCGCGTCATCCTGGTGAAACTGGCCGACCGGATGCACAACATGCGCACCCTGGGTGCCATGCCGCCGGAGAAGCAGCGCCGTATCGCCCGCGAAACCCTCGATATCTATGCGCCCATCGCCGCCCGCCTGGGCATGCGCGATCTGCAGGTGGAGCTGGAAGACCTGGCGTTCCAGGCTCAGCACCCGATGCGCGCCAAGTATATCCGCCGTGCGGTGGTACAGGCGCGTGGCCAGCGCAAGGATGTGATCTCCAGCATCCAGAACAGCATTCAGGAGCGGCTCCACCAGGAGGGGCTGCCCGGCCTGGTGACCGGCCGCGAGAAGCACCTGTACAGCATCTACCAGAAGATGAAGAGCCAGCGGAAGTCGTTCGCCGAGATCATGGACGTGTTCGCCTTCCGCATCGTCACCGAGAGCGTCGACGAGTGCTACCGCATCCTCGGCACGGTGCATAACCTGTACAAGCCGGTGCCCGGCCGCTTCAAGGACTATATCGCCATCCCCAAGGCCAACGGCTACCAGTCGCTGCACACCGCGCTGTTCGGCGCCCGCGATATCACCATCGAGGTGCAGATCCGCACCAAGGAGATGGACGCGGTGGCTAGCCAGGGGATCGCCGAGCACAGTCACTACAAGGCCTACGGCGACTCCGAAAGTGCCGTCGGTTCCTACAACCGGGCCCGCAAGTGGGTGCAGGGGCTGCTGGAGATGCAGAAGCGGGCCGGCAACTCGATGGAGTTCATCGAGACGGTGAAGACCGACCTGTTCCCGGACGAGGTCTACGTGTTCACGCCAAAGGGCCGCATCCTGGAGCTGCCGCACGGCGCCACACCGATCGACTTCGCTTACGCGGTGCACACCGACGTCGGCAACAGCTGCGTCTCCTGCCGTATCAACCGCCGTCTGGCGCCGCTGTCGCAGCCGCTGGAGAACGGCCAGACCGTCGAGATCATCACCGCGCCGGGCGCCCAGCCGAACATGGCCTGGCAGAACTTCGTGGTGACCGGCAAGGCTCGTTCGTCGATCCGCCACTTCCTGAAAAACCAGCAACGCCACGAGTCGGTCGCTCTCGGCCGCCGTCTGCTGAGCCAGTTCCTCGGCAACTATGGCGCCCAGATCAAGGATATCGACCAGGCGGCGCTGAAGCAGTTGCTGGCCGAGGCGGAGCTGAAATCGCTGGATGACCTGCTGGAAGATGTCGGCATGGGCAACCGCATGGCCTACGTGGTGGCCCGCCGGCTGAAGCCGAGCGACGCCGCCGAGGCGGTCAGCAAGGAGGGCCGCGAGAAGCAGCGCCCGCTGGCGATCCAGGGTACCGAAGGGATGGTGTTGCAGTACGCCAAGTGCTGCCGGCCGATTCCGGGCGACACCATTATTGGCCATATCAGCACCGGCCGCGGGCTGGTGATCCACCGTACCGACTGCCGCAATATCGGTTACCTGCGCGATGACCCGGAGAAGTGTATCTATCTGGAGTGGGCCAAGGATACCGAGGATGAGTTCACCGTCAGCCTGAAGCTGGAGGTGGAATCACAGCGCGGACTGATCGCCAGCCTGGCGACCACTGTTGCCTCCACCGGCGCTAATATCCTGAAGATCGACACCGGCGAGCGCGAGGGCCAGCTGGCTACCGTCGAGGTCGACCTGACCGTCACCAATCGTGTCCACTTGGCCCGGGTGATCAAGAAACTGCGGGTGCTGAAGTCGGTCAACAAGGTCAGTCGCAGCTGATCGGCGGCAGCTCGGCCTGGTCTCTCGATTGCTGGTGAACAGCCGTTAAACAGCCCCCAACGGTTGTTGGCGGGGCCCTATGGGGTGCCGCCGATCAACCGCTTGTCCGTTCACTTTTTCGTTTGTTTTTCTGTTCATTTCTCCGTTCATTTTTCCGCTATGGCCAGGCTGTTAACCTGACGATCCGTCATGCGTCTGGGCCACCCCGACAGCCGTCGTTTATTCTTCTCTCCCTGAGGATGATTTTGATATTCATGGGTTTTTGAAGGTTTGCTTTGCGGTCAGCTTGCGCAATAATTTGTCGATTCAGCCAATGTAAAGGCGGCGTGATTGCGGGCACTGGGTGCCGGCGCGCTTATTACCGGATCGGGAGAGAGTAAAGTGTCGGTTGGAGTTCGTACCCCAGGGAGCAGTGTTCCGCAGCTGGATCAGGCCCGTGTCGTGCTGCTGCATGATGCGGAGGGTAAGATGCTGGCTGTTCTGCCCAGTTCCTGCCTGCTGAACCTGGCCAGTGTCTGGAAGCAGACCGGCCGTCACCTGCAGCCAGTACGCGGCGACGACGCCGCCCGCTTTTTCGGTCAGCCGACGCTGGCCAGCAATGAGGCTGCCCAGCAGAAGCTGTTGTCGATGCCGCTGCTGATCGATCCGGGCTGCGCCAAGCAGGCCAACCTGAATATTAACGACCCGCATAGTCAGCTAACTTTCGTTGCCCCGAAGGCGTGGCTGCAGCATGCCGAGAGTTGCAGTCTGGCGTTGTCCAACGCCGAGATCGAGGCCCGTCAGCCGAGCGGTGACGATGAGGCGCTGATTACCCTGGCGGTGGAGCGGTTTACTGCGTTGCGGGTCAAGCAGCGGCTGGAGGACACCCTCGACCTGCCGGCGCTGAGCCCCACCCTGCAGAAGATCGTCGCGCTGCGCTCCGACCCTGACGCCAGTGTCGACGAACTGCTGCCGATCGTGCGGGTTGATCCGAGCCTGTCGGCTCAGGTGATGAGCCTGGCTGCCTCGCCCTATTACGCTGCACCGGGCAAGATCGCCTCGGTAGAGGATGCGGTGATCCGGGTGCTGGGTTTCGATCTGGTGATCAACATGGCGCTGGCCACCGCGATGGGGCGTATCCTGGAGCTGCCGAAGGAGGGGCCGCGCGGTGGCACGCCGTACTGGCTGCAGGCGGTCTACAACGCCACCCTGGCGGAGAAGTTGTGTCAGCTGATGCCGGTCGAACGGCGGCCCAAGCCGGGGCTGGTCTACCTGAGCGGATTGTTGCACAACTTCGGCTACCTGGTGCTGGCCCACCTGTTCCCGCCGCATTTCTCGTTGCTGGCGCGCTATATCGAAGCCAACCCGCATTTCCAGCTGGATGCGATCGAGCGTCAGCTGCTGAATGTCACCCGCGAACAGATCGGCGCCTGGTTGTTGAGCAGCTGGTCGCTGCCGGAGGAGGTCTGCAAGGCGATCCGCCATCAGAATGATCCGGACTACGGCGGACTGGCCGCGGAATATGCCAAGATCCAGTTCCTGACTAACCGCCTGCTACGCGAGCAGGGCCTCAGCGATGGCCCGCTGGAGCCGATTCCCGGCGAGCTGTACCTGCAGCTGGGGCTGACCCCGGCCAAGGCGATCAACGCCCTGCAGCAGCTGATGGAACAGGACGAACAGCTGCGTGAGCTGACCCGGATGCTGGCCGCTTAGGCTTCTTGGTTATTCTGCATTTTGATTCTTTGTGGAGAGTTCGAAATCAGGCGCCTTTTCAGGCGCCTGAATTTTAGGGTCTCTGCTGGTTCCGGCATTATTGAACCACTACAGGTCCCCGGCTCTGCGGGCGATATCTGCGGACTGTGCGGATCTGTCGCGGTCAGAGCCCGCTGCTACAAGGGCTTCTGCTTCGCAGCTGCCCGATCCGGGGGCGACATTCGCGAACTGTGGCAACCTTGTCGCGGTCGGAGCCCGCTGCTAAAAGGGCTTCTGCTTCGCAGCAGCCCGCTCCGGGGGCGACATTCGCGAACTGTGGCAACCCTGTCGCGGTCGGAGCCCGCTGCTACAAGGGCTTCTGCTTCGCAGCAGCCCGCTCCGGGGGCGATATTCGCGAACTGTGGCAACCCTGTCGCGGTCGGAGCCCGCTGCTACAAGGGCTTCTGCTTCGCAGCTGCCCGCTCCGGGGGCGGCATTCGCGAACTGTGGCAACCTTGTCGCGGTCGGAGCCCGCTGCTACAAGGGCTTCTGCTTCGTAGCAGCCCGATCCGGGGGCGGCATTCGCGAACTGTGGCAACCTTGTCGCGGTCGGAGCCCGCTGCTACAAGGGCTTCTGCTTCGCAGCAGCCCGCTCCGGGGGCGACATTCGCGAACTGTGGCAACCTTGTCGCGGTCGGAGCCCGCTGCTACAAGGGCTTCTGCTTCGCAGCAGCCCGCTCCGAGGGCGATATTCGCGAACTGTGGCAACCCTGTCGCGGTCGGAGCCCGCTGCTACAAGGGCTTCTGCTTCGCAGCTGCCCGCTCCGGGGGCGGCATTCGCGAACTGCGGCAACCCTGTCGCGGTCGGAGCCCGCTGCTACAAGGGCTTCTGCTTCGCAGCAGCCCGCTCCGAGGGCGACATTCGCGAACTGTGGCAACCTTGTCGCGGTCGGAGTCCGCTGCTACAAGGGCTTCTGCTTCGCAGCAGCCCGCTCCGAGGGCGGCATTCGCGAACTGCGGCAACCCTGTCGCGGTCGGAGCCTGCTGCTACAAGGGCTTCTGCTTCGTAGCAGCCCGCTCCGAGGGCGACAATCGAATTAACCCTCTTCCGCCAGCTGGGCTTCCAGTTCTTCCAAGGCTTCGAGCTGTTCCAGCCAGTCCGCTTCGATGCTGTCGACTTGCTTGCTGTATTTCGCCTGCTCGGCCAGCAGATCCTTCAACTTCAGCTTGTTGCTGTCATCGTAGATCGACGGCTCGGCCAGTGACTGTTCCACCTCGGCCAACGCGTTCTGAACCTGCTCCAGCTGCGCTTCCAGCTTCTCCACCGCCTGCTTCAGTGGCCGCAGCTTGGCGCGTTGAGCGGCCTGCTGGCGTTTCTGCTCCTTGCGTTCGGCGGCGCTGAGCGAGCGGTTCTCCCGCTCGGTTTCGGCCGGCTGTTCCGCTTTGCGTTCGTTGCGCCGCTGTTCCAGTAGCCAGCTCTGGTAATCATTCAAGTCGCCGTTGAACGGCTCCACCGTGCCGTTGGCGACCAGCCAGAACTCGTCCACCGTGTTGCGCAGCAGGTTGCGGTCGTGGGAGACCAGGATCAGCGCGCCTTCGAAACCTTGCAGTGCCAGGGTCAGCGCGTGACGCACCTCCAGATCGAGGTGGTTGGTCGGTTCGTCGAGCAGCAACAGGTTGGGCTTCTGCCAGGCGATCAGTGCCAGCGCGACCCGTGCCTTCTCGCCACCGGAGAACCGCTTGACCGGTTCCAGCGCGTCGTCGCCGTGGAAGCCGAACGCACCCAGGTAGGTACGGATCTCCTGGTCACTGGCCTTCGGCGCCAACCGTTGCAGATGCAGTGCGGGCGACGCCTCCAGATCAAGTGCTTCCAACTGGTGCTGGGCGAAGTAGCCGACCCGCAGGTGCTCGCCGTCGTGGCGCACGCCGGCCAGCAGCGGTTGGTCGCCGACCAGTGACTTGATCAGGGTGGACTTGCCGGCGCCGTTCGGGCCCAGCAGGCCGATGCGGGCGCCCGGTGCCAGGTTGATGTTCAGCTCGCGCAGTATGGCCTTGTCGGTGTAGCCGCAGTCGGCCTTCTCGAAGGTCAGTAGCGGGTTGGACACCTTGTCGCTGGACTGGAAGGTAAAGCGGAACGGGCTGTCGATATGGGCCGGCGCAATCCGCTCCATCCGCTCCAGCTCCTTCAGCCGGCTCTGGGCCTGTTTGGCCTTGCTGGCCTTGGCGCGGAAGCGGCGCACGAAGCTTTCGATCTCGGCCACCCGCTGCTGCTGCTTCTGGAACTGCGCCTGCTGCTGGGCCAGCCGTTCGGCGCGCAGCAGTTCGAAGGCCGTGTAGTTGCCCTTGTACAGCTCCAGCTTGCGCTGGTGGAGGTGCGCCACATGGCCGACCACACTGTCGAGGAAGTCGCGGTCGTGGGAGATCAGCAGCAGGGTGCCCGGATACTGGCGCAGCCACTGCTCCAGCCAGATGGTGGCGTCGAGGTCGAGGTGGTTGGTCGGCTCGTCCAACAGCAGCAGGTCGGACGGGCACATCAGCGCCCGTGCCAGGTTGAGCCGGATACGCCAGCCGCCGGAGAACGCCCGTACCGGCTTGTCGCCGTCGGCCTCGCTGAAGCCGAGCCCGGCCAGCAGCTGGCGGGCGCGGGATTCGGCGCTGTAGCCGTGCAGGTCTTCCAGCTTGGCGTGCAGTTCGGCGATCCGGTGGGCGTCATCGGCCGCCTCGGCTACCGTCAGCTGGTGCTGTACCTGGCGCAGCAGCTCATCGCCGTCCAGCACGTAGTCGACCGCCCGTCGTTCGCTGGCGTCGACCTCCTGTGCCATATGGGCGATACGCAGCTGGCTGGGCAGTTGGAAATCGCCGCCGTCCGGCTGCAGCTGGCCGAGGATCATGCTGAACAGGGTCGACTTGCCGGCACCGTTGGCGCCGATCAGACCGACTTTCCAGCCTTGATGGATGGTTAGGTCGGCCTGCTCTAAAATCGCCAGGGGACCCCGATGTAAACTGACTTGTTGCAATAGAATCATGGCCGCGAATTCTACCACAGCGCTTGCGCTGGATAATCCATTCTGGCGCTTCGCGCTGAACACTTATCGCCAGCCCGGCGTCGAGGCGATCTGCCTGGAACTTCAATGCCAGGGACTGAGCATCAACCGGTTGTTGTACTGCTTGTGGCTGGCTGGCCAGGGGCGAGGGTTGCCAGCGGAAACCGATCTGGCCGACCGCTGGCAGCAGCAGATCAGCCACCCGTTGCGGGCGTTGCGCTACCAGGTGCGAGGGATGAAAGCGGATCAACCGGAGCTGGCCGACTGCTACCGGAAGATGCGCGAGGCAGAACTGGCGTGCGAGCAGGTTGAAATCGCTCGACTGTACCAACAGGCTGAGCAGGGCGCGCCGCTGGACAGCCCGTCGCACGCATTGCGGCAGAACCTGAACCGGTATCTACAGCAGGTTGGCGTGCCGTTGGCAGATGTTCAGCAGAACCTGCAGGCGCTGTTGGTGGCACTGGGACTTGAATGGCCCGGGTCGCCATCGGTGTAAACGCTGGGTTACACTGGGTGTAAGTGGTGAGCGGTGGAACTTTACGCTTCAATCGGCCACTAACCGTGAAACGGCCCAAACACAAGGATTCTACTGATGAAACGAACTTGGCTGGCTGCCGCCATGGCAACCGCACTGACCGCCGCACCGACCCTGTTTGCTGCGGAGCTGGAAAACGAGCAACAGAAGCTGAGCTACAGCTTGGGCCTGATCCTCGGCCAGCAGCTGAAGCAGCAGGTCGAGAAACTGGACTTCGAGGCGTTCCGCAGTGGCGTTGAGACCATCTACAGCGGTAGCGAGCCGAAACTGACCGATGAACAGGTCAATGAAGTGATGCAGGCGTTCCAGGCCCGCAAGATGGAGGAGCAGCGCCAGCGCTTCGCCGAACTGGCGGCCGCCAATATGGAGAAGGGCAAAAGCTTCATGGCAGAAAATGCCAAGAAGGGCAGTGTGCAGACCACCGACAGCGGCCTGCAGTATGAAGAGCTGACCGCCGGCACCGGCAAGAGCCCGACCGCCGAGGACACTGTGCAGGTACACTACGAGGGTACGCTGGTTGACGGTACCAAGTTCGACAGCTCCTACGACCGTGGCGAGCCGGTCTCCTTCCCGCTGAACGGCGTAATCCCGGGCTGGACCGAAGGTCTGCAGCTGATGAAGGAGGGTGGCAAGACCCGCTTCGTGATCCCGGCTGACCTGGCTTACGGCCCGGGTGGTATGGGCAACGCGATCGGCCCGAACGAAACCCTGGTGTTCGAGGTGGAACTGCTGAAGGTCAACCCGGAAGACAAGAAGTAAGCGTTTCCTTCGCCAGCGTTTGTTTGAACCAATAAAAATGCCGATCAGATAGACTATCTGACCGGCATTTTTGGTTTTAGGGTGCCTATTCCTCTGAACTGCAGCACCCGCTCCGCGGGCGACACCCGCGGGCTGTGCCGACCCTGTCGCGGTCGGAGCCCGCTGCTACGGGGAATTCCGCTTCGTAGCAGCCCACTATGAGGGCGACACCCGCGGACTGCGCCGACCCTGTCGCGGTCGGAGCCCGCTGCTACAGGGGGGCTTCGTAGCCGCCCACTATTAGGGCGACATCCGCGGACTGCGCCGACCCTGTCGCGGTCGGAGCCCGCTGCTACGGGGAATTCCGCTTCGTAGCAGCCCACTATGAGGGCGACACCCGCGGACTGCGCCGACCCTGTCGCGGTCAGAGCCCGCTGCTACGGGGGGCTTCGTAGCCGCCCACCATTAGGGCGACACCCGCGGACTGCGCCGACCCTGTCGCGGTCGGAGCCCGCTGCTACAGGGGGGCGTAGCAGCCCGCTCCGAGGGCGAATGATGCTGGCACGGAGTATCAGAAAGACTTGCGTAAAACTACTGCAATTCGTTCAGGATGCCGTTGGAGCCGATCGCATAGTACTTGCCGCTGCCGAAGGCGACATCATAGACCCCGGTGTGTGTCGGGCCATAGGGATCGCGCTTGTGCACCTGCCAGCGGCGCAGCTCCTTGCCGCTGGCGACCTCCCACAGTTGCACCAGGCCGGAGGCTGAACCTGTCAGCAACTGGCGGCCGTCCTTGGAGAAGCGGGCGCTGAGATAACTGATCCGCTGGGCGAAGAAGCGCTTGTCGCTGGTCAGGGTGACCAGCTCCTGGCCGTTCGCGGTATCCCAGATTACCGCCCGGTTGAGGGTGGCCGAGCTGAATGCGCGGCGACCGTCGTGAGACAGCGCCACCGTATCGACCACGTTGTCGAACGGCAGGCTGTGCAACACGCCGCCGCTGGTCATATCCCACAGTCGAACCCGGTAGTCGTCCGAGCCGGTCAGTGCCAGCTTGCCATCTTCACTCAGCGCGACGCTGCGCACCCGGGCAGGGTGGCGGAATACATTGCGGGCGCCGCCGTTTTTAACGTCGAAATAGACCGCGGTATGGTCGGCCAGTCCCAGCAGGGCATAATCGCCATTGCTGGACAGCGCGACATCGAGGATTTCGGCCGGCGAACTCCAGAACCCCTGCGGCTGACCGCTGGTAACGCTCCAGAGCACCAGATCCTGGGGGTTGGCAGTCACCGCGTAGTCGCCCTCCGGTGAGAAGGCGGTGGCGGCGATCAGTGAATATTCCTGTGCATGGTGATTCCAGTTAAACAGCCGGGCGTGCTTGCGCAGGTCCCACAGGCTGCCGCCGTGCAGGCTGGAGCCGAGGCTGACGTGATCGCCTGCCGGCGAAATGGCTGCCGAATAGGCACCCTGCTTGGCATACTCCTTCCAGGCTGCGGGCGGCTCGCCGCCGCTGCAGCCCGCCAGCGCCAGTGCCGTTGTGGCAGCCAGCACATACTGCGGTACGGAAAACTGCATCCGGGCCTTAGCCCTCACTCGCCAGGGCCTGTTCCCGGTGTGCGTTGTGCAGCACCTCGATCAGCTGGTCTTCCAGCTCGAAGCGCTCCTCCAGCGCTACCCCCAGCGAAGACAGGCTTTCGGAAAACTCGCGCAACTCCTGCACCGTCGGATCATCGAAAGCGGAGAAACGATCGTTGAAGTCCAACGCCACATCGGTGGTGGTCTGAATCTTCGGGAAGAGTTCCTGGGCATTCTCGACACTGCCGTCGTTGAACTCGCTGCCTTCACGCAGCAATTGCTCATAGACCTCGAAGTGACCGGAGGACAGGTAGTCGACCAGGACCTGGCAGAAGTTCTCCGTCATTGATTGCAAGCCGTTCGCCACTCGCTGGTTTGGCAGATGGACGAACAGGCTGATCAGCTGCTGTCGCTCTTCCAGCCAGTGATCGATGATCTCACTGACCCCGCCCCAGCGCTCTTTCGCATTGCGGCATTTCTCAAGCATCGTAGATCTCCCTCTTGCCAGTCATCAGGCGGTTTCGTCCATACTAGCGCCAAGCGAAACGGCGGTGCAATAGAGCATTGGGCCGGGTTATACTTGCCGCCACTCTAATGACCTGGATCGCTTTACTCGGGGGTATCGATGCTAAAGAAATTGCTGCTGGTATGGTTGCTGGCCATCCTGACACCGCTGGCCTGGTCCGCAGAGGAGGGGGCACCGGCTCAGGAGGAGTACGTCAACTATATCGAACTGAAGCCGTTCGTCGCCAATTTTGGCACGGGTCCGAAGACCCGCTTCGTTAAATGCGAAATTACCATACAGGTCAGCTCCGAGGCGGCCCACCATGCGGTAAACCATCATATGCCGCATATTCGCAACGACATCGTATTCCTGCTCAGCAGCCAGAGCGAAGAGTCGATGAAAACCATCGAGGCCCAGCAGACCCTGGCCCGCCAGGCGCTGAAACTGGTGCAGAACATCCTGGTGGAGGAGGAGGGCGAAGCGTTCGTCTCCGATTTGTTCTTCACCAGCTTCGTAATGCAATAACGGGCCGCCTGTTTAGCCGGATCGTTCCGATGCCCGCAAGCGAAGTTCGCAGGCGGGCATTTTTGTATGAACCATACTCGGTTACCGTTTTGATCTGGCAGGACCCGGCAGCGGAACGGGCTGTTGTGCCGCTATTTCTACTGCCGGCTGACCCTGCCCATCGAAAATGGGATGTTTGAAAATAGCCGGTTTTCGCAGTAGTGTGTGCGGCCCGAATAGCACTGGACTGTGCCAAAACGCTGGCTGTATCGAAGTCGGGTAGCTGTTGCTCATCAGGAAGAGAGCAAGGGCACCGTTCGACGCGTTTATTCAGAGTAGGGTCGATAACGGACACCGTAAGCAGAGGCCCGGTCCCGTTGTTGTTTCCGTACCCCCGTTGATAAAGAGCTCAGGGAGTGGGCGCTGAAGCAGGAGCAGCGTTGCGTGTTCGCCGCGGATTTTATCGATCATCTACCTGATATGTATTTCCGGACCGATCCGTCCGGTCAGCTGACCACCGTCTCATCCTTTGCCTGCAGCTTGCTGGGCTACAGTACCGACGAACTGTGCGCTCTGTCGTTGGCGCAGTTGTTCGTGGATGCCGGGCAGTATGAGCAGCTGGTCAGCGCGGCGGAGCAGGCCGATGGTGACGGTGTTCGGCTGGAGGCGGAGTTGGTCTGCCGGGACGGCCGCCATCGCTGGTTGCAGATCCACGCCCGGTGGCATAGCCGAGCTGAGGGTCGATCGGATGGCCTGGAGGGCTTGGCGCGAGACATTACCGAGCTCAAGCTGGCACAGCAGGAGCTGGGCCAGAGCGAAGACCGTTTCCGCCGGTTGGCCGATGTCACCACCGAAGCGCTGTTCATCCATCACCAGGGCCGGATGCTTGCATGCAACGGGGCTGCCGAAGTGATGTTCGGCTATAGCCATGCGGAGTTAATGAGCATGGTGGCGCTGGATATGGTGGATCCGCGGGATCATGCGACGGTCAGCGAAAATATCCGGCGGGAGTATCAGCAGCCCTATCAGGTGAAAGGCCGCCGTAGCGACGGTTCGCTGTTCCCGATGGAGATATTCTCCAAGCAGAGTCGGATGGGTGAGTTGCCGGTACGGGTCACCGCAATCCGCGATCTGAGCGAACACAAGGCGGCCCAGTCAAAACTGGCAACGTTGTCGGCCGCAGTGGAGCAATGCCCGGTGGCAGTGCTTATCGCCGGCGTGGACGGCACGCTTGAATATTGCAACGATGCCGCCGAAGCGATTACCGGCTATGCCGGTGATGAGTTGCGAGGGCGGCAGTTGGTCGATCTGTTCGACAAAAAGATCGATCCGCAGGCCAAGCGGCTGGGGTGGCACCTGGCGATGTATCGCGACTGGAACGGCGAGCTGAAGACCCGGCACCGGGACGGCCGTGAATGCTGGTTGCAGGCCCGGCTCAGTACCATCAAGAGTGATAGCGGCGATGTACAGCATTACCTGTTGATTCTGCAGGATGTCAGTCTGCAGAAGCAGCAGCAGGCGCGGATTCAGCACCAGGCCGACTTCGACCTGCTGACCGATCTGCCCAACCGCGGCCGGGCCAACCGGATACTGCAGCAGTTGCTGGCTGAGGCCGCCCAGCAGGCCGACAAGGTTGGTCTGTTGTTCGTCGACCTGGACGAATTCAAGGCGATCAACGATTCGCTCGGCCATGAGTACGGCGACGGTCTGCTGCGGCAGGCTGCGGCCCGGATGCGGCAGGTGGCCGATGAGCAGCATTGCGTGGCCCGCTTTGGCGGCGATGAGTTCCTGGTTATTGTCGACCAGGCCGACAGTGCGCAGATGGAAGAATTGGCCCGGCAGCTGGCGGACTGTCTTGCCGAACCCTTCATGGTGAAAGAGCATGAGCTGATCACTACGGCCAGTATCGGCCTGGCGCTTTATCCGCATGACGGCAAGGACGCATTGAGCCTGTTGCGCAATGCCGATACCGCGATGTATCAGGCCAAGCTCAGTGGCAAGAACGGTTTCCGCTTCTTCAGCCGTCATATGAATAAAGAGGCTGAACAGCGGCTGCAGATAGAACAGCAGTTGCGTAACGCGCAGGAGCGCCAGGAATTCAGCCTGCACTACCAGCCGGTGGTCGATTTCCAGAGTGGCCAGCTGGTGGGGGCCGAAGCCCTGTTGCGCTGGCATAACGAAGCCTTGGGGGCGGTGGGGCCGGATACCTTCGTGCCACTGGCGGAAAGCACCGGGCTGATTGTGCCGATCGGTGAATGGGTGTTGCAGACCGCCTGCCGCCAGGCGCACCGCTGGCAACAACTCTACGATGAGTCGTTCCGGATCGCGGTCAATGTATCGCCGCGCCAGTTCCGTGGCGACAGCCTGCTGAAGGCGGTGCGCGAGGCGCTGGCGCAGAGTGGATTGGCGCCGCACTGCCTGGAGATCGAAGTGACCGAAGGTCTGCTGATCAAAAACCGGGTAGAGACCAAGCGGGTATTCCACGAGCTGAAGCAGATGGGCGTGAGGATCGCCATCGACGATTTTGGCACCGGCTATTCGTCGCTCGCCTACCTGGAGCGGTTCCCGTTCAACACCCTGAAAATCGACAAGTCGTTCGTGGCCGGCCTGCAACCGGACAACCGCCGTGAGCTGCTGGTACGGACCATCATCGAGATGGCCCATGGCCTGTCACTGGACGTCGTGGCCGAGGGGGTGGAGAACCTGATGCAGGTGGATCAGCTCAGTGCGCTGGGGTGTGACTTCGCCCAAGGCTATCACTTCAGCAAGCCATTGACGCCCGAGGTATTCGAGATCTACCTGAAGGATCGCGCCAGTCTGTTGCCCGGTCGTGCACCGGCGGCACTGCAGGAGAGCTGATTCGCCGGATCCGGCAGCGATACATTGGGCGACACGCACCGCTTGGCCTATAAACAAGGGATAGGATTCTCAAAAGGTGCCAGTGATGTCGAAATCTCGTGACCAGCTACGGGTATTGTTGCTACAGATACGGGAGGATGGCCTGGTGCGCCGGGAGGAGCACCAGAGCTTCACCGACTACTGCGGCCTGGCGCCACACCAGATTGAAGTCCTCAATGTTTTCGATTCGCCGGACTTCGAGCCAACCGCTGCCGATGAGTACGATGCATTGCTGGTGGGCGGGGCCAGCGAAGCGGATGTATTGAAGCCGGAACAGTACCCGTTCGTGGCCAACAGCCAGCAGTTGCTGCGCCGCTGTGCCGAGCGGCACCAGCCGGTTTTCGCCTCCTGCTTCGGCTTTCAGCTGGCGGTGCTGGCACTGGGCGGCGAGATCCTGCACAAGGACCAGGATTTCGAGATGGGCACTATCCCGATCTCGTTGACCGGTGCGGCCGCCACGGATCCGCTCTACCGGGATACACCGGATGCGTTCCTGGCGGTATCGGTACATCGTCAGTATGCCGCGCGGGTGCCGGCCTGTTGCGAAGTGTTGGCCTATACCGAGCAGTGTATCCATTCATTCAAATTGCGTGATCGGCCGTTCTGGGCCTTCCAGTTCCACCCGGAGGTGGACCGGGCCCGGCTGGTCGAGCGGCTGACCCGCTTCAAGCAGCACTACACTGACGGCGACGACCACCTCGAGCAGGTGCTCGGTTCAGCCAGCGATACGCCGGAAGCCAATATCCTGGCACGCAAATTTATCGAACGGGCGTTGCTTTGTGAAAGTTGACAGTTATAAGTTAACAGAGCCTGTCGGTTGGCAACGGAGCTCGAATATGCCGCTGTAAACTGTCCACTGTTAGCTTGATGCTGACTATTTGATCTTCAAGCCGACCCAGAGTACGGCGGCCAGTCCGACGAGCGCCTCGATAAAGATGAAGCCGTATTGCTGGAACAGTTCGGACATAAAAGAGTGCTGATCTTTAATACTTGAAGTAAGAAGTTTACAGCGCTGACCTGGTGATCAACAGGCATCCCATCCGGCTAATCTGGCGGTGGCACTGTAAACTGTCCACTGTTAACTCACTCCTATTTCACCCCTCATGGCATAAGCGGATGGCTCACAGTAGAATGTACGGCAAATTTTTGAGCCGGCTATACGACTGATGAGTAACGAAGAGAATCACCACCAGACCGAAGCCGAGGGCGCCAAGCCGCGCCGCGGTATCTACCTGTTGCCGAACCTGTTCACCACCGGGGCGCTGTTTTCCGGCTTCTATGCAGTGGTCGCCAGCATGCAGGGCCACTTCGAGAGCGCCGCGATCGCCATCTTCGTGGCGATGGTGCTGGACGGCCTGGATGGCCGGGTGGCCCGGATGACCAATACCAGCAGCAAGTTCGGCGCCGAATACGATTCACTGTCCGACATGGTGTCTTTCGGGGTGGCGCCATCGCTGGTCGCCTTCAACTGGGTGCTGGACGATATCGGTAAGCTGGGCTGGTTCGCGGCCTTTATCTATGTCGCTGGCGCGGCGTTGCGGCTGGCGCGTTTCAATACCCAGATCGGTTCGGTCGACAAGCGCTACTTTATCGGCTTGCCGAGTCCGGCGGCAGCGGCCTCGATCGCCGGCCTGGTCTGGGTGGCGGTGGAATACCAGTTCGACGGCAGCGGCTACGCGTATCTGATCGCCCTGTACGTGGCGCTGGCCGGGGTGTCGATGGTCAGCAACGTGCTCTATTACAGCTTCAAGGATGTCGATTTCCGCGGCAAGGTGCCTTTTGTCATTCTGGCGGGTATCGTGCTGGCGGTCGCGGTGATCTCGATCAGCCCGTCGATGTTCCTGTGGCTGCTGTTCCTGGGATATGCGTTTTCCGGGCCGGTGCTTTGGCTCTGGCGTAAGCGATCGAAGTGAATGCTCGATTTTGCACAAAATAGAAACGGGGAGCCTGAGGCTCCCCGTTTTGGTTTTTATCGATATGATTCATTGGAATTCATTGCTTGTAGGAAATGGGATGGACCCACCCACCCTATCAGTGCACTTACGCTGAGAAGGCCACAGACCAAAAGAGAGGGGGCCATCTCATGCAAGTTAAGACACTGGCTATCGGTCTTGGCAAATCCGTTTTTCAATTTCACGGCGTCGATGCGCACCACAGAACCGTGCGGCAACGGCAGGTACGTCGAGCCAAACTGCTGGCAACGGTACTGCGCTTAGCGCCGGAAAGGGTGATCATGGAGGCCTGCGGCTCGTTGAAGACGTAAATAACCGCTATTTCATCAGCCAGGGAATTTTTTGCGTCCGGGCAGTCTAAAGATATCTGCCTTAGTGACGGACAATGGATGCCGAGATGTTGATCAAGAAACCTGACGATATTCGTCCCTCCGAAATTACCCCGGAATCGGTTTACCTGAACCGGCGCCAGTTCATGCGGGGCCTGCTGGGCGGCGCCGCGCTGGCCGCCTCCGGCACTGCCTTGGCGCTGCCGAAACCCGAATTCGACGGCGACCTGCCGGTCTATCCCGGTCCCGACTGGCTGCAGGCGCAACTGCGGGCCGGGGAACGCAATACCGAACTGTCGACCGATGAGGCGCCGGCGCCCTACCAACACGCGATCCGTCACAATAACTTCTACGAGTTTGGCACCCGAAAAACCGATCCGTCCCGCAATGCCCAGCAGTTCGTGACCGATCCCTGGTCGGTGGAGATCGGCGGCGAGGTCGGCAAACCGGGCACTTACCCGCTGGAGGATCTGCTCAAGCCGTACCGGCTGGAGGAGCGGATCGTTCGGTTGCGCTGTGTCGAGGCCTGGTCGATGGTGATCCCGTTTGTCGGTATTCCGCTGGCCGATCTGCTCAAGCGGGTGCAGCCCAACTCCCGTGCCCGCTATGTCGAATTCACCACGCTGCACGACCCGCAGCAGATGCCAGGTCAGCGCTCGGTGTTCAGCACCCTCGACTGGCCCTATGTGGAGGGGCTGCGGATCGACGAGGCGATGCACCCGCTGAGCTTCCTGGCGGTTGGCATGTACGGCAATGCGCTGCCACCGCAGAACGGTGCGCCTTTGCGGTTGGTGGTGCCCTGGAAATATGGCTTCAAATGGGTCAAGTCGATCGTCAAGATTCGGCTGGTCGAGCAGATGCCCAATACCACCTGGAACCGGGCGGCGCCGGACGAATACGGTTTCTACGCCAACGTCAATCCGGCGGTTGATCATCCGCGCTGGAGTCAGGCCACCGAGCGGCGGTTACCGTCGTCGCTGTTCCAGCCCAATATCATCGATACCCAGCCATTCAACGGCTACGGTGAGCAAGTGGCCCACCTGTACCGTGATCTGGACCTGACCAAATGGTTCTGACGACAGCGGTGCGTACCATGCCCTGGTTGCGAGTGCTGCAGTGGTGGCTGGTCTTCCTGGCGGCGCTACTGCCGCTGGTGTCGATCGGCTATGATGCCTGGATCTTCAACCTCGGTGCCGATCCGGCCAAGGAGATAGTCGATCATCTCGGCCGCTGGGCGCTCTATTTCCTGTGGATAACCCTGGCGATCACGCCGCTGCGCCGGTTGCTGCACTGGGGCTGGCTGCAGCGCTACCGGCGCATGATGGGGCTTTACTGCCTGTTCTACGCCTGCCTACACCTGCTGGCATTCGCGACCTTCATTGTCGGCTGGCGCTGGGATCTGCTGTTGACCGCCTTTACCGAACGGCCCTATATCTTTGTCGGCGCCAGCGCTCTGTTACTGTTGATTCCGCTTGGCATCACCTCGACCCGCGGCTGGCAGCGGCGTTTGAAAAAGAACTGGCTGCGGCTGCACCGGCTGGCCTATCCCGCCGCGTTGCTGGTACTGGTACACGTGATCTGGTTGATCCGCTCGAGCTATTTCGACGCGGTGATTTACGGTGTATTGCTGGCATGGATGCTGGGCTATCGGCTATACCTGAAAAGGACATCCTGATATTCAACGGGAGGTAATCATGTCTTCCCGGCATCCATCTTTCTGGCGGCTCTGGCTGAGCGTACTGGCCGCCATGTTCGGCGTGCAGTCGGAAAAGAACCGCCTGCGCGATTTCAACAGCGGTGCCGCCTGGCCCTATATGCTGTTGGGACTGCTCAGCGTGGTGCTGTTTGCCATGCTGGTGATCGCCATGGTGCGCTGGGCGTTGTACTTGGCGGGCGCCTGAGTGAACACGGAGCGTAGCTACCCGGTTGCAGTTACGGCCTTTCTGTTACAGAACCTGAACACATTTCTCCACCTTCGTCATTGCATTTGAGCATCGACTGCTATACTTCGACTTATCCAAGCGGATTGGTAGGGATTGATGGGATGGAACCAGAGCCTGGTCGAAACCCGTCACGACCGACGCTGCAGTAGTTGCAAGCGCGCCGTACGACAGTCAGAGCAGAACTGTCCGGACACTTGGTTTACAGCGCCATAGTGAATGGTTTTCGAGCAGGCTTACCGTGCCCATAAGGGAGGCCTGCGATGAGAGTTTCAGCACTTCCACTGCTGCTGGCGGTGGCTGGCGGCGTGCCCGCTGCGCGAGCGGACTGGTCGCTCAACATGACGCCCGGTGTGACCGAGATCAGCCAGGCGGTGTTCGATCTCCACATGACCATCTTCTGGATCTGTGTCGCCATCGGCGTGGTGGTATTCGGCGTGATGCTCTGGTCGATTTTCCACCACCGCAAGTCCAAAGGCGCCCAGGCCAAGCATTTCCACGAAAACACCCTGGTCGAAATCATCTGGACGGTGATCCCGTTCGTGATCCTGATCGGCATGGCGGTACCGGCTACCGCCACCCTGATCAAGATGTACGACAAGAGCGAGGCCGACCTCGATATCCAGGTGACCGGTTACCAATGGAAGTGGCGCTACCAGTACCTGGGCGAGGATATCGACTTCTTCTCCAACCTTTCCACCCCGCGCGAGCAGATCAGCAACGACAGCGAAAAGGGTGAAAATTATCTACTGGAAGTGGATAACCCGCTGGTGATCCCCGCCGACAAGAAAGTCCGTTTCCTGATCACCTCGAATGACGTTATCCACAGCTGGTGGGTGCCGGCCTTTGCCGTCAAGAAAGATGCCGTGCCGGGGTTCATCAACGAGGCCTGGACCCGGGTACCGAAGCCCGGTATCTACCGGGGCCAGTGCGCCGAGCTGTGCGGTGTCGACCACGGCTTCATGCCGGTCGTGGTGGAGGTGAAACCGCAGGCCGAATATGAGCAGTGGCTGGCCGATGTCCGGGCAGCCAAGGCCGAGCAGGCAGCAGCGGCCCAGCAGGAGATCAGCTTCGACGAGCTGATGGCGCAGGGCGAGCAGGTCTACAACCGCGCCTGTGCCGCCTGTCATCAGGTGACAGGCGAGGGGCTGCCGAACGTATTCCCGGCGCTGAAGGGCAGTGCGATGGTGCTGCAGGATATGGCCGGCCATATCGATATCGTGCTTAACGGCAAGAGCGGCACCGCAATGCAGGCGTTCCGCGACCAGCTCAGTGCGGTCGAGCTGGCGGCGGTGATCACCTACGAGCGAAACGCCTGGGGTAACGATACCGGCGAGATGGTCAGCCCGGCCGAGATTTCGCAACGGACAGCCGCGTCAGCGACAGAGTAGGAGGCGACCGATGACCACCCTGCATCAATCGGTGAAACAGACGGAACAGCATGGACCGGCCACCGGTCTGACCCGCTGGCTCTACACCACCAACCACAAGGATATCGGCACCCTCTACCTGTGGTTCAGCTTCATCATGTTCCTGACCGGCGGCTGCATGGCATTGATGATCCGCGCTGAGCTGTTCCAGCCCGGCCTGCAGCTGATCGATCCGGAATTCTTCAACCAGATGACCACCATGCACGGCCTGATCATGGTGTTCGGCGCGGTGATGCCGGCCTTTGTCGGCCTGGCCAACTGGATGGTGCCGATGATGGTCGGCGCGCCGGACATGGCGCTGCCCCGGATGAACAACTGGAGTTTCTGGATCCTGCCGTTCGCCTTCGGGCTGATGCTGTCGACATTGTTCATGGAGGGCGGAGCACCTAATTTCGGTTGGACCTTCTACGCGCCGCTGTCGACCACCTACGCACCGCCCAGCGTGACCTTCTTCATATTCGCCGTGCACATGATGGGCATCAGCTCGATCATGGGGGCGATCAACATTATCGCCACCATCCTGAACCTGCGCGCGCCCGGCATGACGATGATGAAACTGCCGCTGTTCGTCTGGACCTGGCTGATCACCGCCTTCCTGCTGATCGCGGTGATGCCGGTGCTGGCCGGGGTGGTCACCATGATGCTGATGGATATCCACTTCGGCACCAGTTTCTTCAACGCCGCCGGCGGCGGCGATCCGGTGCTGTTCCAGCATGTGTTCTGGTTCTTCGGTCACCCCGAGGTGTACATCATGATCCTGCCGGCATTCGGTATCGTCAGTGAGATCATCCCGACCTTCGCTCGTAAGCGGCTGTTCGGTTACGCGTCGATGGTTTACGCCACTGCGTCGATCGCCTTCCTGTCGTTCATCGTCTGGGCACACCATATGTTTACCGTCGGCCTGCCGTTGGCCGGCGAGCTGTTCTTCATGTTTGCCACCATGCTGATCGCAGTGCCGACCGGGGTGAAGGTGTTCAACTGGGTGGCGACCATGTTTCACGGTTCGCTGACCTTCGAGACGCCGATGCTGTTTGCGCTGGCGTTCGTGGTGCTGTTCACCATCGGTGGTTTCTCCGGCCTGATGCTGGCGATCGCCCCGGCGGATTTCCAGTACCACGATACCTATTTCGTCGTGGCGCACTTCCACTATGTGCTGGTGCCGGGGGCGATTTTCGCGATCATGGCCGGCGCCTACTACTGGCTGCCGAAATGGACCGGCCACTACTACAACGAGCGGCTGGGCAGGTGGCACTTCTGGCTCAGCTTTATCGGCGTCAACATCACCTTCTTCCCGATGCATTTTATCGGCCTGGCGGGCATGCCGCGGCGAATTCCTGATTACGCCCTGCAGTTCGCCGACTTCAACATGGTGGCTTCAATCGGCGCCTTTATCTTCGGGTTCTCCCAGTTGCTGTTCCTATACATCGTCATCGCCACGATTCGCGGTGGAGAAAAAGCCGGCGACAAGGTCTGGGAACAGCCGACGGGGCTGGAGTGGACGCTGCCGTCGCCGGCGCCCTATCACACTTTTGCAGAGCCACCGGAAGTGAAATAGAGGTCTGTTATGGATGCCATGCAACGCAAGAACTTACGTCTGGTCCGGCGGCTGATACTCGGCTGCCTGCTGATGTTCTGCTTCGGCTTCGCCTTGGTACCGCTCTACGACGTGTTCTGCAAGGTGACCGGCCTGAACGGCAAGGTGCTCAATGTCGGCCCGGTCAGCATCGGCGGTCAGGATCTGGCACGTACCATCAAAGTGCAGTTGATCGCGGTGAATAATGAGGGGATGCCCTGGCTGTTCAAAGCGCAAACGCCTCAGCTGGAGGTGCACCCGGGGGAAACCCGCAAGACCGCCTATCTGGCGCACAATCCGACCGCCAGCCGGATGGTGGCACAGGCGATCCCCTCGGTGGCGCCCTCCGAGGCGGCCCAGTACCTGCACAAGGTGAACTGCTTCTGCTTCGACCAGCAGCCGCTGGAGGGGTTCGAAACCCGCGAGATGCCACTGTTGTTCGTGGTTGATCCCGAACTGCCGAGCCATATCAAGACCATCACCCTGTCCTACACGCTGTTCGACATCACGCCAAAATCGGAACAACACACCGAGTTGATCGGTGATCGGTCGACCACACGGAGGATTTGGCTATGAGTACCGCGAACTACTACGTACCGGCGCAGAGCCGTTGGCCGATCTTCGCCTCACTGGCGCTGTTCATGCTGGCCCTGGGGGCGGGCACTCTGATCAATGGCCTGAGAACCGATTCCGGCGGTGTTGGTCTTGTGATACTGCTGAGCGGGGCTTTGTTGATGGGGCTGATCCTGGTGGGCTGGTTCGGCAATGTGATCAAGGAGAGCCGCACCGGTCTATACAGCGAGCAGATGGATCGCTCGTTCCGCTGGGGGATGATGTGGTTCATCTTTTCCGAGGTGATGTTCTTCGCTGCTTTCTTCGGCACCCTGTTCTACGTGCGTACGCTGGCGGTGCCCTGGCTCGGTGGCGAAGGTGAAAAAGGGGTCTCCAATATGTTGTGGCAGGGCTTCCAGGCCCAATGGCCGCTGATGACCACGCCGGATATGGAACAGTTTCCCGGACCCCAGGCGATTATCGAGCCTTGGCATCTGCCGCTGCTGAATACGGTGTTGCTGATCAGCTCCAGCTTTACCGTCACCATTGCCCATCATGCGCTGAAGGCGGATCGCCGGCCGCGGGTGGTGCTCTGGCTGGCCGCCACCATCGGCCTGGGGGCCGCCTTCCTGCTGTTCCAGGTGATGGAGTATATCGAGGCCTATCAGGAGATGGGGCTGACCCTGCATGCCGGTATCTACGGGGCGACTTTCTTTGTGTTGACCGGTTTCCACGGCCTGCATGTGACCTTGGGAACCTTGATGTTGAGCATCATCTGGCTGCGGGTGCTGAAGGGGCACTTCGAACCGGACAATCACTTCGGCTTCGAGGCGGTGGCCTGGTATTGGCACTTTGTCGACGTGGTCTGGATCGGCTTGTTCCTGTTCGTCTACATCCTGTAGCCAGGGGCTACTGGCCATTCAGCCAGGGTGCCTGGGTTTCCAGCTCACCGGTGACCAGGCCGTAAACGACCAGAGCCAGCAGCAGGGCGCAGAAGGTTACCCGCAGGAACAGTGAATGGACCAGGCGGCGTGACTGGCCACGGTCGTTAAGCAGGAAGTACAGGCCGCTGAACAGGCTGATAACAGCAGCGATGAACATAAGCAGTACAAGGGCTTTGAGCATGGTCGGACTCCAGCAGGCTACCACGTTGAGTAAAGACCGCCGCCGGCAGCGCTTCAAGTGGTTCCTGTTGGCAAATCTGGCGCTGCTGTTGCCGATGCTGATCGGGCTGGGCTGCTGGCAACTGGACCGAGCCGCTCAGAAGCAACGACTGATGGAACGCTGGCAGAACGACGATCAGGCGCGACCGCTAAGCGCGGCATCGCGACAGCTTGACCGGGTAGAAATCGTAGGGCAGCTGGATACCGAGCATTGGTTCCTGCTGGACAACAGGACCCGTCAAGGCCGGGTGGGTTACGAAGTGATCGCCAAGGTTCAGCCGGAACAGGGCGATGCAGGCTTGTTGGTCAACCTGGGATGGTTAGCGGCCGACCCGGATCGTCGCCGGTTACCGACGCTGGAGTTGCCGGTGCAGCGGATCCGGATTGAAGGACGGCTGCATATGCCAGGTGCTGGACTGTTGTTGGCTGAAGATGTCTGGCAGACCGGCTGGCCGAAGCGTATTCAGCAGCTGCAGCCGGATCGCCTGGCGGTACCGATGGCGCAGCCGCTACTGCCCTGGGTGTTGCAGCTGGAGCAGCCGCTGGTGGCGGGGCTGCAGCCGAACTGGACGCCGGTGGTGCTGATGCCCGAAAGGCACCTCGGCTATGCGATTCAGTGGTTTGGGCTGTCATTGGCACTGTTGGTGCTGACGGCCGTGGCCTGGCGGCACCAGCGTGAGCGAGGAGGTTGAGATGAATCGGCGAATTTTCTGCGCAGTCTGGGCCGTCGGCTTGGGGCCGCTGCTGTTGGCGGTGCTGCTCTATTTTCTGAACCTCGGCCCGATTCAGACGAAACCGCAGGGGCAGTTGCTGCCGCCGGGCCAGCATCTGAACAGCTGGCAGCTGGTCGATGAGAGCGGTGAGTCGCACCTTCTGAACCCCAAATGGCGGTTGCTGATGACGGTGCCGGGCGTTTGCGATCAGCGCTGCGACTATTGGAACCACCAGTTGAAGCAGGTGTATACCGCGTTGGGCAAAGACCGGAGTCGGGTGGAGTGGTACCAGGTGGTCGGCGAGCCAACCGGTCGGCAGTTGGGTAGTGAACAGCTGGCTCGGCTGGGCGCGGCGCTCTGGGTGGTCGACCCACATGGCAATCTGGTACTGCGCTATAGCTTGGAGCAGGCACCGCAGGACCTGCTGAAGGATCTACGCCGACTGTTGAAAGTGTCGCGGATTGGTTAGCAAGCAAAGAGTGGTAGGGGCGATGGACAGGCAACTGCTGTGGAACAGGCGATTGGCAACGCTGGCGCTAGGGCTGGCGCTGCTGGTGGTTGCGCTGGGCGGCTGGACAAGGCTCAACGATGCCGGGCTGGGGTGCCCGGATTGGCCCGGCTGTTATGGCCAACTGACGGTGCCGATGGCGGAGCAGCAACTGCAGCAGGCCGAAGCCCTGTATCCACATGCACCGGTGGATATCCACAAGGGCTGGCTGGAGATGGTGCACCGCTACGCCGCCGGAATCTTGGGCCTGCTGGTGATGGCACTGGCGGTGATGGCGTGGAAGCAGCGGGCCGTGGCGCATTATCCCTGGCGGGCGACATTGGCGTTGGCCGGGCTGATCATCGTCCAGGCGTTGTTCGGTATGTGGACTGTCACGTTGAAGCTGTTGCCGCTGGTGGTGACGCTGCACCTGCTGGGTGGGTTGCTGACGCTGAGCCTGCTGTTCTGTTTGCGGATGCGGTTGCAGCATCTGGCTGCGGATTCTGTACCAGTCAGAAGTACTTCTGAAGTGGTCGCTGGGCGGCGTTGGGTGATGGCGGGGCTGTTGTTGCTGTTTTTACAGTTGGCGATGGGCGGCTGGACCAGTTCCAACTATGCCGGTTGGGCTTGTACGGATTGGTTGCAATGTAATCCGCAAAGCGAGATCGAACCCGATTTCGGCGCCGCCTTCGAACTGTTTCCGGGGGTGGGGGCGAATTACGAGGGAGGTCACCTGCCGGTCGAGGCGCGGGCAGCAATTCAGATCAGCCACCGTGTTGTCGCGTTGCTGCTGCTGGGTTACGTGGCGCTGCTCTACTGGCGGTTCGCCGGTCGGTCGGCGACCGGTTCGGCAGTCGGCTGGGTCGGGCTGTTGACGCTGGTACAGGCGGTATTGGGAATCGCCAACGTGAAACTGGCGTTGCCGCTGGCATTGGCGACCGCCCACCACTTGGGCGCCGTCGCGCTGCTGGTGGCGATGCTCTGGTTGTATGAACGGGTCGGGAAGGAGACGCAGGAGGTCGGTCATGGCAAGAATGCATGAGATTGAGGGGCGCGTAGTTGGTGCCAACTGGCGCGATTATCTGGCGCTCTGCAAGCCGAAAGTGGTACTGGTGATGCTGTTGACCGCACTGGTCGGTGTCTGCCTGGCAAGCCCGGGGCTGCCTGACCCTGTATTGGCACTGATCACCCTGCTGGGTATCGGCATGAGCGCTGGCTCAGCAGCGGCGGTAAACCATGTGTTGGACCGGCACTACGACGAACGGATGGCGCGGACCCGCCATCGTCCGCTGCCACAAGGCCGGTTGAGCCCCGGCCAGGCACTTGGCTTTGCCGCTCTGCTTGGGACGGCCGGTATAGCGCTGCTGGCGCTGTTGGTGAATCCGCTGACCGCTTGGCTGACATTGGCCTCACTGATCGGTTATGCGCTGATCTATACCGTATTCCTGAAGCGGGCGACCCCGCAAAATATCGTTATCGGCGGCGTGGCCGGCGCGGCACCGCCATTGCTGGGCTGGGTGGCAGTCACTGGCAGCCTGGATGCTAACGGTTTGCTGTTGATGTTAATCATCTTTGCCTGGACGCCACCTCATTTCTGGGCGCTTTGTATCGCGCGCAAGGCTGATTACCAGCGAGCGGGAGTGCCGATGCTGCCAGTCACCCATGGCGAGCGCTACACGGGCCTGCAGATCCTGCTGTATACGCTGCTGATGATGGTAACCACGGCGTTTCCCTATCTGACACAGCTTAGCGGACCGGTCTATCTGGTTGGGGTTGCCATACTCAATCTGCGCTTCCTGCAGTTGGCCTGGCAGCTGTACCAGGGCGGAGACAAGCAGGTTGCGATGGCTCTGTTCCGCTACAGCATTAGCTACATTATGTGGCTGTTTGCCATACTGTTGCTGGACCACTATTTATTCGCATCGGCATAGGCCGGTGGGAGCAAACTGAGTTTTTGGATATCTAAGGTTCCTGAAAAGGAAGGAAATGGAGAAACGTAGTTAGATGACCATTCAATCCAACAGGTGAGGCAGTGCTCCGCTGCCGTAGCACCGGAGGGGGATAACAGCATGTTCTTACAACATATGATGGGTATCCTGTACCACCCTAAATCCGAGTGGGGTGTGATACGCAAAGAGCACTACTCCACTGTTCATGTGTTCCTGGCACAGATCAGTATCCTGGCAGCTATACCTGCAGTATCGCTGTTCATCGGTACCACCCAGGTCGGCTGGAGCGTTGCCGGAGGGGAATTCGTTAAGCTGGATGTCACCAGTGCACTCATGGCGGGTGTCGCGTTCTACTTCGCCATGTGGGTGGCGGTGGGCATCATTGCCTACTCGATCTATTGGATGGAGCGTACCTACGGCGGCAAGGTCTCCTTCGAGGAGTGCCTGGTGCTGACCACCTTTACGGCAACGCCGCTGTTCCTGTCCGGGATTGTCGGGCTTTATCCGATGCTCTGGTTCAATGTGGCTGTCGGTGGGCTCGCCCTACTGTATTCCGTTTACCTGTTGCGTATCGGCGTGCCGATTATCATGCAGATCACCGAAGACCGTGCATTCCTGTTCTTCTGCTCGGTGTTGACCGTCGGCCTCTGCGTATTGGTAGGGCTGATGGCGACTACGGCATTGCTTTGGGGCACTGTAATACCCTTAAGCTATACGTCCTGATTTACTGTTGTTTAATATTCAACCAAAAAGGCGCATTCCAAGCGCCTTTTTGTATTTATAAGCGTTAAATTTCAATTATTTTAATATCGCCGGTTGACTCCCTCGGTGGGGTCTGTAGAATGCGCCTCCTCGCTTGGGGAGATAGCCTGAAACGGCCGCTCAGCAAGCCGGGAAGGTCGGAAATAAGTTGTTGATTTTTAATCGAAATTAACGATAATAACCGACCCGCTCTCAACCGCTTCACAGTAGTCGCCACGGCGACGAAAGTTGAAAAAAACGGTTGACAGCGAAGCGGGGTTCGCTAGAATATGCGCCTCGCTTGAGCAGAACGCTCAGCACGCTCTTTAACAAATTGATCAAGTAATTCGTGTGGGCGCTTGTCGGGATAAGGCAACAAAAGCTTTATCAAGGCAAGCAACCTAAGTGAATTCATTTAGCGTTGTTTATACCTTGAGCCAA
>NZ_JAILYN010000039.1 GCF_019795155.1 Marinobacterium arenosum | reverse complement strand
GGACTGGTATCGCTGATGGGACAATACCATCGGCTCAAATGTATGACATGAACCGCCGTATACGGAACCGTACGTACGGTGGTGTGAGAGGACGGAGGCCGTGAGGCCTCCTCCTACTCGATTCTGTGCAGAGTGGGCTTTTGAAATACCTTGGCTACTGATTTTTGCCGACACCACATCCATCCTCCCGGCAATCAGTGAGATGCCAAAGAAAAAGGCTACACCTTGATTGATCATGGTGTAGCCCAAGCATGGTTAATGTAAGGTCGATGTCACATCACTTCATGGTCGGCATGGAGAACTCAACGCCTTCACGTACACCGGCTGAAGGCCAGCGCTGAGTGATAGTCTTACGCTTGGTGTAGAAGCGTACGGCATCTGGCCCGTAGGCGTGCAGGTCACCAAACAGCGAGCGTTTCCAGCCGCCGAAGCTGTGATAGGCTACCGGTACCGGCAGCGGGATATTGATCCCCACCATGCCCACCTGGATATTGTCGGAGAAGTAGCGAGCCGCTTCGCCATCGCGGGTGAAGATACAGGTGCCGTTGCCGTACTCATGGGCATCGATCAGATCCATCGCTTCCTGCATTGTGTTCACACGGACCACCTGCAGCACCGGACCGAAGATCTCCGCTTGGTAGCTCTCTATCTCCGGCGTGACATTGTCGATCAGCGTACCGCCGACGAAGAAGCCAGCCTCGTAACCTTCCACCCGCGGGTTGCGGCCGTCCACCACCACGGTGGCGCCCTGTTCTTCAGCGCTGTTGATAAAGCCGACCACTTTTTCCTGATGCTGCTTGGTGATCACCGGGCCGAAGTCGTTGTCGCGATTGCTATAGGCACCCACTTTCAAATCACTCATCGCCTGCCGCATTTTGGCCACCAGCGCGTCGCCTGCAGCGTCTCCCACGGCGACCGCTACCGAGAGAGCCATACAGCGCTCACCGGAGGAACCGAAGGCGGCGCCGATCAACTGATTGACCGCGTTATCCATATCCGCATCCGGCATCACGATGGCATGGTTCTTCGCTCCACCCAGCGCTTGGCAGCGCTTGCCGTTGGCATTGGCCGTGGCGTAGATGTATTCGGCGATCGGGGTGGAGCCGACAAAGCTCACCGCTTTGATGCGATCATCATGCAGCAGAGTATCGACCGCTTCTTTATCGCCGTTCACCACATTGAGCACGCCATTCGGCAAGCCGGCTTCCTGCAGCAACTGGGCGATAAACAGGGTGGCGCTGGGGTCACGCTCAGACGGCTTCAGTACGAAGGTGTTACCGCAGGCGATCGCCATCGGGAACATCCACAGCGGCACCATCACCGGGAAGTTAAACGGGGTGATGCCGGCCACCACGCCCAGCGGCTGGAATTCGCTCCAGGAGTCGATGTTCGGGCCGACGTTTTTGCTGTGCTCACCCTTGAGCAGTTCCGGCACGCCACAGGCGTATTCGACATTCTCGATACCGCGCTGCAGCTCACCGGCGGCATCGTGGGCGATCTTACCGTGCTCTTCGCCGATCAGTTCGCAGATCTTGTCGGCATTGGCTTCCAGCAGTTCCTTGAAGCGGAACATGACGCGCGCGCGTTTGATCGGCGGGGTGTCGCGCCAGGCCGGATAAGCGGCCTGAGCAACGGCGATCGCCTCTTCGACAGTTGCCTTGGACGCTAACGCAACCTGACGGCCGACCTGACCGGTGGATGGGTTGTAAACGTCTTGGGTGCGAGTCGCTTCGGTGCTGATCTCACCGTTAATCAGATGTCCCAGGGTGTTCATCAAGGTTTCCTCAATAATTGTTTTTAATCGTTGGATCTGTGATATGGAGCGTCGGCGTCAGTCCCATAGGCCGGTATAGATCGTCATCATCTCTTCAATGCTCGGCACTTTCGGGTTGTTGCCCGGTGAACCGGATGCCAGTGCCTGCTCCGCCATGGTCTGGCGCAGCTCGAAGAACTGGTTGCGGTCGATGCCGAACTGCTCCGGTGTCGGTACCGACAGTTCTTCATTCAGCGCTTTCAATTCGTCCAGCAGTTTGCCGTTGGCGACCTCTGTGCTATCCAGCTCGCTGGCAACGCCCATGGCACGCGCACAATCGGCGTAACGTTCCGGCGCCTCCGGAATGGAGAACGCGGTGACGCTGGGTAACAGCATTGCGTTAGACAGGCCGTGCGGCACATGGAAGAACGCGCCGATCGGCCGGCTCATGCCGTGGACCAGGGCGACGGAAGCGGCGGAGAACGCAACACCGGCCAGCGTAGAGCCCAGCATCATCGCTTCTCGTGCATCCGCATCGGAACCGTGGTGGTAAACCTTGCGCAAATTCGGGCCGAGCAGACTCATCGCCGCCAATGCCTGGCTGTCGCTGTATGGGTTGGCTTTTTTGCTGACGTAGGCTTCGATCGCGTGGGTCAGGGCATCGATACCGGTATCGGCGGTAATACGCGCCGGCAGACTCAGCGTCAGCTTGTAATCCACCAGAGCAGCCACCGGCATAAAGCCGATGCCGACGCAGAGCATCTTCTCGTCGTTTGCTTCGTCGGTGATGATGGTGAAGCGGGTCACCTCCGAACCGGTGCCAGCGGTGGTCGGCACGGCGATTACCGGCAGTCCTTGCTCGAGTACCACGCGGGGGAATTTATAATCCCGCATCTCGCCGCCAAACTTGGCCAGGATCGCAATCGCCTTGGCGCTGTCGATCGGGCTGCCGCCGCCAACCGCGATAATGCAGTCGTAATCGCCGTCGCGCGCCTTCTCGACACCGGCCTGAATAGAGCCAACCGTCGGCTCGGGCACGGTATTATCGAACACCTCGCAGAAGACCATGTGATTGGCCAGTGTTTGCTCAATCTGACCCACGTAGCCCAGTTCCACCATCACCTTATCGGTGACGATCAGCGGACGTTTGCAGTTAAGACTTTCCAATACGGAGGGGATTTCCTGACTGGCTCCGGCCCCCACTTGCATGATGCGCGGCAGAATTACTTGAGTAGACATAGCTCGAATTTCCTTAATCAAAAAACTCTGGAATAGCGGCCACAGTTGCCCCCACCAGGGTTTTGTTGGCGTAATAGCGTTCATGATTGGGAGTGGTGGCACGGTCCCCTCCAAGTGACCGTGCATTCCTCATAAAGCTGCGTTACAAAGAACTGGTAACCGAAGAGCGCTGCTGCACATCGCTATCGTCCCGCTCCATCTGCGCGACTCGGGCGGCGGCACTGGCGGCACTCGGCAGTGCCTCGGCGCGTAGCGATTTGATCAGCCCCCAGGTGGTCAGGATGGCGACCACGGAGTAGGGCAGGGCGGCAACAATCGATGCGGTCTGCAATGCCTTGAGTCCGCCGGCCAGCAGCAATACCGCCGCCACGGCACCTACCGCCAGCCCCCAGAACACCCGGAAACGTGCCGGCGGATGCTCATTGCCCATGGAGAGCAGGGTACAGATCACCAAGGTGGCGGAGTCCGCCGAGGTGACGAAGTAGGTGACCAGCATAATCACGCAGATTGTGGCGCCCACCATGGTCAGGGCAGTCCCCAGATCCATCAGCTCCATGGTCTGGAACAGCGCCAGGGTGATATCCTTATTGACCGCTTCAGTGATGCCGCCACCGCCGAACAGCTCGATAAACATCGCGGTGTTACCGAAGATGGTGATCCAGAATGCGCCCAGCAGTGTCGGCGCCAACAGCACGCCCAGCACGAATTCGCGGATGGTACGGCCTTTGGAGATGCGGGCGATAAACATCCCGACAAACGGCCCCCAGGCGATCCACCAGCCCCAGTAGAAGATGGTCCACCAACCCTGCCATTGGCTTTTCGGGTCCGGATCAACCCAGAAGCCGAGTGGAACAACATTCAGCAGGTAATCACCCACGTTGGTGAAGAACGCGCCCAGCAGATAAGCGGTCGGGCCGAAGATCACGAAGAACGCCAGGATCACCACAGTCAGCTGCATATTCAGCTCGCTGAGAATACGAATTCCCTTATGCACCCCACTCAGCACCGAGAAGGTGGCGATGATCGAGACCATCACGATCAGCACGATCTGATTGGTGGTCGAGACCTCGAACCCCAGCAGGTAGTTGAGGCCGGCATTCATCTGCTGAGCGCCGAGGCCTAGCGAGGTGGCGATACCGAACACGGTACCGAATACCGCCAACAGATCCGCCGCATGGCCGATCGGGCCGTAGATCCGCTCACCGAAGATCGGATACAGGCCGGAACGGACGGAGAGCGGCAGTCCTTTGCGATAGCTGAAATAGGCCAGTGCCATACCGCAGATGGCAAACAGGCCCCAGCCATGCAGACCCCAGTGGAAGATACTGATGCGCATCGCCACCTGGGCCGCTTCAACCGACATCGCTTGCCCTTCAGCGATGAACGGGTTGCTTTGGAAGTGGTAGATCGGCTCGGCAATACTCCAGAACAGGATACCGATACCGATGCCGGCACCGAACAGCATTGAGAACCAGGAGAAGAAGCTGAACTCCGGTTTCTCGTCGTCTTTCCCCAATCGGATCGCGCCGTAACGGCTGAACACCAGATAGACCGACAGGAACAGGAAGAAGCTCATCAGACCGATGTAGTACCAGGCCAGGTCGGACGCTATAAAGTCTTTCGCCGCGCCATAAAGAGTATTGGCGTATTCGGGATCGGTGACGGTAAAGAGCACGAATGCGATCACCAATACTGCCGAGCCTATAACCATCACCGGGTTGACGCCGGCGAACAGGCCGGTGTCGCAGGTCAGTTTTCTGCTGTTCATGAGGCGCCCCTCCCAGAATGAGTTGGATGGGCGACATCAGGAGTAAGCGATAAGCGATCATACCGTTGGTAGCGGTAGTGATTGTCCGTCTGAATCAACAGGTTCTTGTATTTATTATTCATGGCTTTGATTCTGTTTTGTTTGTGGTTAAAGGGTATTGAGAGACCAAACTCTAAATGCGGTTTCACCGATATGCGGTGGAGAAAAACGATACGAGGTCGATTGTTATCAAGCGGCAAAAAGATGAAAAGCAATAAAAAATGCCCCAAAGGTATAAAATAATTTATATGTCTATAAGTCGGTTATGAGGAATAATGGATCCGCCGGACAACGGCCTGGTAGCTCGGCGGCGCTCTGATCGGCACGGCTCGCCCACTCGACAGCGATAGCTACCGGCTCTAAGGAACCTGTGAATAAGTCCCTTGGGCCTCTGGCTGTCGGAGCGATCAGAGATCAAGGCAACGATTACAGGCGTACTGGTTGTCCCCGGAGCGCCGGCCGGACGTAAATCGTTAACGCAGAGCTCTGATCGCCCGGGTGCCGGACCACCGACAGCCCCGGAGGGCGGGTTCTAGAACGGCCATCTGCTTTGTCAGGCAGCTTGGAAAGGACGTGTCATTCCGCTGCGCTGCCTTTCGTGCATCTGGCCGTTCTAGAGCCCGCAGAGAACATAAGGGACTTGTTCACAGGTTCCCTAATAAAAAGATATGGATAAGCGTAAGAAGAAGCTGAACGATGAAGAAGAAGCTGCCCCCGTTGAACTGGCTCAGGTCCTTTGAGGCGTCTGCCCGACACCTGAGTTTCACACATGCTGCTACTGAGCTGAACCTCACCCAGGCGGCTATCAGCCAGCAGGTGAAAGGGCTGGAGACCCAGCTGGGCGCAGCGCTATTCAAGCGACTGCCGCGAGGGCTGGAGCTCACCGACGCCGGCGCCGCCTACCTGCCGGCCGTACGGGAGTCGATCGAGCGTCTAACCGTTGCCACCGAAGAGGTCTTCGGCCAGCGGCGGACGGAACTGCTCACCGTACGGGTTAACATGGTGTTCTTTATGACCTGGCTGGCCCGCCGGTTGCACCGCTTTCGTGCCCAGTATCCAGATATCAACCTGCGGATCACCAGCAATATCTGGGTTGATGAGCGTGAACGCTCGGTGGAAACCGATATGGAGATCCGTTATGGCAAGGGGGGCTGGGAGTCGATGCAATCGGATCGGCTGACCCGCGACGAGCTGTTTCCGGTCTGCAGTCCGGCTTACCTGCAACAGGATAAGCCGTTGAATAGCCCGCAAGATCTGGTTCACCATACGCTGTTGCATGTGGTCGGCTATGAGGAGGGATGGGGCTATTGGCTTAACCAGACCGGTTATGACAACGTCCCGATCAGCCAGGGATTTCAGTTCGATACCCTGGTCACCGCGCTGGAGATGGCGGTGCTCGGCGAGGGCCTGGCGCTGGGCCGCAGCAGTCTGGTCCATGACATGATCGAGTCGGGCCGGCTGGTGGCGCCGTTTGAGCAGCGGGTGGCTACCGAAGAGGCGTTTTATCTGGTCTACCCGGCCCAGCAATTGAAACACCCTCACGCCGATGCCTTCCGCAGTTGGCTGTTGGAGGAGGCTGCACAGTCCGCCTCCCAGCCTGACGCCTAAACCATTTATAATTTCTTTAGATAAAGATAAGCATCTTTAGTTATAAGCCGGTGGCCTGATTTTAAGTCGGTCACCGGTTTTTATTTGGTCATAAGAAAAATGAGCTGATTCAATAAATATTTTTATATGTGATCTCGGTTTTTGTTTTTGTATAAATTAATTTATGGCTTTGGGTGGTTTTTTATTGCTGGTTCCCCATTTTCTTTAAACCTAGTATCGCTCTGTCGATTAACAGCTGCACCTTGTTCTTGGCGGCGTTAAATCAATCCTGAAGCCCGTGCATAGCCTGAATCCCCAGCTGGCCCGGTGCTACCAGTAAGGCGGTTGATCCTGGCGTCCATCGTCAGTGGGAAAAACGATCCAGTTACAGCGATACGAAACAACACCTGACCCACCCAGCCGAACCGGTATCGGTGGGTATTGACCGAATAGGATAGATTGAGATGAAAAACAACAATACAGCGTTGCCTTTGGCTGGTGTCCGCGTGGTTGATTTTGGCCAGCAGATCGCAGGCCCTGCGGTAGCCATGGTGCTGGCCGATCTGGGGGCAACCGTGATCCATGTCGATCCGCCACGGGGGCCCCAGTGGGATCACCCGGCAAATGCCATCCTTAACCGCAATAAAAGCTGTCTGCGACTGGATCTGAAAACAGAGGCAGGTCTACACCAGGCCCGTGCCCTGATTGCGCAGGCCGACGTGGTGATCGAAAGCTTCCGCCCCGGCAAGATGAAAAAGCTGGGCATCGATTTTGAGCAGCTGCGTGCAGAGCGTCCCGAACTGATCACCCTGTCGCTGCCGGGCTTTGCCAGCAATGACCAGCTGCGTCGGGAGTGGAAAGCAACCGAAGCGATCGTCGCCGCCACCTCGGGCGCGTTCACCGACATGGGCTTCAACCGTGTGCTGATGGGGCTGAACCCCAGCTTCTCACCGATGCCGCTGGGCTCCGCTTATGCCACAACACTGGCGGCCAGCTCCGTCGTGATGGCACTGGTGGCGCGGGAGAATTCCGGCCGCGGCGACACTATCGAAGTGCCCATTGCCGCGGCGCTGATGGAAGGGCTCTCCTACAACTCGGTGGTGATCGAGAACATGCCGGAGCGCTATCTGACCATGCGCGAACATGAGATCGCCCGGCGCAAGGCTCATAACATCCCGATGGATGTCAGCTACGAGGATCTGCAAGAATATCTGGACCCGTTCTATCGCACTTACGAGTGCGCCGACGGCCGCTATTTCTACGTAGTCTGCCCATCCCATCGCAACCACACCCGTCGCTGCCTGCAAGCGCTGGGCATCTACGAAGAGCTGAAGGCAGAAGGCCTGCCGGAAGTGAGTGATCTTCATCAGCCGATCGCGGAGTGGGATGGCGAAACCTCGATCGGCGTTTACCCGCTGCCGAAAAAGTGGGCCGATATCATCTCCGCCAAGATGAAGCGGGTGTTCCTGACCAAAACCTCGGCCGAGTGGGGCGTTATCTTCGGCGAAGGTCAGATTCCGGGGGCACCGCACCGTACCACCCGGGAGTGGGTGAACGATGAGCATACCAATGCCGCCGGTCTGATCATCGAAGTGGACGACCCGGAATATGGCCGGATGAAACAGCCGGGGCCAATTGCCTGGCTGGAGAGCTGTGCCGAGCAGATGCTGACACCGCGCCCGCGCAAAAACGTCAGCTTTGACGAAGCGTTGTCGGAGCTGACTGCGGTTGCGGAGCAGGAACAGCTAACTCGGCCAACCGGCGTCGATATCAAACCGGTCAGCCGTAAGGGCTGGCTCGATGGCTTGCGCGTTCTGGACTTGACCAACGTGATTGCCGGCCCTCATTCAGCTGCTTTCCTGGGCCGCTTTGGCGCAGAGGTGATCAAGCTCGATCCGGTAACACCGCTGTATGATCCGCTGATCGGTACCCTGTTCACCTTCCAGACCAATATCGGTAAGAAGAGTGCGCTGGTGGATATCACCACCGACGAGGGGCGTGAAGCGCTTAACCGTCTGATCCGCTCGGTCGACCTGGTGGTGATTAACGCACCGGAGCGGCAGATGAAACCGCTGGGGCTTGACCACGACAGTCTGCAGGCGATCAATCCGGGAGTGCTGTTCTGCCGTCTCGACTGCCTGGGTGGGCCGCGCCCCGGGCCGAAGACCAGCTATATCGGCTACGACGATATCATCCAGGCCAACAGCGGCATCATGAGCCGTTTCGGCGGTCCGGACACTCCGGAAGAGCATGCCCACCTGGGCACGCTGGATGTGAACTGCGGGTTCGCCGCGGGGCTGGGGATGGCGGTCTCGATCTATCACAAGCTGAAAACTGGCGAGGCGACACGGTCCAGAACCTCACTGTCCGCGATCACCAATCTGGCCCAGGTGAAGTTTGCCTTTGATTACGAGGGGCGGGCACCGTTCGATGAAGCTTCCGGCCGTGAGGTGCTGGGTAACCATGCGCTGTCGCACTTCTACCGGACCAGCGACAGCTGGCTGTACCTCGATTCCGATCCGTCTGAACTGATTGATCTGGAAGCGGTGGAAGGATTAAGCGGTATCAGCGAAGCAACGGATATCGGCGCCTTCCTGACCGAGGCGTTAAAAGCTGCGCCTTCGGCGTATTGGGTCGAGGTGCTGCATGAAGCGGACTTTGCCGCTGCCGAGCCGCTGGGAATCGAACAGCTTAGAGGCGAATATAGCCGTGATGCCGATGGTACCGTGGGGATCGATCGCGGCAGCTATGCCTTCTCGATCTACAACGATCACCCCAGTGGCCACCGGGTAACGCTGATCGATCACTACTCGATTCGACCAAAGGAAGCGGCGATCCTGGCGCTGCCGCAAACCGAGCGCTTCGGCAACTCTACGCGCCTGATTCTGGAGAGCATCGGCTACAGTTCGGATGAAATCGAATCCATGATCAGCCGAGGCATTGCCGGAGAAGGTTGGGGACGCGAATTCTTGCCAAGCTGATAATCCGAACGACTGGCGCTCCACTTTTGCGGCCTGCTCCTTGGACAGGCCGCTTTTTTGCAGATTAACGGCAATGTGGTACGGATCTTCGGGAAGACGTAAGCCGTATCGCGATATCCATAGGCCATCCGTTCAACGACCTTGATCTGGTTATGCGTGCCTTCCTGGACGCTGGTGTTCAACCGGAAGCTGGCGTTAGCGGTGTAAGCCAGCGTGCTCGACCCAGCGCAGCGTCGCCTGGGTTAAGCGATAACGATTGGCCGACAGCCAATATGTTCGCGGATGGGTTCACAGTATGGACGGCGCAGTCGGCGCACCGGGACCTCCAACCAGACTGAGGTATCGAATGGATCACCAAGAACGACGAGCACCACCCTCTCTCAACTATTTCACGCTAACCCGCGACGAACCTTTTTACCTGCAAACCACCGCCTTTGGGAAACTCGATGCAATGCGCGACCGTCAAGGTCTGGATTCGAGCTGTTGTGGCGCCAGCTCCGCCAGCAGATAAGAGATGTCGCTGTCGCTCAGAAAGTCGAGAAAGGCGCGGCCAACGATACTCATCTTCTTGTGCCGCAGGCTGGCCAGGTACCACTTTGTTTCAATCGGCAACGTATCGACGTCGAGTTCGACCAGACCGCTGCGCCCGCCAAACGCCAGGCTGTGGCGTGATAGCAGCGATACGCCCAAGCCGGACATTACCGCGTGTTTGATCGCCTCGTTGCTCTCGATTGTCATGCGCACATTCAGCTTTTCACCCTGCTGAGCCAGGTGTCGCTCGATCGCATGACGGGTGCCGGAACCGGCTTCGCGCATCAGAAAGGGCTCGGCGGCGAACGTCGCCAGCGGGATTTGCCGCTGATCCGCCAGTGGGTGTCCGGTGGCGGCGATAGCGACCAGCGGGTTCGGAAGAAACTCCCGTAGTTCCAGCTCCCGCTCCGATGGCGGGTGGCTGAACACGTAGAAGTCATCCAGCCCGCTATCCATTCGCTCGATGATCTGCTGCCGGTTACCCACCTTGAAAACGATCTCTATCTCCGGATAACGCTGACAGAAACCGCCCAGCAGGTGCGGGATGAAATACTTGGAGGTGGTGACGACCGCCAGTCTCAGCGTACCTGCCTTGACGCCCTTGAGGTCGGCGAGGGTCATATCCAGCCGCTCGAAGCAGGCGAGTACTTCGCGGGCGCTTTCGCAGACCGCGCGACCGGCTTCGGTAAATACCAGCCGGCGGCCGAGCTGATCGTACAGCGGCAGACCGATTGCCTCGGCAAGTTTCTTCAACTGAATCGATACGGTGGGTTGAGTCAGGTGCAACTGCTCGGCTGCAGCGGTGATGGAACCCTGTTGCTCGACGGCCAACAAGATCTCCAGCTGGCGCAGAGTCCCTATATGGGCATGTAATCGTGATTTTTGCATAGATGAAAATCTATTTATTAGATAAAGAATATCGATTTTTGTCTATACCGAGATTTAAGCATTATAGCCCCCGGAAAATCTAGGTTCTGTAACGGGAGGAAAACGATGCTGACACGGGCATTCTGGTTCGAGTTGGGTTCGGCGCTGTTGCTGGTGGGCTGTGGCGCAGTGCTGGTAGCGACGCAGCTGCCCGGTTGGGGGCTGGTGGGCGCCGGCGGATTGATTGCCGGCCTGAGCGCACTGAGCTATCGGCAGCGCAGCGCCGTGGTTGGCGAGGTCGTATCGCTGTCGGTCAAGTGTCGCTGAGGCCAGGTTATGCAGCTTGATATCGTCGTCGCATTTTTCCTGCTGGGCGCCGTTGCCCAGGCGCTGAAGGCGCCCATTAAAGTACCGGCCGGCCTCTATCAGAGTCTGACCCTGTTCCTGCTGCTGGCGATCGGCCTGAAAGGTGGCGTGGCATTGAGCAGTCATGGCTCGTTGGCGTTGCTTTGGCAGTCCTTGGCGGTAATCGCGTTTGGTTTGCTGCTGCCGTTGATCGCGTTCCCTTTGTTGCACCATATCGGCGGCTTCAACCGGGTCGACTCGGCGTCGGTGGCGGCGCATTACGGCTCGGTCAGTGTGGCAACCTTCGCCGTCGCGATCGCGCTGCTGGAGGCCAACCAGATTGGCTACGAACCCTACTTTCCGCTGTTTGTGGCGTTGCTCGAGGTGCCGGCAATTGGCATCGGGTTGTGGTTGGCGTTGCGGGGCGGATCGCTCGCCAATCCCCGAGCGGTGCTGCACGAGGTCGCGTTGAACCAGGGGGTGTTGCTGCTATGTGGCGGGATTTTGATCGGCTGGTGGGCTGGCGAGAGATCGGCCTCGGTGATGCCGTTCTTCGGGCAGCTGTTCCATGGCGTGCTGGCGCTGTTTTTGCTCGAAATGGGCCGTGTCGCGGCCGCCCGCTTCCACAGTCTGATCGGCCAGGGATCGTTCATCGTCTGCTTCGCCATCATGATGCCGCTGATCGGCGCGGTTGCCGGCACCGCTCTGGCGGTAATGCTGCAACTGAGCCCGGGGGGGATCGTACTGATGGCAACATTGGGCGCCAGCGCGTCTTACATCGCCGTTCCGGCTGCCATGGCTGTCGCCCTGCCAGCCGCCAATCCTGGCCTGTCGATCAGTGCCTCACTGGCGGTGACCTTCCCCTTTAACGTGATCGTGGGCATTCCGCTCTACAGCGCGCTGATCGGCGCCTACACATCCTGATTCTTTTAGACCGAAAACGAGGTAATACCACAGCAATGACTACAGCAACCGTCAGTATCATCATGGGCTCCCGTTCCGACTGGCCGACCATGCAGCAGGCCACTCAGCCGCTGGAGGAACTGGGCGTACCTTTCGAAAGCCAGGTGGTGTCGGCACACCGCACCCCCGATCGTCTCTATGCCTACGCCAAGGAGGCGCATAGCCGCGGTGTGCAGGTGATCATTGCCGGTGCCGGTGGCTCGGCGCACCTGGCCGGTATGGTGGCCGCGATGACGCATCTACCGGTGATCGCAGTGCCGGTCAGCAGTAAGCAGCTGAATGGCCTGGACAGTCTGCTGTCCATGGTGCAAATGCCGAAGGGAGTGGCGGTCGCCACCCAGGCGATCGGCGAAGCCGGTGGCTATAACGCCGGCTTGCTGGCGGCTCAGATACTGGCGTTGGCGGATGCCGACTTGAGTGATCGGCTGCAAGCCTGGCGTGCCGAACAGACCCGGCGTGTGCCGCACGAGGTGGTTTGATGCACGTCGCGATTGTGGGCTGTGGCCAGCTGGCACGGATGATGGCGCTGGAAGGCTGGCCGCTGGGGCTGCGCTTCAGCTTTCTGGCGGCGCCGGGTGAGGATGATCGCTGCGTGCGAGGGCTCGGCGACGTCGTCGAGGTCGCTGGCGATGAATCGCCCGAGCTGCTGTTTCAAAAACTGGGTTGTCCCGATGTGGTGACGGTCGAACGTGAGGAGGTGGATGTCACTTTGCTGACGGGGCTGCAGCACCACTGCGTGGTATACCCGCCACCGCAGGCGATTGCCGACAGCCAGCATCGCGGGCGGGAAAAGCGCTGCCTGAACCGGCTCGGCATCACCACCGCTCCGTACCGTCTGGTTGATGAACTGGACGATCTGCCGGCCGCGGTCGGCGAGTTGGGGTATCCGGTGTTCATCAAGGCCTGCCGCAACGGTTACGATGGCCGCAACCAGTGGCGGCTGAGCGATGCGCAGGGGCTGGAACGGTTCATGGCCGAGCAGGCCGGGTTGACCGATCTGGTGGTCGAGGCTCAGGTGCCGTTCGAACGCGAGGTCTCGCTTATCGCGGTTCGCAGTCGGCAGGGAGATCTGCGCTGTTATCCGCTGACCGAGAACCGGCATCGGGATGGCATCCTGATCAGTTCAATTGCGCCGGCCGCCGGACTCGGCGATGGGCTCCATGAACAGGCGCAGTGGATTGCCCGGCGGTTGCTAACGCATTGGGACTATGTCGGGGTGCTGTCGATCGAGTGCTTTGTTGCCCAGGAGCGGCTGATCGTCAACGAGGTGGCGCCACGGGTGCATAACAGTGGACATTGGTCCCAGCAGGGGAGTGCCTGTTCGCAGTTCGAAAACCATCTGCGGGCGGTCTGCGGCATGTCACTCGGTGCAACCGACCCTCTGCAACATGCCGGAATGGTAAATATGCTGGGCGACCTGGCGCCTGCCGATGTGTTAAACCAGCCAAATGTGCATCCGCATCTGTATGGCAAGTCGAGTCGAGCGCGGCGCAAGATGGGGCATCTGAACCTGGTACACGGGGATCGTGCTGCGCTGGAGCAACAGCTGGCGGCGATAGTCGCGCAGCTTCATCCCAGCGGCTGAGCCGGCGCCAGCCGACCGGAGGCGTCAGACAGGGCAGGGAGTGCCCGCGTATTAAGAGACGGCTCGCGGATTGGCGGGTGCGATAAATGTGCAACTTTTGCCAAACCATTGGGAGGCAGCGAGAAAGGAACAGCAATTATCCATTGCCTCGAGGCACTGAATTAAAACGGCTATTCCTTTCTCGCTCGTGCCGGTTTTACAGCCCCAGCTTGCCGGCGACGTAGTCGGCGTCCTTGTCGCCGCGGCCGGACAGGTTGACCAGGATATGCTGGTCTTTCGGCAGGGTCGGCGCGACGCGCATCGCCCAGGCGACGGCGTGGGCGCTTTCCAGCGCCGGGATGATCCCTTCGACGCGGGACAGGGTCATGAAGGCGTTCAGGCACTCCTCGTCGGTGACCGATTCGTACTGCACCCGGCCGAGGTCCTTCAGGTAGCTGTGCTGCGGGCCGACGCCCGGGTAATCCAGTCCGGAGGCGATCGAGTGGACCGGCATCGGCTGGCCGTTCTCATCTTCCAGCACGTAGCACTTCATGCCGTGGATCTCGCCCGGTTTGCCCTTGGTCAGGGTGGCGGAGTGGTCCTTGGTATCCAGCCCCTTGCCGGCCGGTTCGACGCCGACGATATTGACCGCGTCGTCGTTGAGGAACTCGGTGAACAGGCCGATGGCGTTGGAACCACCGCCGACGCAGGCGCTGATGTACTCCGGCAGCCGGCCGTGCTTGTCGAGGAACTGCTGGCGCGCCTCACGGCCGATGATACTCTGGAAGTCGCGTACCATTTTCGGGAACGGATGCGGGCCGACCACCGAGCCGATCGCGTAGATGAAGTTGTCCGGGTCCTTCAGGTACTCCTCGAAGGCGCTGTCGACGGCATCCTTCAGCGTGGCGGTGCCGCGGGTCACCGGCACCAGCTTGCAACCGAGGATCTTCATCTTGGTGACGTTGGGGTGTTCCTTCTCGATATCCACCTGACCCATATGGATCTCGCAGGGGATGCCGACCAGTGCGCAGGCGGTGGCCAGGGCCACGCCGTGCTGACCGGCGCCGGTTTCGGCCAGTACCTTGGTCTTGCCCATGTACTTGGCCAGCAGCGCCTCGCCGAGGCAGTGGTTGATCTTGTGGGCGCCGGTGTGGTTCAGGTCTTCACGCTTGAGGTGGATCTGGGCGCCGCCGAGTTGCTCGCTGAGGCGGCGGGCATGGTAGATCGGGCTCGGGCGGCCGACGTAATCGGCGAACAGCTGGTCCAGCTCCTGCTGAAACGCCGGCTGCTGGCGGATCTCTTCATAGGCCCGGTTGATGTCGTCCATGATCTTTTTCAGTTCAGGCGGAATCAGCTGGCCGCCGTACTGGCCGAAGAAGCCCTCGGCGTTCGGCATCGGGGCAAAATCAAACTTGCTCATCATTCTCTCTCTAAGCTCGCCACAGGCGGATGCTGCGGCGGAAGGCTGTCGGTTATCGGCTGCGCGGCTTAATAACCGGGCCGTCGGCCTTCCCTGTGGTGAATGCGAAATTGCAATATACGGCCGGTCGGCAACCCTGCCAACCGGCGATTTAGGGGCCTCGAATAACCTACTGCGCGGCTCGCTGGCTTCGTTGCGCGGTGCTCGGAATCCTCATGTACGCCATATACACTCCGGTTCCTGTGCTCCGGGCGCCTCGCCATCGAGCCGCTCGTAACGGTTTTTCGAGATCCCCAGTTAGTTGTAGTTGGCGCTGGTACTTACTCCTGCGGCCGGTAGCCGACGCGGAAGCCGCCCCAGTGCCGGCCGTTGACGTAGATCGGCACCGACAGGTCGTGCATCACCTCGCCGGTGTCGCGCTTGTAGGTTTGCAGCAGCATGTTCTCGGTATGGGAGCCGCAGCGCAGGCCGGTGCGGTCGTTGAAGATCCGCTTGCTGCGGCTTTTCACCAGGTCGGTGTCGAAGTCGCCGGTCAACGGGTGGGCGAACTGATTGTTATGGGTCGGTACGTAGCCGTTCGGGTCGATGGCGATGGCGTAGATCAGCGCCGGATGACTCTGCAGCAGCGATTCCTGGATCGCCGGCAGGGCGTTGTCGGTAAAGGTATCGTACTCGGTACTGTATTTCTGCGGGTTGGTATTGCTGACCGGCTGGTAGTTACGGTCGAACAGCTCCCGCTGTTGCAGTTGACCCATCTGGATCGCCTGCTCGAACATCGCACCGACCTGGTCGGCCGCGGCGCGGGCCACCTGGTAGAACTGCTGGTGGAAGTTGCCCTCATTGAACTCGGCCAGCACCGCGCTGGAGTGCTCGGCGACCTCCATCAACTGGCTGGCCTGGCTGGCCAGCTGCTGTACTTCGCGGTCGCTCTCCTCCAGCTGCTGCTGCACGGTCTGGATCGACTGGAATACCTGCTCCAGCATCTGCTGGTTGTTGCCGGCGCCTTCGGCAATGGTGCTGATCTGGGCTTCCAGCGCGGCGGATTGTTCGGCGCTGCCGCCCAGCCGGCTGCCGACCTGTTCCATCGCTTCGCTGCCTTCGCGGGCATCCTGCGACAGGTGTTCGATCTGGCTCAGCGCCTGGCGGGTGTGCTGCTGGATCTCCTCGACGATGCTCTCCACCTCGCCGGTCGCCTTGGCGGTGCGGGCCGCCAGCTGACGCACTTCGTCGGCCACCACCGCGAAGCCGCGACCATGTTCGCCGGCCCGGGCGGCCTCGATGGCGGCGTTCAGCGCCAGCAGGTTGGTCTGGTCGGCGATCTCCTCGATCACATGGGTGACCTCCTGGATCTTGGCCGACTTCTCGCTCAGCTGGCTGATCAGCTGCAGCGACTGCCCGGACTGCTCGTTCAACCGGTGTACCCCCTGGGCCGCCTGTTGCAGCGCCTGCTGACCCTCGGTGCTGGTCTGCTTGGCATCCAGCGCGGCTTCGGCGGCCAGCGCGGCCTGTTCGGCGGACTGCTGTACCGTATGGGTGATCGCTTCGCAGGCTTCGGCGATCTGGGCGATCTCGCTGACCTGAGTGTCCAGTTTCAGCTTCAGTTGATCGGCCGAATGGGAAACCTCGGCGGCAGAGATCGCATTGGTATTGGAGGAGTGCGCCAACCGCTCGCCCACCTGCTGGCCGGAGCGGCTGCGTGCCAACAGCGGCTGCAGTTGGTCGGCGAGCCAGCCGGCCGCCTCCGGGTCGCCGGTCTGCAGGGCGTGCAGCGCCCGACGAACCGGTTGCAACAGGCCGAGATAGAGGCTGAGCACGGTGATCAGCAGCACGGCAACGAACAGCAGCCCGATCGACAGTGGCGTTTGAGGTAGGTAGAGCAGGAAAATCGCCAGCAGCAGAGCGCTGGCCGCAGCGGCGACCAGCAGGCCCCTGACGAACAGGGAGAGGAGAGATCCATTCATACTATGCCCTTACAGCGGATGCACGTAGATTACAGCGTCTTATAGTAGTTATCTGACAGACTATAACCACAGCCGGGCAGGGGGGCGCTATTGTGCTTTGGTCTCAGGGGTTGGGTATGTCGGCCGATGAAGGCCGCGGCCGCGTCTTTGAGCCCGCTGACAACAGGTATATTGAGGCATATTGCGGGGGGGGCTATCGCTTGGAAATGGAGTGTGGCGGGAGGAATTTTCAGCCGCAGAGCGATGTTAGCCGAAGTCCAGCCAGAGCTGCTCTTCGCGCCGTTCGTTGAGCTGGAAGCCGCGGGCCCGTTGCTGCTGGTTGATACGGTTGAGCAGTGCGCGGGCGTGGTCGTAGGAGCCGGCGACGGTATGGCTGAACTCGCCTTCATCCTCGCCGCAGTGTCCCCAGCTCTGGGTGATGATCCAGTCGCCCATCAGGTCCTGGTACATACGGACGATGAAATAGTTCTGATCCTTATGCCAGCGGACTATCAAGCGGGGATTACCGTTCTATGAAAGGTTGCAGGGATTTATAATCGGAGGCGCATTGAGCCTGAACTCGGCTAGTTTGTAAAGACCCGGAGAGGAATCCCCTTGCAGAACCCTAAGCTGTTGATTGTTGCTGATGAAAATATGCCGGCGGTGGAGCAGATGTTTGGTCATCTGGGCACCGTGCGGCGGTTGCCGGGCCGTACCCTGAGCGCCACTCAGGTGGCCGATGCCGACCTGCTGCTGGTCCGCTCGGTAAGCCGTGTCGACGGCGGGCTGCTGGCCGGCAGCAAGGTCCGTTTCGTCGGTACCGCCACTATCGGTACCGACCATGTCGACCAGGCCTGGCTGGCCGGGCAGGGGATCGCCTTCAGCGCGGCACCCGGCTGTAACGCCGACGCGGTGGTCGACTATGTACTCAGCAGCCTGAGCCACCTGGCCGCCGAGCGGGGCTTTTCGTTGGCCGACAAGACCGTTGGCATCGTCGGGGTCGGCAATGTCGGTGGCCGCCTGCAGGCGCGCCTGCAGGCGTTGGGTATAAAGGTACTGCTGAACGATCCACCGCGTGCCGAACATGAGCCCGGCTTCGTGTCGCTGGAACAGTTGATCGCTGAGGCCGATATCCTCTGTCTGCATACCCCGCTGACCCGCGGCGGCGACTATCCGACCCACCACCTGTTCGATGCCGAACGGCTGGCGCAGCTCAAGCCCGGTGCGATCCTGCTCAATGCCGGTCGCGGCCCGGTGATCGACAACCGCGCCCTGCTGGCACGGCTCGATGCGCGTCAGGATCTGACCCTGGTACTGGATGTCTGGGAACATGAGCCGGTGGTCGATCGGGCGCTGGCCGCGCACTGTGCCATCGCCACCCCGCACATCGCCGGCTACAGCCTCGACGGCAAGATCCGTGGCACCTATATGTTGTATCAGGCTTGGTGTCGCAGCCAGGGCCGGCAGCCGGAACAGCCGCTGGCGCACTACCTGCCGCCGGCACCGGTCAGTCTGCTGGCGCTGGGCGAACAGGCGGATACGCTCGACCCGGTCCGTTTATGTTACGATCCGTACCGCGACGACCGGGCGTTGCGGCAGACCCTGCACCTGCCGCCGCAGGCCCGGGCAGAGGCATTCGACCGGTTGCGCAAGCAGTATCCGGTACGACGAGAATTTTCCACCCTGAACCTTCGCGGTGGTGACGCGGCGCAACGGCAGTGGCTGGCCGGGCTGGGATTCCGGCTGGTCGACCACTGAGCGGTTGCCACGGCACACAGCGGCGAAGTGGTAGGCAGTTCGGCAGAGTCCCTTGGATTTATCGATGAGTAAAGCGCTGGCGAACCATCGCCCGGCAATCACCCTGGCATCCCTGAAACCGCCCATCGGCAGCCCGGTACAACTGGAGAGCGCCGATCTGGGCCGGTTAGGTACGCGCCTGCTGGGTTACCAGGAGCAGGGCAGCCTGATCCTGGCGACACCGAAACAGGCTGGCCGCCGGGTGGTGCTGAAAAGTGGCGCGCTGCTCAACGTCAGGCTGATCACCGCCGTGTCGCTCTGTACCTTCAGCGCCCGGCTGCTGGCCCAGGCGCGCGACCCTTATCCGCACTGGCATCTGGAATATCCGCCGGCGCTCGAGGTCAGCCGTATTCGCCAGCATGCCCGGGTACCGGTCAACCTGGCGGTATCGGTCGACGACTACGACGAAGCGGGCCTGGGCATGGCGTCCTGGCCGCGCACGGTGTTCTGCCGCGATATCAGCCTGCGCGGCGCCAGCCTGCTCAGCAGTCAGCCGCTGGGTGAGGTGGGTGAGCGGCTTTATGTCACTCTGCGGCTGACGGTGGCCGGCGAGGATCAGGTGCTGCTGACCCCGGCGCTGATCCGCAATGTGCAGCCCGATGGCGGTGCCGCCGGCAGCCTGATCTGCGGGGTGGAGTTTTTTGATCTGGATGAGGACGCCAGGCTGGTACTGGCCGGCTTTGTGTATCAGCAGAGCCTGCTGGAAGCGGGTTATGGAGACTATCTGGCGGAGGTGAATCGCTGATGTTCAAGTTGGGGTTGATCGTCAATCCGGTGGCCGGGTTGGGCGGTAGTGTGGGGTTGAAAGGCAGTGACGGCGTCACGGAGGCGGCGTTGGCGCGTGGTGCGGTGCCACGCGCCAACGAGCGTACCGGCCAGGCGCTGGCGGTGCTGGCCGGTCTGCCGGTACAGCTGGTGACCTATCCAGGCGAGATGGGCGAGGACGCGGCCCGGGCCGCCGGTTTCGAACCGCAGGTGATCGGCCGGATCGCGGCCGGTGCCACCACGCCGGAGGACACCGAGCGGGCCGCCCGCGATATGGTTGAGGCGGGAGTCGATCTGTTGCTGTTCGCCGGCGGCGACGGTACCGCCCGCAATATCTGCAACGTGCTGGATGAGCGGGTGCCGGTGCTGGGCATTCCGGCCGGGGTCAAGATCCACTCCGGGGTCTATGCGGTGACGCCGAAGGCGGCCGGTGAGATCGTGGCGATGCTGGTCAACGGTGAACTGGTGACCTTGGGCGACCAGGAGGTACGCGACATCGACGAGCAGGCGTTCCGCGAGGGCAAGGTGCGGGCGCGTTACTATGGCGAGTTGCGGGTACCGCAGGAGCATCGCTACCTGCAGAGCGTCAAGCAGGGCGGCCGGGAGTCCGAGGAGCTGGTACTGGACGATATCGCCGCCCACGTGGTGGAGGAGATGCAGCCCGATGTGCGTTACATCATGGGCTCCGGTTCCACCGTGCAGGCGGTGATGGACGAGCTGGGGCTGGACAACACCCTGCTGGGGGTCGATGTGGTGGAGAATGGCGAACTGATCGCCAGCGACTGCACCGCCGCCCAACTGCTGGAGCTGACCGACGGCCACCCGGCCAGGCTGGTGATCACCCTGATCGGCGGCCAGGGCCATATTATCGGTCGCGGCAACCAGCAGCTCAGCCCGGAACTGCTGCGTCGGCTCGGCAAGGACAACATCCTGCTGATCGCCACCAAGACCAAGCTCAAGGAGTTGGATGGCCGGCCGCTGATCGTCGACAGCGGCGACCAGGCACTGAACTCGGAAATGAGCGGTGTTATTCCTGTCATAACCGGTTACCGGGATGCCGTACTCTATCCGGTGGCTGACCTCTAACAGCGGTTAAAACATCCTGTCAGTGGATTCAGGCCGGCAAAATCAACTAGATAAGCCGGTCTGAATCGTTTTGACACAGTTTTGTCATTTATTGCGGCTAGAGTCTCGGTTATTTGAAATAACCCGATAATGCGAGGCCAGGAATGAAGAAACTGATCACCGGCGCACTGCTGTCTGCCGCAATGCTCGGCCTGTACGGCTGCCAGAGCACCGAAACCAAGAGTGCAGCTGCCGCGCCGCAACTGAACAATCAGGACCTGTACGAAGTAGCGCATGAAGGCCGTCACTATGTTTTCGACGACTTCAAGACCTACCAGTCGTTCCTGCAGGTCGGTGAGACTTCGTTTCGCAAGGTGTTTATCGGCGGCGGCCCGCACGGCGAGACCCTGGTATTCGGCCTGCGCGGTGAAGACAAGAAGAAGCTGGAAGGTATCGCCGGTATCGATATGTACAACGGCAAGCTGCCGGCCGCCGAGGATTTTTACGGTGAGCTGCGTGGCGAAGATGGCCGCCTGTACGTATTCAGCACCCTGGAAGATATGAAGGACGTGCGCGAATTGGGCGAAGCGGTGTTCCGCTACACCCAGATCGGCGCCGGCCCGCAGGGCCAGACCGTGGTCTTCGTGCTGAACAAGAGCAACAAGAAGCAGAAACCGGTCGAGCTGATGGCCAGGTTCCAGCAGATCAACGGCCTGTAAGACTGCTGAAGGGGTTGGGCGTAGCAGCGGCTGGCCACCTGATAGAATCTAAAAAAACCGGCTGGAGCCATGCACCAGCCGGTTTTTTTATGGTTTTTCGCGCGTTAGCGGGAAACATTCACATCAGTCATCAGCTTGTCGCGACACCGACTCTGAGCTTTCCAAACACTCCCCTGTAGCAGCGGGCTCCGACCGCGACCGGGTTGGCACATGTTGCCCGCAGCACCCAAAGGGCATACCAAGCACGACACAATCCCCAGCTTTGTAGGGTGGGCACGTTTTTTGTGCCCACGCGGCGGCTGACAAATGCCTGCGTTGCCAGTGAGCCATTGCAGGCTTGGAAAGTTAAGGTCGCGGCTGGAGCCTCTCCTACAAGGGGACTTCGACGGTATAAGCCCCGGCAACGATCTGCCGGGGGGATTATGAAAATCAGACCTTGAACTGGGCCAGGGTGGTTTTCAGTGAACGCGCCAACTGGTCGAGCTGCTCGGCGGCCTGGGCGTTCTGCTGCACCGACTGGGCGGTCAGGTTGGCGTCGTCGCTGATCCGCTCGATTGACTGGTTGACCTCGGAAGAGACCTGCGACTGCTGTTCGGCCATCGCGGCGATCTCGTTGGTGAAGTCGAACAACCGCTGCACCGCATCGGAGATGCTCTGGATCCGCTCGTCGGAGCCGTTGATCGCCGCAATGCTGGCGTCGGCCTTGCTGCTGGCGGCGCCGATCACCTTGACCGCCCCCTGTACGCCGCTCTGCAGCGCTTCGATCTGGCGGTGGATATCCTCGGTGGAGGCCTGGGTCTTGCTGGCCAGGTCGCGTACCTCGTCGGCTACCACTGCGAAGCCGCGGCCCTTGTCGCCGGCCCGGGCGGCCTCGATGGCGGCGTTCAGCGCCAGCAGGTTGGTCTGCTCGGCGACGCCACTGATCATCTCCAGGATGGTGGTGATCTGGCTGCTCTGCTCGGCCACACCGTTGATCACCTCGGCAGCGCTGGCGACCTCGCCGGCCAGTTGGCCGATGGTGCCCTTGACGTCGGCGGAGATTTCGCTGGCTTCATGGCCGGCCTGGCGGATCTGGTCGACATTGCTCAGGTTGTGCTGGATCCGCTCGGCCACCTGGTTGATGGTCTGCACCATCTCGGTCATCGCTTCGGAGACCTGGTGTACCTGCTGGTTCTGGCGTTCGACGGCGTTGCTGGCGTCGCTGGAGACACTGTTGATGGTGTTGATCTGCAGCGCGGTGTTCTCCGCGGCGCTGTTGGCCTGCTGCACCAGTTGCTGGGTTTTGCCGATAAACGAGTTGATCGCGCCGGCCATGTCGCCGATCTCGTCGTTGCTGTGCAGGTCGATCCGCTTGGTCAGGTCGCCTTCGCCGGCGGCCAGCTCCTGCAGCGAACCGGTCAGCGCCACCAGTTTACTGGTGATGCGGGCGGTCATGATCGCCACCAGGATCAGTACCATCAGTACGCCCAGACCGATCAGGATCATCGTCAGGCTCTGCAGCAGGTCGGACGAGGCCTGTTCGATCTCCTGTCCGGTCTGCCGGTTGGTGTTGCGGTTAAGCTCGCTGGCCGCGGCGATCGCCTGCTGCAGCACGCCCTTGGCCTGGTTGGCCTGCTGGTCGATCACCTGCTTGACCTGGTCGCGGGTGCCGCTGATCAGGCTGTCGAAGCGCTGCGACAGTTGCTGGCTGGCAGTGGTGGCCTGCTCGTTGGAGACCGCCAGCAGAAAGCGGCCGATCACCGCGCCGCGCGGGTTGATGTCGACCTCCACCATATAGATGCTCGGGTCGCGCTTGGCGGCGTCGATCACCTTGTTCATCGAGCCTTTGCCCTTGCCGTTCTTCAGCAGCTCCTTGATCTTCGGCTTGCGCTTGTCGAGGTAGCGGGTCAGCGGTTGGCCTTCCATATCGTAGTAGCGGGCGAACACTACATCCGGATTACGGTGCAGCATCCGCACCAGCTTGGTCAGCGCCGGGGTGTCGCGATCCCAGATCGCATCCGGCGCAGAGACCGCCATCAATTGGGCCATGGCGTTGGCGGTTTCCTGGACCGAGCTGACCAGCAACTTCTCGACGTTCTGCTGCTCCTGGCTGAGCTGTGTCTGAAGGGTTTGGGTCAGCGCCCTGCCGGAGTCTACCGACAGCTGCTGGATGGCACTGCCGACATTCTGGCCGGCGCTATCGAGCCGGGCGGACATCTGGCTGCCGCCGTCGTTGAGGGTGGTGACGACCTGGTCGACCAGGTCGGAAACGCTGCTGCGGGTCACCGACAGCAGGATCGCCACCTGAACCAGGATGATTGCGATAACCGCAAACAGGATTGGACGTAGCAATCTGCTACTGAGCTTACTCAGATGCTGTGTCATGTGGGTGCGTGTCTTTGTTGTCGTTATATATTTTTAGGGAACCTGTGAATAAGTCCCTTATGTTCTCTGCGGGCTCTAGAACGGCCAGATGCGCGAAAGGCAGCGCAGCGGAATGACGCGTCCTTTCCAAGCTGCCTGACAAAGCAGATGGCCGTTATAGAGCCCGCCCTCCGGGGCTGTCGGAGCAATCAGAGCTCTGCGTTAACGATTTTCGACGGACAACCAGTACGTCTGTAATCGTTGCCTTGATCTCTGATCGCTCCGACAGCCAGAGGCCTAAGGGACTTGTTCACAGGCTCCCTGGTTATGGGGCTTACGTTAGCAGATGTGTTTTGGACTTTGGTAGTAGCCAGCTCAATTTTTGCCGGGATAAAGGGGGGAATGGAGCGTTGGGGGTGAGGCTGCGTGGTGTGGGCGGCTAGGCAGCGAGGATGGCAAAAATAAAAAAGCCGGCCTGCAGTGGGGCAGGCCGGCGGGGGAGAATGCGTGAACGTCGGGCGGTTACTTGCGGACGCCTTCGATATGCAGGTCCATGTAGACTGTTTCGGAGGCCGGGCCCAGGTTGTAGTTAATGCCGAAATCCTTCAGTTTCAGCTCGGTGGTGCCGGCGAAGCCCATCCGGTAGCCGCCCCAGGGGTCGGCGCCTTCACCGACTTTCTCGACGTCGATCTCGATGTTCTTGGTGACGCCGTGCAGGGTCAGGTCGCCTTTCAGGGTGCCGCCGCCATTGCCGTTGTCCTGGTAGCCGGTGCTGACGAACGTTGCCTTCGGATACTTGGCAACATGCAGGAACTCGTCGCTGCGCAGGTGCTTGTCACGCTCGGCGTGGTTGGAGTCGATGGACGCGGTATCGATCTCCAGGGCGATCTTGGCGGCCGACGGATCGTCGTTGTCGAAGCTGAAGTCGCCGCTGAAAGTGTTGAAGCGGCCCAGCAGCCAGCTGGTACCCAGGTGGGCGATCTTGAAGTTGATTGAAGCGTGGGCGCCTTTGGTGTCGATCTGGTAGTCGTCTGCCAGGGCCGGGGTGGCAGCTGCGGTAGCGGCCAGAGCGATCGCGGAGATCAGTTTCTTCATGGTTAAGCCTTCCTCAATCCAAACATCCGTTTAAGGGTGTCGTCTTTGTTAACAAAATGGTGTTTCAGTGCGGCCAGGGCATGCAGGGCCGACAGTACGATTAGCGCGGTGGCGCTGTAATAGTGGACCGCCCCGGCGACATCTTCCTGGTTTTCCACCAGCGCCGGCAGTGCCGGCACTGCGAACCAGTTGAACACATCGATAGCGCGGCCATCAGCGGTCGAGATCAGGTAGCCGGAGACCAGCACCACGATCAGCAGCAGGTAAAGCAGGTTGTGCACCAGGTGGGTGGCGGCGGTCAGCAGTTTCGGCTGCGGCAGCGGCTGCGGCGGGCGGTTGATCATACGCCAGGCCAGTCGCAGCGCCAGCAGGCCGAGCACCAGCAGGCCGATGCTTTTATGCCAGTGCGGCATGATTCGGTAGTCCGGGTCGTAATAGGTCAGGTCGGTGATATAGAGGCCGAGCGGATAGAGGCCGATGATCGCCAGGGCGATCAGCCAGTGCATTAGGATCGGGCCCCAGCCGTAGCCGGCGCGATCGTTGAGGATGCGATGGGTGAACTTCATGTTTGCTCTCTTGTAGCCCTTGGCTTAACTCTGCTGGACCTTGATGCTCAGTCCGACTGTGACCAGATTTCGCGGCTCGGGTTTCATCGATCTTCTCAATAATTTGTTGCCATTTTGCGCTCAATAGCGCTGTTACAGCGTTTACAGCGTTTACAGCGTTTACAGCGTTGCCTGTTCGACACCGCGCCGCCAGCGACCGGCGGCCAGCGCGACCCGCTCCCCCAGCCGGCGGGCGGTGCAGCGGTCTGCCTGTGGCGGCGTCAGCGCCGGATCCTGGTCGGCGTTGCTCTGTGCCATGGCGCCCAGCGAGCTGCCCAGCCGGTTAAGGTCCTCGTCGCTGCCGGTACTGCTGTTGTTGCCGGGCAGCAGTCCCAGGCTGACCCAGTGCATGCCGTGCTGGGCGGCGAACAACGCCATCGCTATCAGCGTGTTGAGCTTGTCGCCGTTCTGGCTGGCCGAGTTGGTGAAACCGGCGGCCAGCTTGTCTTGCCAGCCCTGTTCGCCCCAGATCCGCACGCTGGCGTCCATGAAGCATTTGAACGGCCCGCTGACATTGCCCATATAGGTCGGGCTGCCGAAGATGATCGCATCGGCGGCTTTCAGCGTGCACCAGTCCACCTGTGCCAGTTCCGCTACCGGCACCAGTCGGGCCGCCGCGCCGGCCTGCTCGACCCCGGCGGCGACCGCCTGGGCCAGTACCTCGGTATGGCCGAATCCGGAGTGGTAAGCGATGGCGACCTGAATCATGCAGTCTCTCTTAATGGGAACAGGTATCACTCTAAAGCTGTGGCTTTGATGCATCTAATGCATTATCTTTATTTTTACTATGCGTGAAGTGAATTTAAGATCGGTTGACCTGAATCTGCTGGTGGTGCTGCAGGCACTGCTGGAGGAGCGTCATGTCTCCCGCGCCGCCGACCGGCTGGGCATGAGTCAGCCGGCGGTCAGCCGGGCGTTGCAGCGACTGCGCGGCACCTTCGATGATCCGCTGCTGGTGCGTACCGCCAGTGGCTATGACCTCAGCGCCCGCGGCCACGAGCTGCTGCCACGGCTGAGCGCGCTGCTGCAGGGGGTAAACCGGTTGATCGCCGCGCCGCGTTTCGACCCGGCCACGGCGGATGATGTGGTGCGGATCAGCGGGCTGGATCTGGAGTTGGCGCTCTATATACCGCCGATCAGCAAACGGCTGCATCAAGTGGCGCCCAATCTGCGGCTGGAGCTGCAGCCGCTGCGGGAGGATCCGTTCCAGCTACTGGACAGTGGCGAGGTGCATTTCACTATGACCGGCCTGCAACCGACCGCTGGCGTCGATCAGTTGCACCGGATGGTGGTTGACCGGATGGACCCTGTCTGCCTGATGGACCGGCACAATCCGCTGGCGGTCGGCCCGCTGACGGTCGACAGCTATGCCCAGGCGCTGCACGGCCTGGTGTCGATTACCGGCCGGGGGCCCGGCATCATGGATGATAAGCTGGCCGCACTGGGACGTTCACGCCGGGTGATGCGGCGGCTGGCCAGCTTTATGCCGGTGGCGGACTTCTGCGAGGGGACCGATCTGATCTTCACGCTGCCGCAGCGACTGGCCGAGCATATCGCCCGTGGCCGGGCGCTGGTGCTGCGCGAGGTTCCCAAGGAGCTGAAGCAGCGCGAGATCATCTTCTACATGTATTGGCATGCCCGCCACCATCAGGACCCGATGTGCGCCTGGGTGCGCGGCCAGATCGCCGAGGTGCTGCGCGAGACCGTACCGCCGGTGGCGCCACCCGGTTTTGCGCGCTAGGCGGCTCAGTTGTAGCTCAGCTGTAGTTATTGAAATACTGCTGAACGAACTCGACGAAACGGCTGACCTTGGCCGGGGTGTGGCGCCGACTCTGGTAGACGGCGTAAACGCTCAGCTTGGGTGTTTCGCAATTGGGCAGGATACGTTTCAGTTCGCCGTTTTCCAGGTACGGCTGGACGGCCAGAGCCGGTGACTGCAATACCCCCATACCGCGTAGCGCGGCACTGATCAGCGAGTGGCCGTTATTGGTCGCCAGGGTCCAGCGCTTGGGCCGGCTGACGGTTTCGCCCTGTTCGATGACGTTCCACTGGGCGGTGTTGCGGTTGGGGGTGAAGCGAAAGCCCTGGTGGTCGCTGCTGAGCTGCTCGATGCTGGTCGGTTCGCCATGTTTGGCCAGATAGCCCGGCGAGGCGTAGAACGCCAGGTCGATCTCGGCCAGTTTGCGGGCGATCAGGTCGGAGTCGGCCAGCTTGACCGAAAAACGCAATGCCACGTCGACCGATTCCTTGACCAGGTCGATATGTTGGTTGTCCAGCAGCAGCTCCACCTTCAGGTGCGGGTACTGCTCGCAGAACTGCTCGACCAGCATCACCAGGTCGGCCGCACCGAAGGTGTCCGGCGCCGACACCTTCAACAGGCCGTGCGGAGTGTCCTGGCCGTAACGCAGGCTACTCTCCAGCTGGTCGAACTGATCGAGCAGCTGCTGGGCCTGCTGATAGACCTGCTCGCCCGCTTCGGTGAGGCTGACCCGTCGGGTGCTGCGGTTCAACAGGCGGGTGTTCAGATGGCTTTCCAGCTCGCTGATCTGGCGGCTGACCACCCCTTTGGAGACATGCAGCTGTTCGGCGGCGCTGGTGAAATTGCCAAGCTCGGCCACCTTGCAGAAGAACTGCATTGCTTTCAATCGATCCATAATCACTCCTGAACAGTCCGGCGCTACTACTAGGATAGGCGCCGGGAAGTGCTTATTTTGGGCCGCAGGGCGAGTAAAACAAGTGTTGGGTTCGAACTCTGAAATTTTTTCCAAGGCAGAGCCCGTTGGCTCGGTTAGACTTGGGATTCGTAACTTTGATACAGCTGCCCCGTTACCGATGCTGATGCCATGACTGTTGATCAGATCCACACCCGAACGCCACTGCTGACCCCGGGCCTCGAACTGGCGCAGGCGCACATCCGCAGTTTCAGTTTCGATCCTCATGTGCATCTCGACTACCATGTCGGCATCGTCAGCTACGGCGTGCAGCTGTACAGCAACCGCAACCGCCGTTATGCGCTGGCGCCGAACAGCCTGGCGTTGGTCAACCCCGACGAGGTGCATGAGGGGTTCGCCCGGGACGAGCGCGGTTATCAGGTGCATGTGCTGCGACTGGAGCCGGAACTGGTCAGTGAGCTGCATGCCGCACTGGCGGAGCGACATGGCGAGCTTTGGTTCAGCCAGCCGCTGGTGGAGGATCCGCTGTTGTACCGGCGGTTGCTGCAACTGCATGGCCAGGCCCGTCAGGCGGAGCTGCAACCGTTGGCCTGGCAGGCCGAGTACCTGGACTGCATGGAGCAGCTGTTCGCGCGCTATGCCGCCCTGCGACCGCTGCAAATCAACGACGGCTTGAGTCCGGCGCAGTTGGCCCGGTTGCGCGATTACCTGATGGCCGATCTGGCCGGCAAGCACCGGCTGGAGGAGCTGGCGGCATTGTTCGGCCTGAGCAGTTACCAGTTTCTGCGCCGCTTCCGCGCCAGCGTCGGCATGACGCCGCACGCCTACCTGCTGTCATTGCGGATCGACTATGGCCGCCGCCTGCTGCGGAGGGGCGAGCGGGTCTGCGATGCCGCCATGCAGGCCGGCTTTTACGACCAGAGCCATTTCGTACGCGCCTTCCGTAAGGCCAATGGCGTGGCGCCGTCCAATTACAGCGAAAGCTGATCGGGGGCGTTCGTTTACCGGCTCACCAGCAGCCAGATCAACAGCCCCAGCACCGGGCAGTACAGGTTCATGCAGCGGCGCAGCCAATGACGCACGCCACGCAACTCCATAAAGCCATCGACGATCATCAATCCTTTTACGGCGGTCAGCGCCACAATGACCCCGGTGATCCAGGGCAGCGTCGAGCTGTCGGTCAGTGCGTAGCTGATCAGCGTCAGTAGGATCAGTGTCAGCCAGAGTAGGGGGGTATGAGCGTTCATCAGCGTATCACGTAGACGATTGGGAACAGGAGCACCCAGACCAGATCGACCATATGCCAGTAGCAGGCGCCGCTCTCCAGTCCGTTGGCATCATCCGGGCCGTAGCCATGGCGTCTCAGTTTCAGTGCCATGTAGGCCAGGATTACCATGCCGAGCAGCACGTGCATCAGGTGGAAGCCGGTTAGCAGGAAGTACCCCATGAAAAAGTGGTTGCTGCTGAGGCCGTAGCCGGCACTGCCCAGCTGCCAGTACTCCCAGCACTTGACCAGCACATAAACCGAGGCGGCCAGCAGTGAGCCGAACAGCCAGAGCGCCGCGCGCCGTTGGCGCTGACGACGGTTGTCGATCACCCCCTGGGCCACCAGGCCGCTGGCGCTGATCAGCGCCAGGGTGTTGATCAGTCCGGCCTGAGGGTGAAGCAGTTGCTGACCGGCCAGGAACAGTTCCCGCTCGCTGCTGCGCATCCAGCTGAACAGCAGGAACATCATCGCAAAGACGGTTAATTCCATCAGGATGAACAGCCACATCACCAGGTCACCGGGCAGACGATGGGGGCCGGGTAGGGAGGTGTCGTTGGCGGCCATTGATGGTGCTTGCATGAGCAGATTCTCCCTGGCAACGGTTGAACAGATCAGCCTGCCGGCTGAGCTGTTCGTGGCGGGTGTGGCTTTAAGATGTAAGTAAAATATATTTTTAAGTGGCGGCTGTCAAAACAACCCGGGCATGCCCGTAATGCAGTTCACTTAAGTAACGGCGACGGTGAGTGTAGGGTTGACTTCAGTCGACCAGGAGCCCGCAGGGCTCCATAACCGCCTGCGGAGGTGGTGCACTGATACCCAAAGGGCACACCGAGTACGCCCTACAATGAGGGCCAATCCGATAGCAGGATTTTCTTCATCCACAAACGGCATTGTATTAACCGAACAGTATTTTAGGCATGGCCGGCCATGCAAAGAGCTATACACCTGACAAAACCAAAAAAATCACTGCAATTTTCTACAAGGCCGCTGTAAAGCGATCGGCCATAATCGGCTACCAATGATAGAGAGGGGATTGCTATGGGGTTGCTCGAACAACTGATCGCACTGGGGCTGTTTCACTGGCTGATGCTGATGGCGCCGGGACCGGACTTCCTGCTGATGCTGCGTACCGCGCTGGGCAACCGGTTGCCGGTGGCCTTCGCGCTGGCGGCCGGTATCGCGGTGGCGATCCTCTGGCATTCGGCGCTGGTGGTCTACGCCGGCCAGCCGCTGTTGGCGGTGATGCCGATGCTGCAACTGTGGCTGCCGTTGATCTGCGGCGGCTACCTGCTGTGGATCTCGGTACAGGGCTGGCGCGGCCTCAGTGCGCCCAAGCTGAACCGCAGCGAACAGGATCAGCTGTCGTCGCGCCGGGCCTTTACCCAGGGCCTGTTGTGCAACCTGTTGAACCCGAAGGCCTACCTGTATTTCATCAGCCTGCTGACCGGGGTGCTGTCGGCCGAGATGCCGGATTGGTTCAAGCAGGCGCTGGTGGCCGAGTTCACCCTGCTGGCGCTGCTCTGGTTCGCGCTGCTGGCCTGTCTGCTGCGGCTGCGCTGGGTACAGCTGCGGCTGCAGCAGTGGGCCACGCGATTGCAACAGCTGACCCTGCTGCTGCTGGGTGGCTTCGGGCTGATGTTGCTGGCCAACGGGGCGATGCAACAGCTGGCTTGACGCGGGCGGCGGGAACGGGCGCAATGGAGCGCTATGGAACAGCTTAATCTGAATCTGTTGCGGGCACTGAAGCAGCTGTTGCAGGAGCGCCACGTGACCCGCGCCGCCGAGCAACTGCATTTGACCCAGTCGGCGATGAGCCGCCAGCTGGCGCAATTGCGTGATTACTTTCAAGACCCGCTGCTAGTGCGTGAGGGCAACGACCTGCTGTTGACCGCCCGTGCCCAGCAGCTGTTACCGCAGGTGTGCGATATCCTGGCGCGGGTCGACGAGCTGCGTGGCGAGCCGCCGTTCGAGCCGGCCCGGTGCAGCCGCCGCTTCGTGTTTGCCTGCACCGACTACGTGGCCCAGTTCATCTTTCCGGCGGTGCTGAGCCGGCTACACCGTGAAGCGCCGCAGCTCGATATCAGCTACCGGATGTGGCAGCCGGAGTGGCTCGGCCGGCTCGGCCAGCTGCCGATCGATCTGGCCTCCACCACTCATAACCAGTTACCCGACACGCTACGCAGCATCCCACTGGGGCAGGATTATCCGGTTTGCCTGATGGCGGCCGATCATCCGCTGACGGCCGAGCCGCGCCCGACGCTGGAGGCGTTGCTGAGTTATCCCTACATCCGGATCAGCAGCGGTGGCGACAAGGACTCCTTTCTCGACCGGGCGCTGAAAAGCCAGGGCTTCAGCCGGCGGATCGCCTTCGAGGTGCCGTTCTTCTCGGCGGCGTTCAGCGTGCTGGCCGACAGCGACCGGTTGCTGGTGGTGCCGGCCCATATCGCCCGCAATGCCGCCCGTCATTACCCGCTGACCAGCCGGCCGCTACCGCTGGCGGTACCGGAGAACCGCTACCACCTGTTCTGGCATCTGCTGCACGATCACGATCCGGCGCACCGCTGGCTGCGCGAGCTGCTGGCCGAGGCGATGCGCAGCTCGCTCTATTCGCCGGGCGATCATCAAATCAGGTCATGATATTGAATCATGATGCGAATCTAAAATCGTCATTTCTTGCATGGCCTGCTAATCGGTAGACTGCTTTCAAAATTATTTGAGCCGTATCGCCGGTCACCGGCCGGTCTATTTGTACAAGGAGCAAGACGATGACCCTGAGCCACTGGCTGCCGATTGCCGCACTCTGTCTATTGGGAGCGATTACGCCGGGCCCCAGCCTGGCGGTGGTGGTGCGCCAGACCGTCAAGCACTCGCGCCGCCACGGCATGGCGGCGGCGCTCTGCCACGGCGCCGGCGTAGGCCTCTGGGCACTGCTGACCATCTGGGGATTGGCGCTGCTGCTGAGCCAGTCGCCGCAGCTGTTCCAGTGGCTGACCTGGGGCGGTGCCGGCTATCTGGCCTGGCTGGGGATCAAGGCGCTGCGCTCCGGCGGTGGCGGCGCGCTGCAGGTGGCGGATTGCGCACCGGCGCCGGTCTGGCAGGCCGGCCTGGAGGGGCTGATGATCTCGCTGCTGAATCCGAAACTGGCGCTGTTTTTCATCGCGCTGTTCTCGCAGTTCGTCGGCCAGGCCGATTCGCTGCAGGCGCAGCTGCTGATGACCGCTACTGCTGCCGGGATCGACGCCGGCTGGTATCTGCTAGTGGCGGTGCTGCTGTCGCACTCGGCGGTGCTGAGCCGGCTACAGCGCCAGTCGATATGGCTCGACCGGATCACCGGCGGCATCATGCTGGCGCTGGCAGTACGGGTGGTGACGCTCTGACAAGTTATAAGCGGGATGGCGGGAAAACTAAGAGTAGTGGGAGAGTAGTGGGAGGCGCGTCTCGCGGCGATTGTGGAATTATCGCCGGATTACCGAACAACGCGGGGAACGCCTTCCACATCGAACTCCCGCAGGTATCTGCCGGCTCTGAATTAACCAATTCCCAGCTTGATCCCCAGAAGGGTAGGTTGGGCTTCGCTGAGCTCAGCCCAATCTGCGAACAGGGAATAATCGCCGCGGGGCTCGCCTCCCACATCGAATTCCCGCAGGTACCTGCCGGCTCTGAATTAACCGATTCCCTGCTTGATACCCAGAAGGGTAGGTTGGGCTTCGCCGAGCTCAGCCCAATCTACGAACCGGGAATAATCGCCGGATTGCCGGACCATGCGGAGCGCGCCTCCCACATCTGCTAGCGCCAGGAATCGAATTAACCGATTCCCAGCTTGATCCCCAGCAGTACCAGCGCCGCGCCGATGGTCCGCTCCAGCCGGTTGCGGACCCGCTGCAGCCCCTGCTGTACCGACGGGCGGGTCAGCAGGGTGATGATCAGCGTCAGCCAGGTGAACTCCATTACCACCGGGGTGACGCCGTACAGCAGTTTCAGGCTCCAGCTCTGTTCCTGCTGCAGGATCTGGCTGAACAGCGCCACGAACATGATCAGTACCTTGGGGTTGAACAGGCTGACCATCAGGCCGCTGAGGAACGGGTTGCGGCTGCGGCTGGCCCCGCCGTTACCGTCGGCGGCCGGCTTGGTCAGCATGTAGGTGACGCCCATGTAGAGCAGGTAGGCGCTGCCCAGCCAACGGATCGCCTGGTACAGCGACGGGGTTTCGCTGATGATCGCCGCCAGGCCGACGATCGACAGGCTGACGTGGATCGCCAGCGCGGTCGCCAGACCCAGCGCGGTGATCATGCCGTCGCGCTGCGAGCCGTTCAGGGTATTGCGCAACACCACTGCGGTATTGGCGCCGGGAATCATCGCGCCCATCAACATCACACCCGCCAGCAACAGCCATTCCAGCATCGTCTACATCCTTCTGAACCGGAAATTGAAGAGATTGATACCGGGTGTCCGTTCACCGAAATGTTGAACGGCTGTCCGATAACTTATGGCGCAAGTCTAGAGTGAAGGCCGATAGCGGACTAATCCTCTATTCTGATGCAGGTTATAAGTCTGAGTTATGACCTTGCGGGAGCTGCTAGCTACAAGCGGTAAGCAAGGAGCTGGTTAAGAGCTGCGAGCGAGCGGAACCTCGATCGGCTCTGCCTGGCTGTCGTTCAGCGCGGCGAACAGCCGCTCGCGCAGGTAGCGGTGGGCCGGGTCCTGGTGCTGACGGCGGTGCCAGATCAGGTAGTAGCGGGTCGGGTCGATCTGCAGCTCGGCCGGCAGCGGCTGGCGCACCAGGCCGTACTGCGCCTGCAGGTTGTGCACGATATGGTTCGGCAGGGTCAGCAGGTAGCGGCTGCGGGCGGTGATCGCTAGTGCCGAGTGGATGAACGGTACGGTCAGTTTGACCCGGCGGCTCAGGCCGAGCCGGGCCAGCGCCTCGTCGACGGTGCGGTTCTTGTCGCCGCCGGCGCTGACCGCCAGGTGCGACTGCTCGATATAGTCCTCCAGCAGCAGCGGTTGACCGGCCAGCGGATGGTCGGGCGACAGCAGGCAGCTGAAGCCGTCCTTGCCGACCTGGCGGCCGTAGATATCGTCCGGCACCTCGTCGAGGATGCAGGCGGCCAGGTCGAGCCGGCCCTGGCGCAGGTCTTCCAGCATGCCCGGCTGCCAGAGGTGGAAATGCAGGTCGATGCCCGGCGCATCGTCCTGCAATGCGGCGATCAGCGGCGGCAGGATCTGCTGGGTGATGTAGTCGGTCACCGCGATATTGAACTGGCCGCGATAGCCGGCCGGCTGAAACTCGCTGGGCACCAGCAGGCTCTCCAGCTGGTTCAGCAGCTCCGGCAACTGCTGCCAGAGCGCCTCGCCGCGCGGCGTGCGCTGCATCTCGTTGCCGACCCGTACCAGCAGCGGATCGGCCAGGATCTGGCGCAATTGCGCCAGGTTGCGGCTCATCGCCGGTTGGGTGACATGCTGGGCCGCCGCGGCGGCGGTGACGCTACGGGTGCGCAATAGCTGGTAAAGCGACAGCAGCAGGTTCAGGTTGATACGGGACAGTTCCATAGCGGCAGAGCATATCACTTGAACTTATAGGCAGAAATATCTGCTGTCGTTGAACCGGGCCGCTCGCGTTATCTCATCGAATTGACCGACGCCAGTCGTACTGGGCGGCAAAGGTAGTGAACTGCTGCACGCAGGGCTGGCTGGAATGGCTGCGCCACTGGCAGCCGACGGTACGCAGCAGGCCGAAATCGACGATCGGTATCTTGACCAGATCCGGGCTGTCGACACTCTCCGCCATGATGCCGGCGGCCCGGCCGGCGCGGATCATGGTCAGCGCCCAGTCGTCCTGGTCGGTGCGGCAGCTGATATGCGGCTGCGCCTGCTCGGTCAGGAATACCCGCTGTGCCTCGCTCAACACCTCGCAATTCTTGCGCAACACGAACGGGATGCCGTGCAGGTCGGCCAGGTGTACGCTGGCGCGGGTCGCCAGCGGGTGCTGGCGGGAGACCAGCATCAGGTAGCGCTCCTGGAACAGCGGCAGACTAGTGTCGGAGCGTTCGTCGCCGGTCAGGGTGGTCAGCAGCAGGTCGACCTTGTCCTGGCCCAGCAGCTGGGCCAGGCCGTCCAGGCTGCTGTTCTGCAGCTGCAGTTCGATCTCCGGGTAGGTGGCGGCGAACTCCGCCAGCAACTGTTTTACCGGCGGCACGTTCAGGGTGCCGAGCACGCCGATACGCAGGCTGCGCAGATCGGCCTGCTGGCTCAGCTCCTTACGGGCGGCGTTGACCTCCGCCAGGATCGAGAACGCCCGGTCGCGAAAACGCAGCCCCGCCGGCGTCAGCGTGACCCGCTTCGGTTGGCGTTTCAGCAGCGCGCAACCGAGTTCCTCCTCCAGCGCCTTGATCGCGGCGGACAGCGCCGGCTGGGTGACGTAAAGCTGTTTGGCGGCCTGGGTAAAGCTGCCGCTCTCCTGCACTGCCAGAAAGTAACGTAGCTGCCGAATCTCCATCTTGGTTTCCTACTGGTTGGACGTTTTTCGATCATCCTATAAATCAGATTTATTTCAAATATAAAGATTAAAGATTTCACTTATTTCGGCGTTGGCGCTAAAAATTAACTCGTGTTCAAGCAAAGTACCCGACGGCGCAGGGTTATACAGGAGTAAACAAAATGATTGAGCTGTTGAACGACTACCCGGTGCAGCTGGAGATCCCGATCGCCTGGGGCGACATGGATGCCTTCCAGCACGTCAACAACCTGGTGTACCTGCGCCATTTCGAATCGGCCCGCATGGCCTACCTAGAGTGTTGCAACTACGCCGAGGTGAAGGAGCAGACCGGCGTCGGCCCGATTCTGCGCGACAGCTCGATCCGTTACCGGATTCCGCTGACCTACCCCGGCAATGTGATTGCGGCGGCGCGGGTGACCCGCATCGAGCAGGACCGGTTCACCATGCAGCAGGTGGTCTACAGCCTGGAGCATGGCCGTATCGCCGCCGAAGGGGAGGGGGTGCTGGTCTGCCTGGACTACCGCACCAACCAGAAGGCGCCGGTACCGGAGGCCTACCGCGAATTTATGCTGAGACGCGAACCGATCGCGCCAGTGCTGGCCGCCTGAGCCGGCAAGAATGTCCGGTGCAGGACCCCATGCCGGCACCGACATACCCAGGTCACCAAGTTGCTTGGTGTTCTGTATTCATCGTTATTACAGCCGGCCCTTCGGGGCCGTTTTTTTTGCGCCCGGCACGGGCGCACTCCTGGAGGTGAAAGTCCTCCCGTAAGCTGGCCACAGCGAACGAAGTGAAGCGCAACTGCGGAAGGGCGACCAACCGTGGGGAGGAAGCGTGGAGCGTAAACCGTGAGCCGATGAACAAGAATCGGATATGAGGCCCTACCGTTCATCGAGCGGCTCGGACTGTTGGTCGATCATAAAAAACTAGCCGGGAGCATCGCAAGTACGAATGCCTGATCCGCTAGGCCCACTTCAAGCTCGCCGCCACGGTACAGGACATCGACTACCAGCATCCGCGCAACGTTAGCCAGGCCCGGGTTGTCCAGCTGGCGCAGGGCGACTGGATCGACCGGGCTTAGAACTTGCTGATCACCGGGCCCTGCGGCAGAGGCAAGACCTAGCTCGGCTGCGCGCTGGGGCACAGCGCCTGCCTGAGGGGCTACAGTGTCTGCTACTACCGTCTCGCCCGCCTGCTGCTGGAGCTGACCCAGGCCAAGGCCGATGGCAGCTACCACAAGCTGCTCAAATACCTGGCAAAGGTTCGGTTGCTGATGATCGACGACTGGGGGACTGGAGCCGCTGAAACCGGCCCACCGCAATGACTTGATGGAGATTATGGACGACCACCACGGCCAGCCCTCGACGCTGGTGATCAGCCAGCTGCCGACCGATCAGTGGTACGCCAGCATCGGCGACAACACCCTGGCGGACGCCATCCAGGACCGGCGGATGCACAACGCCCACCGGTTGCAGCTGAGGGGAGAATCGATGAGAAAAATCCTCGGACAGTTGACCGAAGATGAACACCTGGGCTAATAATCCGGGGGCGTGATGCGTTGAGAAATCAGGTGTTCACGTTCGTCCGGAATCGGTGTTCATTTTCACCGGAATATGCAGAACTTATTGGTGTACTCCCTAGTACGTAACAAATTTGCTCGATAGAATGTTTCTGCTGACAGATATAACAATATCATTTTACAAGAATGTTGAGTTCAGATTGAGGGAATGATGGCTTTTTGGAGTGGAGAAAGATTAGAAGAACGGTTGCCAGAGGTTTTTGGTAGCGACTTTGTGAGAGATAAGATTGACTGTTCTGCATATACATTAACTGTAGGTGGAGAAGCATATATAACACCCGATCACAAAGTGCCGAACCCATCTAGACATACAGCAGTAAAATTGGAAAAAGGTGATCCCATAGCTATACCTGCAGGCCAATTTGGTTTCCTACTTACTAAGGAATCAGTTTTGATGCCTGATGATGCAATGGCTTTCATCTCGATGAAGTCAAAACTGAAATTTCGAGGACTGATAAATGTATCTGGCTTCCACGTAGATCCGGGATTTCAAGGCAGATTGATTTTTTCGGTTTTTAATGCTGGGCCAAAGCCTTTGCACATCAAGAGTGGTGATGATCTATTTCTAATGTGGTTTGCTGATTTGGATCGCGTGACCGAAAGAAAGAAAAATAGCGAACCTCTAGAGTCAATTAATTCTGATTTAATAAATGGGATTAGCGGTGAAATTCAATCTGCACATAGTTTGTCAGAGAGAATTGCTGAGATCGATAAAGATATAAACGATAAAGTTGAAAAGCTTGATAAGAAAGTTTTTAAATATTCTGTGCTTATCGGTTCCTTAGCGGGTTTTTTATTCTCTGCTGGTATGATTGTGTTGAAAGATAAAGTATTAAACGGTTTTTCTGACAAGTCTGTAACCGAGCAAGTCGATATTAAAAAAGATAATGATAATGCTAGATCAGAAGATAAAGCCAACTGAAGTATTTGATACATTCTGGGACTTTGCGGTAAAACGTCAAGATGTATTCTTTATGAGGATTACAAGTCCAAATGAAGAAAAGTGGATCGACGATCCTATTCTTGCTAAGCACAAATTTACTAACGCCTATAGAGCTTCCGACCGTGTTAGTCAGTACTTGATTCGAAACGTAATATATTCAGGTGATAGTTCATTTGAAGAAACATTCTTTCGAATTATCTTGTTTAAACTGTTTAATAAAATAGAAACTTGGGATTTGCTTAATAGACAGCTTGGTGGGATATCATGGCGCGAATATAGCTTTGATCGTTATAATGATATTCTCTCGAACGCTTTGAAAAATAAATGTGCTATTTATTCTGCTGCTTATATAATGGCATCTGGGCGATCAGCTTTCGGTTATGAGAAAAAACACCAAAATCATCTTCGTTTAATAGAAAAGATGATGAGTGAACGACTACCTTCTCGAGTTTCTGATGCATCTTCGCTTGAGGATGTTTTTAATATGCTTAAATCCGAACCAAGCTTTGGGGACTTTTTAGCTTATCAGTATGCCATTGACCTTAATTACAGTGAATTAATAAATTTTTCAGAAAATGACTTTGTAATGCCGGGTCCTGGTGCTCTGCGTGGGATACAGAAATGCTTTAAAAGTACTGGTGATGCGTCAGCAAGCGATATTATTAGATATGTTACAGAACGTCAGGATGAATTTTTGGAAGCTCGTAATTTGAGTTTTAAGAAGCTATGGGGGCGTCCTCTTCATTTGATTGATATCCAAAACCTTTTTTGTGAGGTTGATAAATATGCAAGGGTGTTCCATCCCGAAGTCGGTAGTCTTGATGGTAGGAAACGAATTAAACAGGTTTTCAGGCCTAACCGAGAAGTTATAAAATACTGGTTTCCTCCAAAATGGGGCATCAATGATTCTGTAGATAATATAAAGGAGCACTATTGTGACAGCCTTTTTTGAAAGCAACACAGCAGATGAAGTTTGGCGATTGGCCGCAATAGAACTGTTAAATAGCTTTAAGGGATGTTCACAAAAAAGCAGGCTTGGTCCTGTGACTGAAATTCTGCATTCAAATCTACATATCCTAGAACCACGTCAACGTTGGATTAACTCTCGTATTCCAGCTCTTAATCCAGCTTTTGCTATCGCGGAAGTTGTGTGGATTATGCAGGGTAGGAATGATTCTGATTTCATAAATTTCTGGAATCCAGTACTACCAAAATTTTGTGGTGAAGACAGTGAATATCATGGTGCATATGGTTACCGTTTGAGACGCAACATAGGTATTGATCAGATAGAAAGAGCTTATCAGGTACTATCTAAAAACCCTGATACTCGTCAAGTTGTGCTCCAAATTTGGGATGGTAAGATAGATCTCCCAGCTGAAAACGCGACGCCAGCGTCGAAGGATATACCTTGTAATATATGCTCAATGTTAAATATCCGAAATGGCAGGCTTGAGTGGACTCAGATTATGCGGAGTAACGACTTGTTTCTGGGCACTCCACATAACTTTGTTCAGTTTACAAGCTTACAGGAAATCTTAGCAGGCTGGCTGGGTCTGGAAGTTGGTTCATATTACCAGATGTCAAATAGCTTGCATGCTTATCTAGATGATTTAGAAAAATACCAAATTTCGGATCAAACCAAGCCCTTAATCAATACGGATAGTTTAGCTCTATCAAAAGAAGTGACGCAGAAAGCTTTTCAGCTCATTGAGGAGATAATGGAACGACTACGCGCATCAGATTTGGGGCGGGAAGAGTTTTCCTCTTTATTGGAAACTAATAAATTGCCTGAAGGCTATTACAATATGCTGTTAGTTGTTGCCGCGGATAGTGCGAGGAGAAGACAGTGGACAGAACATAGTATTGATGCAATATCGAAATGCACTAATGAGTGCTTGGTACATGCATGGGAACAATGGGAGAAAAGAGTCACTTTGCCAAGCTATTAAGGCTTAATGACCTTCGAAATATTTAAACCAAAAATAAAGGGATTTAGCATAAATGACAAAAAAAATAAGAAATGTATTCGTAAGTCATCATCATAAAGATGATGCAAGTGTTGATGGCCTAACCAAAATGGTTTCAGGAAAAGGCTATCAATTCAGAAATAGTTCAATACGTGTAAAACCTGAAAACCAAAGTAGACTTGATAAGAATAAAGTAAGTGATAGAACGATAGCTAGACTTCTCAAAATGAAGATGCGTTGGGCAAGCCAAGTTATAGTAGTGATTGGCAAAGAAACACATAGCAGACGGTGGGTTGATTGGGAAATAAAAACCGCGCATCAATTAGGCAAGCCGATAATAGGTGTATATGAAAATGGTCTAAAGGATCAAGTTGAAATTCCAGAAAATTTAAAAAAATATGCAACATCAATTGTTGGTTGGAAAGCTGACTCAGTCATTGGAGCTTTAGATGGTGGCAGTGAGTTTCAAGATTCAACGGGCTCACCAATGCCAAAAATAGATGGGAGAAATGTTGTATGTTGATTGAATCAGGGTCAACCCTTTATACATATCCTATTTCTCGAGACTTTGGGTTCGCTCCAAACCCTTTTCATGGAATTTGTACACTAGCAACTTGTAAACCTAGAATTCGCAAGAAGGCAAAAGTTGGCGATTGGGTAATCGGTATTGCTGGAGCAAATCTCAAGCCGATTAAAAGAAAATGTATATTTATCATGAAAGTTACAGAAGTTCTAACTTTTCAAGAGTACTGGGAAGATCAAAGGTATATATTGAAAAGGCCTTGCCGCAATGGAAGTCAAGTAAAACTTCTAGGTGATAATATTTACCATAAAGATATAGACGGAAACTGGATCCAAGAGGATTCCCATCATAGTAATGTCGATGGGAGTATGAACAATGTAAATGTTGATAGAGATACGGGATCTACAGAAAATGTCTTAATATCAGACTTTTTCTTTTATTTTGGCGATAAAGCTATACCAATAGATCTTGAATCAATAGGTTACGGAAGGATTAGGGATTATAAAAAAACATATCTTGTACCATTTGGTAATGGTGAAGCACTAATAAGTAAAATTACGTCTGAGTTTAAGAACTATAGAAATACAGTGATAGGGGACCCTTTTCATTTTATTGATTCACATAAGCGTGTTAATCAAGAAACAGGTAAAATAACTTAAGATTGCTTTTTTATAAAAGCTATCTATCTTATTTGTGAAGAGGCTATGGAGCCATAAAATTTATGACAGCTAATTATCAAACGCCACTTGCTCTAAATTTCGTATGGCACCCATCAGATAATGATGAAGTTCTACCTATTCTCGATTTTATACGTAACTCATTCGTAAAAAAAATAGACAGACCTTTTTCTCGTGGGCTGAATATTCCAATATTTTATTACAGCTCTAAAAGCAAAGCAGAAACACCAGAAAGTATACCGAAACCTGTCGCTAAAAAAAATATTACTTTTATTTTTACAAGTAAGAACACTATTGGTAGGCCACAAATGGAAGCCTATATCAATAAAATTGAATCAGGTGAAGCGCACTGTCTTGTTCCAGTTGCGTTAGATACATCTGGCTTAAGCCATGGTGGACCTCTTGCTTCTTTGAATTGCATTCGAGTATACGATTGGCCAGAGCCCCAACGGGTTCAACTATCGCTAATTCATTTAGCTCATGAAATACATAGACAGGGTTTCTCTAGCATTGAAGGACACGCACCTGGAAAGGCCTCATCAATCAACTTGTTCCTAAGTCATGCAAAGGCAGGAAATACTGGTGTAGTAATTTCAGAAAATATTAAGTCATTTATAGATAATACGAATATGAATCGATTCTTCGATTCTACTGAAATCTCACCTGGCTTTGCTTTTCACGATGAAATTGAGAAGCACATATCTAACTCGACTCTAATCGTTATCGAAACTGATGCATATTCATCTCGTTACTGGTGTCAGAGGGAAATTCTATGTGCCAAACAAAATCAGCGCCCCATAATAGTCATTAATTCCTTGGAAAACTACGAAGATAGGGGCTTTCCTGCTGCATCTAATGTTCCTCGTATACGCGTTGACGTTAGTCAGGGTTTATCTAAGGATGAAATCCTTAAAATTCTTTCAGAAGCATTACTTGAAACTATTAGGCACAACTATGCTTTTAAAACTTTAGAGTCCTTCAGAGATCAAGGTCGGATACCTAAGGATTGTGCAATTACTTCCCGGCCACCTGAAATTAGACAGGTTTTAGAGTGGAAAAAAGCTGGTGTTAACAAGGCTTGCTATCCTGATCCACCTATTTATCCCGATGAAGCAGACTGGCATCAACAACTTGATTTTAATGCTTTTACACCATTATGGTCTTCATTAGAAAATGAATCGCTCAAAAATTTAAATGTCGGTATCTCAATATCTGACTTTGAGTCAGATGGTTTTCAAAAGCACCATCAACACCCCAGTATTCTTAAACTTTTGGCGCAGGAAGTTGCACGAAACTTACTTTCACGCTCTGCTATTCTTCTGTATGGCGGCGACTTAAGAGAGGGTGGTTTTACGGAGTTTATCCTTGATGAAGCTATGGTTTTACAAGACCGCTTAAAAAACGATATTCCTCCAGTTCAAAACCACTTAGCGTGGCCGCAATATATTTCAGATCCTGAAATAGTAGCTTGGAGGGCTAAATATCGACATGTCATGAAAACACATCAGCACAGTCCCCCTGAAGATGTTATAGAAGGGCTGGATAACACAAAATTCTTACCTCCAAACTGTGCGGAAAACCTTTATGTTTGGTCAAGAAGCTTAACAGAAATGCGCTATCGTTCTATTTCAGGGTCAGATGCGAGAGTCTGTGCTGGAGGAAAGTTAACAAATTTTAAGGGAAAGATGCCTGGTGTTCTTGAAGAAGTAATGATTGCTTTAGAATATGAAAAGCCGATCTATCTCCTCGGAGGTGCAGGAGGAGTAGTCGGAGATATTACCAAAATCATTATGAGTAAAGAACAGCCTCTTCAATTGACAGAAGAGTGGCAGGGAATGCATACAGCTTATTACTCAGAATTACAAGAAATTGCCAAAGCATATGGTAACAATGCCGACTACTCAGAAATATTCAGTATGCTTTCGTCTGTAAATTACTCAGATCTCGCTGAAAGGTCTGGTCTGAGTAAGTCAGAGTATTTACATTTAATGACTTCACCGTTTGTCGATGAGTGTTTACACCTTATCCTAAAAGGGCTTAAGTCTATATCAGGGATTCAGCCGTAGTAGATGATGCTTTTCAGAATAGAAAGCCAGTAAATCCATCCAATAGTAGAGAAATGTTCGTTAACAATCGTTCCGGGAATAGTTGGCACTAAATATGAAATGGAGCAAATGGCTTGAACAATGGGATATGACATCGTTGAAGGTTAAGACACCAATTTTTTGGTATGGAATTTAAACCACAGGGGAGGGTGTTCATAGTTCTGTGTCAGTGTAAATTACAGGTCCACATATTGATCCACCCTGCCCGGGAAGTGGATGGTCAACTGGGATAGCGTCAGGTTCCAGTTTTGTACCGGATGAGTCCACTTCTCGGAGGCTTTCAGCATCCCCGCATACAGCAGCTTCAACAAGCTGGTCTCCGCCCTTGGTTTTAGTCAGTTTGCGGAACTGGCGGTGTACCGCCTCGACCGCATTGGTGGTGTAAATGGCCCGCCTGATCTGCTGAAGTATACCGACAGGTTGTCCCACTTGCTGCGCCAGGATTTGATGACCAACGGATACTGTTGGCCCCATTTCGCCTCCAGCTCGTCCAGTGCCTGTTCTGCCGCATTCAGTGTGGCCGCCTTGTAGACGCACTTGAGGTCCGCCATGAAGGCCTTCTGGTTCTTGCTGGCGACGTACTTCATGGAGTTGCGGATCTGATGGATGATACAGACCTGCACCTCCGTCTTTGGA
>NZ_JAILYN010000038.1 GCF_019795155.1 Marinobacterium arenosum | reverse complement strand
CGTTCGGCTAATCGTTCCCCTTGCCGGGCCGACAGTGGACTTTCACCACCAAGTCATCCGGCCGCCACCACGCGTACCGGAACAGCGCCAGTCAAGGCGCTACGCGCCATGCCTGGCGCACGCCAAAAAAAATCGCCCCGCGAGTGCGGGGCGATTTGTTTAGCCAACCCATCCGGGCGCAGCGCCCGGATGGGCGGTTTTTGACCCAAACTGAATAATCAGTCCTGCAGGTAGTTTTCCGGCAGCGGCAGTTTCGCCACACCGCTGTCGATCGCCGCCTGTGCCACGGCGGATGCCACCGCTTTCAGCAGACGGGAATCGGTCGGTTTCGGAATGATGTACTGCGGACCGAACTCCAGAGAATCCAGGCCGTACGCAGTCAGTACTTCCTGGGTCACCGGTTCCTTGGCCAGCTCAGCAATGGCACGTACGGCTGCGGCTTTCATCTCTTCGTTGATCGCGGTGGCACGTACGTCCATTGCGCCGCGGAAGATGAACGGGAAGCCCAGTACGTTGTTGACCTGGTTCGGGAAGTCGGAACGGCCAGTGGCCATGATCACGTCATTGCGGGTTTCGTGAGCCAGTTCCGGACGGATCTCCGGATCCGGGTTGGCGCACGCGAAGACGATCGGATTGGCGGCCATCTTGGCCAGCTGTTCAGCAGCCAGCAGGTTCGGACCGGACAGACCGACGAAAACGTCGGCGCCGTCGATGGCGTCATCCAGAGTACGTTTGTCAGTTTCTGTTGCGAAAGCTGCTTTTTCCGGCGTCAGGTCTTCCCGACCAGAGTGGATCACACCCTTACGGTCCAGCATGTAGATGTTTTCTACTTTCGCACCCATGTTAACCAGCAGCTTCATACAGGCATTAGCTGCGGCACCAGCACCCAGGCATACGATGCTGGCTTCGGACAGTTTCTTACCGGCGATCTCCAGCGCGTTGATCATGCCGGCGGCGGTTACGATCGCCGTACCGTGCTGATCATCGTGGAAAACCGGGATACTACAACGCTCGATCAGAGCGCGTTCGATCTCGAAACACTCTGGCGCTTTGATATCTTCCAGGTTGATACCGCCGAAGGTATCAGCGATACGGGCAACCGTATCGATGAACGCCTGCGGGCTCTCGGCGTCGACCTCGATATCAATAGAGTCCAGACCTGCAAACTTCTTGAACAGCAGAGCCTTACCTTCCATTACCGGCTTGGAGGCCAGCGGCCCCAGATCGCCCAGGCCCAGAATCGCGGAACCGTTGGAGATAACCGCGACCAGGTTGCCTTTTGCCGTGTAGCGGTAGGCATTTTCCGGATCCTTGGCAATCTCACGAACCGGCTCGGCAACACCCGGGCTGTAAGCCAGGGCCAGATCACGAGCACTTTCGGCCTGGGTGGTCAGCTCGACGCTGATTTTCCCCGGACGCGGAAACTCGTGGTAATCGAGAGCGGCTTGTTTCATATCTTCAGACATGGCTGCTGTTCCAAATAGTTAACAAAAGACGAGCCACTCATCTTATATAAAAGGTATACCCCCTACAACTGAGGTTTTTTGCCACGCAACATGCAGGAAATTCGCCTTAACGGCGGGGCTTTCAGAGCGGTTTCAGATGATCGGGATGGGTCAGTGTCAGCAGCCAGCGACGCCAGCCGGGCTTCAGTGTCCGACCATCGGCCTGACGGTCGATCAGCCAGCCGCGTACCTGCACCGGTTGATTCAGCAGGTTCTGCAGCCGGGCCCGGCCGATCCGTTCAGCCAACGCACTGTCGATCCGCAGCGCCAGCCGCGCGTCCAGCTCGATATACCAGTGGCGGCGACCCGGTTGCACCCTGCTGACCCGGCCGCTCAGCAGCATGAAGCCGCCATCACCCGGTTGCAGCTGTGCGGCCGGCTTGGCTTTCGCCAGCGGGGTCCCCCAGACGCCAAGCCGCGCCTGCCGGGCTTCATATTCGGCCCGCTGCAGGCAGTCGGCCAGCCGGGTATTGGGTTCGACAGCCACCCAGAAACCGTCACCGTTACGCAGCAGTTGTTCGGACAGATTACGACCATCGGGTGAAAAAAGGTGGCCCAGCAGCCGACCGTAGTGGTCTTTTGGCTGGATGCCAACGACCAGCCGCAGCGGTTGATCGTCGATCAGTGCGAGCAATGCCTGGCGGGCAGCCTCGGCATGGGCTTGATCCGGCCGGCCATCGCGGCCCAGCTCCGGGGTATTGATACCGAGCAGACGCACCCGGCGGCCATCGCTCAGCTGGACGGTATCGCCATCGTAGATATGACGTACCCTGACCTGTTCGCCGCCCGGCAGTTGCGGGCAGTCGGCCAGTGCAAGGCCTGCGAACAGGCCGGAAAACAAAAAGGCACCCCAGAGGAGTGCCTTTTTGAACGAACGCCGGGCCATCGCTTACTTCTTGAGGGAGCGGGCACCGAAACGCTTGTTGAAGCGGTCAACACGACCACCGGTGGTCGCTTCTTTCTGCTTGCCGGTGTAGAACGGGTGGCAAGCGGAGCACACGTCCAGGTGCATGTCCTGACCCAGAGTGGATTTAGTCTTGATAGTGTTACCGCAAGAGCAGTTTGCAGTAATTTCTACGTAATTCGGATGGATGTCAGCTTTCATCGCTATATCTCTCAATGTGCGCCGCCACCCGGTCATTTTTCGCCAGGCACCGCGCTGAGTTAAGGTCCGGCCAAGGCCGATGGTGTGAGTAAGCGGCGCATTATACGCATCGGCCAAGATAGCTGCAATATAGACAACAGCTTTGAGTATTGAGTTTACAGTAGACAGTGAAGCTGCCGTTCTCCTTCCCCCCGACAGCCGCTACCGCCAACTGTATACTGTCTACTCAACACTTTGATCACCATTTATAACCCCCGATAAAGTCCCTACACTGTCGCCCTGTTCCGTACGCCCCGAGGAAACCATGTCAGTACTGCGCCTGGCGATCCCCAGCCCGGTTCGTCGCCTGTTCGATTACCTGCCGCCGGCCGGCGTCGATGCCACCGTCCTGCAGCCCGGTGTCAGGGTGCGGGTACCGTTCGGCCCGCGCCAGTTGATCGGCATGCTGATCAGCGTCGAGCCACACAGCGATCTACCGCGGGACAAGCTGAAGCCGGCATTGGAGATTCTCGATCCGACTCCGCCGCTACCGGCCCATCTGCTCAAGCTGGCCCGTTGGGCGGCCAGCTACTACCAGCATCCGGTCGGCGATGCGCTGCTGCAGGCACTACCGGTGCTACTACGCAAAGGCGCTCCCTGCGAGTACGCCCACGAACACCTGTGGCGCGCCACCGCCGATGCCTCGCTGGATGCGCTCGGTAAAGCGGCGCGGCGCCAGCGGGAACTGCTGCAACTGCTACAGGAGCATCCACAGGGGATCAGCAGCGACGCGATCCGTGCCGAGGGCGGCAACACCCAGCTATTGAAAACCCTGCTCGACAAGGGTTTGGCGGAGTCGTTCGTCCACCACCCTCCGTCCCGCCACGCCGGCGGCAAGGACTCGCTGCTGCGCCAGCCGTCACTGCCGCTGAACGACCAGCAGCGCCAGGCGGTCGAAGCGATCAATGGCGCCGACGGCTTCCAGCCGTTCCTGCTGGAAGGGGTAACCGGCTCCGGTAAGACCGAGGTCTACCTGCAGACGATCGAAGCGGTCCTGCAACAGGGCCGCCAGGCGCTGGTACTGGTACCGGAGATCGGCCTGACGCCGCAGACGGTGGCGCGCTTCAAGCAGCGCTTCCAGGTGCCGGTGGTGGTGCTGCACTCCAACCTGACCGACCGCCAGCGGCTGGACGCCTGGCTGAAAGTCCGCGAGGGGCTGGCCAGTATCGTGATCGGCACCCGCTCGGCGCTGTTCACACCGCTGCAGGCCCCCGGCATCATCATCGTCGACGAGGAGCACGACGCCTCCTTCAAGCAACAGGATGGTTTCCGTTACTCGGCCCGCGACCTGTCGGTGATGCGCGCCCGCGAGGAGGATGTGCCGCTGGTACTGGGCAGCGCCACACCATCGCTGGAGAGCCTGTGGAACGCCGAGCAGGGCCGCTACCGCCACCTGCAATTGACCGAACGGGCCGGCAACGCCCGGCCACCTAAGTTCGAACTGCTCGATATCCGTCAGCAGCCGATCCGCGATGGCCTGGCCGAGCCGATGATCGAACAGATCCGCCAGCACCTCGGCGCCGGCAACCAGGTGCTGGTGTTCCTGAACCGGCGCGGCTACTCGCCGACGCTGAGCTGCCACAACTGCGGCTGGATCGCCGACTGCAGCCGCTGCGACGCCCACATGACGCTGCACCTGAGCCCGCCGCATCTGCACTGCCACCACTGCGACAGCCAGCGGCCGATTCCGGCCCAGTGCCCGGACTGCGGCAGCCCGCAGCTGAAGCCGGTCGGCAGCGGTACCGAGCGTAGCGAACAGATCCTGCGCCAGCTGTTCAGCGACTACCCGGTGCTGCGGGTGGACCGCGACAGCACCGCCCGCAAGGACGCGCTGGCCCAGATCATGGCGCAGGTACACAGCGGCGAGCCCTGCATCCTGGTCGGCACCCAGATGCTGGCCAAGGGGCACCACTTTCCCAACGTCACCCTGGTGGCGATACTGAACGCCGATGGCGGCCTGTTCAGCGCCGATTTCCGCGGCATGGAACGTACCGCCCAGCTGCTGGTGCAGGTGGCCGGGCGGGCGGGCCGTGCCGAACGGCCCGGCCATGTGCTGATGCAGACCATGCACGCCGACCATCCGGCGATCCAGTGCCTGGTGGATCAGGGCTACAGCGCCTTCGCCCGCAGCGAACTGCATGACCGCCACCGGGCCGCACTGCCACCGTTTATGCACCTGGCGTTGCTGAAAGCCGAAGCCAGCCGCCAGGGCCGTGCCGAGGCCTTCCTGCGGGCGGTGCGCGATCTGCTGGAACGCGGCGGCTTGCCACCGGCGGTCGATCTGGTCGGTCCGTTCCCGTCGACAATGGAAAAGAAAGCCGGTGTATTCCGGGCCCAACTGCTGATCCAGAGCCCCCAGCGCGGCGTGCTGCAGCAGTGGCTCGGCATGCTGTGCGAGTTCCTCGAGCAACAACCGGAAGCGCGCAAGGTGCGCTGGACGCTGGACGTCGACCCGCTGGAGATGAACTGAGCGGCTAGGGGCCTGTCGGGCTTGGCCGATCGTAGCGAAGGAAAGCGGGATTGAGACAGATCTTTCGAACGACTGAGGCAAATAGCGAGCGATTTAACGAATTCGTTCGGAACAGATGACCAATAGCCGCTTTTCCGCACGACTGCATGGATGCAGGAGTTAGGGCGAAGCAGGAAGCCGGCGCCGAGTAGGCCAGAGCTAAGTCCGACAGACCCTTAGAAGCCGGTCAAGTCTCGAAATGTAAAAGGAATAGAACAACAGTGTTTCTTGAGCGATCCATCGCCCCGGCTGGACTTGGACTTTGGAGTGAGCTATAAGGGATTGCCCCTAGCCGTTGCTCATGTACGTTCGGGCCGACGCTTACCCCCATTGCGACGGTTGTTTTAGGAGGGGCCATAAAAATAACAAAGCAAGGATTGGGGAACATCATGAGTTTATCGATCACCCAGAAGATCGCACTGGGCTTTTCCACACTCGTACTGTTCATGATGGTGATCGCCGGCGGCGCCACCTTCGGCATCAACACCATCAGCTCCGGGATGTACCGGGTCACCGACGAAGCCCTGCCGAACCTGACCGGCGGCTTCAATCAGATGATCAACCTGCAGTCCGCCAACCAGGCGCTGTACAGTGCGTTGGCCCAGCAGCGGGTCAAGGACCTGAATGCAGAACGCAAACTGTTCGACAGCCGGCTGACCACATTCAACGAACAGCTGACCGCGCTGGAACCGCAGATCGCCGACCAGCCCGAGCTGACCGCCCTGCTCGGCGAGATCCGTAGCGCCAGCGGTGCCTTCGCCAATGCCGCCCAGCAGGTGATGGACAATCAGAAAAACCGGTTGATCCTCGATCGCCGGGTGGTCGAGGCTGAGATCAAGCTGCAGAGTGACAGCGACGCCCTCAATGGCTGGTCGCAGCGCTATATCAGCAACGAGGACACCCACCCCGACAACGCCCGCGTCGCCCGCGGCCTGACCCGGGCGGTCAGCGCGCACCACTTCCAGATGATCAACTACAAGCGTACCCGCGATATCGAGGATCTCAGCAAGGCGCTGGAACGCAACAAGGGCGAACTGGTCGACAGCCATGCGTCACTCGCCAAGGTCGAGCCCAAGGCCAAGCAGGTCAAGATCCTGGTCGACAAGATCAACAAGGCACTGTACGAAGAAGACGGCCTGGTGGCGATGTACCGCCAGCAGCACGCGCTGATCGCCACCCTGCAACAGCAGATGGAACAGACCAGCAAGCAGGTTGCGCAGACCAATCAGGCCGCCGAGCGCTTTATCGCCGCCGCCACCGCCCAGGCCGATCAAGCGCGCCAGCAGGCGGACAGCACCACCCGCTTCGCCGGCCTGCTGATCCTGGCGCTGGCGGCCGGTTCACTGCTGGTGGCAATCGCCGTCGCGGTATTGACCATCAACGCCATGCGTCGGCCGCTGGCCGAGATCCGCCAGAAGCTGGCCGGGGTACAGGACGGCAACCTGCAGGTGCGTTTCGACGACCAGCGCAAGGATGAGTTCGGTGAGCTTGGCGGGACGCTCAACGCAGTGGTGTCTGAGCTGCAGTCGGTACTGCGCCAGGTGGTCGACGGCTCCCACAAACTGGCGTCGGTGGCGGACCAGAACGCCGCCATCAGCCGCCACGCCACCGAAGCGATGAACGCCCAGAGCCGGCAGCTGGAGCAGACCGCCGCCGCCGCCACCGAGATGGAATCCAGCGTCGCCGAAGTGGCTGGCCACAGTAACACCACCCTGGAAGCGGTGCAGGATTGTGATCAGCTCGGCCAGGATGTTTACAGCTACGTCAAGCAGACCCTGCAGAGCATCCAGCAGCAGGCCAACGAGATCGAGACGGCGGTGGGGGTCAGCAACCAGTTGGCCGGCTACAGCAGCGAGATCGACAGTATCCTGGTCACCATCGGCTCAATCGCCGAGCAGACCAACCTGCTGGCACTGAACGCCGCCATCGAAGCGGCCCGTGCCGGCGAGCACGGCCGCGGCTTCGCGGTGGTGGCCGACGAGGTGCGCGAGCTGGCCAGCCGGACCCAGAACTCCACCCAGGAGATCCAGTCGATGGTCGAGAACATGCAGGGAGCGATCCGCCAGGTGGTGGATATCATGCAACGCTCGCAGCAGCAGGCCAGCGATTGCGTCGGCCATGCCAACACCTCGCGCGAGGCGCTCAAGCAGATGGGCGCGGCGGTCGCCGATATCCGCTCGATGAGCACCCAGATCGCCGAAGCGGCCAACCAGCAGCGCTCGGCCGTCGAAGAGGTCAGCCGCACCCTGGTGCAGGTCAATGAAGCGGCCGCGGAAACCGCCACCGGTGCCGAGCAGGCCGCCGGCGGCAGCAACGAATTGCTGAACCTGGCTCAGACCCAACAGCAGCTGGTACAGCGCTTCCAGATCTGATCATGCCAAGGCCGGCGGCGCCCGCCGCCGGCCGCTTTTCCCGGCCGGCATTGTGCTGCGCAAAAAACGGCCAACCGCCCCTTAACAATGTCACAGGATATCGCGATAATACGCGGTTCCTCGGCGGGGCCTGCAGTTAGTCGCCCCACCCCATACACCAACCGGTAACCACATTAGGCTGATGAAACAACAAATTGCGGAACTGATCGCGTCTGCCGTTGACGCACTGCTGGCCGACGGCACCCTGCCGGCCGAAACCCGGGTCAATGTCATGGTGGAAAACACCCGTGATAAATCCCACGGCGATTTTGCCTCCAATATCGCCCTGACCCTGGCAAAGCCGGCCCGACGCAATCCGCGCGAACTGGCCCAGGCGATCGTCGCCGCGCTGCCGACTTCCGAGCTCGTCGAAAAAACCGAGATCGCCGGCCCCGGGTTCATCAACTTCTTCGTCAGTCAGGCCTCCACCGCCGAGGTGGTCAAGCAGATCCTCGCCGAGCAGAGCCAGTTCGGTCGCGGCAAGGCCGACAGCCGCGAACGGGTGCAGGTCGAGTTCGTCTCCGCCAACCCGACCGGTCCGCTGCATGTCGGCCACGGCCGCGGCGCCGCTTACGGCGCTTCCGTCGCCGACCTGCTGGAAGCCGCCGGGGTACCGGTAGAACGCGAGTACTACGTCAACGACGCCGGCCGCCAGATGAACATCCTGGCCACCAGCGTCTGGCTGCGTTACATGGAAAAATGCGGTGCCGAACTGTGCTTCCCGAGCAACGGCTACAAGGGTGACTATATCCACGATATCGCCGCCGAGCTCTATGAGCAGCACGGCAACGCGCTGAGCCATCCGGTGTCCGACCTGATGCAGGGCATCCCGGCCGACGAGCCGGCCGGCGGCGACAAGGAAGCGCACATCGACGGTCTGATCGAGCGGGCCCGTCTGCTGCTCGGCGAAGAGGGCTACCGGCTGTTCTTCGATGCCGCGCTGGACTCGATCCTCGGCGATATCCGCGACGACCTGGCCGGCTTCGGCGTCACCTACCAGCAGTGGTTCTCAGAACGCAGCCTGACCAGCAACGGCGATGTCGACAGCGCACTGAACAAGCTGCAACAGAACGGCCACCTGTACGAGCAGGACGGCAACCTCTGGTTCCGCTCCACCGCCTTCGGCGACGACAAGGACCGGGTAGTACGCCGCGCCAACGGCCAGACCACCTACTTCGCCTCCGATATCGCCTACCTGCAAAACAAGTTCGAGCGCGGCTTCGACAAGGTGCTGTACATCTGGGGCGCCGACCACCACGGCTATATCGCCCGCATGAAAGCCGCCTGCCAGGCACTGGGTTACGACCCGGAACGGCTGCTGGTGCGGCTGGTACAGTTCGCGATCCTCTACCGTGGTGAAGAGCGGGTGCAGATGTCGACCCGTTCCGGTTCCTTCGTTACCCTGCGCGAGCTGCGCGACGAAGTGGGCAACGACGCCTGCCGGTTCTTCTATGTGACCCGCAAGGCCGACCAGCACATGGATTTCGACCTGGAGCTGGCCAAGTCCCAATCCAAGGACAACCCGGTGTACTACATCCAGTATGCCCACGCCCGGGTCCGCTCGGTGCAGCGCAAACTGGCCGAAGCCGGTCTGGAATGGGATCGCGAAGCCGGCCTGGCCAAGCTGGAACTGCTCGACACCGAGCACGAAAAGGACCTGATCACCAAGCTGTCCAAGTACCCGGAGGTGCTGACCAACGCCGCGCTGAACTATGAGCCGCACATGCTGGCCAACTACCTGCGCGAACTGGCCAACGACTTCCACTCCTACTACAACGCCAACAAGATGCTGATCGACGATGCCGCGCTGCGTAATGCCCGCATCACCCTCAGCGAAGCGGCTCGCCAGGTGCTCCATAACGGCCTGACCCTGCTGGGCGTGGAAGCACCGGAGCAGATGTAAGCCGATGGCAGCACGCAAGGACTACGGCCAGAAAAAGGGCGGCCGTGGCGCCAGCCGCACCGCGCCCAAGCGCCCCTCCGGCAATGCCCGCAAGCCGGCACCGGCCAAGCGCCGGCTACCCTGGCTGAAACTGCTGGTCGCAGTGGCCATGGTCGGCGGTCTGGGTTATCTGCTGTACAGCCTGACTCAGGTGAACCCGAGCCAGCGGATCAGCCAGCCGGCCCCGGCCAAGCCCAGCGTCCAGCCCGCCGCCAAGCCGGCGGCGAAAGCCAGTGTCGCCAAACCGGCGCCGCAGCCGGAGGCCGAACAGGGTGAGCGGTTCGAGTTTTACAAGATGCTGCCCAAGAGCGAGGTGCAGACCGACCAGGTAGACGCCTACAGCTCTACACCGCGCGATGCCAAGACTGAGTACAAGTACCTGCTGCAGGCCGGTTCGTTCCGCGATCCGGCCGATGCCGAACGGATGCGCGCCCAACTGATCCTGCTGGGACTGCCCAATGCTCACACCAGCAAGTCTACAGGCCAGAACGGTGTCTGGTACCGGGTACGGGTCGGCCCGTTCGACAACCGGTCGCTGATGAACCGCGCCCACGACAAGCTGGTGCGGCAGAATATCCAGCCGATGGAGATCAAGCTGAAGTAAGTGTCGGAGCGACAAGCTTTAAGCGCAAGCGACAAGCTTAAAGCAGTCCGCCGGATCGGATAGACCGGCGGTAGCGGAGGCGCTGAGCTTCGTAGATATCCTCTCTCGATTCCAGCCACAACGGCCTTTTACCGCCGTTGTGGTTGGAACTCTTGCTGATTCTTCAACACGCCAATGTAGGGCCGGACCCGGCCAGGTAGGCCCGGCCGGCCAAACGCCGGCAGGCGTTTTCAACCGCCTGCGGCGGTGGCGCCCCGGGTGACGCCCTACGGGGCCCCTCCACTCAACGCTCGCCGTAACGGCGCAGCAACCAGTGATCGAGCGACAATTTGCCCGGCCCGCTGACCACGAAATAGGCCAGCATCACGCCCCACATGATATGCTGCTGTACCCCGGCCGGACTGATATCCGGGTAGGAGGTCACCGCCACCAGGTTGAACACGAACAGCGCCAGCGCGCTGAACCGCCCCAACAGCCCCACCAATAGGAGCGACGGCAGGATCAGCTCCGCACCGGTCGCCAAGTAGGCAGCCATCGCCGGCGACAGCAGCGGTACATCGTATTCATACTCGAACAGCGTCAGGGTTGTCGACCAGCTCTGTATCTTGGTCAGCCCGGAGACAAAGAACACCCGGAACAGCCAGACCCGCAGTACCAGCGCGAACAGCGTCCGGGCCGGGGTTTCCAGCGGCTGCAGCCGCTGCATCAATCGGATAATCGCTCGCATACGCCTACCCCTGTTGGAAACCTTCAAGCCAGCCACATTGCAGGGCCAACGGCAGCAGTAAGGCGGCCTGCTCGCCCAGCCGATCGCAGATCTGCGGCAACGTCGCCCCCGCCATGACCAGCTGTAGCAGCTGCCACCGATCATCGTTCAGCCGCTCGATATACACCTGCCGGTCGGGCCGGTACACCACCAGCTTTACCGGCCCCTCGGCCAGATCGACCGTTTCATCCTCGGGCCAGTCCGGTTGATGAAACTGCCACAACCGGTCGACCGGAAAATCCGCCTGCAACAGGCTCAGCCCGGCCCGACAGCTAAAACGGAGTGTTTTTCCATTCGCCTTGCCCAGGGCGGTCGCCTGGGCAAAACCTTCGAAGTCAAATGTATTGGCGTTCGCTGCATGAAAGGCCCGCTGCCAGGCCCACTCCAGCTCGGCCAGGGCCGCCAGTTGCGGCACCGATCGGGCCGGCGGAAATTCGCCGATAAAGGCGGCCAGGGACTCACCATAGTCATCCAGCCGGTCGACCCGGGAGGGATGGCAACGGATATATTGCCCTGCCAATGCATCGAAAAAGTCCGCCCCGACGAACTGCCGGCAGACCGGATAGATCTCTGCCAGCGCCTTGTTCAGGATGCCGTACAGGCTACCCTTATAAGCCCGCAGGCCGCGCTCACCGTCTCCGCCCTGCAGCCCATCGCGCAACTGCACGGCGTCGATCGGTTGCTCGAAATAGAGCCGGTTCAGGAACTGCTGCTGGAAACGCGCCAGTGCGGCCAGGTCATCCATCGACGGCGACCTCCTCGCGCAACCGTTCCGCCCGCTGCGCCTCTTGCCAGAGTCGATCGAACGGCGGGATGTCGTTGTCCCACTCGATCAGTGTCGGCACCTGTCCGAAGCGGCACAGCGCATCCCGGTAGAGCTGCCAGACCGGCGGATGGACCGGCTGGGAGTGGCTGTCGAGCAGCAGCTCCCCTTGCAACTGATAGCCGGCCAGATGGATCTCCCGCACCCGCTCGACCGGGATACCGGCCAGGTAGTCCTGCGGGTCAAACCCCTGGTTACAGGCGCTGACATAGATATTGTTGACGTCCAGCAGCAGCTCGCAATCGGCGCGGCGGCAGATCTCGGCGACATACTGCCACTCGCTCATCTCCGATTCGGCGAAGGCGACATAACTGGACAGGTTCTCGACCAGAATCCGCCGCCCGAGCCGGTTCTGCACTTGGTCGATCCGTTCGCTCAGATGACGCACCGCCAGCTCGTTATAGGGCAACGGCAACAGGTCATGACTGTTGTGCTCGGCGCTGGCGCACCAGCACAGGTGCTCCGAGATCCAGGCCGGCTGATAGCGCTCGACCAGCGTCACCAGCCTGTCCAGGTAGGCCTCGCTGAGCGGCCGGGCCGAACCCAATGACAGGCCCACGCCGTGAAAAGTGATTGGGTAATCGTTGCGGATCCGGCTCAGGTAATAGTGCGGCTGGCCGCCATCGCCAAGGTAGTTGTCGGTCATCGCCTCGAACCAGGGGATCGCCGGCTGTTCGGCCAGGATGGTCTGATAGTGGCAGCTGCGCAGCCCCAACCCAACACCCTCGATACTCTGTCGTGTCATCGCGGTCTGTCCGGCCCGCAGGTGCAATCCGGCGTTCAAGGCCGAATCGCGCCTGCTATTATGGCTATTCGGTCAGTCACTTCTTACTCAAGACTGTACCGCCAACCAGCTTGCTACAGGTCCCTTCCGGCAGGTAAACCCACTCGGCCGCATCGCCATCCGCGGAGGCCTGGCCGGCGCAGCTGTGCTGAGCGGTACCGCAGTCGTTCATGCCGGCTTTAACCACCCCGGCACACTTCTCCATCCCCGCCTTGCCAGCCAGCGCAACGGGCGCCGCGCTCATGCCCAGTGCCAGGATTCCCGCCACCGCGGCAGTCTTGATTGCTTCTCGACGTTTCATCACAGGTTCTCCCAAGGCTCGTTTTCCAATCGCTTGCGACATTATTGAGTTGGCAAGCTTGCTGCTCAGTCAATAGGACCGGGTCAGCCACCGAAAGCTTGCAAAGTTTTTTGAATTTTTTTGAACCATCGCTCTCTTATCAGGCGTACGCCCCCCGCAATTGAACCGCAGAGAGCCTGACCATCATGGGCATTCTTGAGATCTTTCGCTGGCGTAGCCGCTCCCGATTCGAACAACTTGTCGAGCAGCACAGCGCGCCGATCTACAGCTATGCAATCTGGCTGACCGGTGATCGTTGCCGGGCGGAGGATCTGGTGCAGGAGGTATTTATCCGCGCCTGGCAGCATTTCAATCAGCTGCAGGAGCCGAAGGCCTGCCGCAGCTGGCTGCTCACGATTCTGCGCCGTGAGCATCTGCGCTGGCTGGCCAAACAGGCAAACGGCCATAACGAGGTGTCACTGACGCGGGAACAGGCCGACCCCACCACTCTGGATGAACAGCTGCAGCGCGACCAACTGCAGCAGGCGATTCTGGCGCTGGAACCCGGCTACCTGGAGCCGATCCTGCTGCAGGTGCTGGGCGGCTACTCGATCAGCGAGATCAGTGGCGAACTGGGGCTGAGCGAATCGGCGGTGCAGTCACGGCTCTATCGGGCCCGACAGCAGCTGTTGCGCCAACTGGCGCCCAACCAAAAAGCAACGCGAAGGATGGGGTAAGCGCAATGGATGACCTTGAATTCCGCCGCCGGGTGCTGAGCGGCGATACCCATTCAGCCGAGGTCGAGCAGGCCGCGGCACATAACGCCGAGCACCAGCGCTGGCTGGAGCAGGCCCGGACCCTCGAACAGGAGCTGCAGCAGGTGGCGCGACGGGAAGTGCCGGCCCCACTGGCGGCGAAACTGCAGCGAATCCCCCGCCGCCGCTCCCGGCTGCCGCTGCAGCTGGCGGCGGTCGCCGCCACGGTGGTGTTCAGCCTGTTGATCGGTCGCCTCTGGCTGCAGCCGTCACCAGAGTCGCTGCCGCAGGCGTTGATCAGCCATATCGAGGCGGAGCCGATCAGCCTGGCCCCCCACCCGGCGCTGTCAACCGACAGCGTGCAGCTGACCGTCAACCGGCTCGGCTACCGGTTCAACCAGCCACTGGCCAATGTCAGCTATGCCAGTATCTGCGCCCTGCGCGGCCGACCGGTGGTCCATCTGGCGCTGCGTAGCAATGGCCACACCGCGAGCCTGTTCCTGATGCCGGAGGAACCGCTGGAACGGCAGCTGCGTTTCCGCCAGCAGTTGCTGCACGGCCGGATACTGCCGCTGGGTGACGGCAGTGCGGCGGTGATCAGCGACGACCCCGCGCTGGTTGAACAGCTGGCGCGAATCACCCTGCGTCAATTGCAGTTGTAGGCCTTTTAGCGTCGCCCCCTTGAAATCCGGCTGGCTGCCTCCATCTCTGGAGCAATACCCACGCTTAGAGTTGGAGCTTCGCATGACCACGATCGTTTCCGTACGCCGTGATGACAAAGTCGTCGTCGGTGGTGACGGCCAGGTATCCCTCGGCAACACCGTGATGAAGGGAACCGCCCGCAAGGTGAACATGATCCCGAAACACCAGGTAATCACCGGTTTCGCCGGCAGCACCGCCGATGCGATCACGCTGCGGGACCTGTTCGAGCAGCAGCTGGAAAAGCACCACGGCAATATCGTCAATGCCTGCATCCACCTGGCCCGCGAATGGCGCAGCGATCGCGTGCTGCGTCGGCTGGAGGCACTGATGCTGGTCGCCAACCACGAAAAGACCTTCCTGATCTCTGGCAACGGCGACGTGATCGAACCGGAAGACGGCGTCATCGCGATCGGCTCCGGCGGCAACTTCGCGCTGGCCTCGGCCCGTGCGCTGGTCGACAACACCGCGCTGAGCGCCCGCGAGATCGTCGAGAAGAGCCTGCATATCGCCGCCGGCATCTGCGTGTTCACCAACGACAACCTGACTATCGAAGAGCTGGATTCCAGCCACTGATCCCGAGGAGCAACCGATGTCCAATATGACCCCGCGTGAGATCGTATCCGAGCTGGACCGCCATATCGTTGGCCAGGACGAAGCCAAGCGCGCCGTCTCCATCGCGCTGCGCAACCGCTGGCGCCGGATGCAGCTGGATGAGGAGCTGCGTGCCGAAGTCACCCCGAAAAATATCCTGATGATCGGCCCGACCGGGGTCGGCAAGACCGAGATCGCCCGCCGCCTGGCCAAGCTGGCCAACGCCCCGTTCATCAAGGTGGAAGCGACCAAGTTCACCGAAGTGGGCTACGTCGGCCGCGATGTGGAAACCATCGTCCGTGACCTGGTCGACATGGCGATCAAGATGATCCGCGAACAGGAGGTGGAGAAGAACCGCTTCCGCGCCGAGGAAGCCGCCGAGGAGCGGATCCTCGACGCACTGCTGCCGCCGGCCCGTAGCAGCGGTTTCGATCAGTCGGAGCCGAGCCGCGAAGAGAGCGCCACCCGCCAGGTGTTCCGCAAGAAGTTGCGCGAGCACCAGCTGGACGACAAGGAGATCGATATCGAGCTGGCCGAACCGCAGGTCGGCGTCGAGATCATGGCACCGCCGGGTATGGAGGAGATGACCAGCCAGCTGCAGAACATGTTCTCCAACCTTGGCCAGAGCCGCCGCAAGCAGCGCCGGCTGAAGGTCAAGGAGGCGTTCAAGCTGCTGGTCGACGAGGAAGCCGCCAACCTGGTCAATGAGGACGACCTCAAGCAGCGCGCCGTCGAAGCGGTCGAGCAGAACGGCATCGTATTCCTCGACGAGATCGACAAGGTCTGCAAGCGCACCGAGAACACCGGCGGCGATGTCTCCCGCGAAGGCGTGCAGCGCGACCTGCTGCCGCTGATCGAAGGCTGCACCGTCAGCACCAAGTACGGCATGATCAAGACCGACCACATCCTGTTCATCGCATCCGGTGCCTTCCACCTGGCCAAGCCGTCCGACCTGATCCCGGAACTGCAGGGCCGCCTGCCGATCCGGGTCGAACTGAACGCGCTGACGCCGGACGACTTCAAGCGGATTCTGACCGAGCCGAGCGCTTCGCTGACCACCCAGTACAAGGCGCTGCTGGCCACCGAAGGGGTCACCCTGAGCTTCACCGAGGATGGCATCGCACGGATCGCCGAGCTGGCCTACCAGGTCAACGAAAAGACCGAGAATATCGGCGCCCGCCGCCTGCACACCATGCTGGAGCGGCTGCTGGAGGAGCTGTCCTACAGTGCCGCCGATAACCAGGGCCAAACCGTGCAGGTCGACGCCGCTTACGTCAACAAGTCCCTCAGCGAGCTGAGCCAGGACGAAGATCTGAGCCACTATATCCTGTAACCGGGGTATCCCCGCCGGTTAATGATCAAGGGAGCCCATTGGGCTCCCTTTTTTATAACTAGTTATCAGATAACCGTGTTGAGCTGACAGCCCAGGCAGCAGGCTGGAATAGCTCGTGCCTTGTCGCTGGAAATACCGGTATGCAATCCGCGCAACTCAGCCGCAACCCAAGCGGCTGTCGCGGCTGCAGATGCGGTATAGTTGATAGGTAGAAACACCCTGGAAACAACATTGACCGATGAGATATTGAGCGCGTTGCCACGGCGACCGCCCGGAGAGCTGCAATGAGCGAAGTCCCGCGCCCGGAAGCGATCAAACTGCACAAGAAATCCCGCACCCTGGAACTGATCTACGCCGACGGCAGTTTCGAACTGACCGCCGAGTTCCTGAGGGTCCATTCACCGTCAGCCGAAGTGCGCGGTCACGGTATCGGCAACGGCATCCTGCAAACCGGCAAGAAACATGTCGCGCTGACCGGCGTACAGCCGGCCGGTAACTATGCCCTGAAACTGAGCTTCGACGACGGTCACGACAGCGGCTTGTTCACCTGGGAGTACCTGCACGACCTGGCCCATCGCCAGGACGAATACTGGCAGCACTACCTGCAGCAACTGGCCGAGGCCGGTGCCAGCCGTGACGGAGGGCTGATTGCCCGCGGCTAACACCAATCTGCGGCAGCGGCTGCAGCGGGCCCGCCAGAGCCAGGATCCACACCTGCTGATCCGGCTGGCAAGCGACCGCGAGCCGTTCGTCCGCTTCGCGGTGGCCGCCAATCCCGCCACCCCGGTCGCCCAGCTTACCTGCCTGGCGGAAGACCGCCGCTGGCACGGGCGCTGTGCCCAGCTGGTCGCCGCCAACCCGAATTGCGACCCGACCACCCTGCAGGCACTGAGCCACCATCCGCTCGACGCGGTCCGGCGGGCCCTGGTCCAACGGCCGGATCTGCCACCGGCGGCACTACGCCAGCTGGTTAATGATCCGCTGCCGGAGATCCGACTGGAAACCGCCCGCTCATCCCAGCTAAGTGCCGAAATGCAGTTCCAGCTGTGCCAGGACCCTGTGCCGGCGGTACGCGCCTTGCTGGCGCAGAATCCGGTCTGCACGGCGGCGATCAGCCGTCGCCTGTTGGCCGACCCGGACCCGCGGGTGCGCCTCTACGCATTGGAGCTACCGGCCCAGCCGCCAGAGCAGATCCTGCGCAGCTGCCAGGACCCGGATCCCGGCGTGCGCCAGGCCGCTAGCAGCCACCCCATCCTCGACGCCGGGCAATTGCGGCTGCTGGCGCAGGATAGCCGACTCGGCGTCGCCATCGCCCACCACCCCAACTGTCCGCCCGAACTGCTGATCAGCCTGGCCCACCTGCCGGACAGCAGCACCCGCCAGGCGGTGGCAGAGCGGCCGGACACCCCGGAACCGGTGCTCAACCGGCTGGCGGACGACGAGGATTTCTACGTCCGGGTCCGTGTCGCCGATAACCCGGCGGCACCGGCCGAAGCGCTGCAGCAGCTGGCCGGCGACTGCGACAGTCACCTGCGCTACCGGGTGGCGTTGAACCCGGCCTGCCCGCGGCCACTGCTGGCCCGGCTGGTGTGGGACGACGCCGACCAGGTCAGGCATGCCGCCCGCTACCGGATTCAGCACCACCGCTGAGGGCATAGCAAAGACAAACAGACTCTACAGCGCTACAATGGCTGCCTATTTTCCAGCCTGATACAGACCGCATCATGTCCGAGCAGAATAAAGATCAAACCACCCATTTCGGTTACCAGCAGGTCAAGACTGACGAAAAGGTCAAGCGCGTGGCCGACGTGTTCCATTCGGTCGCCGGCAAGTACGATCTGATGAACGACCTGATGTCCGGCGGCATCCACCGGCTCTGGAAGCGGATCACCATCGAGCAAAGTGGTGTTCGGCGTGGCATGCAGGTGCTGGATATCGCCGGCGGTACCGGCGACCTGACCATGCGCTTCGCCCGGCTGGTCGGCGCCGAAGGCAAGGTGGTGTTGGCCGATATCAACGACTCGATGCTGAAGGTCGGCCGCGACAAGCTCTATGACCACGGTGTCACCGGCAATGTCGAGTTCGTCCAGGCCAACGCCGAGTGCCTGCCGTTCCCGGACAACAGCTTCGACGTGATTACCATCGCCTTCGGCCTGCGCAACGTCACCGACAAGGACGCCGCACTGCGCTCAATGACCCGGGTGCTGAAGCCGGGCGGCAAGCTGATGGTGCTGGAGTTCTCCAAGACCGACAATCCGCTGCTGACCAAGGCCTACGATATCTACTCGTTCAATATCCTGCCGCAGATGGGCCAGTTGATCGCCGGCGACGCCGACAGTTACCGTTACCTGGCGGAGTCGATCCGCATGCACCCGGATCAGGAGACACTGAAGGGGATGATGGAGCAGGCCGGCCTGGTAAACTGTAAGTACCAGAACATGACCGGCGGCATCGTCGCGCTGCACACCGGCATCAAGCCCTGATCACAACGGAGCCCCACCATGCTGGAGCTGCTCAACGCCACCCTGCTGACCGTCGCCGAACAGAGCATCAACGGCCTGCTGGGGCGAGATCCTGTCACCCTCGAGCGCCTTGCCGGGCTGGAGGGTAAGGTGATCGTCGTCGAACTGAGTGCGCCGACGCTGCGCTTCAGCCTGATGCCCTGCGCCGACGGCCTGCAGCTGTACAGCCAGCTGGATACCGAGGCCGATGTCACCCTGCGCGGCCTGCCGGCCGACTTCGTGCGGCTGCTCGGCAGCGCCGACCAGGCGGAGGCGATGTTCGGTAACGGTATCGAGGTGCAGGGCGACAGCGGCCTGGCGACCCGGCTGCAGAAGATCCTGGCGGACGCCCGCATCGACTGGGAGGCGCAACTGGCAGAGCTGATCGGCGACCTGCCGGCCCACCAGCTGGCTAACCTGGTCGGCTTCAAGGTGCGCCAGTACCGCACCACCGGCGACAGCCTGTTGGCCAACCTGCAGGAGTACATCAAGGAAGAGAGCCAACTACTGGCACCGCGCCCGGAAGTCGAGGCGTTCATGGCCCAGATCGACCGGCTGCGTGATGACAGCGACCGGCTGGCGGCCCGCTTCGAACGGCTGCGCAGCCAGGTTTTTCAGGACCGGGATTAAAACTGCGGCCCGGCTTAGCGGTCGCGGCTGAAGCCCCACCTACAGACCCCGCTGTTAACTGTCCACTCCAACCTGTTTACTCACAAAACAAAAAAACCGGCACCACCGAAGTGGCGCCGGCCAGGCAGGGTGCTTACCCCTAGAAACTGGCCCGATCAGCTGGCCACGCAGCTACGTACGCCGCTGTCGGTCTTGGCGGCTGCCGGCTGACCCGCTTTCGGGTCGACGACACGCACCGTGGCAACCTTGTTCTGGGTGAAGAAGTCGATCCCCTCCTTACCCTGCACCTTGTTGTTACCCACCAGCGAGTCCTTGATACCGCCGAACGGCATATACGGATGCGGCGCGCAGATGCCGACGTTGACGCCGACCATGCCGACATCCGCCTCGTTGATGAACTTCTCGATGTAGTAGGCGTTCTGGGTGAAGATGCAGGCACCGTTGCCCATCGGGTGGTTGCGGATCATCCGCAGCGCACCGTCGATGCAGCCGACCTTCATCACGCTCAGTACCGGACCGAAGATCTCTTCGCGGGCGATCTGCATGCAGGGGGTCACGTCGGTGAACACGGTCGGGCCGACGAAGTAACCATCTTTGTTGGCATCCGCCAGCTGCGGGTTGCGGCCATCCAGCGCCAGGGTGGCACCACCTTCGACACCGATGTTGATGTAGTTCTCAATGCGTTCCTTGGCACGGCTGGAGATTACCGGCCCCATGAACACGTCCGGATTCAGCGCGTCGCCGACAGTCACCTTCCTGGAGGCTTCCAGCAGCCGCTCGACGAACTCGTCGTGGATCTCCGGTACGCAGGCGATATTGGACACCGCCAGGCAGCGCTGGCCGGCGGAACCGTAGCCGGACATCAGCACGTTGTCGATCAGCAGATCCATCGGCGCATCTTCCATCACCGCCAGGAAGTTCTTGGCACCGCCCAGCAGCATGGTTTTCTTGCCGTTGCGGCCACAGCCTTCGGCGATCGCCTTGGCGGTCGGCGAGCTGCCGACCAGACAGACACCGGCGACGTTTTCATCGTCATACCAGGCTTCCACCACCTCACGGTCGCCGTGCACCACGTTGACCACCCCTTTCGGCAGACCGATATCCACCAGCAGCTGCATCAGCTTCTGCATGAACAGTGGCGATTCGGTGGACGGCTTATAGACAAAGGTGTTGCCGGTACCGATAGCGAACGGGATGAACCAGCCGAATACCAGCGCCGGAAAGTTGAACGGCGCCACGCCGCAGAACACGCCCAGCGGCGCCTTGTAGATACGACCGCTGATATTGTTGGCGATACCGCTGATGGTCTCGCCCTGGATCAGCGCCGGGATGGTGCAGGCCATCTGCAAAATCTCGATCACCCGCTGCACTTCGCCACGAGCCTCGGCGATATGTTTGGCCTGGTCCAGCGCGATCGCCTGGGCCAGTTCTTCCTTACGGTTGACCATCTCCGATTGCATCGCGAACAGGAAATCCATCCGCTTCGGCAGCGGGGTATCGCGCCAGGCCGGGTAGGCTTCCGCCGCCGCCGCCACCGCGGCTTTGGAGGTGCTGGCATTACCCAGCGGCACCTGGCCGATCTGGGCGCCGGTGGAGGGGTTGTACAGCGGCGCCGTCGGCAGCTGGCGCTGCTCGATCCATTCGCCGTTGATATGGTCGCGGATAACGATCTCTGAGTTGCTCATACGCTGAATCCTGTTGCCGACGGCGTACCGTCGCTCGGTTGAACGATGGATCCAGTGTAGGGAGCCGACCGGTCGGCGCAGAGCACCAGTTGAACAACGCAGCGGCGGCCAACTGATACCCTACCTTCGGATGAGTATGGAGCCAGTAGCCGCTTCTCAGTTACCCACAGGGCTGTGGATAAGTTCCGCCAAGCGGCGGATACCGGGCTCGATCCGCTCCGCCGGGATCGAGCTGTAACCCAGTTTGAAGCAGTTCTGCGGCGGGTTGGTCGAATAATACACCTCGCCCGGTTCGATCAGGATTCCCTGCTGGCGCGCCTGTTCGGCCAGCTGCCGGCTGTCGAGCGAAGCCGGCCCCTCCACCCAGTAGGAGGAACCACCGAAACTGGGTGGATTGGAGCTGTCCGGCAGATGTTGATGCAACGCCTCGGCCATCAACCGCCAGCGCTCCTTGTAGACCAGCGCCTGCTTGTTGATCAACTGGTCGTAATAGCCGCGCGAGATGAACAGCGCCACGGTGCGCTGGTTGTTCATCGGCGCATGGCGCATCATCAGCCGGCGCAGCGCGTGCACCTCGCGGATCAGGGTTTCGTCGGCCACCATGTAGCCCAGCCGCAGGCCCGGCGCCAGGGTCTTGGAAAAGCTGCCGACATAGATCACCCGGCCACCGTGGTCGATGCTCTTCAGCGCCGGACAGGGGGTGGCGGTGAAGTTGGCTTCCGCCTCGTAGTCGTCCTCGATGATCAGGAAGTCGTGCTCGGCCGCCGCCGCCAGCAGCTGCTTGCGGCGCGCCAGCGACATGGTCACGGTGGTCGGGAACTGGTGGCTGGGGGTGACGTAGACGCAGTCGCATGAGGCCAGCCGCTGGTCCACCCGCATCCCCTCGTCGTCCAGCGGGATCGGCACCAGTTCGGCCGGCCGGCTGGCGGCGATATTGCGCACATCGACATAGTTCGGATCCTCGATCGCGAACCGGTCGCCCGGCTTCAGTACCAACTGGGTCACCAGGTAGACCGCGTGCTGGGCGCCGCAGGTGATCAAAATCTGCTCCGGCCGGGCCCAGATACCGCGGCGCGGCAGGATATGGGTCTGGATATGCTCGATCAGCATCGGGTCGTCCAGCAGCTGGTCGGCGGCCCAGTTGCCGACCGCCGCCTCGGTCACCGAATCGCGGCAGCACTCGCGCCACTGCTGGATCGGAAAGCTCTGCGGGTCGAACTGGCCGTAGACGAATGGGTACTGATAGCGCTGCCAGTGCTGCTGCTTGACGATATTGCGTTGCTCGCTGGGGCGCTGATGCAGGAAGCGCTCCCAATTGACCTGTTCGGTCGGCTCGACCGGAACCGGTTCCGGCACCGCCTGGGGGCGGAAGTCGGGATTGACGAAATAACCGCTGCGCTCACGTGACAAGATCACCCCGTCGGCCAGCATCTGCTCGTAAACCCGGATCACGGTGTTGCGCGACACCCGCAATAGCTGCGACAGCTTACGGGTCGACGGCAGCGGCATATCAGCGGGGATATTGCCGTTAAGGATCGCTGCGGTCAGCTGGGAACGGATCTGTTGTTGCAGGCTGCGGCCGCTTTCCGGCTCGAGGTGGAACAGGTGAAACACCATCTCTTCATTCGCTCCACGGGTTGAATGGCTCGAGTATGAAGGCCGTTTACGGGACGGTCAAACAGCACCGCCGGCCCGCAAACGGCATTATATCTGGCCTGAGAACGCGCCCGGCAGAATAACCGGGATGAAAGCGCCAGGTCTTAAACGATGCTGCTTTCCGGTTCCTATCAGGCGGTTGAAAATCGCTGTGATGGCAACGCAGGCGTTTTTTAGACAGCCGGCAAAGAACAGATAAACCCATTCCGGTATACATTTTTGGGTAGCGGATATTCTCTGTTTTGCCCGCGCATCGTCGCTCTCGGACGACCCGGCAGGAATGTTTGTCGTTTTTGGATAACTTTTTGGCGGCCGGGGTTTCTATACTCGGATACAGGTGCCGCAACGGCGCTGCGAGTGGAATGACAAGGAGGGGGCGCAATGACCGAACTCTCTGGCACCGGGGACAGATCCCAACCCTATCGGGTCGGCTTTTTACTGGTCGACAACTTCACGCTCATCGCCCTGGCGACCGCAATCGAGCCGTTGCGCATGGCCAACCAGATAGCTGGCTCTGAGATCTATACTTGGCAGTTGCTGTCGGTGGACGGCCAGCCTGCGCGTGCCAGCGATGGTATTGCCATGCTCCCCGACGCCGCCATCTCCCACCGGCAACGCTTTGACCTGGTGATCGTCGTGGCGGGGGTCGATGTGACCCGCAGCTATTCGCGCCGCGAACTGACCTGGTTGAAAGCCATGGCGCGCCAGCGGACGTCGATGGGCGCAGTCTGTACCGGCGCCTATGTGCTCGCCAGTGCCGGTCTGCTGGACGGCTACGGCTGCAGCACCCATTGGGAGTGCCTGGCCGCCATGCGGGAAGGATTCCCCAAGGTCCATTGCAACGATCGCCTCTATACCCTGGAGCGCGACCGGATGACCTGTACCGGCGGCAGCGTGCCCCTGCACATGATGTTGAATTTCCTGGCTCGCCGACACGGCAAGGCGCTGGTCGACGCGGTGTCCGATATGTTTATCTGCGACCGGGTGCGAGAGGCAACCGAGCAGCAGCCCATGTCGCTACGCCAGCAACTGATGAGCTCCCAGCCCAAGCTCGCCGAGGTGGCCCAACTGATGGAGGCCAACATCGAGGAACCCCTGGCGCTGCAGGAGTTGGCCCAACTGGCCGGGGTGTCGCGACGGAAACTGGAACGCTGGTTCCTCAAGCACCTCGGCTGCAGTCCCTGGCGTTACTATCTGAAGCTGCGCCTGGCTCGGGCTCGGCGGCTGCTGAAACAGACCGCCTGCCCCATTGTGGAGGTCGCCTCCATGTGCGGGTTTGTCTCCGCCACCCATTTCAGCCGCTGTTATCGAAAATACATGGGCATTGCGCCCCGAGCAGAACGGCTCATGACTTGCGAAGACCCGCCTCCTGTTGATCCGCAGGCCGAACCCTTGGAAGAGGTGTTTTCCGCTTCACGTCATGCATTGCGCAAGGCGCGCGTCGAGCCAACCTATGGCGTGTGCGACAGCAGCAGGATTTCTCAGGCCGCTGACCGGGTGACGAAAGGGTGAGAGACTGCCGGGATATCGGCTGGCGTCTGCCGACACCCATGCGTCTACGAAAGCCCGATCACCCGCCCTTCCCGATCCAGTGAGATGTCCAGCGCCGCCGGGCGGCGGGGCAGACCGGGCATGGTCATGATGTCGCCACAGAACACAACCACGAAGCCGGCACCGGCGCAGAGACGCGCCTCGCGTACCGGCAGGGTGTGACCTCGGGGAGCGCCGCGCCGTTTCGGGTCAGCGGAAAAACTGTATTGGGTTTTGGCGATGCAGACCGGCAGGTGCCCGAAACCGAGTTGTTCATACTCTTCCAGTTGTCTCCGTGCCTGTGGCGCAATCTCTACGTCTGCCGCACCATAGAGCCGGGTAGCCAGGGTGTGGATTTTCTCCGCCAGCGGCATGTCGTCCGGGTAGAGCAAGCGAACGTCGTGCGGCTCGCTCGCCAGCTGATCCATCAATGCCCGGGCCAGTTCAGTGGCCCCGTCGCCGCCCTTCGCCCAGTGTTCTGCCACCACCGCTGTCACGCCCCATTGCGCGCACAGTGTTTCCAGTAACGCCAGTTCCTGGCGGCTGTCGCCGGGGAACCGGTTGATGCACACCAGGGGATCGAGGCCGAATTGCCGCAGGTTGTTGATGTGCTGCTGCAGATTTACGCTGCCGGACTTCAGCGCCAGGATGTCGGGAGCCTGCAGCTGGCTGGCACTGACACCACCATGCATTTTGAGTGCCCGTACCGTACATACCAGCACCACCGCATCCGGACGCAGTCCGCTTTGTCGGCATTTGATATCGATAAACTTCTCCGCGCCCAGATCGGCACCGAAACCGGCCTCGGTCACCACCACATCGTTCAGCGCCAGAGCCGCGCGCGTGGCGATCACCGAGTTGCAGCCATGGGCGATGTTGGCAAAGGGACCGCCGTGTATGAATACGGGGTTGTGCTCCAGGCTTTGCGCCAGGTTGGGCTGCAAAGCATCCTTGAGCAGTACCGTCATGGCGCCTTCGGCACCCAGTTCCGCGACCCTGACCGGCGACAGATCACGGCGCCGGCCCACTATGATCCGGCCCAACCGTCGACGCAGATCCGACAGATCTTCCGCCAGGCACAGAATGGCCATGATCTCCGAGGACACCGTGATGTCGAAGCCGGACTCCCGAGGTGTACCGTGCGCCGGTCCGCCGAGGCCCGTCAGGGTGTGACGGAGCGTGCGGTCATTGAGATCCATCACCCGCCGCCAGCTGACCCGGTGCGGATCCAGATCGGCTTCATTACCCCAGTGAATATGATTGTCGATCAGCGAGGCAAGCAGGTTGTGGGCCACGGTGACGGCGTGAAAGTCGCCGTTGAAGTGCAGGTTGATATCTTCCATCGGGATCACCTGGGCGCGGCCGCCACCGGTGGCCCCGCCCTTCATGCCGAAGCAGGGCCCCAGTGAGGGTTCGCGCAGGCAAACCGACGCACGGACGCCGAGCCGGTTCAGTCCGTCGTTCAGCCCCACGCTGGTGGTGGTCTTGCCTTCGCCGGCGGGGGTGGGCGAGATGGCGGTCACCAACACCAGCTTACCCTGTCTGTCGGGCTCGTTGCGCTGGCAGTGGCCAAGATTGAGCTTAGCCTTGTAGTGACCGAACGGGATCAGGCTGTCGGCGTTCAGGCCCCAGTGTTGTTGCGCGAGCAGCAGTATGGACTGGGGTTGTACCGCCCGGGCAATGTCGATATCGGGACTACCCGGCGGAGGCAGTGGAGTATCGTCGGTGGTGCGGTTTTGCAGTTCGTTTTGCGGCATGCTCACGGCGATTTCCCCTTTTCCATGCGGGTGCGCGGGGGCACCCTGCTTTGACTGTCACAACGCTTCATTTCGACAGCTACGAACTTTTTCTCTGCGGCTCGTCCCGCAGCCGATGCAACCAGTGAGCGGCGCTTTCCAGCCCGCCGAAGGTGAACAGGTGCATGCCCGCCAGCTGCGTCCCCGGATGCGTCAGGTAATGCTGTGCCAGCGCCTCAACCACGCCGTCCGGTTTCCAGCAACTCAGCAGGCGGGCAGCACCGGGCGTGCGCCGGAGCAGCCGGGCCGAAACCCCCACCCCGCAATGAGCGGCGTAGGCCAACAGGGTTCGGATGCGCGTAGGACCCGGCAGGCCACAATACACCGGCAGCGGCTGTGTGCTGTCATCAAACCGGGCCAACCAGTCCGTGAAGCTGGTTGCATCAAAGGCGAACTGGGTCACCACCCAGAGCCGGGCACCCGTGCTGCGCGCATAGTCCCGCTTGGTTTCCAGCGCCTGCATCAGGGCTTTTTCATTGACGAATGGGTGGCCATCGGGGTGTCCGGCGATTCCCAACTGATGAAAACCCTGCTCAGCCAGGAGGCCGCATTGCAACAGGTCCAGCGTGTCCCGGAAGGGCCCGGCGGGCCGCTCGACATCGCCGGCAATCAGCATCAGCTGCCGGGCGCCGGTTGCGTGCAGGCGCGACAGTCGCTCACGCAGTTCAGCGCGACTGCTCAACCGACGGGCCGCCAGATGGGGCACCGGTTGCAACCCATCGGCCAGCAATTGTCGGCAGGCCGCCAGGATGTCATCGAAGCGGGTCTGAGGCAGGCTGGGCAGATAGACAGCCGTGCCGGCCGGCAGCAGCTGCGCCACCGGCGGTGTCTGCGATCCCAGAATTCGCCCGGTGGTGACTTCGACAGAAGCGGTTCGCGCCAGCCTGCGGACGACAGCGGCGGTTTCGTCAACCGCCGACTGCCCCCAGGGTTCTTTGAACAGTTTCATGACATTTTCGCTCGCGTGCATCAGTCCGCGAAGTCGATCCCCTTGGCCCGGGCCCGCTCGCGGGCATTGGGGTTGACCGAGGGGCGGAACGGAACTTCGACCACTTGCGCGTCCACCTCCGTGGCGCCGTATTCGACCGGCAGCCGGACGGTCAGTGCGGTGCCGATACCGCGCATCTCCCAGGGCACATAGGCCAGGGCGATATTGGTGTTCAGCTCCGGCGAATACCAGGGGGAGGTCACATAGCCCACCGCGGCCCCGCTGTCGGGGTGGCCCACCAGCCAGAAATCGTTGGCGTAGTCGGTCACCTCTGCGCCGCCGAAACGCAGCCCCACCATGGTCAGCAGAAACGGCGGAGTGCCCGCTTCAATCTGTTGGCGAACCGCTTCCAGTTTCCGCTTGCCGATATAGTCCGCCTGTTTGTTTCGCGGCACCTGGTAGGCAAGGTTGCACTGAAACGGCAGGGTTTCCTGATCGAGATCCTGGCCCCAGGAGAGTATGCCGGCAGCGATACGCCGGTGGTGCGCCGGGGCGATCACCCGGAGGTTGTGTGCTTCTCCGGCCTGGAGCACGGCGTACCACAGATCCTCGGCATAGCGGGTGGCGTCATAGAGGTAGATTTCGTAGCCCTTTTCGCCGGTGAAGCCGGTCTGGGAGACAATGACGTCCCGGCCGGCCACCTTGCCACGCATCAACCCGTAGAAGGGGATCTTGCGCACCTCGTCGCCGAACAGATCGACCATCAGCGCCTCGGATTTCGGGCCCTGAATCTGCACCGGGGCCACGTCGATTTCGGCGATGCTGACGTTGTAACCCAGTCCCAGGTTGACGCCGCGCAGCCAGAGTTCCAGGTCGCTGTCGGACACTGAAAACCAGAATTCGTCTTGCGCCAGGCGGAGCAGCACGGGGTCATTGAGAATGCCGCCGTCCTCGTTGCAAAGAATGACGTACTTGCCGTGCATGGGGTTGATTTTGGTGGCGTCACGGGTGATCACATAGTTCACAAAGGCTTCGGCGTCCGGTCCCTTGACCTGGATCTGCCGTTCCACGGCCACGTTCCAAAGGGTGACGTCATTGACCAGCGACTGGTATTCCACCATGGCGCCACCGTCTTCGGGACGCACGTAACCACGCGGGTGGTACATGCGATTGTAGACGGTGGCACGCCAGCAACCGGCCTCGTAGGCCAGATGCCAGTAGGGTGATTTGCGCACGCGGGTGGAAATAAGCATCTCCACCGGTGTCGGGCCGGACTGGCGCAGGTTGATGGGCACGCGGCGGCCGGTCTGGTCGATACTCGCGGGTTGGCGGGCCGCGCCGGCGCGCTGCTGGGGGAAATCCATCAGTGCGTGTTCGAATTGAATGGCCATCTCTGTCTCCCGTTGATCATCTGGGTGGCTGATGGCTTTAATGTGGTCGGGGTTGGCGGGCGAGACTGGTAGCGGTACGACACTCAATAGACCAAAAGCGGCAAGCAGTCTGCTTGCTGCTTGCCGCTGTTAGCTTTCAGGTGACTTTCGAAGGATTGTCAGACTGGCCACAGGAGCCTGTTTAAAAGCCGGCGCTTTAAAGCTCTTCACGCCCCAGCGCGCGCAGGACCCGGTTCAGCTTCTCCTTGCCGCCGATGCTGTCGTAATGCTTCGGCCAGACCTGGCCGATCGCCCGTTCGGCCCACTTATCCTCGTCCACCGGGGTATCGATCTGCATACCGTACTTGTTGACCAGCTCGTCGCGGATACCGGCCTCTTTCCGTTGCAGCCAGTCGATACTGTAAGTGGTCGCTTCCTTACCGGCATCCACCAGCAACTTTTGCATCTCCGGACTCTGCTGCTGGAACAGCGCCTCGGAGATCACCAGCGGCTCCAGCAGGAACAGGTAGTGCAGGTCGGCGATATACTTCTGCACCTCCTGGAACTTCATCGAGTAGATGGTGATGTACGGGGTGTCCTGGCCATCGACCACCCCCTGCTGCAGGGCGGTGAAGGTTTCCGCCCAGGCCATTGGCGTCGGGTTGATACCCCAGGCCTGGTAGGTGTCGATCATGATCTCGTTCTTCGGCACCCGCACCACCAGCCCCTCAAGATCCTCGAGACGCTTGATCGGCTTCTTGGAGTTGCTCAGCACCCGGAAGCCGGAGAAGGTCCAGCCCAGGATACGGGCACCGGCATCGCGCACGGTATTGGCCACCAGTTCGTCGCCGATCGGCCCCTGCACGAGGGTACGCGCCTCGTCGACGCTGCGGATCAGGTAGGGCATCGACAGCGCCCCCAGCGACGGCGAGAACGGCGTCAGGTTGTTGCTGGCCAGGATCGAGAAGTCCAGGATGCCGATCGCCACTTCGTTGACGGTATCCTGCTCGGAACCCAGCTGACCGTTCAGGAACAGCTTCATCTGGTAGTTGCCGTCGGTCCGCTCGGACACCAGCTCGGCGAACTTCTTGCCCAGCGCCTCCTGGGCGCTACCGCCACCGTCGCCCACCGCCACCTTCCAGCTGGTTCCGGCCAGGGCCGAGCCGCTGGCAGCCAGCATCATGCCGATAGCCAGCAAAACCGCTGTTAACACTCTGTTTTTTAATTTCATCGCTGCACCTGACATGTTTATTTTCGCTGTCGGAACCTTGTTCCCAGATTCGGTAAAGAGAAAGGCCGGGTTCAATTAACAGAACGGGTTTCTGATTAAACGATTAGCAGCCGCTGCTGTGGCCGGCGAGTAATGGTCGTATCCAGTTGCCCAGGAATATGAGGGCACGCAAAACCGGGTCACGACCAAAGTATGAGTAACAGGGGCACGGCTTGCCACAGGCGGAAGGCAGACCGGGAATGATTTAGCCGGCGCCCTTGCGGCCCCGGCTATCAGAAAGACTCAGAACGGTTTGACCACCACCAGGATCAGGATCGGGATGAAGATCAGCAGCGGCAGTTCGTTGAACAGCCGGAAGAAGCGTCCGCTGCGGTCCAGGGTGCCGGCACGCAACTTCTTAAGATAGGCCAGGCACCAGTGGTGATAGCCGATCAGCAACACCACGAACGCCAGTTTGGCGTGCAACCAGCCGCCGCTGAAGCCCCAGCCCAGCCAGAGCCAAAGGCCCAGCGCCAGGGTGAACAGCATCATGATGTTCATGAAGCCGTACAGTTTGTTGGCCATGATCTCCAGCCGGGAGACATCCTGGCCCGCCTCGCGCCCCTCGACATAGTGCACGAAGATCCGCGGCAGATAGAAAATACCGGCCATCCAGCTGGTCATGGCCAGAATATGAAAGGTCTTCACCCAAAGCATCGGCGGCTCCATGAACGAATCTGTTACCTTTTAGGATGCAGTCATCCTACAGTGGCGCCGAGTGTACCGCCCGGCGCCGTAGATACCAAGGCAACCGATCTCAACGGGCGGAGGTGTCGACCTTCAACAGCTCCACCAGCTCGACCTGCAACTGGTCGCCCGGCCGTACCGGGCCGACCCCGGCCGGGGTGCCGGTCAGCACCACATCGCCGGGATTGAGGGTGAAGAAACGCGAGATATAGCTGATCAACGGCAGTACCGGGTTCAGCATCTGGCTGCTGTTGCCATCCTGACGCACCTCGTCGTTGACGGTCAGCCGGATCTGCACGTCCTGCAGATCCGCCACCGCCTGCGGCGCCAGGAACGCGGACAGCGGGCAGGCGCCGTCGAAGCTCTTGGCCTTCTCCCAAGGGTGACCGGCTTTCTTCAGTTCGCTCTGCAGATCGCGCAGGGTCAGGTCCAGCCCCAGGCCGATACCGGTGATCGCCCCAGCCGCCTGCTGCTCGTCGGCATCGGTCAGGGTGTCGCCGATCAACACCGCCAGCTCGGTCTCGAAGTGCACCTCGCCCAGGTCGCGCGGCAGCCGGAACGGCTCGGCCATCGGCACCACGCTGCTGGCCGGCTTGATGAACAGCAGCGGCACGGTCGGTACCGGATTGTTCAGCTCGGCGGCATGATCGGCGTAGTTGCGGCCGACACAAACCACCTTACCCAGCGGCCACGGACACTCGCGACCATCGACAAACTGATGCTGGTATTCCATCTTCGATTCCTCTGTGAACAGCGTGATTGCCGGGCAGCAGTCTACCAGATCAGGCGGTGACCGCCGCATCGCGACGGCTTAAGTAGAGCCACAGCGACAGCCCCAGCGTCAGGCTCAGCACCAGCCAGGAGCCGATCACCACGCCCTGCCAGCCGGCCCACTGCCAGAACGGATCCAGGTAGAAACCACCACTGCTGGCCCCCAGGTAGTAGAACAGCAGGTACAGCGACGAGGCGCTGGCGCGGGCCCGCTGGGCGTTATGGCTGACCCAGTTGCTGGCGCTGGAGTGAGCGATGAAGAAACCGAAGGCGTTGATCAGGAAGCCGAGGATGATCGCCCAGACCGCCGGGATCAGGGTCACCAGCGAGCCGGCCATCAGGATCAGCACGCCGCCGGCCATCACCAGCGGCGGCGGCAGGTGGCCAACCAGGCGGCCGGACAGCGCCGAGCCGAGGGTGCCGCTCAGGTAGGTCAGGAACAGCATGCCCAGCAGGCTGGCCGGCAACTGGTAGGGCTCGCCGGCCAGCAGGAAGGTGGCGTAGCTGTACTGGTTGATGAAAATGAAGAAGTTGAAACCGCCGATCAGATAGGCCGCCAGCAGCAGCGGATTACGCAGGTGGCCGATCAGGTCCTGCAGCATCAACCGGGGCCGTAGCGCCTGCGGCTGGAAATTTCGGGATGGCGGCAGCAACCAGACGAACAGCGCCAGGCAGACCAGGCTGATCAGCGACATCACCAGGAACGCATCGCTCCAGCCGAGCCAGTCGCCGACGAAACCACCCACCAGCCGGCCACCGATGCCGCCCAGGGTATTGCCGCTGATATAGAGCCCCACCGCAACAGTGAGCGCACGCTTACTGAACTCATCGCCCATATAGGCGATGGCAATCGCCGGCAGCCCGCCGAGGCAGACGCCCTGCAGCGCCCGCAGCAGCAACAGGCTGTGATAATCGGAGGTCTGCGACAGCAGCAGGGTACAGAGCGTGGCGCCGGCCATGCTGGCCAACATGATCCAGCGCCGCCCCAGGGCATCGGACAACGGTCCGTAGCACAGCAGCGACAGCCCCAGCATCAGGGTGGTGATGGTGAAGCTCCAGCCCGCCTGCAGCGCCGACACCTGGAACGCCTCTGCCAGCATCGGCAGCAACGGCTGGGTGACGTAGACGTTGGCGAAGATCATGAACGAACCGAACGCGAACGCCAGAGACGCCCGCCTGAATGCTGTCGAACCCGCTTCGATCATGATTGCCTCTACCCGGTCTGTGCGGTGCTGATGCAGCCGCTGATGTGATGCAGGCAAAGGTAGCAATCGGTCTCAAATCATAGAAATATATAATTCTGATCAATTCCATAACGGACGCTTATCAAATGCTGGATCTGAAACAGCTGCGTTATTTCCGTGCCGTGGCCGCACAGCAGAGCTTCACCCGCGCCGCCGAACAGCTGCATGTCGCCCAGCCGGCGGTCAGCATGGCGATCCGCAAGCTGGAGCAGCAGCTGGAGCTGACCCTGTTCCACCGCCAGGATCGCGGCATCAGCCTGACCGACGAAGGTAAGCGTTTACTTCACCATGCCGAGCGCTTGCTGCAGGCGGCCGACGATGCCGAGCTGGAGATGCGCGAACTGAAGGGGTTGCGCCAGGGCGAGGTGCGGGTCGGCATCCCCAGCATGCTGGGCTCCTATTACTTCCCGCCGATCCTGATGGCGTTCCACCACCGCTATCCGCAATTGCGGCTGTCAGTGGTCGAGGGCGGCACCTGGCAGCTGCAGCAGATGCTGGAGCGCGGCGAGCTGGACCTGGGGGTGATCGTCGCCGAATTCGTGCCGCCGGAACTGACCGCCGAGGTGTTCCTGCGCGAGCAGATGCTGGTCACCGTCGGCCGCCAGCACCCCTATGCCACGCTGGCGCAGGTGGAGCTGGAGCAGTTCTTCAGTGAAGAGCTGGTGATGTTCAAGGAGGGCTACTTCCACCGCAAGGTGGTCGACCGGCTGGCGGCGGAGGCCGGCACCCAGCCGAGGATCGGTTTCGAGACCAACCTGATCCCGCTGATCAAGTCGATCGTACGGCAGGGCTTCGGCATCTCCACCCTGTTGGGGATGGTGATTCAACCCGACGACGAGCTGGTCACCATCCCGTTTGCCGAGCCGGTCTGGCTCGACCTGTCGATCGCCTGGCGCCGGGAGGGCTACCTGTCGCACGCCAACCGCGCCTTCGTCGAGTTCCTGCGCGAACAGCGCCCGCCACCGGCCGATTAAAGGTTCTTCACGGATTAGCGGGAAACATATCTACGTCAGTCATAAGCTTGCCGCTGGCCCCCTGTCTACGCCGACTCTGAGCGACCTGGCCGGCCGCTCCCTAGCACGGTTCGATACAGTGGCGATCAGGCAAAAAGCTGTCTGAGCGAGGTACGCGCGAGTCCCCCCTGGCCCTAATAAAGAGCGCCAGCCGATGGATCGGACCGCGCAGCCAAACTCAAGGGCATAAACGCAGGATCAGACGCACAGTGGAGGCAAGCGGGATTGTAGGGGAGCGCCCAGCTGCGGGCGGCCAGCTGCGGGCGGCCAGCCGGCGGTAGCCCCTGCGCGGGCCGCCTTGACCCGCCAGCCGGCGCAACCCCAGATCGAATACAGATGACAGCCGAATTGGCAGGCCACAGGGCGTATGCTTCCCACTTACAATCACCCGGCCTGGTATTACTGCTGCAATCAACTGGTTCGAGATTTTCACGCTAACCTGCGAAGAACCTAACTAGATATCAAAGCACAATCAGAATGATCGGTGCTTGCGGAGCTTGGAGATATAGAAACCGTCCATCTCGGCGCTGGGCAGGATCCGCACCGTGCGCTCGACCTGTGGATCCAGCGTCTTCTTACCCCACTGAGTGACACCGGGCAGCCAGTTGTCGAACGGCAGCTCGACCGGCTCCACCTCGATCGCATCACCGAACTTGTGCAGTTGGGCGTGGACGATCATCTCGTCCTCCTCCGGCGACAGCGCGCAGGTGCAGTAGATCAGGCAGCCGCCCGGTTTCAGGCTGTACAACGCCGATTGCAGCAGCCGCTTCTGCTTGTGGGCGGTCTCCTTGACCTTACGCGGACTCCAGTGGGCCCAGCTGGCCGGATCGAGCCGGCTGAAACGGGCCTCGGAGGAACAGGGCGCGTCCAGCAGCACCCGGTCGAACATCTCCGGGCACTTGCTGCCCACCGAACGGCCGTCGGTCAGGTAGGTGCGCACCATGCTGGCACCCTGCTGTTCCAGGTTGGCCTTCAGCTTGAAGTAGCGCCCCTTGACCGCCTCCACCGCATTCAGGGTGCCGCGATTGTCCATCATCGCCGCCATCAGCAGGGTCTTGCCGCCCGGCGCGGCGGCCAGGTCCAGTACCGTCTCCTCCGGCTGCGGCGCCAGCAGCAACGGCGCAATCATGCTGGACAGGTTCTGGATGTAGATCCGGCCATCGTAGAACGCCGCCGTCTCGGTCAATGCCCGGCGCTGGCTGTTGTCCATCAGCGTGAACGCCCCCTGGAACCAGTCCACCGGCTGCAGCTGGAAGCCCTCCGCTTCCAGTTCGGCACGTACCTCGTCGATGCCGGCCTTCAGGGTGTTGACCCGAAAGCTGGTCGGCTTCTCCACGCAGTAGCTGGCCCGCACCGCGTCCAGGCGATCGGCGGGCACCAACTGCTCCAGCTTGGCGAGGAACTCTTCTGGCAGCGGCGGCAAAATGTCAGTCATAGCAGTATCCATCGTTGCAGGAGGGCGCTATTTTAGACAACCTGCCGCGCCGGCTCTATCGCCCGGCGAGAACTAATCAGGAGAACATGTGATGTTGAAGGTAAACGAATATTTCAATGGTCAGGTCAAATCGATCGGCTTCGAGAACAGCGAAGGCCGGGTGACCGCCGGAGTGATGGAAGCGGGCGAATACGAGTTCGGCACCAGCGAGAACGAGCTGATGAAAGTGGTTTCCGGCGAGCTGATCGTCAAGCTGCCGGGCTCCGAACTGTTCCAGAGCTTCCCGGCCGGCAGCGAGTTCAAGGTCGCCGCCGGGCAGACCTTCCAGCTCAAGGTGGAGCAGACCAGCGCCTACCTCTGCTTCTACGGCTGATTTTGCAGCCAGGCCGCCCGGGGTTTACCGCTGGGCGGCCATAACCCCTGCCGCCCTGCCCCTGCTACACTCAATAACCGTCCCCCGAACAGCACTGGGCCACCCCCGATCGGTAGCTTCATTCACGCTAAGTTGAATAACTTTCCACCAATTAGTCTAGGACCCGCGACCTATTCATATTGGCCTGTGCTAACATAAGCGCCCAATTTTCGCCGATTGCACCGGCGGCTCTGCTGCCGGTAAACAGAGAACAGAGTTCGAGAAATGAGCCAACAGACTTCCCTGGATAAGAGCAAGATCAAGATCTTGCTGCTGGAGGGCGTGCATCAGTCTGCGATCGACACGCTGAACGCGCACGGCTATACCAATATCGAGTTCCATACCGGTTCGCTGCCGGAAGAGCAGCTGCTGGAGTCGATTCAGGATGCCCACTTCATCGGTATCCGCTCCCGTACGCAACTGACTGAAAAGGTGTTCGAAGCCGCCAAGAAACTGGTCGCCGTAGGCTGTTTCTGCATCGGCACCAACCAGGTCAACCTGCAGGCCGCTACCGAGCGCGGCGTGGCGGTGTTCAACGCGCCTTACTCCAACACCCGTTCGGTGGCCGAGCTGGTGCTGGCCGAAGCGATCATCCTGCTGCGTGGCGTGGCTGAGAAAAACGCCAAGGCACACCGTGGCGAGTGGCAGAAATCCGCCAAGAACTCCTACGAGATCCGCGGCAAGAAGCTGGGTATCGTCGGCTACGGCAGCATCGGCTCCCAGCTGAGCGTGCTGGCCGAATCGCTCGGTATGGAGGTCTACTTCTACGACGTGATCACCAAGCTGCCGCTCGGGAACGCGACCCAGATCGGCTCGCTGCCGGAACTGCTGGGGATGTGCGACATCATCTCGCTGCACGTACCGGAAACCGCTTCCACCAAGGATATGATGGGCGCCGAACAGTTCGCCCAGATGAAGGATGGCTCGATCTTCATCAACGCCGCCCGCGGTACCGTGGTGGTGATCGACGAACTGTGCAAGGCACTGGCCTCCGGCAAGCTGCTGGGTGCAGCGGTCGACGTGTTCCCGGTAGAACCGCGCACTAACGCCGACGAGTTCGTCTCGCCGCTGCGTGAGTTCGACAACGTGATCCTGACCCCGCACGTCGGCGGTTCCACCATGGAAGCGCAGGAAAACATCGGGTACGAAGTCGCCGAGAAGCTGGCCAAGTACAGCGACAACGGTTCCTCCATCACCTCCGTCAACTTCCCGGAAGTGGCACTGCCGGAGCACCCGCACGTGCACCGTCTGCTACACGTCCACCAGAACGTACCGGGCGTGCTGACCGCGATCAACACCGTGTTCTCGGAGAACGACATCAACATCTCCGGTCAGTACCTGCAGACCAACGACAAGATCGGTTACGTGGTAATCGACGTCGATGCCGACTACTCGGAACTGGCCCTGGAGAAGCTGAAACAGATCAAAGGCACCATCCGCTGCCGTCGCCTGTTCTAACGGCTCTCCCGACTGACATGAAAAGCGGCTCCCTGAGCCGCTTTTTTTGTTTCTTAATGGCCCCGCTCAATGCAGTGCCAGCGCGTTGTGCTCCGGCCGCATCGCGCCCTGCAGGATCTTGAACAGCCGCTGTTGGTACGGCGGGCTCTCGTTGATCAGCTGGTGGCGGGCCCCCTCAATCAGCGCGACCCGGCAGGCCGGATAGAGCCGACTCAACACCGCCAGGTTATGCGGCCAGTCCACCGTGCCATCCTCCAGCCCCTGCACAACCAGCACCTCGCCCGGCAACGGCCCGGCCAGCTCGACCCGGCGCTCCCACGCCAGCATCGCCGCGATCCAGTCCACCGGAATCCGGTTGTGCTGCAAGGGATCCTGCTCGCGGACGAAATGCAGGTAACGGGCATCGTGGCTGTTGACGCTGTAGAAGCGCGCCACCGTCCGCAGCAGGTACTTCAAGCAGTGATACTTGGTGCGAATCGAGCGCCACTGTGCGGGCCGGATCAGCGGCGCCAGCAGGATCCGCCGCGCCAGGGGCCATCGGCCGGTATCGCCAAGCAGCAGCTGCTGCATGATGACCACCGCCGCACCGGTACTGAAACCGATCAGGTAGCCAGGCCCGGACAGACGCTCCTGCAACCGCTGGATCAGCTCACCGAGCTGACAGCCATAGCGGGAGAAGTCGTCAATCCAGTAGCGTGGCCCCTCGGACAGGCCATGGCCGGGCAGGTCGTAACAGAGCACCCGGAAGCGATGTCCCAGCAGTGCGGCGATCAACGGTTGGTAGAGGCCTGTGTGCTCCATATAGCCGTGCACCACCAGGGCGCAGCCGATCGCCGGCTGCAATGGCGAAAACAGCTGCACGCAGAGCCGACTGCCATGACAGTCGAGCAGCCCGAGCCGATGCTCGCCAAGCGGCTGCAACCGATCCAGCCGATAGTGCCGGCAGTACGGCTGCAGGGCCGCAGCCGGATGGCACGGCGCACAGTCAAATTCGGGTATCAGACCGGCTAGCGACTGCGGATTAAAAGACACCTGCTCACCCCCTGTCGGCTGACCGAGCGACAACAATGCTACTACTGTAGCCAAAAGCTCCGGCGACGCTTTCCAACTTTGCTAAAAAACCGTATGTTGACGGTTCGCCAAGCCTGGAGTCCGCTATGAGCCATCCTCAGAACACCGATCGCAAACTGCTGCATAGCTGTGTGCTACCGCTTCGTTGGGGGGATATGGATGCCTACGGCCACGTCAATAACGCGATGTATATGCGCTATCTGGAGGAAGCCCGCTGCCAGATGCTGGCAGCGATGGATGTGCAGCTGGAGGGCAGCCGTCTGGCACCGGTGATCATCAACGTCGGCTGCACTTTCCTGCGCCCGCTGATCTACCCGGATACCGTCACGATCCACTGCTACGGCAGTGAACCGGGCCGCAGCAGCTTCATGTCGACCTACGAGATCTTCAGCGAAGCCCAAGGCGGCCAGAAGGTCAGCGAGGGCTATGCCAAGATCGTCTGGATGGATCATCAGACCGGCAAATCGGTACCGCTGCCGGACCATGTCCGTGGCCAACTCGACTAGTCTCAGCCCGCCCCCTCCGCTCAGGCAGGATTCAGCCAGGTATTGCCACCTTTAGGCCACTATGAAGCTATCGCCACTCGCCCCGCTGATACTGTTGTTGCTGCTGGTCCAACTGCTGTGGGCCCCGCTCGTCCAGGCCGATATCGACGACGAGCTGAAGGCCGCCCGCGAGCAGCTCAGCCGGCTGGACCCGGAAGAGCCGTCCCTGCAGCCGCTGCGCGACAACTATCAGCAGGCGATCAACGCCCTGCAAAACGCCCAGAAGTACGAAGCCAAGGCGCTGCAAACCCGCCAGCTGATCGAGCGACTACCGGACCAAACCCAACGCCTGCAGCAGCAACTGGCCGAGCCCGGTGCCGAACCTGAGCCAACCGATTTCAGCGCTATCGAGCTGGCCGTGCTGGAACAGCAGCTGACTCTAGGCAAGGCCGAGCTACTGGAATTGGAGCGTGAAGCGATGCTGTTGGAACAGCAGCTGCAGCAGAGCGACCAACGCCAGGTCAGTCTGCAGGAACAGCTGGCCCAGTTGCGCCAACAACGCCAACCGGTGACGCCGAGCACACCGTCATCCGCCGTCAAAGGCCGTGACAGCGAAGCGGTCCAGCTACTGCATAACGCCTTGTTCAGCGAGCGCACCGCACAGATCCAAGCCCTGGAGCTGGAGCTGCTGGCACTGCCGGGCCGACGCGAGCTGGCCGACCTGAACCTGCGCCTGCTGCGCCGCCAGATCGACAGCAAGCAGGAGCGGCTCGGCCAGATCGAGGACAACATCCAACGGCGCCGCCGGCAGGAAGCCGAGCAGGCGATCAGTGCGCTGGAAAGCGGCCCGGCATCGGATGAACACCCGTTGCTGAGCGAAGCACGCCAGCAGAACCAGCTGCTCAGCCAGCAGCTACGCGAAGCGATCGTCGCCAGCGAAGGGCCGCGCCAAAGCCGCGCCACGCTGAACGAGCAACTGACCAAGCTGGGCGACAACTACCGTAACATCCAGCAGCAGCTGGAGTTGAATATCGGCTATATCGGCAGCGATCTTCGCCGCCTGATCCTGCGGCTGACCCAGCCGATCGACACCCGCACCACACTCGGCCAGATCAACAACCTGCGGCTGCGCAACCTGGAGATGAGCCAGCAGGCAACACAGCTGCAGACCGACCTGGCGGGCCAGCCGATCATCCCCGGTACCGAACTCAGCAGCAGTCAACGCCAGCAATACCTGGAGCTGATGCGCGACCGCCAGGCGCTGCGCACCCGGCTACTGGACGCCCGCCAGCAGCAGATCAACGAACTCTCCCAGCTGTTGGCGGTCCAGCAGCAGTTCAACGAACAAACCCGCAGCAGCCGCGAGTTGCTCAACCGCCACCTGCTCTGGGTGCCGAGCGTGGCCACCATCGGCCTGGACTGGCCGGCGGCCGTCGCCGATAACCTCCGTCTATTGCTGCAGCACGGCCACGAAGCACTGGCCAGCGCCCCGCTACGCTGGCACGCCCCCCTGGCTGCCTGTCTCGGCGGCATCCTGCTGTTGGCACTGCTGTCCTGGCAGTTGGCCCGCTACAAGCGCACCCGCCAGCGGCTTTGGCACCAGCAGATCGGCAATGTACGCCACGACAGGATCAGCCATACCCTGGCCCTGCTGACCTTCGCGCCGCTGATCGCTCTGCCGTTGCCGGCGCTGCTGTGGGCGCTGTCGCGTTATGGCGTGAATCCGGCCTATACCGACGCTGACGCCCTGCGCAACGCGCTACAGGCCTCCGCGCTGCTGCTGTGGCTGGGCCATACCCTGCATATCTGGCTGCGCGTACCGGATGGCCTGTTCAGCGCCCACTTCGGCGTGCCGGCCAACCTGGCCACACTGCTGCGCCGCCGAGTCGTCAGCATAGTGCTGCTGGCGATACCGCTATTAAGCGCCCTGCTGCTGATCGATCAGATCGGCCTGGGTGAGCTGCGCTACGGCATCGGTCGGTTGCTGCTGATCGTACTGTTCGGCCTGCTGCTGCTGTTCTGGCTCGACCTGTGGCGAGTGGCACCGGCTATCAACCAGCTCAGCCGCGGCGATGCCTGGTGGAAACGGGCCAAGGTCTGGCTCAGCATGCTGGCGCTTTTCCAGCTGGCGATGATCGCGCTGGCGCTGTGGGGCTACCTGTTCACCGCCGGGGTGCTGACCCGGCTGCTGTTCGACGCGCTGGCCCTGCTGTTCGGCGTGTTCCTGCTCTATCGGCTGGGCCGTCGCTGGTTGTTGGTAGAGGAGCGCAAGCTGGCGTTCAGCCGTGCGCTGGCCCGCCGTGCCGAAATCCTGGCTGCCCGCGAGAAGAACGAAGAGGAGCCGCCGCTTGAGGAGAACTACCTGGACCTGCAGACCATCTCCGACCAGGCATTGATGCTGCTGAAAGCGGCGGCGGTGTTGCTGCTGTTCAGTCTGCTCTGGCTGGTACTGGGTGACATGCTGCCGACACTGGACGTGCTGGACAACGTCGAACTCTGGTCCAGCAGTATCAGCACCGCCGAAGGCACAGTGCTGGAGGCGATCTCACTACAGGACCTGCTGTTTGCCGCGCTGGTACTGGCGATGAGCCTGCTGGCGGCCTACAACCTGCCCGGTCTGCTGGAACTGCTGATCCTGCGACACCTGCCGCTGGCGCCGGGCAGCGGCTATGCGATCACCTCGCTGGTCAAATACCTGCTGATCCTGGTCGGCATCCTGAGCGGTTTCAGCCAGCTCGGCGTGGCCTGGGAGAAGCTGCAGTGGCTGGTTGCCGCACTCAGCGTCGGTCTCGGCTTCGGTTTGCAGGAGGTGGTCGCCAACTTCGTCTCCGGCCTGATCATCCTGTTCGAGAAACCGGTGCGGATCGGCGATACGGTGACCATCGGCGGCCTGACCGGCACCGTAACGCGGATCCAGATCCGCGCCACCACCATCGTCGACTGGGACCGCAAGGAGGTGATCATCCCGAACAAGACCTTTATCACCGACCAGCTGGTCAACTGGTCACTCAGTGATGCGATCACCCGGGTGGTGATCCCGGTCGGCCTGGCCTACGGCTCGGATACCGAGCTGGCGCACCAGTTGTTGCTGCAGAGTGCCGCCGGTAATCCGCGGGTATTGCCAGAGCCGGCGCCGGAAGCTTATTTCCTCGGCTTTGGTGACAGCACCCTGAATTTCGAGCTGCGGATCTATGTCAGCGCCATGGCGGACCGGCTACAGGTGACTCACGAGCTGAACGGCGCTATCGATAGTGCCTTCAAGGCCCACAAGATCGATATCGCCTTCCGCCAGCTGGACGTGCACCTGCACCGGGCAACGAAAAAGTAACCGCCGGGAGATCAGATACTGGATATACTGAATGACCGAGCAACCATCGACAGGGAGTCTATTCAACGTGAACGACATTACCGACATCAGCAAGGACAAGACCGGTCAGGTTAAACTGATCTACGTCCTCTACCTCGCCTCACTACTGCTGGGGATCACCGGCCTGGTCGGCCTGGTGATGGCCTACGTCTACCGGGAAAACAACGGCGGCATCGAGGAAAGCCATTTCCGGTACCAGATCCGCACCTTCTGGATCGGGCTGCTCTACTCGCTGGTCTGCGCGCCGCTGCTGCTGATCCCGCTGCTCGGCATGCTGCCCTACCTGCTGATCACCATCTGGTTCATCTGGCGCGCCATCAAGGGGCTGAAACTGGCCTCCGCCGGCCAACCGGTCAGCAACCCGGCCAGCTGGCTGGTCTAAGCGGTCGTATTCACGGCGGCCCGGGGGCTCTCCCCGGGCCCACCAGAGCCTGTTTCCCGCCTCCTCCCTTTACCGGATCCGCTTCATACTTTAGGCGCGGATAGGGCGACAGTGCCGGTCATTTTGGTTACTGTTGCATAGCACAAATCCGTCCGCGGATACGCTAAAAATAATCAGCTTCCGGTTGCCTCACGCCGGAAGCCGGGCATTTATAACAGAGGCATATCACTATGAGCCAAAGGGTACAGACCGGCGACCTGCAGGTTGCACAGGTTCTCTACGATTTCATCAACAACGAAGCGCTGCCGGGTACCGGTGTCAGCAGCGACCAGTACTGGTCCGCGTTCGACGCCATCGTTCACGACCTGGCACCGCGCAACCGCGAGCTGCTGAGCAAGCGCGACCAGCTGCAGGCCCAGATCGACGCCTGGCATAAGGAGCGCAACGGCCAACCGTTCGATTTCGCCAGCTATAAAGATTTCCTGCAGCAGATCGGTTACCTGCTGCCGGAAGGCGACCCGTTCACCGCCAGCACCAATAATGTCGATCCCGAAATGGCCACCATGGCCGGCCCGCAGTTGGTGGTGCCGGTGATGAACTCCCGTTTCGCGCTGAATGCCGCCAACGCGCGCTGGGGCAGCCTGTATGACGCGCTGTACGGCACCGATGCGATCGCCGAAACCGGCGGCGCGGAAAAAGGTGCCGGCTACAACCCGGCCCGCGGTGCCAAGGTGATCGAATTTGCCCGTGAATTCCTCGACCAGGCCGCGGCGTTGGCGGACGGTTCTCACAAGGACTCCGCCGGCTACAGCATCAAGGATGGCAAGCTGCAGGTGGTGCTGCGCGACGGCAGTGAAACCAGCCTGGCCGACGCCAGTCAGCTGATCGGCTATCGGGGCGAAGCCGGCAACCCGTCGGCGGTGCTGTTGAAGCACAACGGCCTGCATATCGAGATCCAGATCGACCGCACCAGCCAGATCGGCCAGAGCGATGCCGCCGGCATCAGCGACCTGCTGCTGGAAGCGGCGCTGACCACCATCATGGACTGCGAGGACTCGGTGGCCGCGGTCGATGCCGACGACAAGGTGCTGGTCTACCGTAACTGGCTCGGCCTGATGAAGGGCGACCTGACCGAAGAGGTCAGCAAAGGCGGCCAGACCTTCACCCGTCGAATCAACGCCGACCGCGAGTACAGCGCACTGGATGGCTCCAGCCTGTCGCTGAAAGGCCGTAGCCTGATGTTCGTGCGCAACGTCGGTCACCTGATGACCAACGGCGCGATCCTGGACCGGGACGGTAACGAAGTGCCGGAAGGGATCATGGACGCCCTGGTTACCACGCTGATCTCGGTCCACGACCTGAAGGGCAACAGCCCGTTCAGCAACACCACCACCGGCTCTATCTATATTGTGAAGCCGAAGATGCACGGCCCGGAAGAGGTCGCCTTCGCCAACGAACTGTTCGGCCGGGTTGAAGACGCCCTGGGCCTGGCGCGCTTTACGCTGAAAATGGGGATCATGGACGAGGAGCGCCGCACCACGGTGAACCTGAAGGAGTGTATCCGTGCCGCCAAGGAGCGGGTGGTGTTTATCAACACCGGCTTCCTCGACCGGACCGGCGACGAGATCCACACCTCGATGGAAGCCGGCCCGATGATCCGTAAGGGCGATATGAAGCAGGCCGCCTGGATCAACGCCTACGAGAACTGGAACGTTGATATCGGCCTGGAGTGCGGCCTCAGCGGTCGCGCCCAGATCGGCAAAGGGATGTGGCCGATTCCGGACCAGATGGCCAACATGCTGCAGGCCAAGATCGGCCACCCCCAGGCCGGCGCCAACACCGCCTGGGTGCCCTCACCGACCGCTGCTGTACTGCATGCGCTGCACTACCATCAGGTCGACGTATTCGCCCGCCAGCAGGAGCTGCGCAGCCGTGGTCGTGCATCGCTGGACGACATCCTGACCATTCCGGTGGCGGAGAACCCCAATTGGTCGGCCGAAGAGATCCAGCAGGAGCTGGACAACAACGCCCAGGGTATCCTCGGCTACGTGGTGCGCTGGATCGACCAGGGCGTCGGCTGCTCCAAGGTGCCGGACATCAACGATGTCGGCCTGATGGAGGACCGTGCCACCCTGCGGATCTCCAGCCAGCACATCGCCAACTGGCTGCACCACGGCATCTGCAGCAACGAGCAAGTACTGGAAACCCTGCAGCGGATGGCCGCCGTGGTCGACCGCCAGAACGAAGGCGACCCGGCATACCGGCCGATGGCTGCCGATTTCGACGCCAGCGTTGCCTTCCAGGCCGCCTGCGAGCTGGTATTCGAAGGCTGCGCCCAGCCGAACGGCTATACCGAGCCGGTGCTGCACCGCCGCCGCCTGGAGGCCAAAGCCAAGTTCGGCGCCTGAAACAACTAGCAACTAAAAACCGGGGCACAGCCCTAATGCCGATCAGTTAAGCTCTTTAACTTGCTGATCAGGCAAGAGAAAATCCGGAATCCACGTTAAGGGTTCCGGATTTTTTTATGCATTTCAGTCAGGCAGTGGATGCCATCTCTCGCGTTTCTCCCGACCAATTCGCTTCGTTGTCTGAAGTGCTCTCCCCGGAGTTGATCGAGCAGTGCCT
>NZ_JAILYN010000037.1 GCF_019795155.1 Marinobacterium arenosum | reverse complement strand
CGGGCGGGGCCCGTGGTGGAACTCAGGCGCCCCACACCTGAATCAGGCGCTGTCGAAGAAGGTGTTTGATCGAATCGGACTGGTATCGCTGATGGGACAATACCATCGGCTCAAATGTATGACATGAACCGCCGTATACGGAACCGTACGTACGGTGGTGTGAGAGGACGGAGGCCGTGAGGCCTCCTCCTACTCGATTTTGAGTTAACAGTGATGACAGCGCGACTGGATGGCTCTAATCGAGCGACAGTAAGCGAAATTTCGCTCGTTTTCTGGAGGTGCTACCCAGGCGGGTTAAACGCACCGATTGCTGCCGGAGTGCGCCAGTCGCGGCATGCCGGTTGCCGGGTCGATGGCTTGGAAGAAATTAAAACAAATGTTTAAGTTTCTGATTTTGATGGCTAAATCCTCTTTTGGCGGTGGCAAAACGTTGACGTGGCAGTTAATCTGATTGGACGTTCAATATTGACCCGGATCAAAGGATGGGTGACTAATGCGACTGTTTCGCCTGATGCTCAGCCTGGTTTTGCTGGCCGGCAGCGTTGCCGTGGCGGATACCCTGCCGGCCCCCGAGGGGCGGGTGGTGCTGACCCTCAGTGGCCTGATCAGCCACAGTCAGGACGGTCAGCGGGCAATGTTCGATCTCGTGCAGTTGCGCGAGTTGCCGTCCGATACCTTTGAGCTGCAGACCGAATGGACCGACCGGCCCCACGTGTACAAGGGGCCGTTGCTCAGTGCCGTGCTGGAGCGGGTCGGTGCCAAGGGCAAGACACTCTATCTGCGGGCGCTGAACGACTATACCGTCGATCTGGATGTCGATTTCGTCCACCGCTACCAGCCGATTCTGGCTTGGCAGGATGATGACCGGACCATGACGGTACGTAATAAGGGACCGCTTTGGCTGGTTCTGCCGCTGCACCGCTTCCCTGAGCTGACGACGCCGGAAAACAGCTCTCGCATGATCTGGCAGCTGTCCACCATCGAGGTACGTTGATGGATCGCTACGCCGCATCAGCGGATTCCAAACGGCGAATGCCGCGCTGGTTGCTGCTGGTGGTGGTGGTTTTTGCCGGCAGTGCGTTGTTCAGCGTCCATCAGTTGCAGCAGGGGATTAATCTACTTAATCAATCCTATGGTTCCAGTATCTGGTCGCTGTTTCAGCTGAAGAACGAATGGCGCCGGTTCGATGATTACCTGCGCCTCTACCAGTACCGGATCATCAGTCGTGATGAGTTGCTGCTCAGCTATGACCTGCTGTGGAGCCGTTTCCCGATCCTGCTGGAGGGGCAGGATGGCCGGCAGTTGGCGGATATAGAGCGGGGGCGGCAGACGATCGAGGAAGCCTTTGCGGCGCTGCGCTCGGTGGAAGGGCGGGTGATCGCGTTGCGGCCCAGTCAGCCCGATGCGGTCCATGCGATCAAGGCTCGGCTGGAGCCCCATTACCCGTCGGTCCACGAGCTGGCGCTGCGTAATTTTCATCAGAACAACGAGTTCTTCGACCATAACGACCGGCATCTGCTGAATCTGCAGACGCAGCTGGGATTCAGTCTGCTGGGGGTGTTGGTCAGCGGTGGCTGCCTGTTGCTGATGGTGCTCCGGGAGAACCGCCGCAACCGGCACCAGGCGTTGCATGACAGCCTGACTGCGATGCCGAACCGCACCTATCTGCGCCAGTGGCTCAATGAACTTTGTGACGGGGATACGTCGTTCGCGCTGCACCTGCTGGACCTGAACGGCTTCAAGGAGGTCAACGATACCCTCGGCCATCATGCCGGAGACCGGCTGTTGCAGATGGTGGCTGATCGTCTCCAGCAGAGCCAGGTTCAACGGCAGGGGTTCAAGGTGGCCCGGCTCGGTGGCGATGAGTTCGCGGTGTTGCAGTATCCGGTGGGCCGGGGCGACCAGGCTCGGCAAGCCGCCCAGCGGATAATCGATGCGCTGGCGCCGGCCTTCGAAGTCGAGGGGCACCCGTTTTATATCGGCGGCAGTATTGGCACGGTACTCTATCCGGAACATGGCAGTCGCACGCAGGATCTGCTCAGTCGTGCCGACATGGCGATGTATGAGGCCAAGAAGCAAGCGCCGGAATCGGCCTGCTGTTTCTTCCGGCGTGAAATGAACCAGGCTCTGAAACGGCGCCAGCGATTGCATCGCGACCTGCGTGATGCGCTGCAGCGCGATGAACTCTGGCTGGAATACCAGCCGATCGTCGATATGACCAGCGGCCGGTTGCACGGTTTGGAGGCGCTGCTGCGATGGCAGCATCCCGATTTGGGCATGGTCCCGCCGCCAGAGATTATCGAGGTGGCCGAGCAGTATGGCCTGGGGATGCAGCTGGGTAGCTGGGTGGTCCATCAGGCCTGCCGACAGAACCGCATCTGGCAGCGACAGGGACTGGTGTCGAGTCGGGTTTCAGTCAACATCTCACCGTCGATGTACCGCTCAGAGCTGGTCGACCTGATCGCCCAGGCGCTGAGTGAGTCGGAGTTGGCGGCGGAATGCCTGGCGATCGAGGTAACCGAAGATACCACCATGCAGGTGTTGCAGAACTCGATGGATATCCTGCCGCAGCTGCACCGGATGGGGATCGATATTGCACTGGACGATTTCGGCACCGGGCTGTCGTCACTGAGCCATCTGAAAGATCTGCCGGTGCAGACGCTGAAGATCGACCGCAGTTTTGTTAAGGATATCGGCCGCGATGAACATGCTACCCGGTTGGTGGAGAGTATGGTCCAGTTGGGCCACAACCTGGGTATGCGGGTGGTCGCCGAAGGGATCGAGGACGAGGCGGTGTTGCAGCTGTTGCGGCAGCAGCGCTGTGACTACGGCCAGGGCTATCTGTACAGCAAGCCGTTGCCGGCAGGAGACGTGCCTGCAGTCATCATGCGGCTGGCCGGCGTTGGCGAGGCGGAGGTAAAGGCAGGCAGCGCCTGAACGTCGTCTCCAACCGCTGTTCTTCGGGGTATCGCGGATTCGGGGGAACGTCAGTCATGACTTTGCCGCGGCGCCGACTCTGAGCGTCCCGAGCGTGCCCCCGTAGAAGGGAGCTTTGGCTGCGACCAGGTTGACGTAGTCCGCAAGAGTCGCCCGCAGTACCCGGGTATGCCAAGCGGGCGGCTACAACGCACGGCGCCGTAGCAGCGGGCTCCGACCGCGATTGGGGTGGTTTCGTCTGCGGCGTCGCCACCGGAACGCTCTGCACTCCGAGCCCGGTAGGGCGCCAACTGGGGCGCCATCCTCGCAGGCGTAGCTCCGAGCCATCTGACCCGGCGGACTGTATGTGGCCTGGCACTTAGTGCTTAACGCTTCATCGACGGGACGGAGGCTTTATCGCTAATGCGCGAAGAACCTAATACTTGATCAGAACTTGTCCAGCAATTCCGGCCGGTACTCTTCCAGACTGACCTCGATGCCATGCCGTTGCAGGGTGGCGTCCAGTTCGGCGATCGAGCGGTCCAGCTCCTCCAGGGTCAGGGTATTGTTGTCCAGCAGGTAGAGCTGGCGTGATCCCTGATAGTTGAAGTGCATGATCACCATCGCATCCCGGTCGCCGGCTTCGACTGCCGACTTGATCGCCTTCTGCTTGCGGTAGATCTTGTTCAGCTGCTGCTTGAGCTGCCAGACATAGAGCAGTTCATGCATGAATGGGTGGTGTCGATAGCGGCGTAGAATGCTGCCGGTGGCCAGCGCAGCGATCACCACGCCGGCCAGGTTGAGCCAGAAGTGTGAGCCTTCACCGTCGGTGAACAGTTGGATCATCAGCGTGGAGGAGCCCAGTGCCACCGCTAGCATCAGCCCCGCTACGCCGATAAACAGCAACTTGTAGTGCTTGCTGTAGGTGTCCTTGTCGATCTGTTGCAGTTGCATGTTCGTGTCTATCCCCCCGGCCTCTTTTCAGCAGCCGGCAGTGTAACCCAACCCCAGCATCGGCTGTAGTGGGGGCCGGCGAGGTACCGTTGGATAGGGCAGGTTCCCTAAGGGAGATCGAACAGCAGCAGCTCGCTATCCTCGCTTGCCGCACGCAGCGTCACACCGCGCTGTTGCTGCACGGTCAGGCCGTCGCCGGAACTGACCGGCTGAGCATCCGCTGACAGCGCGCCTTTCACCACATGCAGGTAGCCGGTTCGGCTGGCGGCCAGTTCAATACGGTGTTCATCACCCGGTTGCGACAGCCGGATACGGTAGAGCAGGGCATCCTGGCGCAATCTCAGGCTGCCGTTGCGGCCATCCGGCGAGGCGATCAGGGTTTGCACCTGCGGTTGCTCGAACGGCTGCTGCTGGTAACCGGGCTCGCTATCCAGCTGGTTCGGCTCGATCCAGATCTGCAGAAAATTCAGTGACTCGCTGTTCGACGGATTGAATTCGCTGTGGCGGATGCCACGACCGGCGGACATCAACTGGAACTCGCCGGCTTCGATCAGACCGCCGTGGCCGAGGCTGTCGCGGTGCTCCAGGGTGCCCTGGATAACATAGGAGATGATCTCCATATTGCGATGGCCGTGGCTTTCGAAGCCACTGCCGGGGCGTACGAAGTCATCGTTGATTACCCGCAGCGCGGAAACGCCCATATGGCGCGGGTCGTAGTAACGGCCGAACGAGAAGCTGTGATAACTGTTCAGCCAGCCGAAACTGGCACGGCCCCGTTGCCGGGCAGGTCTGAGGGTAAGCATGGTTTCTCCTGGGTACTAAGCCGATTGGAAATGGCGATGGAGAAACTCTAGGTTCGGCAACGTCGGATTTATATCGTTTAAATCCGACGCTACCTTTCGTTTTTAACGAATGCTCTGGCAGCATTCGATCAACTGTTGCTGCAGGTAGCGCGCGCCGGGGCCAAGTCGGTCCGGATCGGCGGCGACGATATAGCTGTGCTGGCTACGTTCGGCACCTTCACGCAGCGGCAGCGCTAGCAAACATTGTTGTGCCAGCTGCTGCTCGATCAACGATTGTGGCAGCCAGGCATAGCCAAGGCCATTGCAGATCATTGCGATCGAGGTGCTGACGTCGGTGACGGTCCAGCGCTGCTCGGCACCGAGCCAGCCGGCGGTTCGACGACGGTCCTGGGCGGAATCCCGTACCACGATCTGGCGGTAGGGTTTAAGGTCCTGCAGCGTCAGTGGCCGGTCGATCCGGTGCAGCGGGTGGTCTGGGGCGGCGACGGCGATAAAGTGAATCTCCAGCAATGGGTCGCCCAGATAACCGTCCGGCAACTGGTCGGTGATCGCCAGCTCCACCTGGCCGTTCAGCAGTAACTCGTTGCTACCACCCAGCACCGTTTCATGCAGTTCGATCCGGGTATGCGGGAAGTTGGCGGCGAAACGGCTCAGCGCCTCGTGCAGTACCCGTGGCGGCAGCGCCCGGTTAACCGCGATATTGATCTCCGCTTCGGCTCCCTGGCGCAGGCTGTCGGCTACCTCCTCCAGCTTTTCCGCCTCTTCCAGTAGCTGCTGCGCCCGTCGCAGCAGCAACTTGCCCTGGTCGGTCAGGTAGGCCTTGCGGCCGCGCACTTCGAGCAGCGGTACGCCGATCAGATCCTGCAGTTTATGGACTGCCTGGTTGATGGTGGACTGGCTCTTGTGGATCGCCTCAGAGGCTTGGCTGAAGCCGCCGTGTTCGACCACCGCCTGTAGCATGCGCCACTGCTCGAGAGTTGATTTCATGGTCAGTATGTCCGTTGACGTCAGTTCATTGTATTTGATATCGGTTGTCGTGTTTTCGGTATTTGCGAATGTTATGTGTGATTTTATGCGATTTTATTTCGGTTTGTGAGAATTAATATGGAGTCATCGAAAGCGAACACAGACCGATTCAAAACGAGGTAAACACCATGACTCAGACTAGCCACACCGCCGTCAGCCAGACCAGCGTCCAGGCCCTCTACAATCCCGCTGCCGATCTGGCCGGCCGCATCCTGCTGGCGTTGATCTTTGTGCTGGCCGGTATCAACAAGATCCAGCAGTATGAAGGCACCGCCGGCTGGATGGATGCCATGGGCGTACCGGGGGCACTGCTGCCGCTGGTAATCGCCTTCGAGATCGGTGCCGGGCTGGCGCTGATCGTCGGCTACCAGGTACGAGTAGCGGCCTTCCTGATGGCCGGTTTCACCCTGCTTACCGGGCTGATCTTCCACAACAACCTGGCCGACCAGACCGAGTTCCTGATGTTCTTCAAGAACCTGGCGATCACCGGCGGCCTGCTGGCCTATAGCGTCAATGGGGCCGGCCGTCTGAGCCTGGATCGCTATCTGCAGCGCTAACGCCTAAGCGCCAAGCTGAAACGGCAGCCATGAGGCTGCCGTTTTATAATTCCGTTTGACTGGCCGGGCGGTCAATGCCCCTTCAACGAACGCTCGCCGAAGCGGGCCTTGAAGCGCGCGACCTTGCCCTCACTGGCCGCCTGACGGCGGATACCGGTATAGGCGGGGTGGGAGGCACTGGAGACCTCGATGTTGACCAGCGGATAGCGGTTACCGTCCTCCCATTCGATGGTCTGGTCGGACTCGCAGGTCGACAGTACCTTGAACATCGCGCCGGAACTGGTGTCCCGGAAGATGACATAGTGAGACTCGGGATGAATCTGCTGTTGCATAACGGCTACCTCGGTTGCCTCGATATACTGAGTTAAGTCGATCTGCCACCGGCTGCAAGCCGGCCGTCCTTTCGTACAGTCGCCGGACGGCTCGATGCGAATGGCTGTGGGCACTGTTGATCAGCAGTTAACCAATTGAAAAAAATTGAAAAAATTCCGTTTTAACGGTTGACGTGAAAAAGTTTGGCGGTAATATATGCGCCCATCCTTTGGAGGGATGGCTGAGCGGTTGAAAGCACTGGTCTTGAAAACCAGCGAGGGTTAATAGCCCTCCCAGGGTTCGAATCCCTGTCCCTCCGCCATTAAAAAGGATGGAACAGGTTGTTCCTCGATAGCTCAGTTGGTAGAGCAGTAGACTGTTAATCTATTGGTCGCTGGTTCGAGTCCAGCTCGAGGAGCCACTCCGGGTCGTTAGCTCAGTTGGTAGAGCAGTTGGCTTTTAACCAATTGGTCATAGGTTCGAGTCCTATACGACCCACCACTTCCTCCCCCAGGCAGTGGTTGTTTTTAAAGTGGGGGTCGTTAGCTCAGTTGGTAGAGCAGTTGGCTTTTAACCAATTGGTCATAGGTTCGAGTCCTATACGACCCACCATCTTTTCTTCTCAAGTTTCCAGTGAATAATTGACGGTTAACAGTAGATCCGTGGGTCCTTTCGGGCTGCTGGGTTAACAGCTAATTCACAGGCTAACTGTTTGATCCCGTTGAGATAGTTCTTTTCTATCCACAGTCTGGCAGCCAGGCTGTATGCCTCTTTCTTAACGGTTATCAGTCTCCGGTTAACAGTCGCCAGCTACGGGAGCGGCAGCCACTGGCAACTATCCACTGTCAACTCAGCACTACCTACAAACCGCTATCGTAAGCTTCATAGTCGATCTGCAGTATCTCGTACCAGACCTCATCGCCATTGGGCTTGCGCAGCATCACCTCGTCGCCGAGCTGTTTCTTCAGCAGTACCCGCGCCAGTGGCGAGTCCATGCTGATATAGCTTTGCGCCGGGTCGATCTCGTCGGGGCCGACGATCCGGTAACGCTGTTGCTGGTCCTGTTCGTCGACCAGGGTGACCCAGGCGCCAAAGAACACCGTATCCCGGTTATCGGGGATACGGTCGACCACCTTCAGATGATCGAGCCGCTTGGACAGGTAACGCACCCGGCGGTCGATCTCGCGCAGCTGTTTCTTGCCGTAGATATACTCGGCGTTCTCCGAGCGGTCGCCCTGGGCGGCGGCTTCCTTGACCGCCTGGGTGACCTCCGGCCGTTTCACCTTCCACAGGTATTTCAGCTCGTCGTTCAGGCGCTTGTAGCCCTCGGCGGTGATGTAGTTGGAGCTTTTCGGTTGCGGGGGACGCCAGCGACTCATGATTCAGCCAATACCTTGAAAACTAATCGGTTGTTTATGCTAAAGAATTCTAGCGCCAGGCCGATCTAAAGGGGAACTGTAATTAACTGATTGAGCAGCGATGAAAGCAGAGCGGATAGAATCCCGCATCGAGAACTACACCTCCAACCTGAGCCAGGCGGTTCAGGGCGGCAGCGGTGCGCAGTTCTCCATGCTGCTTAGCATGATCTCGGCCAATCAGGATCTGTACCGCCCGATCGAGGCGCGGCCGGCCAGCGATGCCAGGTTCGAGTTGCCGGAAAGCCAGAGTGCCTATCCGGACTTCGACGAACTGAATACCCCGGCGGTGGTCGACCGGTTGAATCACTCGATCAACGAACAGCGGCGCGGTGATTACGCCTACCTGGTCAGCCATATCCATACCGAGGCGATGATGCCACGCGATGCTCGCCGCGGTGCCGATTACTTCGCCAAGGTGGCGCTGATGTCGACCGGCAGGCTGATGCTGGACGAGATCGACAGCTCCCGCCAGCAGATCAGCGCCCACGCCTGACCGCCTCGCGTTTAGTCATTTCGAATATTGCGACCCGTTGTTGCATGCTGCGGCATTGCCAGCCTGTGCCCTGATCCCTACACTGGCGCGTCTTTCTGCGACTTGGCTATCAAGCCGGATCGCCGTTGTTTGTTGCCACCTAGGAGTCCGCTCGATGGATCGGTCGATCACCACTGAGAAAAATCAACGTCAGGCGATGCTGCTGGGGCTCTGTGCCGTGCTGCTCTGGTCGACCGTGGCGACGGCCTTCAAGCTGTCGCTGCAGTACCTGACGCCGTTCCAGTTGGTGGCGGCGGCCAGTGTGGTGTCGACCCTGGTGCTGGCGCTGGCGGTGACGATCAACAAACAGTGGTCGACGCTGCTGCACTACTGGCGTCGTACTCCGGGGCGCTACCTGCTGCTCGGTGCGATCAACCCCTGCCTCTACTATGCGGTGCTGTTCCAGGCCTACGACCTGTTGCCAGCCCAGCAGGCTCAGCCACTGAACTACACCTGGGCGCTGACCCTGTCGTTACTGGCGGTGCCGCTACTGGGCCAGCCATTGCGTCGCTCCGACCTGCTGGCGATGGCGCTGGGCTATCTCGGAGTGCTGGTGATCTCCACCCGCGGCGACCTGACCGGCTTGCAGTTCGACAGCCCGCTGGGGGTATTGCTGGCGATGGTCAGTACGGTGATCTGGGCGCTGTACTGGATTTTCAACGCCCGTAATGACGCGCCGGCCACGGTGGGGCTGTTGCTCTGTTTCCTGAACAGCCTGCCGCTGGTGATATTACTGACCGCACTGACCGACGGCTTCGATATGGCGCCGCAGGGGCTGCTTGGGGCAGCCTACGTCGGCCTGTTCGAGATGGGGTTGACCTTTATGCTGTGGTTGTCGGCGATGAAGAAGGCCAGCCATACCAGCCGGGTCAGCAACCTGATCTTCCTGTCGCCGTTTATCTCGCTGATCTTTATCAACCAGCTGCTGGGCGAACAGATCCATCCGGCCACCTATATCGGCCTGGTATTGATCGTCGCCGCGGTGGGGTTCCAGCAGTGGGCGGCGCAAAGGGCGAAGCGCTGAGTCCCGCGAAAGAATAGGTTGTGCGGCTGAAAGGCTGGTGACCAGATATGCCCTTGCAGGAGCGGATTTATCCGCGACAAGGTTGGCGCAGCTCGGTGGATGTCGCCCTCAGAGCGGGCGCTACGGACCACCGAACCCTGTAGCAGCGGGCTCCGACCGCGACAGGGTTGGCATATTCTGCCGGTGTCGCCCTCGGCACCCAAGAGGCATACCAAGCGGGCTGCTACGGTAACTTTGTAGCAGCCGGTTCCGCGGGCGACGATATTCAGGGGCTGTAAGGTAGGGCTACGGAGGATAAATCAGGTTCGCCAGACGATCTTTTCCTGCTGGCCGTTCTCGACTTTCCAGTATTCGTCGGGCTCGTCGCCGTCGTTCCAGCCGCCGGCGATGCAGCGGATCTGGGTGGCCATCGCCTCGGATGCCGCCTTGGCGCAGTCGAGGTCCTGTGGCCAGTCGGTCGGGTTCTGCTTGAACCAGACGCTGAACCAGGCCTTGCCGGCCACCTTCTCGTGGATCATTACCGGCACGCGACTGCCGTTGATCTCTAAACGGTATTCGTGCACCAGGCCCTGATCGACGCTCTTCTGCAGCGAATCGCCGATGGCGTCCAGCCATTGCTCGATCTGCTCGATGGAGCGGTCCTTGACGTAGATTTCGATATCGGGGTGGCGTTGTTCAGTCATCGATCGATTCATCGTTAAAGAAGCGGAAAAGTCTCAGCAGGCTGAGGCTCAGGTAGCCGAGCAGCGCCAGTATGAGGCCGCCGCCGAGCAGGATCAAGCCAAGCAGTGCCAGCAGCTCCTGCATCAACGACGGCCGTAGCAGGAACTCGCCGGCGACCACCAGGCCGCCGCCGACAGCGAACAGCACGAAGCCGGTGATCAGCAGCCGGATATTCTGCTGATAGTTGTCGGCCCGGCGTTGCAGCCAGCGCTTGAGCGGTTTCATGCGCATTGGCGGTTTATTCGATTCACTCGGCTCATCGGCGTTCGAAAAGCCCCAGTCGGACATCCAGCGTCAATGGCAGGCTGTCCAGTGACAGCAGGGCTTCCCGTTTATTCGCTTGCATCCGCTGGCTGTGCGGGGTCATACCCAGCAGCGCCTCGATATCCTGCCGACGGGTCAGGGTGAATGGGTAGTGGACCTGCTGCTGGTCGATCAGGCTGAAATACTCGGCCAGCTGTTCGGCCGGCTGGAAGTTGGACGGCCGAACCTGGTCATAGATCATCTGCCGTAGCTCCAGCAGGTGGTCCGGGCCGGGCCAGGCCAGCAGCAGCTTGCCGCCCGGTCGCAGCAGCCGGGCGAACGGCTCCGGCATCAGCCGGCTGAACAGCACCGTCAGCAGGTCCTGGGAGCCGTCGGTCAGCGGCATATCGGCGCCGGAGGCGACCAGCCAGTGGATATCGCGGTTACGGTGGCAGGCGGCCTTGACCGCGTGCTTGGAGATATCCAGCGCACTGAAGCTCGGTTTCAGCCCGGCTGTGGATAAGGCGCGCTGCAGCCGGTCGCTGTAGTAGCCTTCGCCACAACCCATATCCAACAGCTGTGGATTGTGAATATCTTTCAGTTGTTCACAGGCCAGCTTATTCACAGCATCCGACAGCGGCTGGTAGTAGCCCTGCTCCAGGAACTCGTGCCGGGCCTGTACCATGGCGGCATTGTCGCCCGGGTCTTTGGAGCGTTTCTTGTGCGCCAGCAGCAGGTTCCAGTAACCCTGCCGGGCACGGTCGAAGCTGTGCTTCTGGTCGCACTGCAGTTGGTTATCCACAGCATGCAGGGCGGCCCGACAGACCGGGCAGCAGAGCGCGGGTTGCGGCGGCTGTGGATGACTCATTGGCTCAGCAACCGCGCCAGGATGTTTTCATACAGATCGGACAGGGTGTTCAGGTCGCGCACGCTGACCCGTTCGTCGATCTGGTGGATGGTGGCGTTGATCGGCCCCAGTTCGACCACCTGGGCGCCGGTCGGCGCAATAAAACGGCCGTCGGAGGTGCCGCCCGAGGTGGACAGTTCGGTCTCCAGGCCGGTGATGGCGCTGATCGCCTGCTGGCAGGCATCGACCAGCGAGCCGGCGGCGGTCAGGAACGGATTGCCGGACAGCACCCAGTCGATATCCCAGTCCAGTTCGTGCCGCTCGAGGATCTCGCGGACCCGGCTCTTGAGCGCTTCGGCGGTCACCTCGGTGGAGAAGCGGAAGTTGAAATCCACCTCCACTTCGCCGGGCACCACATTGGTGGCACCGGTGCCGGCATGGATGTTGGAGATCTGGAAGCTGGTCGGCGGGAAGAAATCATTGCCCTGATCCCAGACTTCGGCGGCCAGTGTGGCCAGCGCCGGCGCGGCCAGGTGAATCGGGTTGCGCACCAGGTGCGGGTAGGCGACGTGGCCCTGCTTGCCACGGACGATCAACTTGCCGCTCAGCGAGCCGCGGCGGCCGTTCTTGATCACGTCGCCGACCTTGGCGGTGCTGGTCGGCTCACCGACGATGCACCAGTCGATCTTCTCGTTGCGCGCCTCCAGGTGGTCGATCACCCGGGTGGTGCCGTTGATGAACGGGCCCTCCTCGTCGGAGGTGATCAGCAGCGCGATCGAGCCCTGGTGGTCCGGGTGGTGATCGAGAAAGCGTTCCAGTGCGGTCATGAAGGCGGCGATCGAGCCCTTCATATCGGCGGCGCCACGGCCCCACAGAAAGCCGTCCTTCAAGGTCGGCTCGAACGGCGGGTGCGTCCAGCGCTCCTCCGGCCCGCTCGGCACCACGTCGGTATGGCCGGCAAAGCAGAACAGCGGCCCCTCATTGCCGCGCCGTGCCCACAGGTTGGTGACCTCTTCGAACTGCAGGGTCTCGCAATGGAAGCCAAGCTTCTCCAGCCGTTCGATCAACAGTGCCTGACAGCCGGCATCGTCGGGGGTGACCGAGCGGCGGCTGATCAGTTCCTGGGTCAGTTCAACGGTCGGGGTGGTGTGGGGCATGTGAGTATCCAGTTAACAGTATCCAGATAACAGAGGGGCTCTGTTAGCCTATAAACAGAAGCCGGGTACGATTGTACCCGGCATAAGAGACAGCTAAGCGTGGCTTAGTTGTGCTTGTGCAGCTCTTCGTTCAGTTCGATCGCGGACTTGTTGGTTTTCACTTCGATGCGGCCGTTCTGCGAGTTGCGGCGGAACAGCAGGTCCGGTTTGCCGGCCAGTTCGGCCGCCTTGACCACGCTGACCTCGTTGTTCTGGTCGTCCAGCAGGGTGACCTTGGAGCCGCCGGTCAGGTACAGGCCGGCTTCCAGAGTGCAACGGTCGCCCAACGGGATGCCCAGGCCGGCGTTGGCGCCCAGCAGGCAGTTCTCGCCGACCGAGATCACCACGTCGTTACCACCGGACAGGGTGCCCATGGTGGAGCAGCCGCCGCCCAGGTCGGAGCCGTTGCCGACCACCACGCCGGCGGAGATACGACCTTCGACCATCGACACGCCCATAGTACCGGCGTTGAAGTTGATGAAGCCTTCATGCATCACGGTGGTGCCTTCGCCGACATGGGCACCCAGGCGGATGCGGGCGGCGTCGCCGACGCGGATACCGGCCGGCACCACGTAGTTGGTCATTTTCGGGAATTTGTCGACAGACTGGACATCCAGCACCCGGCCCTGGGCGCGGGCGGCCAGCTGGCGCTTCGGCAGGTCTTCCAGCGCGATGGCGCCTTCGTTGGTCCAGGCGACGTTCGGCAGCAGGCCGAACATACCGCTCAGATCGATACCGTGCGGCTTGACCAGGCGGTGCGACAGCAGCGCCAGCTTCAGGTAGACCTCGGCGGTGCTGGACGGCGCGCTGTCGGATTCCAGGATGCACAGTACCAGCGGCTGCTGGGTGCCTTTCAACACTTCGCTGATCTCCGCCTGGTCCTGGGCGTCGACCGCCAGGAAGGCCGCTTCCAGGTCGGCCAGGGCGTCGGCGTTCAGTTCGATCGCCGCGTTGCCGCCGTCATAGCCGACCGCATCGCCTGCCGCCTTGACCAGCGCTTCGGAAGCGTTCAGCAGCGGTGCGTTGTAGTAAACCTCCAGCCAGTCGCCGTCCGAAGACTTGGTGCCTACACCCAGGCCAAATGCAAAATTCGCCATTACTCACTCCATAAACTTGTTCTGTCGGCCGCCGGCGCAATAGGCCGGCGGCAGGTTATTGGTTGCGGGCGGTTTGCTACCGCCTTTTTATTCAGCAAACTTACTTAGAAAATCACTCGGCAAACAGGGTCTGGTACTCGGCCTCTTTAAAACCCAGTGTACGCTGCGCGCCGCTGTCCAGCAGCGGGCGCTTGATCGCCGCCGGGTTGTCCAGCATCACCTGGATCGCCGAGTCGCCGTCGATCGATGCCTTGACCGCGTCCGGCAACTGGCGCCAGGTGGTGCCGCGCTTGTTCAGCAGCTGCTCCCAGCCCAGTTCGTCGCACCAGCCGCGCAGTTGGGCTTCGTCCAGGCCGTCGGCCCGGTAGTCGTGGAACCGGTAGTCGATACCCCGGGCTTCCAGCCACTTGCGTGCTTTCTTGATGGTGTCGCAGTTCTTGATGCCGTACATCGTGATCATTGCAGCCCCTCCACGTAGCGACGAATGCGCTCGGCCGCCTCGGTACATTCCTCCAGTGTGGCCACCAGCGCCATCCGTACATAGTTGGCGCCCGGCAGCTGGCCGTCGGCCTCACGGGACAGGTAGCGGCCCGGTAGTACGGTGACATTCTGGCTGGCGAACAGCCCCTGGGCGAACTGGTCGTCGGCGATCGGCGTCGGCGCCCACAGGTAGAAGCTGGCATCCGGTTTGTTCACGTCCAGCACCGGCGACAGGATATTCAGTACCGCGTCGAACTTGCGGCGGTACTGACTGCGGTTCTCCAGCACGTGATCTTCGTCGTGCCAGGCGGCGATCGAGGCCAACTGGGTCTGGATCGGCATCGAGCAGCCGTGGTAGGTGCGGTACTGCAGGAATGGGCCGAGCAGCGCCGCATCGCCGGCGATAAACCCGGAGCGCAGCCCCGGCAGGTTGGAGCGCTTGGACAGGCTGTGCATCACCACGCAGTTCTTGTAGTCGTCACGGCCCAGTTCGGCGCAGGCCTGCAGCAGGCCGACCGGCGGTTGGCTCTCGTCCAGGTAGATCTCGGAATAACACTCGTCGGAGGCGATGATGAAGTCGTACCGGTCGGACAGGGCGATCAGTTTCTTCAGCGTCGCCAGGTCGGTCACCGCGCCGGTCGGGTTGCTCGGTGAGCAGAGGAACAGAATCTGGCAGCGCTGCCAGATCTCGGCCGGTACCGCGTCGTAATCCGGGATGAAGTTGTTGTCGGCCGTGCAGTTCAGGTAGTGGGGCTGGGCGCCGGCCAGGTAGGCGGCGCCTTCGTAGATCTGGTAGAACGGGTTCGGCGATACCACCAGGGCATCGTCGCTGCGGTTTACCGCCGCCTGGGTGAAGGCGAAGATCGCCTCACGGGTGCCGTTGACCGGCAGGACATTGTGCTCCGGGTCCAGGCTGCCGTCGGTCAGCTGGAAACGGCGCTCGCACCAGCTGGCAATCGCCTGGCGCAGCTCCGGCAGACCCTTGGTGGTCGGGTAATTGGCCAGCTTGTCCAGGTTGTCGGCCAGCGCCTGGGCCACGAACGGCGGCGCCGGATGCTTGGGTTCACCGATCGACAGCGCGATATGTTCAAGCTCGGCGGGAGGCGTCACCGCCGCCTTCAGCTGGCTGAGTTTCTCGAACGGATAGGGTTGCAGCTTCTGCAGTTCGTGGTTCATGCACAATTCCCGTATTTACCCACAATTTGGCGGGGTTTCTCCACGCAATAGGGCTGGAAGTATATCGAAGACGGCGCAATCGATTAAGCCCTGTACCCATTGCCGGTAGGACGAAACTTGGTCTGGCTACGACATTTGGCGGGGCGGGTTCGTGCCGGCGGCTCTCTTCGGTCAGCGTCAGCGATGGATAGATCGGGCTGCGTTGGCGCAATTAACAGCCACTTAGCAGGGCTATACTGAACACTTTCTGAATTGAACGTTTGTTCGGATGTGTTGTAATAGCGGCGGAATAATAAAAAAACGGCAACCCGAGGGGTTGCCGAATAAATGAGGTGAGGTGAGATCGTGCGTGAACAAATTTCGGTATCAGCCGCCTCCTGTCTGCAGATATATTGCCAATGAGAGTGATAATGATTATCAATATCTTGGCCGGTGCTGTCAATCGGTTTTTTGCGATTGATTCCCATTTGTATGCCGGGGAGGCAGGACGCTGATGAGTGCTGAACGACGACTACACCCCCGGGTAGATGTTTCGCTGCCGGTGGAGGTTTGTAATAGTTGGGGGGCGACCGTGGTCGCCCAACTGGTCAACCTCAGTGTTGGCGGTCTGCTGGTCAGCGGCGATCAGCGGCTGGCGGAACTCTACTCGCCCGAGATGGGCAGTGGACAGTCATTGACGGTGAGCTTTTCGCTGGAGGGGCAGCCGCTGCTGTTCGATTGCCGGGTGGTCTACAAGCGTAGGTTGTCGCAGAGTGCTTTCGAGTTCGGGCTGCAGTTCTGCTGGCTGGATGATTACACCCGCAATCGACTGACTGAATATGTCGACCAGCGGTTGCTGGTCACCAAATAACCCAGCTATATAAGATCGGCCATGGCTGACCCCACTTTCGCTCCCCCTTGAGCTTGCGATCAGATCTCCGGTCGCAGGCTCTCCCCAGCTTCCAGGCGGAATGGCAGCTCGATAACCGGTTGCCTGACTGGTTCGCCCCGCAACCGTGCCAGCAGGTTTTCAGCCGCCAGTCTCCCCATCTCCTCGCGCGGCGTGACCACCGTCGCCAAACGCGGCACCATTGCGCCGGCGATATCGTGGCCATGGAAACCGGCGATGCCGATCTGCTGTGGCACCGGGATACCCTGGCGCTGACACTCATAAAAGGCGCCGATGGCAAGGTCGTCATTGGTGCAGAATATACCGTCCAGGTCCGGGCGCTTGTCCAGCGCCTGACGCAGTAGCAAGGCCCCGCGGGTAAACGAGGAGGCCTCCTCGGTTTGCAGGCTGAACGGCTCCAGGCCGTGTTCGCGCATCGCCTGCTCATACCCCCGAATCTTGAGTCGGGTACGCGCATCCATGCGGGCGGCGAAATAGACGGTATTGCGGTGCCCGCGCGCGATCATCAACTCGGTCATGGCGTGAGCGGCGGCGGTGTTATTGAACCCTATCGCCTGTTCGATAGCCGGTGAGACCGAGTCCATCACTTCGATCACTGGTACACCGGCGGTCCTTATCATCCGGCGTACGCGATCGGTATGAATACTCTCGGAGAGGATTAAACCATCCACGTTGTATGCTAGCAGGGTGGCAATACGCGCCTCTTCGGCGCTCTGGCTGTAGCCATAGTGGGCCAGCATGGTTTGGTAACCCGCCGGTTCTGCCACCGATTCAAATCCACGGATCACCTCGGCAAACACCTGGTTAGTCAGTGACGGCACCAGCAGTCCGATGGCATGACTCTTTGAGCTGGAGAGGATATCGGGCACCTTGTTGGGGATGTAGCCCAGCTCATCGAGCGCCTTCTGGATCTTCTCCTGCAGGGCCGCCGACACCTGTTCGGGGCTCTTCAGGTACCGGCTTACGGTCATTTTGGTGATGCCGACGCGATCCGCGACATCCTGGAGGGTAGGTCTTCTTCTTTTTGCGGTCATTCTGGTGTCCGGCATCCTGTTACGCGTAACATGTTACCGTTTCAAGCGGATCAGGCAAGGAGAATAACTCCCTGCCTGACAGCGGAAACGGCCGCCGCTAACGAACCTCCCCAGCGCTGCCCGCCAAAGCGGCGAGAATCTCGGCAATGATCTGGTCGGCGGGCTGGTCGATACCGACCTGAATCGCCTCGTCGGCCCCTGGTTCAATCAGTTCACGAAACTGGCTTTCGAGCATCTCGCGACCGTTGAAGTAGTGGCCCTCGCGACAGCTGTGCCGGCTCCATATCGTCTCGATATCCCCTTTCAGGTAGATCAGCTGCGCATCGTTGCCGTGGCGCAGTTGCTTGCGATATTGAGGCTTCAGGCTGGAGCAGGCCAGGACCGCAGTCTCCTCCCGGTTGAGCAATGCATTCAGCGTCTGTAACCAGCCGTAACGGTCCTGATCGTTAAGCGGTGTTCCCTGACGCATCTTCTCTACGTTCTCCCGCGGGTGGAAGTCGTCGCCATCGAAAAATGCAAGTCCGAGACGCTCCGCCAACATCGAGCCGATCAGTGATTTTCCGCAACCGGAAACCCCCATCACAATGAACTTCTTCTGCATCGTAAGCCTCCCTACTGCCACCACAACGCCAGCTGCGGGAACAGCACCACCAGTGTCAGCGCCAGGATCTGCAGCGCAATGAAGGGCACCAGCGCGGAGAAGATCTCACCGAGGCTGATCTCTTTAGGCGCCACCGATTTCAGATAGAAAGCAGCGGGGCCGAACGGCGGAGACAGGAAGGAGACCTGCATGTTCAGACAGAACACTACGCCGAACCAGATCGGATCCAGCCCGAGGTTGGTGATGATCGGCACGAAGATCGGCATGGTCAGCAGAGCTACACCGACCCAGTCCAGAAACATCCCGAGCACCAGCAGGATCAGCATCATGATCAGCACCGTGGTCATGGCATGGCCGTCGCTAAGCGACAGGATCAGCGATTCGACGAAGTCGATACCGCCCATCAGGTTGTAGACGCCGACCAAGGCGCTGGCGCCGATGCCGATCCAGATGATCATGCCGCAGGTCTGCATCGTTGCCTTGGCACTGTCACGGATCATCTCGAGGTTAATCTCGCCGCGGATCAGTGCGCTCAGCAGAATGCCGACTACGCCCAACGCCGAGGCTTCGGTCACCGACGCAACGCCGGTGTAGATGCTGCCAAGCACGATCGCTACGGTCAGGCCCGGGAAGAACAGCGCCTTCAGGTAGTTGATGTCACGTTCGTCGTCCGCTGCCAGCTCTTCGGCGGTGGGCAGCGGCGCCAGCGAAGGGTTCATATAGCAGCGGATCAGAACATAGGCGACGTAGAACGAAGCCAGGATCGCCGCCGGCAGGAACGCCGCCTTGAACAGGTCGCCGATCGACACGCTGGCGGTCATTCCGTAGATGATCAGCACGATACTGGGCGGCATCATGGTGCCCAACGCACCCCCGGCACAGGTAGTGCCGATCGCCAGCTTGCGGTTGTAGCCCAGGCGTAGCATCTGCGGCAGTGCGAGGATGCCCAGCAATACGGTTTCACCGCCAATGACGCCGGACATGGAGGCCAGAATCACAGCCACGACCAGGGTTTGTACCGCCACCCCGCCACGCAGCTTGCGGGCCAGCTTCTTCATTGCGTCGAACAGGTCTACGGCGATACCGGAGCGGTCCAGCAGGGCGGCCATTAATACGAACATCGGCACCGCAAGGAACACGTAACCGTTGACGAAACTGTACATACGGCTGGTGATCAAAGGCAGCGCATCGACGCCGAACCAGCCAATGGTAAAGGCCAGTGCCACCAAGCCGGTGGCAAACGCCAACTGCATGCCGGTCAATAGCAGCAGGATCAACAGCCCCAGCATCAGTAGGCTGCCATAGGCGATACCGATCGCGGAGAGATCAAACATGAGCGCTACCTCCGCGCTTCAACCGCCTGAGCAGACGGAAATCCGCTGCCAGATGGAACAGAAACTGAACAAACATTACACAGAAAACCAGCAGGATCAGCGCCTTCAACAGCGCGGGGAATGGCGGGTTCCAGGCAGAACCCGAGGTTTCCAGGCGCAGGTCGCCCAGCGGCGACAACCAGGCGTTGCTGGTCATCATCCAGGCGCCGTAGGCCAGCATGCCGGTAAACAGTAAGCCGGCCAACCCATGGAATAAATCCAGATAGCAGCGCACACGGGGGGACACCTGATCGTAGATCAGCACCACCCGTACATGCTTATTGTTGGCCAGTGCATAGGCACCACCAATGACGAACAGCGATCCACCGATAAACGCCGCCGACTCGTGCACCCAGATCGTGGGGGCGTTGAACAGGTAGCGCATCAGAATCTCGAAAAACGAGATCGCCACGGTAAAGATGAACAGCAGGCTCAGTAGATTGCCGATCCGAATGATCGCGCGATCAAGGTGGGTCCGACCATGCGCCTCCACCTCATGAGTCTCCGCTTCGTGAATGCGGTCTTGAGCTTTCATGACACTAATCCAGGGAGTGTGGTGGAGCAGAACGCTCCACCGGGTCTATCGGCGAGAGATGCGAGCGGACCTTAGAGCAGGCCGTTCTCTTCAAGGTAGGCGGTGACCGACTGATACACCTTCATCGCGTTATCGGACTCCTTGGCGAACTCCTCCCACTGGGAACGGGCGATCGCACGGAATTTCTTGCGCTCCTCGGCGCTCCAATCGTGAATGGTGATATCTGCGTTATTACGCGCTTCCTTCACCGCTTGTTGGTCGGCGATACGCAGCTGCGTGGTGATATCCTGAGCAAAGTCACGCACCGACACGGTCAGGATCTCCTGCAGATCCTCAGGCAGCTTGTCCCACTTTTTCTGGCTGACCGAGATATCGATCAGCGGTAGCGAGTGGAAGCCGGGCTGTACCGGGTGCTGCGCGATGTCGTTCATACCCGCTTTCTGGTTGGTGGAGAACACGGTGTAGTCGGCGGCATCGATAACGCCCTTGCTCAACGAGGTAAACACTTCTGAACCTGGCAGGTTGACGGGCGCGGCGCCGGCGGCGGCAAACACCTTCTGTACCAGCCCCTCTGGCGCACGCAGTTTCAGCCCCTTGAGGTCGTCGACACCGTCAAGGGGCACCTTGGATACGAAGGACTCGACGCCGGTGGTCGAACCGCCGATGAACTTGACGCCGTAGGGGGCGTACAACTCGCTCATCAGCTCATAGCCGCCGCCGTAGTTGATGTATTGCAGCAGTTGGGAGGTGGAGGACCAGGCTCCGACCGTATTGCCGATCAGGCCGAACCCGGGGTCCTTGCCGGAGAAGTAGCCGGTAGCGGTGACATGACCGTCCAGGATACCCATCTTGATAGCATCCAGGGTCTCGGTGTGCTTCACCACACTGCCAACCGGCATCAGTTTGATCTCCAGCCGGCCGCCGGACATCTTGCCGACACGCTCGGCCCACTGCTGTTGAATCTGGAAGTTCTTGTCTCCTGACGGGTCCGATGACTGCACCTTGAAGGTGAAGTCGGCGGCGAACGCGGAAATGGAGAGGGCACCTGAAAAGACGGCGGTCAAGAGTTTGCTGAAAATGCGCATCTTTCTCTTCCTGTTGTTATTTTGAGAGTGGATCCGGCACAGGTGGTCCGCTTTGCAAAAACACGACTTGTTACCGGTAACAATTGCACTTTACCGGTAACATTTTCCGTAATCAACCCAAATTAGCCAGGGCGTATCAACTGAACACGCGCAACTCAGGCGTCACGATTCATTTCAAGATGTTTTGATCTCTCCGGCTGGGCCGGCCGGCTCGGTCAGCAGCGTGGCCGAGCTGGATTTCAGCCCCAGTCGGGCGCGAAGTCCCTCCACCAGGGTCAGCAGAGCCGGTACCACCAGCAGGATCAGCACCGTACCGTAGGCCAACCCGAATACGATCGAGATCGCCATCGGGATCAGGAACTGCGCCTGCATCGAGGTCTCGAACAGGATCGGCGTCAGCCCGGCGATGGTGGTCAGCGAGGTCAGCAATACCGCCCGCAGCCGCTGGCAGGCGGCGTTGACGATCGCCTCTTCCACTGTCTGGCCCTGTTGGCGCAACTTGCGGTAGAAGGTGATCAACACGATCGAGTCGTTGATCACGATCCCCGACAGGCCGAACAATCCGAACAGCGACAGGATGGTCAGGTTCTGGCCCAGCAGGAAATGGCCCAGCACCGCTCCGGTCAGCCCCATCGGAATTGCCAACATCACTGCCAGCGGCCAGCTGTAGGAGCTGAATACCCAGGCCAGAATGATGTAGATCAGCGCCAATGCGAGCAGCAGGCCGTTGCGCATATCGGCCAGGGTTTCGCGTTGGTTCTTGTTCTTGCCCTCAAAACTGAAATTCACACCGTAGCGGGCGCCGATCGCATCGAGCTGGCCGGCGCGCAGCGATTCGATCACCTCGTTGGCATTGGTCTGCAGGTCGTCCAGGTCGGCGGAGACGTTGATCGCCAGCTGGCCGTTGATCCGCGCCAGGGTGTCCAGTCCGCGCTGGGCATCGAATTGAACCACGTTGGCCAAAGGCGTGCTGCTGCCGTCCGGCAGGATGATCGGCAGCTGCTCCAGCGCGCTGAGCCGGTCACGCTCGGCTTTCGGGAGCTGCAGGCGCACTTCCACCTCGTCCTGGCTTTGATAGAACGACTGGATCTCCAGACCGTCGAAGGCGGCCCGCAGCTGGCGGCCGACGCTGGACAGGGTCAGCCCGCTGGCTTTGCCGGCCGGGGTCAGTTGGTAGATCAGCTGCGATTTGCCGAATGGCAGGTCGTCGTCGACGTTGCTGAGCCCCTGATAGCCTTTCAGCAGCGTCTGCACTTCCATCGACGCCGCTTTCAGGGTGACGATATCGGCGCCGGTCAATTTGACCTCGATCGGCTTGCCCGGCGGACCGGCCTGGTCGATATCGATGGTGAATTTCTCGATGCCGGCCGGCAGCTGAATCAGCGGTCGCCAGCGGCGGATCAGTTCGGCATTGCGGGTCTCGCGGTCGTCCAGCGGGGTCAGTTCGACGATCAGGCTGCCGAACTCGTCGCCATTGCCGCTGGTGGCGCTGCTACGCGAGAAATTGGCACTGCCGTGCTGGCGGTAACTGACCTTGACCAGCTTTTCCTGCAATTGGCTGTCGGCCTGCTGCAGGGTTTCTTCCAGGTGGGCCAGGAAGTGGCTGACCTGCTCCGGCGGTGAGCCGGCGACGAACTGTACGTTGGCGGTCAGCGATTCGCGCTCGACCACCGGGAAGAAGGTGAACTTGACCCGCCCGCCGGCCAGCAGGCCGATAACGACGATCAGCATCATCAGGGCCGCCGCCAGGGTGATCCAGCGGAAACTGATCGCGTTGCTTACCAGCCGGCGGAACGGCCCGTCGCGGAACCGGTTGAAGGCGGCGTCCAGCCGCAGCCGGGTCTTGCTCGGATGCAGGTCGGCGGCGCGGTGCAGGCTGTGGTGCAGGTGGCCCGGCAGGATCAGGAAGCACTCCACCAACGAGGCGACGATTACGCAGATCACCACCGTCGGGATATCGATCAGGATATTGCCGATGACACCGCCGACCAGCAGCAGCGGCAGGAAGGCGGCGATAGTGGTCAGCGACGACGCGGTGACTGGTGGTAGCATCCGCAATGCGCCGCCGACCGCCGCTTCCAGGCCGGGTTCGCCCATCTGCAGGTGGGTCAGGGTGTCCTCGCCGACTACGATGGCGTCGTCGACGATGATCCCCAGCGCCATAATCAGGCCGAACAGGCTGATCATGTTGATCGAACCGCCGATGCCGTACAGCACCGCCAGGGTGGCCAGGAAGGAGACCGGGATGCCGACGGTGACCCAGAACGCCACCCGGGCGTTGAGGAACAGGAACAGGATACAGATCACCAGCACCAGGCCGCTGAGACCGTTTTTCAGCAACAGGTTGATACGGTCGCGGATCGGCTGCCAGCGTTCGTCATAGGGCACCAGCTCGATGCCCGGCGGCAGGGTCTGACGGGTCTTGAACAGCCAGTCGTTGAGAATACCGGCGGCCGTCAGGGTGTCGTCATTTTCGGTGCGCTTGAGCGCCATGATCAGCGCCGGCTGGCCGCGGTAGGTCAGGTAGGTCTGACCCTCTTTGGCCTGCCACCGGATATCGGCCACGTCACCGAGGCGCACCAGCCGGCCCTGTTGTTCGGTGATCAGCGGCAGTTGGCGGAAGCCCTCCACGTCGCGCTGCTGGCTAAGGCTGCGGATCTGCCGCGAGCCGTCGCCCTTGGCGGCGGTGCCGGCCGGCAGATCGAGGCTGCGCAGCCGCACGGTGTCGGCGATCTGGCCCATCGTCATGCCCAGCTCATGCAGCTGGGCGGCGGGGATCTGGATCGAGATCTCCTGGTCGGGCAGTCCTTCGTAGTCGATCTTGCTGATCCCCAGGTCGAGCAGCTCCCGTTCATACTGGTAGGCCAGCGGGCGCAGCTCCTCCAGACTGCCGTTGCGGGCGGTCAGCAGCAGACTGGCGATGCTCTCGTAGCGGATCACCTTCTGTACCAGTGGCTCCTCGGCATCGCTGGGCAGGTCACTGCGGATGCTGTCGATCTTCTGCTTGACCTCGTCCAGCAGGTAGTCGAGATCGGCATCCTCCTTCAACTCCAGCCGCAGCGAGGCCATGCCCTGGTTGGCGGTGGCATAGAGGGTGTCGATATCGCTGAGTGATTTCAGCTCCTCCTCGATCGGCAGGATCACCGAGCGCTCGACATCCTCGGCGGCGGCGCCGGACCAGGTCACCTGGATGGTGATCACGTCCAGTTCGAAGGTTGGAAAGAACTGGGTATTGAGCGTCTTCACCCCCCAGATGCCGGCCAGGATCATCAGCATCATCAGCAGGTTGGCGGCCACCCGGTGGCCGGTGAACAGGGCGATCAGGCTATTCATCGGGCGCCGGCCTCGTTCACTTTCAGGCCGGAGATGGCGTTGGGCAACTGGGTGGTGATGATCCGGTCGCCATCGCGCAGGTTGTCAGCGCGGACCAGCACGTAGGGCCGGCCGTCGCTGCCACTGATATCCCCGAGCCGCTCAACCTGCAGCGCTTCCAGCCGGCCGTCGCTGATCCGGTAGATCCGGTCCAGGCCGTAGAGCGCCTGCGGCGGCAGTGCGGCGCTGCCCGGCTGGGCCGGCAGGGTCAGGCTCAGTTGCAGGGCCCGGCCCGGCTCCAGCGGTTGTTGGCCGCCAACCCGGAACAGCGCATCGATGCCGGCCCGACCGCCATCGACTTCGCCGGCCAGACGGTCCAGCTGCAGCTGGATCGATTGACCGTCCAGCCGCGCCTCGGCGCTCATCGAACCCTGCTCGGCCAGCGCCTGGCGGACGATCGCCAGGTGGCGCGACGGGATCTGGGCGCGTACCTCGATATTGTCCAATGCATACAGGATCAGCAGTGTGCTGCCGCTGGTCACCCGGTCGCCCGGCGCCACCGAAAGCTTGGCGATGCGGGCGGTGAAGGGGGCACTGACCAGGGTGCGTTCGAGATCCAGCCGGGCGCTGGCCAGCTGGGCTTCGGCGCGCTGCCGGTTGGCTTCCAATTGGGCCAGTCGGTTGGGGTGATCCTGTAGCTCCTGCTGCAGGGTGTTTAGAGAGAGGGCCTGCTGCTGGTAGGTGCGCCGGGCGCTGTCGAGCTGGTCTTCGCTGCCGACCTTGCGCGAAGCCAGGTTCTGGTAACGCTGTACGGTGCGTTCGGACAGCGCCAGCAGCTCGCGTTCGATCTGCAGTGCTTTCAGGTTGGCCTGGTGGCGCACCTGTTCGGCCTTGATCTGGGCTTCGATTGCTTTCTGCTCTGCTTCCCGTTCCTGCACCAGCAGTTCCGCATCACGCGGGTCCAATTGGATCAGCGGATCGCCGGCGGAAACTACCCGGCCCTCGTCCGTCTGCACCTTGCTGACGAAGGCGGTTACCGCGGCGCTGAGCGTCGTGCGGCGTGGCGACTCCACCTTGCCGTACAGGGTAAGCTCCGGTCGGTGGCTAGTCAGTTCGGCGTTGATGGCGTGGACGGTCCAGACCTTCTCCTGGGCCGGCCGGGCGGGGGCGCTTGGTTTGCTGGCCTTGAGCGCCGAATACACCGCCACACCGGCCAGCAGCAACAGGATCGGCACTATCCAGCGCAGCAGCTTGCTGCCGGTACGGGTACGCTCTGAAGTCATCTGGGGGTCCACTGGAGTATTCATACGGGGCCGGGGTCCTCGGGATCGGGGGCGAATTCCATTCGTTTTCGAGTCATTTAATCATATCGGCTTTTAGCCGGCCGGTCGGGCAAATTTACATTTCTTAACCTGTTGAGTTTATTGTCGTTAACAGGTTCAAATTGGGCAGCGAATGGCGGCTCATGCCAGCAGCCTTTCGGGCTTGACCGATCGTAGCGAGGGAAAGAGGGATTGTTCAGCACATCCATGTGCTTCACCCCTTCGGGGTTTGCACGTTCAATCGCTCCCGGCGATTGAATGAGGCAGATTTTTCGAACGATTGAGGCGAATAGCACGCTATTTAACGAAATCGATCGGAAAAGATGACCAATCCCGCTTTTCCGCACGACTGCATGGATGCAGGAGTTAGGGCGAAGCAGGAAGCCAGAGCCGAGTAGATTAGTGTTAAGTCCGACAGGCTGCTAGGGTATCGACAGACTGATGGAGCAGGAGGTGGCCGATGCGTACCGATTCTGTGCTTTGCCTGAACCCGCAGGGGGTGCACCGGATGGTGTACCACGAATGGGGCAGCGCCGATAACAGCCGGGTGCTGCTGTGCGTGCACGGACTGGCGCGTAACAGTCGGGATTTCGATGACCTGGCGCGGGCGTTGTCGCGCGACTACCGGGTGATCTGTCCCGATATTGTCGGCCGCGGCCACAGCGACTGGCTGCCCAACGGCAGCGGCTACGAGATCAGCCAGTACCTGCAGGATCTGATGGTGTTGGTCGGTCGGCTCAATGTTGAGCAGGTCGACTGGGTGGGCACCTCGATGGGCGGTATTCTTGGCATGGCATTGGCATCGATGGCCAATTCGCCGGTGCGGGCGTTGGTGTTGAATGATATCGGCGCCTTTATCCCCAGTCGCTCGCTCAAGCGGATCACCGGTTACCTCGGCGACTTCCGCTTTGAATCGTTAACCGAGGTGGAGCAGTTCATGCGCCGCAACTACCTGGCGCTACGCAATCTCGAGGACCACCAGTGGCGCCACCTGGCCCGCCATGGCAGTCGTGAACAACCGGACGGTTCGCTGGCGTTGCACTACGACCCGGCGATCTCGGCGGCGACCGCCGCCGCTGCCGATCAGGATATCGACCTGTGGCCGGTGTGGCGCTCGGTCCGTTGTCCGCAGGCGCTGTTGTGGGGCGATCGTTCCGACGTGCTCGATGCCGACACGGTGGCGCAGATGCAGCGGGAGAATCCCGAGCTGGAAGTGTTGCAGCTGTGCGGTATAGAGCATGCGCCTTCGCTGATGGAGCCGGAACATATCCAGTGGGTACAGGACTGGTTACGCCGTCACCGGCAGCCCTGATTATTTACATATAAGGACCTTCATGAGCCTATTGATCAGCTGGCCCAAGGACCAGCTTTGTCTTGATTTCCAGACCCGCCGCCAGGCGGTGCGCTCGGTGGAGCAGGCGTTTGCTTCGACGCTGGAGTCGCTGAAGGTCGATATCGGCCTGGTAGAGCTGCTCGAGCATATCTATGTGCCGCTGGGCGCCTGGCTGGCTTGCCGCAAGCAGCAACAGCCGGGGCCGCTGGTGGTCGGTATCAACGGTGCCCAGGGAGCCGGCAAGTCGACCCTGTTCAACCTGCTGGAGGTGATCCTGACCGAGGGCTTCGGCCTGCGGGTGGTCGGTTTCTCGATCGACGATCTCTACAAGACCTATGAGGAACGCACCCGCCTGGCGCATAGCGTTCATCCGCTGCTGCAGACCCGCGGGGTACCCGGTACCCACGACGTCGATCTGGGGATCTCGATTCTGCAGTCGCTGAGGACCAGCGACGACAACAGCGTCACCAAGATCCCGGTATTCGACAAGTCGATCGACGACCGTTGCCAGTCGGCGGTCTGGCAGGAGTGGGTCGGGCCGGCCGACATCATCGTGATGGAGGGCTGGTGCGTCGGCGCCGTGCCGCAGCCGGATAAGGCATTGGCCGGGCCGATCAACGAGCTGGAGTCGCAGGAGGATGCCGACGGTGCCTGGCGCCGCCATGCCAACGAGCAGCTCAAGGGCGTTTATCAGGAGCTGTTCAGCATGCTGGACGTGCTGCTGATGCTGAAGGTGCCGAGCATGGATGCGGTGTTCGAGTGGCGCTCGTTGCAGGAGATGAAGCTGGCCGAGCGGGTCAAGTATATCTACGACACCCAGCAGCCGACCGACCACCTGCGGATCATGGACGAACAGCAGATCAAGCGCTTTATCCAGCATTATGAGCGGCTGACCCGCCATATGTTGGAGGAGATGCCGCAGCGGGCCGATATTACCCTCTGCCTGAACGAAAACCACAAGGTGTGCGATATCCGTATCAACGCACCCCTGGCCGATTGTAAATAGGACCTGTTCACACTAAATTCGATGACCGCGGCGGTAACGCGGCTATCGAACAGAGTGCGAATAGGCCCTGGGGAAAACGATCAGATGTTAATGAAAAAGGTGTTGGCGGCGCTGTCGCTGGCGGTACTGCTCAGTGGTTGCCAGAGTGCCTACTACTCGGCAATGGAACAGGTCGGTGTGCATAAGCGGGAGATCCTGGTCGACCGGGTCGGCGAGGCGCGCGATGCCCAGCAGGAGGCGCAGCAGCAGTTCCGCGACGCGCTCAGCCAGTTCCGCTCGGTGGTACAGTTCGACGGTGGCGAACTGGAGAACCTGTACGATCGACTGCAGGCGGAGTACGACGACAGCAAGGCGGCGGCCGACGCGGTGAGCGAGCGGATCGACAAGGTGGAGGATGTGGCCGAGGCGCTGTTCGAGGAGTGGCAGCAGGAGCTGGAGCTGTACAGCAACGCCAAGCTGCGGAGTCAGAGCGCCCGTCAGCTACGCAGCACCCAGGCACGTTACCGCCAGCTGCTGGCCTCAATGCAGCGGGCCGAGCGGCGTATGGCGCCGGTGCTGGCGTCGTTGCAGGACAACGTGCTGTACCTGAAGCACAACCTCAATGCCCGGGCGATTGGCGCGTTGAAGGGCGAGTTCGCCGGTATCAAACAGAATATCGACCTGCTGGTGCGCGATATGCAGCAGGCCATTGCAGAGTCTGACCGTTTTATCCAGACCCTGGAGAACCGGCAGTAGGTTTTAGGCTGGAACTCCCGCGGGTTCTTCACCACGCCAATGTAGGGCCGGACCCGGCCGGGTAGGCCTGGCCGGCCAAACGCCGATAGGCGTTTTAACCGCCAGCGGCGGTGGCGCCCCGGGTGACGCCCTACAGGGTTCCTGTGGTCCGTAGCCCGCTCCGCGGGCGACTTGTTTTTTGCTTCCAACAGCCGGATCAGGAGGTTGCCGAAACACTCAGATCGGCAGCAGGGTCATTGAGGCGGCGCTGTGCACCACCCGGTTGATGGCGCGGCTCGATTTGTCGGCCACCACCTGGGCCAGCATATCCTGCAGTGCGATCATTTTACCGAACAGCCGCTCGTAGCTGAGGTTCTCAATCCCTTCCGGTGTGCTGCCGTTGCTGAGGATCAGCAGCTTACCGTCTTCGCCGCGCTTATTACGTAGCTGCCAGGCGATCACCTCCAGGTTGCGGGCGCTGTGGTACAGCTTCTGCTGGTCCAGTTCGTCGGTCAGGAAGAACTCCCGTTGGCCGTTGTAGGCGGCATTCAGCATTCCGGTGACACCGACCATCAACGCGAATACCCGATCGCCGTTGAACTCGGGATCGAACGCCAACTGCACCGCCGCGACGCTGTCGCGTTTTGCCAGTTCGGCATGCTTGCGGCTGGCGCGATTGATCGGGAATAGTAGTTTCAAGCGTCGTTCCAGGGTAACGCCGTTGGCCTTGGCCAGTTCGCGGGGGTTGCGCTTGTACAGTTTTATCGCCAGTTGACGGGTCAGCCCGCTGATCGCCTGGTGATGGCGGTCCGCCACCATATCGATATCGGACTTGGCCAGGTTCTTGAAGTGGAAGGGTTTATCGGGCTGGCTGGCACAGGCTGTCAAAAGCAGCGCCAGCATCATGATTGTCAGACTGCGCATCTACACCTCCCACTGCGGCTTTCTCGTCATGCTGCCCGATCCGGACGAACAAGGGAAGGTTTTGCTTGTTTCAAGCTTCAAGCCATAAGCCTCACGCCATAAGCCACAAGCCACAAGCCATAAGCCCTAAGCCACAAGCCACAAGCCACAAGCCACAAGCCACAAGCCACAAGCTACAAGCTACAAGCGGGTAGGTGGTCGTTACCGCAAAAATAAAAAAGCCCGGCACGGGGCCGGGCGAACGCGTAAAGGATTGGCGAGGGCGGCTTAGCGGGCCGCCAGGTAGGCTTCCAGGTCGTCGGCGCTACCGATCAGATTGCCGCTGATGTAGACCTGCGGCCAGGTGCCCTGACCGGTGACGGCGCGCAGGGAACGGGAGGTCACCCGGTCGCTCAGTTCGATCGCCTCATATGGCATACCGCGGTCGCTCAACAGTGCCTTGGCGCGGGCGCAGTGCGGGCAGCCCGGTTTGCTGAACAGGGTTACGAACTCCGGCTCCTTGGCCTGCGGGTTCAGGTAGTTCAGCATGGTGTCGGCATCGGATACTTCGAACGGGTCGCCCGGCTTGTTCGGTTCGATAAACATCTGCTCGATCACCCCGTCGCGGACCAGCATCGAGTAGCGCCAGGAGCGCTTGCCGAAGCCCAGCTCGCTCTTGTCGACCAGCAGCCCCATCTTATCGGTAAATTCGCCATTGCCATCCGGGATGAAGCGGATGTTTTCGGCGTTCTGATCCTGCTGCCAGGCTTCCATGACGAACGGATCGTTGACCGAAACACAGAGGATATCGTCGACACCGTTCTGCTTCAGCACGCCGGCCAGCTCGTTGTAGCGTGGCACATGGGTGGAGGAACAGGTGGGTGTGAAAGCACCCGGCAGGGCGAATACCGCCACGGTTTTACCGTCGAACAGCTCGTTGCTGGTGATCTCATGCCAGTCGTTGTTGGCGCGGGTACGGAAGGTAACCTGGGGAACGCGGTTGCCGGTCATATCGTTGAACATGGTTCAGCTCCTTTGGAAATTCGTCGGGAAGTGTTTGCTTTCGATGGAGACGATACTAGGCAAAATATTTCTTTATATATAATTAATTGTTTATCTGTCGTTGATAGTTTTGCCTTATCGACGGGGCTCGGGTGTGGCGTGCGCTAGTGGTATGATGGCGCCATCAAACGACTGACTAGAGAGTGCATCCGATGAGCAACAGTCACGATTACAAAGCGCTGCGGCGGGAATACCTGGCCGAACCCCTGCAGCGTGAAACCCTGCAGGATGATCCGGTCGCCCAGTTCGCCCACTGGCTGCAGCAGGCCACCGAGGTATCGCCGGATGATGCCACCTCGATGACCCTGGCGACCGCCAGTGCCAGCGGCATGCCGTCGGCCCGCATCGTGTTGCTGAAGCATTTCGATCAGGAAGGTTTCGCCTGGTACACCGACTATGAAAGCCAGAAGGGCCGTGAACTGGCGGAGAACCCGCAGGCGGAACTGATGTTTTACTGGTACGGACTGGAGCGCCAGGTGCGTGTCCAGGGCCGGGTGGAGCGGTTGTCACCGGCGCAGGCCGAGCAGTATTTCAACGAGCGGCCGTTCGGTAGTCGACTCAGCGCCGCTGCCTCCCATCAAAGCCAGGTGGTCGATAGCCGTGCAACGCTGGAGCGTCAGGTTGAGCAGCTGAAGCAGCGGCACCCGGACGAAAACCTGCCACGGCCGCAACGCTGGGGCGGCTATCGGCTGGTGCCCAGCAAGTTCGAGTTTTGGCAGGGGCGGGAAAACCGGCTGCACGATCGTTTCCGCTATACCCTGACCGAACAGGGCTGGCAGATCGACCGGTTGCAGCCATGAAGCTGATCGAAAGCGAACAGGCGGTCTGCCTGGAGCCGCCCGGTCAAGCCGATGCGGTGGTGATCTGGCTGCACGGCCTCGGTGCCGACGGCCATGATTTCGTGCCGGTGGTGCCCTGGTTGAAGCTGCCGCCACAGCTGGCGGTACGGTTTATCTTTCCACAGGCGCCGGTACGGCCGGTAACCGTCAACAACGGCTGGCCGATGCGTGCCTGGTACGACATCCTGTCGATGGGCCAGGGGCGGGAGATCGACGAGGCCAGCCTGCAGCAGTCGGTCGAGCAGATCGGTGCGCTGGTCGCCGAGCAGATTGCCGGCGGAATCGCGCCTGAGCGGATCCTGCTGGTGGGGTTCTCTCAAGGTGGTGCGGTGGCCTATCAGCTCGGCTTGAGTTACCCACAAGGACTGGCCGGTGTGGCCGCGTTGTCCACCTACCTGGCGACCGATCCGGCGCCGAAACTGCGACGTGAGGTGGATTTTTCGCTGTGGATAGCGCACGGTCTTGTGGATGATGTGGTCCCTTACGCACTTGGGGAAAACGCACTGCAGCGTCTGCAATCTCTGGGCTTCAGTCCTCAGTGGCAGAGCTATCCGATGGCCCATGAGGTCTGTGCGGATGAAATAACCGATCTCGGGCTGTGGATAAACGCCCGGCTTGACCCGAACCAGCTTTAGAGGAATACCGATGAAGATTTCCGCCGATAAAGTGGTGGCGTTCCACTACACCCTGTCCGATGCCCAGCAACAGGTACTGGACGATTCCCATGATGGCGAGCCATTGCCCTATCTGCATGGCCACCGCAATATTATTCCCGGGCTGGAGAACGCGCTGGAGGGGCGGGAAGCGGGTGACAGCTTCCGTGTCGAAATCCATCCGGATCAAGGCTACGGCCGCCGCGATAACGGCCTGGTGCAGACCATCAAGCGCAGCGAGTTCGGCGATGCCGAGCTGGCCGTCGGGATGCACTACCAGGTGCAGGATGAAGAGGGCCAACAACAGCTGGTCGAGATCGTCGAGCTCAGCGATGATGAGGTGACCGTCGACGGCAATCATCCGCTGGCCGGCCATACCCTGACCTACGATATCGAAGTGGTCAGCGTGCGCGACGCCACTACCGACGAGCTGGCACAGGGCCGTACCGCGCTTTAAGCTTTCGCCCATCCCGTCCGGGCCTGCGGTTCTCTTGGCCGCTCACGACTATCGCCGGCAGATCTCGGGATTTGCCGGCACCCGCTGACACTGCTCAGTTGATCAGACCTTCTCACGCCATTTCAGATCGCCGATCTGTACATTCAGCCATTCGAAGCCGATCCGCCGTGCGACCGCCGCTGCGCCATCCAGGCTCTTGAACTCCCGCTCCTCCTTGCTGCGCTGCAGGTTCAGCGTAATGACTTCGTCCTGCTTGGTAACGAACTTCAACGTCCAGCCACGTGCCATCGATACCGGAATCGCCTGACAGGAGTCGAATACGCCCGCTTTGAACAGCAGTTTTATCTCCCTTTCTTGCATATCGAATATCCAGTTCTGAGTTATCTCCTATTTGTATTGATGATTTTATATCAAAAAATGATCAATCAAAAGTCGGTTGTTTCTCATCTGTAGCTGTAACTGTTTGAACTTAAAGGGTTTTTCAAAAGAATGGCGGGATTCTGTCAGAAGAGAAACTGTCGTTATAACTATTTGATTCTTAAGGGTTTTTATTTTCCTGTTTTTATATCGATTTGTTGTTAAGGGATGTTTTTTATAACTTTTGATTGATCGTAAATTTATTTTTGATATCTCGATAAGTGTTTTTTGATTGCTTGAAATCTATGAACGATAGGAAACCACTACGTTGTGATAGCGGAAAGCGGAGCCGATTCAGCAGGCCGGCAGTGGCGTATTGCCGAACGGCTGCTATTACTTATCAGCACTGTCCGACCGTTTTCCGGCTGGAGGCCCGCGGCCTGTGCAGCCCGCAGTCGGTGTAAGACGGTGCACCCGGCTGCTGAATCAGGCGGGTTTCATCCGCTTTCTTATGGCGTTTCCGGCTGTGGCGGCGGTATGCTGAGCGCAGGTAGTTCTACCGGCCGGGTTGGCTGCGGTGCGTACCGGCAGGATAAGCAAACGAACAGGTGGACAATCGGACAGCGCCGGCTTGGCCGATTACGTATATCAAGGAGAGGGAACATGGCGATTTCAACCAGCAGATCCGATGAAGGAAACAGCATCATCATCCGTGTCAGTGACCGGTTCGATTTTTCGTTGCACCAGGATTTTCGGGACAGCTACCAGAGCGAGCAAGCGCCGGGGACCAGCTTCGCACTGGATCTGCAGGATGCGGATTATATGGACAGTTCGGCGCTGGGGATGATCCTGTTGCTCAAGGAGCACGCCGAAACCCTGGGGGGGAATCTGGTGATCCGCCATCCCAACCAGACCATCCGCAAGATCCTCGATATCGCCAAGTTCGAACGCTTTATCACCATCGAGGGGTAAGCGGGTGGAACTGACCGGAACGCGACCGGAGCAGGTCAATGATACGGTACTGGTGGTGGATGATCTGGAAACCAACCGGCTGTTGCTAAAGGGAATGCTGCAGCATCTGGGGTTCGAGGTGCTGCTGGCGGACAACGGCGCGCGTGGCGTGGCGCTGTTCCGGCAGCATTCGCCCTGGATCGTTCTCATCGATGTATTGATGCCGGTGATGGATGGTATCGAGACGGCCAAGCAGATCCGGGCAATGTGCGGCGACCGGTTCGTGCCGATTCTGTTCGTTACCAGTTCAGATGATGAGCAATTGATGGAGCGTTGCATCGAGGCGGGGGCCGATGATTTTTTCCGGCGGCCGATCAGCCTGGGAGCGCTGAAGGCGAAGCTGCTGTCGATGCAGCGGATCCGTCGGTTGTATTCACGGGTACAGCAGCTGCACAGCCTGCTGCAGCGGGACGAGGAGATCGCCGAGCAGCTGTTGCGCGGCGCGATCGAGGGCGACAACAGTGCATTGAACCGGATCCGCTCGCTGAAACGGCCGGCGGAAACCTTTTGTGGCGATGTACAGCTCAGCGCTTTTCGGCCGAACGGCAACTTGAATGTCTTGCTGGGCGACTTTACCGGCCATGGTCTGGCGTCGGTGGTGGGGGCGCTACCGCTATCGGAAACCTTCCGGGCGATGACTCAAAAGGGGTTCAGCGGTGATGAGATACTCCGTCAGATAAACCTGAAGTTGATGAAATTGCTGCCGACCGGCAAGTTCCTGGCCGCCACGTTGGTGACCCTGGATGCCGAGGCGGGGCAGTTGTATGTCTGGAACTGCGGCATGCCGGAGGTGCTGGTGATCTCGCCCCGCGATGGGGATATTCGTCACCGCATCAGTTCGGCCGATCCGCCGCTGGGGATCATGACCGATTTCGAACCGACCGGCGTCGATGTGCTGCCGGTCGCATCCAGCGATCGGATTCTGCTGTACAGCGATGGATTGGTGGAAGCGCGTAATCCTGTCGGAGAGATGTTCGGCGATGACCGGCTGATTGAAACCGTCGTCAAAGCGGCGCACTCGGGGGAGTTGGCCGCCCACCTGATGCAGGCATTGGACGATTTCATGGACGGCTGCCTGCAGGATGACGATGTCTCGCTGCTGGAGATCCCCTGCAATATACGCGCGAAGGGCGGCAACCAGGGCCGGGTAGTCGTCAATCAGGATAGCCCCGAGTTGGTCTTTGACCGGGATAGCTGGCTGTGGTCGCTTGAGTTGCGTGGCGCCAGCCTGCAGCGGGTCAATCCGGTGCCGATGATGCTGAGCCAGCTGCAGGAGATGCAAGGCAATGCCGCCCACTGGCAGAGTCTCTTTACGATCCTGACCGAGCTGTACGTCAATGCGCTGGACCATGGCGTATTGCAGTTGAAGTCGGAGATGAAATCGACGCCGCAGGGCTTTGCCCGTTACTTCTCGTCACGAGAGGCGAAGCTGAATCACCTTACCGAAGGCTTCATCCGTATTCAGTTGACCTATACCGCACTGGAGGGTGGAGGGCGTCTGCTGGTCCGTATGCATGACAGCGGCAAGGGTTTCGATTTTCAGCGTTGGCTGGCGGAGGCGGACCGCACCGAAGCCGGTTACGGTGATGGTCTGGCGGGGCGGGGGATTCGTCTGGTGGTGGCGCTCTGTGAATCGATTGAGTACAGCCATGGCGGGGCTGCCGTGGAGGTCGGCTTCAGCTGGCGGGATGATCAGCCGCCGGAATAATCGGCAACCCGGTCACCAGAGCTGCAGTATGCTGTTTCTATATATCGGGATTTCGGGTTCTCGGGCGCGACTCGCAAGCCGCGCCTGTCTGCTGTGCGCTTGTCAGCTCAGATGGAATCGAGACGCCCTTTGATATTCTCTTCGATCGCCTCCAGCTTGGATTTCATCGATTCGACGTCGCTGTCCGAGTCACTGATCTCGGGGGAGAATTTCAGCATATCGAGCAGTTCAACCAGGAAGTTTTCCTCGTTCATCTTGCATAGCTGCTCGCGTGTCCAGATCTTCTGTCGGTGGGGCATCGGTCTGCTCCTGCTGATACTGGGTCCTGTTATGTATGGTTCAGGGCTGGGATTTTTGCAAGCATTCAGGCCGCTCCCTGTGACTGCTCAACTTCTGATCTCTTGAGCTATATCAATATCCCCTAATGTGTTCGGAGGTAACCTCACAGCAACTCTGATGAACATGCTTCGAGGTGCTGATTATGTTTGGCGTTGATGCTTATACTGCGGAAACTTTGCTGCCGAGCTTGGTAATGGTTGCGGCAATGTCCACCGTGATGGTCTGGGCGTTCTTCAAGATCAAAAAGCTGATCAACGAAGATCCCAAGAAGTAAGCGGATCTCTCTGCCGATTGTCTTCCAACAGGGGCTGCAGTGATGCAGCCCCTGTTTCGTTCGCCCTACTTCTTCCTGACAGCCATCAGACAGCCCTGCTCGGTTAGCCACCTCGCCGCTGTGAGTGGCCCATGCGGTATGGTTCCTGTTGCCTGCTGCTCGCCCTGTTTCCTCCCGTTACCCTGTGTACCAGCGATCGCTGGCAGAGAGCCATAGAGCCCCCATGCTTTTTGGTAAATAAAAGTGTTCAATAAATAACTGTTTAATATTTATGCGCGCTGGTGGATTCTAAATGCCAGATATTGGACTTAGTGATTGATGACCTAGTTGTTTAAGATATCGCAACAGTCTGTCACCCATCCTGTATTAATGTCTTCTAATATTTTCAGTTTCGTTTCAGTTTTATTCTGTAAATTTGCACTCATCAAGACGAATTGGAACGAGGAAAAGATTATGAAAACCCTGATGACTGCAATCGTACTGACCAGCTCCCTGACTGCCGGTGTCGCTTCTGCCGGTTTCCAGGAGCCGCTGCAGGGGGCCGAAGCACACATGGGCGCAGGCCTTGCGTTCCAGAGTGCCACGACCTATGTCGACCAGGAACGTGTTGTTCTGAACGCCAACGCCGGGTCACAGCTGCACAGCGATGCAGCCGGATACAGCGATAACCTTTACATCGGTAGCCGTTAAGCGAAGCCGCTGAATAATTAACCAGAAATGTGTTCAGTTACTTATTAAAAAAGCAACGAACTGTTTCTGAAAGTGATTGTAAAAAATTAATTGATAAAGCGTAGCTATAAACAAGGTCGAGGTCTAATTTTCAGTTTTATTTCATTTTGACCGGCTGCGCCCTTTGATTGAATAAAGAGGAATTACCGATGAAAACACTACTGACAACCGCTGTCCTAGGTGCCACCCTGATCGCTGGTGCGGCCTCCGCCGCCACATTGGAACCGAGCCTGGGCGTCGAGGCCCGGATCGGTGCCGGTACCGAGTTTCAGACCACTACCCGCTATATCGATAAGGAACAGGTTGAGCTGCGTGCCGATAGTGCCCAGTTCGAGAGCCGCGACGATGCAGCGGCGGATCTGTACTACACCGACGATCTCTACTTCGGTAGCCACTAATTGGTGCGCCGCTACCGGCGCCTCCAGCACGACCACAAAGCCCTGGCCAGTCCAGGGCTTTGTCGTCTATAAAAAGGGAGGAGTATTTGCGGTAACGGTCCGCGTGATCTGGGCCAAAAGTCCAGAACTGTTCCCTTGCTCCGGCTGCCGATACGCGGCACACTCGGGTTTTAACGGATGTCCTAAAATGGATTTTACAAGGACAGGAACAATGCAACGGATGCATCCTTTCTGCTACGTCTTCGCCAACCCTCTTGTCGGACTCTCATGCCCCCAAGGCTCTTTCAGCCCCGTTGGCGTATCCCTGCTGGTCAACTCAGCGCCTGTTGCGGTGGGGGAATAAGCCATGGAGTGGACGCTGTTACTGCTGGCGGTCACGCTGGTCAGCCTACTGGTTTTAAAGGCGGCGCTGTCGTTCAGCAAGCCCGTTACCAGCGGTGATAAAGAGGCTGATTCAGCCGAGTCGACCGATACAGCCAGCGATAGCTACCGGCTGAAGCCGCTGCTGTTTTCACCGGCCGAGCGGGAATTCCTGTCGATACTCGATCAAGCGGCCGGCGACGATTACCGGGTGTTCGGCAAGGTGCGGGTTGCCGACCTGATCGAGGTGAAGCCGATGGCCAAGCGCTCCGCTTGGGCCAGTGCCTTTGGCCGGATCAAGGCCAAGCATTTCGACTATGTGGTCTGTCGCCGTGATGATTTGAGCGTAGTCTGTGCTGTCGAATTGGATGACAGCAGTCACCGTAGTCCGAAGCGGCAGGAGCGGGATCGCTTTCTCGATGAAACCTGCCGGGCGGTCGGCTTGATACTGCTTCGTTTTCCGGTTCAAGCCGTATTCTCGGCGGATGAGGTCCGCGGCAGGTTTCGGGATATCTGCAGTGTGGAGCCGGCCCGCGGCGAGGCAGTCCGACCTGCAATCAGGTCACGGAAGAAAGCTGTTGTGCCTCTGGATCAGAGGCCGCCCCATGCTTGACGAAACAGGATAGCTATCGAGTCAGGCTTACAAATCGGCGCTGATCGCTGGTAACGGCCACCGCCTTATGCGGGTCGATGTGCTGGCGGAGTTCTACCTGCGGGTAAGTTGGATTCCGATGCGATCGCCAATGCCGCCCAGACGCTGGGCCGGCGTACGCTGGACCCGGAAGCGCTGAAGGAGGTGATCGAAGGTAAGTTCGTCGATGCGCTACGTTCGGTGGCCGCCGAGATGGCGATGGACGAGTTACACGAGCAGCGTTCCAGTTTCGTCCAGAAAGTGCAGCAGGTGGTGTCGGAGGACCTGCTGAAAAACGGTCTGGAGCTGGAGAGCGTCTCGCTGACCGGGCTGGACCAGACCGACAAGGCGTTCTTCCCGCCGACAATGTGTTCGACGCCGAAGGTCTGGCCAAGATGACCATGGCGATCGAGACCCGCTGCAAGGAGGTCAACGACATAGAGCAGGACGCCCTGCTGGATATCGAACGCAAGTACCTGCGCACCGCTCAGGAGCAGTGGGAGATCGAGAAGCAGCAGCGCTACTCGGAGATCGAACAGCAACGCGAGCTGAAGATCCGTGAAGCGGAACAGCAGGCGCAGATCAGCCTCAAGCGGGTGATCAGCCTGTATGAAAACCTGCCGCACATCATCCGCGAAAGCGTCAAACCGGTGGAGAAGATCGACGGCATGAAGATCATCAGCGTTGAAGGGCTCAATAATGGCGCGCCGGTCAACGGACACTCGGGCGACCGAAAAGCGAACGGCCAGAGCGAAAGCCTGCCGGAAGCGCTGGTCAACAGCGCCCTGCGTCATCGCGCCATGGCACCGCTGGTCGATAGCCTGCTCAATGAGGCGGGGATCGATAAGGAGTTGAAGAAGCTGGTGGAGGAGTGAGCCGCGAGCTGGCTTGCTACAGCTGTTGAAATCAACAGCCCGGCAGACTCTGCCGGGCCTGAATCAATTCAACTAAATTTTTCTCCGGCCACAATTATTTTTTCTTCCTCATGTCTGCCAAGGCAGGTGAAGCCGTTTATTCCGCATTCTTGCGGTACTCGTCCGGCGTCATTTCCAACAGCCTGCGGAACATGGCAATAAATGCCGATGCCGTACTGTAGCCCAGATCTAATGCCACGCTTTCGACGGTTGCGCCTGCTTGCAGCATTGGCATAGCCTGCACCACCTTCAATCGTTGTCGCCATTCGCTTAACGGCATACCCAGATCGCGCTGGGCTTTGCGGGCCAGGGTGCGCTCCGTGGTGCCGAAGCGTTCCGCCAGCTGCCGGACCGGGCTGTTGTTGCCGGGATGATCCTCCAGATAGGCCAGCACCTTCGACAGGGCCGGATCATCGGATGTGGGCAGGTAGCTACCCGCGCAGGGCGCCACCGCCAGTTGATCCACAATCACCTCCAGCAAGCGACTTTCATCCGCCGTATAGGGTGTCTGTGGCGGCTGTAGGCACAGATGATTCAGCATCGCCCGGACCATCGCGTTGATGGTGAGGGCGCAAGTGACCGTTGGTAAACCTTTATACGCCGCGAGGTCAGGCTCGATGTAAAGCGAGCAGTGAATTGAGGCGTGGCGATTGAGGCCCTTATGTTCTGTTTCGGGCGGTAGCCATAAGCCGTAGTTGGGCGGCACCCGGAAAAGCGAGCCTTCTGCCTGAAGCTCAAGCACGCCGCAGAAGGAGTAGACAAACTCCCCCCACCGGTGAATGTGCGGCGGATAGATCGTATCGCAAGGCATCGTTCGCGACAGGTAAAACACCGGCTCCGGCAGCTGCTCGAAGACAATGGGCTGGTGGATAAACGGCTTTGGGCTCATGGACGGCTGGCTGATCTGCACTATCGTTTGTCTGATTCTAGCTATATATGGAAATGCAGACAAAATGATAATCCCCTTTCAGTTCATCGAAATTCAGGAGGGGGCCATGGGTACTCGACAACCGCTGGATCTATTTGCCTTTGGCTGCATGGTTATCTTTTGCATGGTCATGGCGTCACAGCAGGTGGTGCTGAAAGCCGTTGCCGAGGATATCGTGCCCGTATTTCAGATCGCGCTGCGTTCAGGTATCGCGGCTGCGTTGCTGATCATGCTGATCCTGCTGCAGCGCCAGAAGATGCCGCTGGCGCCGGAGAATCGTATCCCGGCGATCCTGATCGGCCTGTTATTCACGCTGGAGTACCTGTTTCTGGGGGAGGCGCTGAACCATACCACCGCCGGGCATGCGACCGTGTTCCTCTATACGTCACCGATCTTTGCTGCCATCGGGTTGCACCTGAAAATCCCCAATGAGCGTATGAGTCGGATGCAGTGGTTGGGTATATTGGCGGCATTCGCGGGTGTTGTGCTGGCCTTTCTGGGCGGTAATTCGTCGGACACACTCAGCAGCGCTGTGCTGTGGGGCGATCTGCTCGCGCTGTTGGCCGGTGCCTCCTGGGGGCTAACCACCGTGGTTGTCCGTGCTACCGGCTTGAGTGCGTTGCCAGCCCGGCAGACGCTGCTCTATCAACTGCTGGGGGCTTTTATCCTTCTTACTCTCTGGTCGTTGGCAACCGATCAGACCGAGATTAATCCCACGCCGGAGGTCTGGTCCAGCCTGGCTTTCCACGGCATCGGTGTCGCTTTCCTCAGCTTTCTGGTCTGGTTCTGGTTGCTAACCAGATACAAAGCCTCCCAGCTGGGTATCCTCTCCTTTATGACCCCGCTGTTTGGCGTGCTGCTGGGCAATTGGCTTTTGGGTGAGCGCATAGAAGCCAACTTTGTCGTAGGCTCAGGTCTGATTATTGCCGGCATCCTGCTGGTTAGCAGCCACGGTTGGCTGAGTAAACGGCGAGAGAAAGCGGGCAAGCTTTCCCAGATCAAGACATAGCTGGAATCGCACCTCGGCTTCTGGAGCCGTTCAATCGGATTAAGTCGGGTTTGCTTTAGGTTTGCGGTGTGGAAGGCGCACCCCGCGGCGAAAAGATAGTGCAGTGCTACGTCGGTCGCGGCTGAAGCCCCTTCTACAAAAGGTTCGAAGCCTTTACCGCGCGTAGCTTGAGATTCGTTTCGCTCGAGCTGCGCGCCCCGCCCAAACCTACGGATTAAGACTAAAAAAGCCCGGCAGAGTTTGCCGGGCTTTCTTGTTCTTGCAGCTTAACGCTTTTAGCTTGCCGCTAAATTGAAGCCCTTAGAGGGCTTCAATTTTCGCGTACTGCTCCGCCAGCTTGGCGTGGGCAGACTTGGCGTCTTCCAGCTTCTCGCGCTCTTTGGCGATCACCTCTTCCGGCGCGTTGGCGACGAACTTCTCGTTGCTCAGCTTGCCTTCGAAGCGGCCGATCTCTTTCTGCAGCTTTTCGAGGGATTTCTGCAGGCGGCTCAGCTCGGCGTCCTTGTCGATCAGGCCGGCCATCGGTACCAGTACTTCCATCTTGCCGACCAGCTGGGTGGCGGCCATCGGTACCTCGTCGCCCGGGTTCAGCCAGGTGATCGACTCGACGGAGGCCAGCTTGCACAGGAAGGTGCGGTTGGCGTCCAGGCGGGCCTTGTCGGCTTCGCTGCCGTTGTTGAACAGCACTTCCAGCTCCTTGGCCGGGGAGATGCCCATCTCGCCGCGGATGTTGCGGATACCGGTGATCACCCCTTTCAGCCATTCGATATCGGCGGCAGCGGCTTCGTCCAGCTTGCTGTCGTCGGCTTCCGGGTACGGCTGCAGCATGATGGTATCGCCTTCGGTGCCGGCCAGGCCCTTGATCGACTGCCAGATCTCCTCGGTGATGTACGGCATGATCGGGTGGGCCAGCCGCAGCAGCGCTTCCAGCACCCGTACCAGGGTGCGGCGGGTGCCGCGCTTGGCTTCCGCTGACGCGTTGTCGTCCCACAATACCGGCTTGGACAGTTCCAGGTACCAGCTGCAGTACTCGTTCCAGATGAAGTCGTACAGCGCCGAGGAGGCCATGTCGAAGCGGTACTCGTCCAGGTGTTTGGTGACCTCTTTCTCGACCTTCTGCAGCCCGCCGATGATCCAGCGGTCGGCCAGCGACAGCTCGACCTCGCCGCCGCTCTGGCCGCAATCCTCGCCTTCGGTGTTCATCAGCACGTAGCGGGCGGCGTTCCAGATCTTGTTACAGAAGTTACGGTAGCCTTCCAGTCGCTTCATATCCCAGTTGATATCGCGGCCGGTGGTGGCCAGCGCCGCCAGCGTGAAGCGCAGCGCGTCGGTGCCGTGCGCCGAGATCCCTTCCGGGAACTGCTTCTCGGTGCGCTTGCCGATCTTCTCGGCCAGCTGCGGCTGCATCATGTTGCCGGTGCGCTTCTCCAGCAGCTCCGGCAGGCTGATGCCGTCGATCATGTCGAGCGGGTCGAGTACGTTGCCCTTGGACTTGGACATCTTGTCGCCGCTCTCGTCGCGGATCAGGCCAGTGACGTAGACCGTCTTGAACGGTACCTGAGGTTTGCCATCGTCATCCTTCATGAAGTGCATGGTCATCATGATCATGCGCGCCACCCAGAAGAAGATGATGTCGAAACCGGTTACCAGCACGTCGGTCGGGTGGAAGGTCTTCAGCCGCTCGGTGGCTTCCGGCCAGCCCAGGGTGCCGAAGGTCCAGAGCGCGGAGCTGAACCAGGTGTCCAGCACGTCGTCGTCCTGGCGCAGTTCGGTTTCCAGGTCCAGGCCGTACTTTTCGCGCGCGGAGTCCTTGTCGGCGGCTACATAGACGTTGCCGTCGTTGTCGTAGAACGCCGGGATACGGTGGCCCCACCACAGCTGACGGGAGATACACCAGTCCTGGATGTCGCGCATCCAGGCGAAGTACATGTTCTCATACTGCTTGGGCACGAACTTGATGTCGCCGTTTTCAACTGCTTCGACCGCCGGCTTGGCCAGGGTCTTGGCGTCGCAGAACCACTGGTCGGTCAGCATCGGCTCAATCACCACGCCGCCACGGTCACCGTACGGCACGGTCATGTCGTTCTCATCGATCTTGACCAGCAGGCCGGCCTCTTCGAAGTCGGCGACGATCGCCTTACGCGCCGCGAAGCGCTCCATACCACGGTATTTTTCCGGGATGCTGGTGTCGATCTCGCTGTTCGGGCTGCCGTCGCTGTTGAACGCTTCCGCCTGCTGACGGATATCGGCGTTCAGGGTCAGCACGTTGATCATCGGCAGGTTGCAGCGCTTGCCGACCTCGTTGTCGTTGAAGTCGTGCGCCGGGGTGATCTTCACGCAGCCGGTGCCTTTCTCCATATCGGCGTGCTCGTCGCCGACGATCGGGATGCGACGGCCAACCAGCGGCAGGATAATCTCCTTGCCGATCAGGTCCTTGTAGCGTTCGTCTTCCGGGTTCACCGCCACGCCGGTGTCGCCCAGCATGGTTTCCGGCCGGGTGGTGCCGACCACGATGTGGTCTTCACCGGCAGCGGTTTTAACGCCGTCGGCCAGCGGGTAGCGCAGGTACCACATCTTGCCTTTGACTTCGCGGTTTTCCACCTCCAGGTCGGAGATCGCGGTGTGCAGTTTCGGGTCCCAGTTGACCAGCCGCTTGCCGCGGTAGATCAGCCCCTGGTCGTACAGGCGGATAAAGACCTCCTGCACCGCGCTGTAGAAGCCGGAATCCATGGTGAAGCGCTCGGTCGGCCAGTCGACCGAGTTGCCCAGCCGGCGCATCTGGCCGGTGATGGTACCGCCGGACTGCTCCTTCCACTCCCAGATCTTCTCGATAAAGGCGTCGCGGCCCAGGTCGTGGCGGGATTTCTGCTCTTCGGCGGCCAGTTTGCGCTCAACCACCATCTGGGTGGCGATGCCGGCATGGTCGGTGCCCACCTGCCACAGGGTGTTCTTGCCCTGCATGCGCTTGTAGCGGGTCAGAGCGTCCATGATGGTGTGCTGGAAAGCGTGCCCCATGTGCAGGCTGCCGGTGACGTTCGGCGGCGGGATCATGATGCAGTAGGAATCGCCTTCGCCGGACGGGGCGAAGTAGTTGTTCTGTTCCCAGGTCTGGTACCAGGATTTCTCGATCGCGTGCGGCTGGTAGGTCTTATCCATTTCGCTCTGATTCTTTAAGGCTGAAATTCGGTCTGGATTGGCTTTGTAATGCAAATCGCGTAATCGCGGAAGTATAGCGTTTTCGAGGGCTGGAATGTAGCTGGAGAAGGGGACCGGCTGCTAGCCCAATTTCAAATCTCGCCTAGGTTTAAAGGAACAGAGATCGCAGGACGCGAAGCCGGCCGCCGCTCGTTGACTGACGGCGCCGGCCTGAGAAACGCTCTGCGGAGGTTTGAAAATGAAGGATTGTTTTGCCACCCGGGGGTTCCTGCCCGGTGAGGATCCAGCGACCGAATTGACGCTGGGTGAGCCGTTCCGGTTGCTGGATCAGCTTGGCCATGATCTGCCCAGCCTGCTGCTGGAACCAGGTTTCCGCGATTTCATGCGGCAGCAGACGCTGCCCGACTGGCCCTACGACAATATTCCCGAGGGGCTGGAGCCGCAGGCCCGATTGTATTACGTGCGGCTCGGCTTCCTGGCGTCCGGTTATATCAACCAGATCAGCCAGCCGCCCTGCCATCTGCTGCCGGTCAACCTGGCGGTGCCGCTGTGTAAGATCGCCGGCCTGCTGGAGCGGCCACCGATGCTCAGTTATGACGGTTACACCCTTTATAACTGGAAGCGGTTCGATCCGGCCGGGCCGATCGCACTGGGCAATATCGATACCCTGCAGAATTTCGTCCATCTGTATGACGAGCACTGGTTCATCCTGGTGCATGTCGAGATCGAGGCGCTGGCGGCAAAAATCTTCGACGAGATCATCCAGCTCGATCAGCGGCAGGGATTTGACGATGCCGGCCAGGTCGACGCGCTGCTGTTGACCATCGCCGAAGTGATGGAGCGGATGATCGACTCGCTGGAGCGGATCCCCGAGCGGATGTCCGATGAACTCTACTACAGCCGCTTCCGCCCCTATATCAGTCAGTTCCACGACGTTCGTTACGAGGGGACCCATCAGCCGCCGATCAGCTACCGCGGCGAGACCGGTGCCCAGAGTACCTTTATGCCGGTGCTGACCTCGCTGCTGAAAATCCCCCATGAGCAGAACAAGCTGACCCGCCACCTGCTGGATATGCGCAACTATATGCCGGCCAGCCACCGCCAGTGGCTGGAGTGGGTCGACCAGTTGCCCGATTTTCGTGAGCTGGCCTCGGAGGACGCGTTCGATAATGCGCTGGAGCAGATGGCGCTGTTCCGCGAGCTGCACTATCACTGGGCGATCAAGTATATCGCCCGCCGCAGCAGCGACCCGCAGGGCACCGGCGGCACGCCTTACCTGAAATGGCTGAAATTCCTGATTGACGAAACCCGCCACTACAAGAAGGGTGCCATCCAGCATCCGGGCTGAGTTTGTTTTTCTGCCAATTGAGCGGCGATCGATCCGGGAGAAGCGTCGGAGATACGCTTGATGAGCCTTATGGGCCGCGGCTTTCGGGTGAGAAGGTCGCGGCTAAAGCCCCTTATATGGACCCACCCGTGTTGGCAAGCACGTTTCCTTTGTACAACAGGCGAAGGACTGCTTCCTTATATCCGGCTTTGCAACGGGCGTTTGTGCCCAGCCTTGATGGTATCTGCCCCCCCCGATGCTTATCTCCTACGCGGCCTCAATCGGGCCTAGCGGCTTGGCAGGGATTCGGGGCGTCGGTCCGACCTGTTATGCCATCAGAAGAACATACTCGCGCAACCTCGGTTGGTCAGG
>NZ_JAILYN010000036.1 GCF_019795155.1 Marinobacterium arenosum | reverse complement strand
GCTGGGCGCCGCCATGCGCAAGCTGGTACACATCTGTTTCGGTGTGGTGAAAAACCAGCAAGAATTCCAACCACAACTGCCGTAAAAGGCCGTTGTGGCCGGAATCGAGAGATGGTATCTACGTCAGCGCCCTGCCGGCCTCCGGCCAGGATGCGCCTGCCACAACAGGGTGCGGCAGACTGCAGCCGGCTGAAGGCAGCTTACTGGCGGTGGCGGATCTCGAAACAGACGTGGATGCGGCTATTACGCTTGAAATCCGGGTCCAGCGTCTGGTCGGTGATATCCGCGATATCGAACTCCGCCAATGCGTCCCGGTCGATCTGGAAGCGACGGTAGTTGTTGGAGAAGATCAGTAGGCCGCCCGGGCGCAGCAATTTCATTGCCAGCCGGATCAGGCCGACGTGATCACGCTGCACATCGAGCACCCCGTCCATCCGCTTGGAGTTGGAGAAGGTCGGCGGATCCATGAAGATCAGGTCGTAACTCGCACCACGCTGCGCCTTGAGCCACTTGAAGCAGTCCGCCTGGATAAACCGGTGGGCCCCTTCGCCGAAGCCGTTCAGCGACATATTGCGTTGGCCCCACTGCAGGTAGGTGGCTGACATATCGACACTGGTGGTGCTGGCGGCGCCACCGACCGCGGCATGAACCGAGGCGGTCGCGGTATAGCAGAACAGGTTCAGCATATCCTTGCCGGCCGCCAGCTGCTGGATGCGGTGGCGCACCGGCCGGTGGTCCAGGAACAGGCCGGTATCCAGATAGTCGCGCAGGTTGACCCGCAGTTTGCAGCCATGCTCATGCACCGTCAGGAACTGCTGGCTGTCGCTCTGCTTCTCATACTGCTGGCTGCCCTTCTGCCGGCTGCGCTGCTTCAACACCACATGGTTGGCGGGAATCTCCAATACTTGGGGCACCACCTGCATCACCGCCTGCAGCCGCTCGAACGCCTTGACCGGATCGACCTTCTTCGGCGGCGCGTATTCCTGCACATGAACCCGGTCACCATAGACATCGACCGCCACGGCGAACTCGGGGATATCGGCATCGTATAGCCGGTAACACTCGATCTGCTCCCGCTTGAGCCACTTTTTCAACTGGCGCAGGTTTTTACGCAACCGGTTGGCGAACATCTCGCCCACTTCCGGCGGCACCTGGAATGCATCGGCCTGGGCGGCCGACACCGGTTCGGCATCCGGGTCGCGCTGATGGATGCTGTACAACATCAGCCGGCCTTCAAGCGCGCCGTTGTACATCTTGTACTGCTTGTCGGCACGCAAACCGACCACCTGGCAGAGGTCCGGGTTGCCGGAATAGAGGGCCACGCCCCAGCCGCCCAGTTCCTGCTTGAACAGGTTACCGAGCTGACGATAGAGGAACATCAGCTGGGCGTTGTCGCCCATCCGCTCGCCGTAGGGCGGGTTGGTCACCAGCAGGCCACTGCCCTGCGGCAGCGAATCCCGGCTCAGCAGGGTCGCATCACCCACTTCGAAACGGATGAAGTCGGCCACACCGGCCCGCTCGGCGTTCTGCCGGGCGATCTCCAGCACCCGCTCGTCGCGATCGCGGCCGATGAACTGCTTGTCCAGCTGCGCGCACCCTTCGCTGCGGCGCTCGCGCGCCTCGGCCAGCAAGCCATTCCAGATCTCCCGGCGATGCTGCAACCAGCCCTGGAAACCGTAGTAGCTGCGACTGAGTCCGGGCGCGATATCGGCACTCATCATGGCCGCCTCGATCACCAGGGTACCGGAGCCGCACATCGGGTCCAGCAACAACGGATCCTCACTGACCAGCCAGCCGGCCCGATACAGGATCGCCGCCGCCAGGTTCTCCTTCATCGGCGCTCCACCGGCCTGCAGGCGGTAGCTGCGCCGGTGCAGGCTGTCACCGGACAGGTCGATGCCGAGGGTCAGCTCGCCCTTGTGCAGGTAACAGTTGATGCGCAGGTCCGGCCGCTCGCGTTGTACCGACGGGCGCTGGCCGGTCAGTTTGCGGATCTGATCGACGATGGCATCCTTTACCTTCTGGGCACCGAACTGGGTGTTCTTGATCTGCTCCGAAGTACCGTTGAAATCGACCGCCAGGGTGGCCGTAGAGCGCATATGCTCCAGCCAGTTGACCGACTGCACCAGTGCGTAGAGGCTGTCCGCGTCACTGATCGGCTCGCGGCACAGCGGCAGCAGCACACGGTTGGCCAGTCGCGACCAGAGGCAGATCCGGTATGCGTCCTCCAGTTCTGCTTCCACATAGACGCCGGCGGCCGTCGGCTTGACCTCCTCCATGCCCAGCGCCTGCAGCTCTTCGGCCAGCAGAGGTTCTATACCTTTCGGACAGGTGACAAACAGCTTCATCATTCTCTTCTCGGTGCACCGACCCGGGCCGGCGGTAAGTTCAATCGTCAATCGCCAAACATGAAAATATTTCAGTTTAGTGAAGTCATCCGGATGGCGATCGTAAGCTCCTGAAAGCTAATCGTTTTTGCAACTGCGTGCAGCGTACTTTTATTACAGCCTAGTAACAGATAGTCATTTTAAATCGAAACAGCCGGCCAATTGAGTTAACAATGGAGGTCCGTGATAACCGTGACCAACGGACTGATCACACCCTTGCAACTTCATGGACAGGTTGCAAGCCAAGAAAAAACGACGCAATGCAAAGAGGCTCAACTATGAAAAGACAGAAGCGCGATCGTAGTTCAGTTCTGTTTAGCCGTGGTTTCCAGGCAGGACTTAGTGGAAAATCAAGAGATTCCTGCCCCGTTAGTTCGACAGATTTACGCAGCGTCTGGATGAATGGCTGGCGTGAAGGCCGAGAAGCGCACTGGAATGGCCAATCCGGTGTATCGGCGATTCAGGCCAACCCTGCATTTCACTAGTAGCGATTAGCCTTCTATTCTTCAACAGGCTCCCAGGCAGGGAGCCTTTTTATTGCCCATCTCTATTGCCCGCCCCCGGGGCTACACTGTCAGCCTTCCAACGCCTGGATCGCCCGCACCGAATCCTGAATCAGCTTCGGCCCCCGGTAGATGAAGCCGGTATAGATCTGCACCAGGCTGGCGCCCGCCTCGATCTTCTCAGCCGCATCAAACCCCTCGGTGATACCGCCGACACCGATAATCGGCAATGCGCCGTCCAGTGCTTCCGCCAGGGTGCGGATCGCCTGGGTGGAGCGGTTACGCACCGGCGCGCCGGACAGACCACCCGCTTCATCGGCAAAACGATGGTTTTCCACCCCTTCGCGCGACAGCGTGGTATTGGTGGCGATAACGCCGTCGATCTCATAGGCCTTCAAGGCATTGGCCACCGCGGTCAACTCGTCGGCCTCCATATCCGGCGCAATCTTCACCGCGATCGGCACGTAGCGGCCGTGCAACCGGGCCTGACGCGCCTGTTCGGTCTTCAGCGCATCGAGCAGGCCGTTCAGCGAATCACCATGCTGCAGGGTCCGCAGCCCCGGCGTGTTCGGCGAGGAGACATTGACGGTGATATAGGACGCCCTGCTGTAGACTTTACGCATGCAAAGCAGGTAGTCGTCGTTGGCCTTCTCATTCGGCGTCACCTTGTTCTTGCCGATATTGATCCCCAGCACACCCTGGTAGCGGCTGCGCTCGAGATTCTTCAGCAGCTGATCGACGCCCAGGTTGTTGAACCCCATGCGGTTGATGATCGCGGTATGCTCCGGCAACCGGAACAGCCTCGGGCGGTCGTTGCCCGGTTGAGCCTTCGGCGTGACCGTACCCACTTCGATGAAACCAAAGCCCATCGCAGCCAGGCCGTCCACCGCGATACCGTTCTTATCCAGCCCCGCCGCCAAACCGACCGGGTTGGGAAAACGCAGCCCCATCACCTCGACCGGGTGGCTGACCGTTTCCGCACCCAGAAGTTTCGGAATCCCCAGCGTCGCCGCCAGGTTCATACCGTGGAGGGCAAGGTCATGGGAGGTTTCCGGGTCCATGCGGAACATCAGCGATCGGGCCAGTGGATACAGCATCAGTCGTCTCTACCTGTTTGAATTTGCGCTGGATTATAGCTTGCCTTCGGGCGAAAAGCGGCCCATTTTAGCGAAATTCTGCCCGTTTCTGTAATTTTTCTAGGGGATATAACGTGGCCCGGGTTACGCGCCCTCAAAGCCGCCTGATCCCCTGGAACTTGCCGTTGCGATCAAATTCGATCTGGAAACGACCGCGAATGCCGTCATGCAACAGGAACGGCTGCAGCAGGTTGGAGGGGAAACGTACCCGGCGGCCATCCAGCGCCCGGGCGACAACATCGGTCACCCGGCCCTGGTAGTGAGCCAGGTATTGCTCGCTGCTGATATGGATATCGACAATCACCGTTTGCATAGAGTGGAACAAGCCTTATTTACCTTCGACCTCAACCATGCTGTCCAGATAACTGCCGGCATTGGCCAGATCGCACAACTCACGAATCGCGACAGTATACATCGCATATTCCGGCCGTTCGGCATTTTGCAGCTCTGACAGAACCACTTGCCAACGCTCCATCAACTCCTTGTTTGCCGCCATCCAGCCGTCCACATCCGGTGGCCGGGTATGACCCGCCTGCTCACCGAGTTGCAGCAGATGGCGGGTCAGCGCCTGGTGTTGTGTATCCAGCTCATCACGGAACGTCTCCCGCGCCAGGGCCTGCCAGTGATTGACCACCTCCAGCTCATTGAGCTGCTGGGCCAGCAGATAGAGCCCCAAGCGGTCTCCCAGTTCGAAATAGGTGGTCGCCACCAGATCCTCACTCTGGCGACTCTTGCGGGCAACTTCGATCATCCCCAGCAGGGTATACAGAATCGGGGCGCCGGCCACCAGTTCCGCCACCCGGTCCGGCACACCGGCCTCCAGATAGCGCTGGTAAGCCATCAGCCAGCGCTGTTTTGGCTTACCCTGCAGCAGCTCGCCCAACCGATGACAGACCTTTTCCAGCGACTCGCGAAAGCTGTGGACCTCCGCCGCCGTATCCAGACTGCCACGCCGGTTGCGTGCGAACCAGCGGGTCGCCCGTCGCATCAGATGCTGCAGATTTAGCATCATCTCAAGCTGCACAGCGGCATCGATCTGGTAATCCAGCGTTTCCAGCCGCCGCCACAGCGGCACAATGTCGAACACGTCACGAGCCAGGATATAGGCCCGGGCGATGATCGCCGGCGCCGCACCGCTGGAGGCGCGCAACCTGGACGGCGCATTGATCCCCATGAAGTTAACCAACTGGTTGGCAATCTGGTTGGCGATGATCTCCCGCTTCAAACGGTGGTTCTTAAGCTGATCAATAAAGCGTTCGCTGATCACCGCCGGAAATGCAACGGCCAGCTCCTTGGCCAGGTAGGGGTCGTCCATCAACGGCGCCTTGGCCAACATCGCCTTGAACTCGGACTTGCTGTAACAGATCAGCACCGCCAGCTCCGGTCGGCTGAGCCCCTGGCTCCGGCCATGACGCTCTATCAGCTGTTCGTCGTCCGGCAGCGACTCCAACGCCCGATCCAACCGGCCACTGGCCTCCAGGTTATTGATCAGCCTTCGATATTCCGGCATGTTGCTGAGCGAGCGCGCCTCATCCAAAGAGATCGCCTGGACCTGGCGATAGATATCCTGCAACACCAACCCGGCTACTTCGTCGGTCATATCGAGCAGCAGCTTGTTACGCTGTTTTTCAGTCATATCCCCGTCGCGGACCAGTTGGTTGAGCAGGATCTTGAGGTTGACCTCGCGGTCCGAGCAATCGACGCCGCCGGCGTTATCGATAAAGTCGGTATTGATCCGCCCGCCCCGGGCGGCAAACTCCATCCGCGCCCGCTGGGTCAGGCCGAGGTTACCGCCCTCGCCGATTACCCGCGCCCGCAACTGATCGGCATTGGCCCGCACGGCATCATTGGCCTTGTCGCCCACTTCGGCATGGCTCTCGTCGGACGCCTTGACATAGGTACCGATTCCACCGTTCCAGAGCAGGTCGACCTCCATCGTCAGCAGCGCGCTGACCAGCTCGGCCGGGGTGACCTGGCGGGCTTTCAAACCGGTCAGTTTTCTCGCCTGGGGGCTCAACGCAATCGACTTGGCACTGCGCTCGTACACCCCGCCGCCTTTTGAGATCAGCGTGCCGTCATAGTCGGCCCAGCTGGATCGGCGCAGCTTGAACAATCGCTGGCGCTCCTGCCAGCTGCGCTGCGGATCCGGCTCGGGGTCGATGAAGATGTGCTGATGATTGAACGCGGCCAGCAGCCGGATATGCTTTGACAGCAGCATGCCATTGCCGAACACATCACCGGACATATCGCCGATCCCCAGTACGGTGAAATCCTCGCTACCGGTATTGCGGCCCAACTCGCGGAAGTGGCGCTCTACCGAGACCCAGGCGCCGCGTGCGGTGATGCCCATTTTCTTGTGGTCGTAGCCGTGACTGCCGCCGGAGGCGAAGGCGTCACCCAGCCAGAAACCATGCTTACACGCCAATTCGTTGGCGATATCGGAAAAGCTGGCGGTGCCCTTGTCGGCCGCCACCACCAGATAGCTGTCATCCCGGTCGTAGCGGACCATGTCCGGCGGAGGCAAAACCTTTTGAGCCTTCAGGTTATCGGTGATATCGAGCAGGGTGTTGATGAAGACCCGGTAACAGGTTTCGCCTTCAGCCAGCCGCTGCTCACGGCTCATGCCATCATGCAACCGTTTGGCAATAAAGCCACCTTTGGCGCCGATAGGAACGATCAGGGCATTCTTGACCTGCTGAGCCTTGACCAACCCCAGTATTTCGGTGCGGAAATCCTCGTGGCGGTCCGACCAGCGCAATCCGCCGCGGGCTATCTTGCCGCTGCGCAGATGTACCCCCTCCATCCGCGGCGAGTGTACGAATATCTCGTAACGCGGCCGGGGCTTCGGCATCAGCGGAATGCGCTCCGGCGCCAGCTTGAAAGCGAAGCAGGATCTGGCCGGGCCCCGTCGGTGCTGGAAAAAATTACACCGCAAGGTCGCCTTGAACAACGCCAGGTACTGGCGGATCACCCGGTCCTCGGTCAGGCTGCGGACCTGCTCGAGCCCCTCCAGCAGCCGCTCTTCGAGCGCCCTCTGCTTCCTTTCACTGTGCTGCTGCGGATCGAACCGGGCATAGAACAGCTCCACCAGGCAGCGGCTCAGACCGGCATGGCGGTTGAGCGCTTCACTGATCGCCGAGCGGCTGATCGGAAACAGGGTCTGTTTCATATAGGCAGCATAAGCGCGTAGCATCGCCACATCGCGCCAGCCGCTGCGGGTGGACAGAACCAGACGGTTGAAGTGATCGCTATCGGCCTTGCCCTGCCAGACCGCCAGGAAGGCCTTTTCAAACACCGTCTGCAGCAGGTTGAAGCTGATCGACTCAGTGCCCCGGTAAGCCAGGTTGAAATCGTGGATCCAGAGCGTGGCACGCGCGTGCTGGACCGGATAGGTATATTCGTCGATCACCCGCAGGCCGAAATTTTCCAGCACCGGCAGCACATCGGACAGCGGTAGCGGGGTCGCCAGGTGGAACAACTTGAAACTGATCAGCTCGGTACTCTTTTCCAGCGCCCGGTAGAAACTCAGCTCGATCGGCCGCGCCTCTGACAGCTTCTCCATATGCTGGATATCGACCACCGCGCTGCTGGCATTGAAGGAGGCACGGTAGCTGGCGGAAAAGGCGCTGCCGTAGTTGTTGTACAGACGTATGCCACGTTCCTCGCCAGCCGACTCCACCAACGCATCGTACAGATCGTCGCTCCAGCCCCGGGCCGCCTGCCGAACCTGTTTCTCCAGCTGCTGGACATCGACCTGCTCGGCGACACTGCCGCTGCTGCTGCGCAGCAGGTACTGGGTACGCGCCAGGATCGACTCGGAAAAATAGGTATTGAAATCGACCTGATCGCAGGCCAGTTCGCGGCACAGGATATCCTGTACCCGGGTGCGGAACTCGGTGCTGTAGACCTCGCGAGGCGCATACACCAGACAGGAGAAGAAGCGACCATAGCGATCACGCCGCAGAAACAGGCGGATCTGACGCCGTTCGTGGATATGCAGAATCCCCATCGCGGTTTCATAGAGCGAATCCACATCGATCTGAAACAGGTCGTCACGTGGATAGATCTCCAGGATCTGCATCAGCTCCTTCCAGTCATGACCGAAGCGGAACAGACCGGAACGGTTCAGCACCTCATCAAGCTTGCGCCGCACCACCGGGATCCGGCGCGCACTCTGGTTGTAGACCGCCGAGGTATACAGCCCCAGGAAACGGCTTTCACCGACAACCCGTCCCCGGTCGTCGAAACGCTTGACGCTGATATAGTCGGGATAGGCCGGGCGATGCACCCGCGACTTATTGGGTGACTTGGAGAACGACAGAATTTCGGGAATCAGCTCGAATTCGCCGGCATCGCGAGGACTGCTGACCAGTTCGGAACGGCAGTGTTCGTCACAGAACTTCAACAGCCCCAACTGGCTGCCGAGCACCGGCATCAACATCGTCCCGTCGGCCTGCTGCTGTAGTTCGAACTCGTCATAGCCGAGAAAGGTGAAATGCTGTTTGAGCCAGCTGACGAAGTCCAGCGCTTCGGCAACATCCTGCTTGGCCAGAGACTCGGGCACCTTGTCGAACTCGGATACCAGCATGTCGCAGCGGGCCACCATCGGCTCGAAATCCTCCACCACCAGGCTAACGTCCTCCAGGATGGCATTGAGGGTCTGCTCCAGGTCGGTCAACTCGCTTGGGTCGGTGCGCCGGTCCACCTCGATCGCCACCAGCGACTCACGCACCGCCCCCTTGGCCCGGCTCTCCTTCGCCAGCAAGCCCTGGAAACAGTGCCGCTGATCCCGCTTCAGAGTCAACACCGCATTATGGATGGCATGGATGGTCAGGTTGCGACGATTCAACTCCATCCGCAGCGAATCGACGATAAACGGCATATAGGCGTGCAACACCTCGATCACGGTATGGGTCGACTGCCAGCCAAACTGTTCGTAATCGGGGTTGAACACCCTGACCTTGGCCTGATCCGGCTTACGCTTCTGCATAAACTGCCAGAACGCCAGCGTCGAGCCGTACAGGTCCTCCAGCCGCCACTCTTCCAGGTCCGCAGCCGACGCCGAGGCAAAGTATTTGCTGGCAAATTCTGTCAGTTCGGCACTGCGCTCGGCTGGCAGACGCTGGTTGATCAGCTCATACAGCGACTGTAACAGCGCATCCTTATGGTCGGACTGGTAAGACCGCATCGGCTGTTCCTCCTGATGGCCGGGTTAATTGCCGCCCTGCACTCGAGTATAGTCGCCAGCCGGCATCCGCCGGCCGACTAGCGGCGGCCGGGTTCATTGAACAAGCCACGGAGTTTCCTGATAATAGAGCCCAGCCACGGTCGAGGAACGGCCGTCCCGTTGAGTGACCGGACCCTATGCGAACGCTGCTGTTGACGATTCTGTTCTGCGCGCTGCCTGCTGAGGCAGCGGTGAATGCCTATCTGGACCGCTATACCGTGGCCGAGGGCAGCTCACTGCGACTGACGCTGGAATCCGACCAGCAGTTCGCACCGCAGCCCGACCTGTCGCCACTGCACGCCGATTTCCAGGTGCTCGGCACCAAGAAGATGACCATCTCCAGCCACAGCCGCGACGGCAAACAGGCCAGTACCCGCTGGCGGGTGCTGTTGCGGCCACGCCGCAGCGGCCCGTTGAGCATCCCGGCGCTGCTGATCGGCAACGAGCAGACCGCACCGCTGCAGCTGACCGTGGAAGGCGACCAGGCCGGCCCGGATACGCCGGTGGAGATTCCGGCAATCCTGGAAGCCCTGCCCGATACCAGCGAACTCTACGTCGACAGCCAGTTGCTGCTGACGTTGCGACTCTGGCACCGCAAACCGCTGCCTGATGACGCCACACTCAGCTCGCCGCAACTGCCGAACGCCACCGTCAAACCGTTCGGCAACCCGATCAAACGCCAGATGGTCAGACGCGGTCAGGCCTTCCATGTACTGGAAAAACGCTACCTGATCTTTCCGCATAAGGCGGGAGTGATGCAGATTCCGGCCCAGATCTACAGCGCCGGCAGTCCGACCGGGGTGCTGCAGGAGGTGAAGAGCGCGCCGCTGACCATCGACGTACTGCCGGCCGCGCTTCAGCAGCAGCGCGGATACTGGCTGCCCTCGTCGGAGGTGACCCTGGAGGACAGCCTGCAGCAGAACAGCCAGCTGCAGATGGGTGAAAGCCTGGAACGCAGTCTAACCATCCGGGCCCGCGGGGTGACCGCCAAGACCCTGCCGGCGCTGAGCCCGCTGACCAACGAACTGGCCCGTATCGAGCTGCTGCAGGTGGAACTGGATGAGGAGATGACCTCCAACGGCCTGATCAGCAGCCGGATCGAGCGGCTGCGCATCACCCCGACCGAACGCGGCGAGGTGACCCTGAAGCCGATCCGAATCCCCTGGTGGCACACCCGCTTGGACCGCAGCCGCCAGGTGGAGATCGGCCCCCGGCTGCTGAATGTGACCAGTGCCAGTACAGCGCCATCAGGCGACGGCGAAACCGCCGAGCCAATGGCGACAGTGACCGAAAAATCGCAACCGATGAGCACCGACGCAACGCCAGCTCCAGAGGATATAAAAAGCGACGAACCATCTGACAGCGGCAATCTGCTGGTCTGGCTGCTGACCGCGATCAGCATCATCAGCGCGCTGGGCTGGCTGTATACCTTTCACGCCTTGCGTACCTTGAAGCGGGCCGGTGGAGCCGAGCGACGGATGATGGCGGGCGACTATGACTCGGTACCGGTGGAGGGCGCCCTTGATCAGGATACCGCCTTCCAGGCACTGACCTTGGCCTGTCAGCAGGGCGATGCGCTGTTGGCACGGGAGGCGCTGCTGGCCTGGGCGCAACGGTTCTGGCCCGAGCTGCCGATCGAGAACTGTGCCGATATCAGTCAGCTGGCCGGCAGTGAAACGCTGAACCTGCTGATTCTCGACCTGGAACAGCATATCTATGACGATGGCGACGGCTATTGGCAGGGCGACCTGCTGTTGCAAGCGGTGGACACCCTGCGCAGCCTGAACCAAGCCGACAGCTATGCCCCGCTCTGAGGTTGCCGCCATAGGTCAGTGAAATACTTCCTGCAGCGCCGCATCCAGCTGTGGGTAGTGGAACTGAAAACCGGCATCCAGCAATCGCGCCGGATAGACCCGCTGGCCCTCCAGCAGCAGCTCGGCGCCCTCACCCAGCATCAGCTTGACCATCAGCGGCGGTACCGGCAGCCAGACCGGTCGCTTCAACACCCGCCCCAGCGCCTGGCTGAACTGCTCGTTACGAACCGCGTCAGGCGCGGTCAGGTTGAACGGCCCGGCCAGGGTCTCGTTGCGCAACAGGAACAGGATCGCCGCCACTTCGTCCTGCAGGTGTACCCATGAGAACCACTGCCGGCCATGGCCAACCCGGCCGCCCAGGCCAAACCGGAACGGCGGCAGCATCTTGCTCAGCGCTCCACCGCCCGGCCCCAGCACCACCCCGGTACGAATCAGGCAGACCCGCACACCGAGCGATTCGGCCCGTTGCGCAGCCGCCTCCCAATCGGCACAAAGCCGGTGGGTGAAGCCGTCGCAGTATTTGCCGTTTTCATCCAGCTGGGTGTCCCCCTGCTGGGCGCCGTAATAGCCGATCGCCGAGCCGCTGATCAGCACCGCCGGCCGCTGGCTGCGCTGCGCCAGCCAGTCGATCAACTGCCCGGTCAGCTGCAGCCGGCTGTCACGCAGCAGCTGTTTGCGGGCCGCGCTCCAACGGCGATCAGCAATCGGCGCACCGGCCAGATTGATCACCGCGTCCAGCGGCTCGTCGGCCAACTCCGCCAACGCGGCTACGCCGCGCACCCGATCAGCAAAACGCCGTGCAACCTTGGCACGCTCCCGACTCAGGCAGATCACCTCTTCGCCCTCGTCCAGCAGGCGATTGATCAGCGCCTGCCCTATAAACCCGGTTCCCCCGGTTACCAGTATCCGCATCGTTCGATTCCTTGACCAAACCCTTGGCAATGCTGTTCTAATACGCATTCAGAGTAGTTAAGCGAGTAAGAACTTCCCATGTTTACCGGCATTATTCAGGGCAAGGCCGAAGTGGTAGCCCTCGAGCAACTGAACGATTTCATGCGGCTGACCCTGCTGCTGCCCGAAGAACGAGCAGACAACTTGCAGCTGGGCGCATCGATCGCCGTCAACGGCACCTGCCTGACGGTTACCGCCTTCGACGGCAACCGGGTCAACTTCGACCTGATCATGGAGACCCTCAAGGTAACCAACCTGGCGGACCTGCAACTCGGCGGCCTGGTCAATTTCGAGCGGGCCGCGCGGATCGGCGACGAGATCGGCGGCCATCTGCTGTCCGGTCATGTTCATGACCAGGTGGAGATCGTGCAGATCGAACGACCTGAGAACAACTGCATCCTGTGGTTTGAAGTCGCTCCACAGTGGCTCAAATACATCCTGCCGAAGGGCTTCGTAGCCCTGAACGGCGCCAGCCTGACGATCGGTGAGGTGCGCGACAACCGTTTCAACGTCTACCTGATTCCGGAAACCCTGGCGCTGACTACCTTCGGCAGCGCAACCGTCGGTGAGCGGATCAACCTGGAGATCGATCCGCAGACCCAGGCTACCGTCGACACCGTCGAGCGCTACCTGGCCAGCCGCGGCTGACCAAACCCGGATAGACTGGCATTTCCCGCCGCAGCGGCACCGGCACGCTGCTGCCCGCCTGCGGCCGGTGCCAACCGCTGCCTGATCTCAGGCCCGCAAGGCGGGCCTAAGCGCCCGTTTTCAAACCGCTTTAGCCCCGTCACTGGAAATTACCCAGCGGCGATTTTTTTATACCTTTTGGCAATAGTTTTACTTTATATTTGTTCCGGTCCGCCGATAAAAATACTGACCGAAATGTTCGGAGGCCGGATGGGGCGATCGTCACTGGAGCAGGAAAACCTTGAGTTGAAGCGCACGCTTCGACTGATGGTCAGTAAAGCGGAGCGCAATGAAGCGACTCTGCAGAGCTTCTTTGCGCTCGAACTCAAGCTGCTCAACTGCAGTCGGCTGGCCGATCTGCTGCAACTGATCCTGGTCGAGTTCAAGACACACTTCCGGCTCAGTGCCATCCAGCTGGTGTTGTTCGACCCCGAGCATGCCGCCCGTCAGCTGCTCGATGAATCCCTACTGCAAAGCACCGCCAACCTCAGCTTCGTCGACAACCAGCGGTTGCTCAGGTCGCTCTACCCGCGTGGTCAATTGCAGGTCGGCCCGTTGTGCCAGGAGTTGCAACAACGCGCCTTTCCAGCCAGCAATGCCAAGCTGCTTTCCTGCGCCCTGCTGCCATTGACCCACGGCCAGTGCCTGATTGGCGGCCTGCACCTGGGCAGCAGCGATCCCGACCGCTACAGCGAGCAGTTCCGTTACGACTACGTCGCTCATCTGGCAGCGGTGATTTCGGTCTGTATCGAAAATTGCATCAGCCAGGAAAACCTGCGCCAGCTGAGCATGGTGGATATGCTGACCAAGGTGAAAAACCGGCGCAGTTTCGATCAGGAGTTGCTGCTTGAGCTGTCCCGCGCCAGTCGTGGCAACTACCCGCTCAGCTGCCTGTTCATCGATCTGGATCACTTCAAGAAGGTCAACGACACCTTCGGCCACCTCAGCGGCGACCAAGTGCTGCGTACCGTCGGCCAGCTGCTGAAAGGCTCACTGCGCAAGACTGACCTGGTGGCGCGCTACGGCGGCGAGGAGTTCGCCGTGCTGCTACCCAACTGCGATGCGGGGCGCGCCCGGCAGATCGCCGAACAGTTGCGGGTACGGGTACAGGAGCTGGTGTTCCGCTCGGAAAAAGGCCATCCGTTCCGGATGAGCACATCGATCGGCTTCTCCACCTGCGCACCGGCTGCATTGCTGGACTGGAGTTTGCCGGATATCGGCAATGAGCTGGTACACGCAGCCGATATGGCGGTGTACCAGTCGAAGCATCAGGGCCGCAACCGGGTCAGCGAGGTCGCTTTCCCGGATCAGCCGTTGTACGGCCAGAGCAGCGCCTGATACGTTGACAAGGGATCAACCCGCTAAGGGTTGACCATCTCCGCCAGCAACTCACGGTACAGCTCACTGTACTGAGCCGCCTGCTTCTCGCCAAACAGCGGATCTTCCGGCCGCGGCAGGTCTTTGGTCAGTTCTTGCCAATCCTCCTCGCTGGCCACCGCTTGCAATTTCGGGAACAGCTCCCCCTCTTCCAGGTTCAGGTGGTCGGTCTGCTGCGTGACAAACTGTTCCAACCGGTCGGTAAACTGATCCATCGGCATCACCGCATCGTGCAGAATGCAATCGACCGCCTCCGACAACTCCACCCCCAGGTGCTTCATCTCCCTATGTTCCGCTTCACAACGGTCGATCGCCTTATCCAGTTCCGCATCGCGGCCCCGGAAGTAGGCGTACATCTGGTCCTCGCGTGGATGATGATGAACATCGGCATAGTTGGTGATGTAGTCGATCACATCCGCCATCAGGCCGAAATTTGGATGTTCCCCCTCACGCAGCTTGGCCACCTTCTGCCGCAACATATCCAGAAGACGGGTCAGGTTAACGTGATCCTGATGCAGTTCGTCGAGCATCGTCATTGGCTCTCCCTCCAACACTTGAGCATTTGTTAACTATAGCCAAGCTGGATGACAACGGTCTGATCTGGATCAGTCGTCGGAGTTACTCCATAAGATCAAGCAGTTGCGTTAACGAGTCGACCCGCAGGTCGGTCAGCTCCGGCCAAAGGTCGGCCTCCTGCCTGGCGACATGGACGGTCGCCGTGCCGGCGGCACGGCCCACCTCCAGGTCGTAGCGAAAGTCGCCGACCATCACCGCCTGATGGGCCCGGCATTGCCAGCGGGCCAGCAAGTGCTCGATGCCGTGCGGATCCGGCTTGGGACGCACCTCATCGCGCCCCAACACCGCGTCGGGCTCAAAGAAATGTGCGGCACCGATCGCCTGCAGCGAGCTGAGCGCCACCGCACGGGTATTGCGGGTCAGGATGCCGAGCCGGGCACCACGGTTCTGCAGATGAACCAGCAGGTGGAGTACCCCCTGGGCCGGCTCGGCCAGCGCCGCATAGTGCCGTTCCAGTTGGTCCAACCGCTCGGCCAGTTGACTGCGCCGCGGCTCCGGGGTCGCCGCTATGGTGGCCAGAATATCCTGCGACGGGGCGATGCCCAGTTCGCTGCGAATGTGCTGAAAATCAAGCACCGGCCGGGTCAGGGTGCCATCCAGATCGAAGATCCAGCAATGGCGGTCATTAAGATCAGGCATCGATTTCCGGATTGATCTCGTTGATCAGCAGGTCGAGTTTCTGCTGGATGTCCAGCAGCAGGTCATGGTCGTCCGCCTGCTCCACTTCCACTTCGGGCCGCAGGTGGGACTCCAGCAGGGAAACCGTATCGCGGCTTTGTTCGAGAATCTGCAGCAGGTTACGCGAACGTTTCTTGTTGCTGTCGGTCAGCTGCCCGAGCCGGGCGGTGGTACGGCTCAACTGGGAATCCAGTTCACCGATATGTTCGCTGACATCGAGCATACCGCTGCTCAGCAGATGACGCAGGTTTACCAGTTGCCGTTCCAGCCGGGTCACCGCGTCATGGAAACGGGCCAGGAACAGCTCGCCTTCCCGCTCCATGAAGATCGCCAGCAGCTCATCCGGCAGCAATGCCCGATTGCGGCCATCACTACGAATGGCGTAGTCGCCACGCTGGGTACAGTAGGGTTTGTATTGGCCGGAGGGGATCTCCAGGCGCAGGATCGGCCGATCGGCCAGGTTCTCGACATAGAGCTCCAGATCGACGGTCGGGAAGCAGTCGGTAGCCTTGTTGACCAGTATCAGCCGTACGCTGTCGTCCACCCGGCAGCCAACCACCCGGCCGCGCTGCACACCGTCGTTGCTGGTGTACTCCTCGACCCCGATCAGGATGGTGCCGCCCAGCGGTGCGTTGGCAAAAGCCACCAGATCGCGACTCTTGACACCGCTGGCGTCACGCTTGAAATCGACGGTGCGCCCCTCCGCCATCTGCAGCAATTGCTGCGTACGGCGGCTTAGCCCCCGGTACTCGCGCTGCATCAATAACCTCCAGCAGCGATGGCTCTGTGCCCGTTAACGGTAGCAGCCGTCGTCGAACGGGTCGAGCGGATGCTCCAGCATCTGGTCATTGCGGGCGTACAGGATACGGCCTTCGAACCGCAGCCCCTTACGGTGGAACCAGCGGTCGAGCTGCTCGATCCCCTCCTTGGCTTCATTGCTGCGCATCCACTGACGGATCACGCCGTAGAAATAAACCCCGAACAGGCCGGCAGCGGTACCGAGGAAGAAATCGGACGCCAGCGCAAACAGCAACGTGACGATGCCGGCAATCCAGACCCGGCTGGCGCGGGCATCTTTGTACTGCTCCAGCGTCTGTTCCAGCCGTTCACGCAGCCGCACGTAGCGACGGTAATTCTGTTGAATATCGAACTTTTCAGCCAAGGAAAGATGCGGTTCCATGGTGCTTCCTTATTGATCTGATGAAACGTTTTGACCCATTAAAGCACTGCTTGGCGTCGTAGAACAGGGGTGGCGAACGCTTTCACGACCGCTGCCCCTGTTCAACTCAGGCCAAGCTCTTGCTGACTACCTCGTAGACGTCGCGCGACAGCTCTCCACTGTCCATCACCTGCTGCAGCGCCCCCTTCATCAGCGTCTGGCGCTGCGGGTCGAATTTGCGCCAGCGGGTCATCGGTGTCAACAGCCGCGAGGCGATCTGCGGGTTCAACTCGTTAAGCCGGATCACCTGCTCCGCCAGGAACCGGTAGCCACTGCCATCGCCCGCATGGAAGTTGACCGGATTCTGCGCACAGAAGACCGCCAGCAGTGCCCGCACCCGGTTCGGGTTGCGGATATCGAAAGCCGGGTGCTCCATCAATTGGCGAACCCGGCCCAGGGTGTCCGGCTGAGGATTGCTGGCCTGCACCGACAACCACTGGTTGACCACCAGCGTCTCTTTCTGCCAGCGCTGGTAAAAATCGCCCAGCAACTGCTCGCGCGCCTCGTCGAACCCGGAATGCACCACCTGTACCAGCGCCGACTGGGCGTCGCTCATGTTGTCAGCCTGGTGGTACTGATCCAGCGCCAGCTGCAGATAATTCTGCTGCTGCAACGTCATCAGGTAGGCCAGGCAGAGGTTTTTCAGGCTACGGCGAGCGATCGACTCGGCATCCGGACTGTACGGCGCATCACTGCAGTTGGCCCGGTAAACCCGCTCGAACCGCTCACGCAGCGCCTTGGCCAGCACCAGACGCAGGAATTCGCGCACCGCATGGATCGCTTCGACATCGGCCTGCTCGGCGCGTTCGGCCAGGTAGGCTTCGCTCGGCAGGCTGAGGGTTTTGGCGACCATCGCCGGGTCCAGACTGCTGTCGTCCAGTACCGCGGCAAAAGCGTCGACCAGACAGCTGTCGATCTGCAGCTCGCGACCGGCCTGATAATCCGCCACCAGCGCTTCCATCAGTTCGGTGGCCAGCGTCTGGGCCGCATCCCAGCGATTGAAGCCATCGCTGTCGTGCCGGATCAGGAACACCAGTTGCTCGCGGCTGTACGGATAACTCAGCTTGACCGGTGCCGAGAAGCCGCGCAGCAGCGACGGTACCGGTCGCACCGGGATGTCTTCGAAGGTGAAGGTCTGCTCGGCTTCGGTCAGGTCCAGCACCTGGCTGGTCTGGCCATCGGTCAGCGGCAGGTCGTTGCCCTCGCCATCCAGCAGGCCGATCGCCAGCGGGATATGGAACGGTAGTTTCCGCTCCGCTTCCGGGGTAGCCGGACAGCTCTGCTTGACGTGCAACTGATAGCGACCGCTGGCCTCATCGTAGCTGTCGCTGACCGCCAGCCGCGGGGTACCGGCCTGGCTGTACCAGCGACGGAACTGGCTCAGATCGCGGCCGGAGGCATCCTCCATCGCCTGGACGAAATCGTCGGTGGTCACCGCCTGACCGTCATGACGCTCGAAGTACAGATCCGAGCCCTTGCGGAACAGCTCCGGCCCCAGCAGGGTATGGATCATCCGCACCACCTCGGCACCCTTCTCGTAGACCGTCAGGGTGTAGAAGTTGGAGATCTCGATAAAAGACTCGGGCCGCACCGGGTGGGCCATCGGGCCGGCATCTTCGGCGAACTGGGCGGTACGCAACAGGGTTACGTCCTCTACCCGCTTGACGGTGCGCGAATTCATGTCGGCCGAGAACTCGGCGTCGCGGAATACCGTGAAGCCCTCTTTCAGGCTCAGCTGGAACCAGTCGCGACAGGTCACCCGGTTACCGGACCAGTTGTGGAAATACTCGTGCGCCACCACCCCTTCGACCCGCTGGAAGGCGGCATCGGTGGTGGTTTCCGGATTGGCCAGCACGCAGGAGGTGTTGAAGATGTTGAGTCCCTTGTTCTCCATCGCCCCCATGTTGAAGAAGTCGACCGCCACGATCATGTAGATATCCAGATCATACTCGCGACCGTAGACCTGCTCGTCCCAGCGCATCGCATTCTTCAGCGAGTCCATCGCATACTGCAGCTTGTTGAGGTCCTTGGCCTCAGCGAAGATCTGCAAGATCACCTCACGACCGGAGGCCGTGGTGTAGCGCTCCTCGATATGCTGCAGATCACCGGCCACCAGCGCGAACAGATACGCGGGCTTCTTGAACGGGTCGTCCCAGGTGACGAAGTGACGGCCGTCATCCAGCTCGCCACGCTCGACCGGGTTGCCGTTGGACAGCAGCACCGGATACTTCGCCTTGTCGGCGACAATGGTGGTGCGGAATACCGCCATCACGTCCGGCCGGTCCGGGTAGAAGGTAATCCGGCGGAAACCTTCCGCTTCGCACTGGGTGCAGAACATACCGTCGGACTTGTACAGCCCCTCCAGCGCAGTGTTGTTCTGCGGCTCGATCAGGGTAACGATCTGCAGACTAAACCGCTCCGGCACCTCGGCGATGGTCAGCAGCTCGTCGCTGTGCTGGTAGTTCATCAGCGGCTCGCCATCGAGCTGCAATGACTGCAGCACCATGCTGTCATGGCCGTGCAACTGCAACGCCGGCGCCTGTTGATTGCAGTCCGGGTTACGGATCATCTGCAGCGTGGCGATGACGGTGGTCTGCTCTTCGGCCAGCTCGAAACGCAGCTCGGTGCGCTCGACCAGGTAAGCTGGAACCTGGTAGTCCTTCAGATAGATTGCCTGCGGCTGTTCTGACATCGTGCTCTCCATTCAGGCGCTGAACGCCACCTGATAGGCGGTGAATTTACGAATGTTGATCACCCCGGTATCGAGGATCAGGTACTGCCCCTTGATGCCCTGCAAGACCCCTTCGACATGGCTGTTCTTGTCGAAGTTGAAGCTGGTCACCTTGCTGGGGTACTGCTCGACCGGGTAGTGAATGTCGATAGGCTCGGCCTCCGGCAGCCGCTGTACTGCCTGCAGGCCGTATTGCTGCTCCAACCCGGCCAGCTGGTCGGCGCAAAGATCGAACAGCGCATCGCGCTGGGCGCGCAGGTCCAGCTCGCTGACATCGCCCTTCAGCATAGCGCGCCAGTTGGTTTTATCCTTGACGTGCGCGCCGAAGATCCGCTCAATCAGCCCCGACTGCAGCCGGTTGGAAACCCTCAGGATCGGCAGCGCCTGCACCGCCCCCTGGTCGATCCAGCGGGTCGGGACCTGGGTACCGCGGGTAATACCGACCTTGACCCCGGAGGAGTTGGCCAGGTAGACGTAATGGTCCTGGAAACAGAACTGTTCGCCCCAGGCCGGGTCGCGGCAGGTGCCCTCGTGGTAATGGCACTTTTCCGGGCTGACGATGCATTGATCGCATTGCGGCAGCTTCTTGAAACAGGGGTAGCAATAGCCCTGGCTGAAGCTCTTGTTGGTCTTGCGGCCACAATGCAGGCAGTGGATAGCGCCCAGGTAGTCCAGCGCAATCGGCTTGCCGAGGTAGTCGTTCAACAGAATTTCGGAATCGCCGACCGGCAGTCGATAGACCACCGGGTCGGCCAGCTCGGTGCGCATCTTGGCGAGCGCACCACGGGCCAGTTCGTGCATAGAAAGGATTCGGCTCAGCAGTCAGTATGAATCAGGAATCGGTGAGAATCTTGATGGTATCCGGCGCCAGCGGATCTTTACCGTGCTGGCTGCCATCGGCCTTGGTGCGGTCGATAAAACCGGTGCGCTGCTGCTCCGGCAGGTTCTGGTGCTCATAGGCGATCACCGCGCGCAGACAGGTCTCGCGCTGCTCGCTGTCGAGGCGGCGACCGTCCGGCCATTTACCCAGCTCCACAGCCTGTTTCAGGGCCGCGTGCATATCCGGCGTCATCGCCGTAATCAGCTCTTCGTAGGTCATCTTCTATCCCTCTGTTAGCTGGCGGCCAGTGTACCACAAGTTGCCGGCGCGTCCTGTCAGGGGTGATCAGCCGGGCTCATCGTAGCGCTCCAGAAAGGCTTTGACCTGCTGCTGAATCAGCAGCCGGTGATAGAGCCCGGGAATATGGGTGTCGTCCAGTTCCACTACCTGCTGCAGGCCGGGTAGCAGCAAGCGGGCCTGCTGGCGCAGCCGTTGGGGTTCGAAATAGATATCCTGGGAGCAGATCACCAGCTGTACCGGCGCGCTCCAGTCGGCCAACTGGTCGGGGTTTAGCGGCCCCGGCGGCAGCAGCACCGGCGATTCGGCATGCAACAGCACCTGGCGATAGAACTGTTCCAGCGCCGGCCAGGGTTCGGCCATCAGTTCGGCCATCATCCGCCTGAAGCTGTTGTGGTTGTTCTGCACCCGGTGCCTGAGCCAGTTCAGCGCCACCGCCCTGAGCGGCCGCCAAAGCGAGATATCCAGCCCGGCCGGCACGATCAGCGCCGAGGCGGCGACCCGCTGCGGCGCCAGCGCGGCAGTATCGAGCAGTACCGCACCGCCGAACGAGATGCCGACCATCGGGCAGCGTTCGAGCGACAATCGATCCATCAATGCCAGCAACCAACCGCCGTAATCACCGGGCTGCGTCGTCGGTGCCGGCCCCTCACTGCCACCGGTCTGGCCGGGAAGATCCGGCGATATAAGCCGATAGCGCTCGACCAGCGGCCAGACCATCTCGAGATTGAACGGCGCCGGGGTATGCATGCCGTGAATGGCCAGCAGCGGTGGTGCTTGCGGATCGCCCGCTTCGACGACATGGGTGCGCCAGTCGCCAAACTTCAGGTCGTAACCGCGCACCGGCTGCGGCAGGCGCGCCATCTGGTTGTCGTAGAGGTGCTGTAGATCCGGGTGCATCAACGCCCTCTCCACTTCAAGGCTAAGGCTTCAGAATACGACCGACCAGCGGCACATAGGCCAGCCCAACCAGCAGCCCGGTCAGGTGGGCGGTATTGGCGATCGCCCCCATGCCCATCCCCTCCAGCACACCGGTAAAGCCCAGCACCAGCCAGCCCACCATCAGCGGCATCAATGCCGACGGCAGCTCGAACTGCTGGCGTGGATGACGCCGGTCCCACAGCCAACTGTAGCCCAGTAGCGCAAACACCACCCCAGACATGCCACCGAACAGCGGCCCGCTGGCGACATACTGGGCCAGGTTGGCAAGGATTCCGGACAGCAGCACCAACCCAAGCAGTACCCATGCCCCCTGACGCTGTTCGATCCGGCTGCCAACCACCCAGACCCAAAGCATGTTGAACAGCAGGTGCGGCGCGTTGAAATGGAGGAAGATCGGCGTGACCAGGCGCCACAGCTGGCCGCTTTCAAAGGTACCCGCCAGGCCGGTGGTATAGAGTTCATTGCGCTGTTGAATCAGCTCGGCGATGGTCAGCTGACGCAGCCATTCCATATTGTCACCGAAGCCGATCAGCAGCGTGGCGATACAACTGAACAGGATCAGCAGCAGGGTCAGCGGTTGCTGGCGCCAGAAGCCGATGGTCGAGGACGGCTGACGATGGCGGCTGCGCAGATCGAGACGGTCCAGGTCGACGCCCTGCTGCCAGAGTTCGAACAACCCGCGCACCCGGTCGGCGCTGATGTCGTGCGCCACCCAGAGCTCCTGCCGGTCCGGCTGCTCGACAATCCGGTGCGGAATCTGGTGGCGCCACAAGAAGGCGGCAAACTCCGCCAGGTCCATCTGCAGGGGTACTTCGAGTACCTTAACCATTATTTATCCCCAAGGGGCTCGTCGTTCATCGGGAATAACCAAACGCCTCTCCTCACGCCCTGTTCGGCAGCATTCAGGGACAACAGTGTCGCTCGAATAATCGAGGGCACCGCTAAGGTTCATGAATCTCCAGGCGGACATCCACCCAGACGAACTTGTCGGCGCTGACCTGTTGTTCACCATCGAACCGGTAAGCGACCAATTTGCCGTATTTCACGGCACTATAATCCAGACAGACTATGTTTTCGGTGATCGGTTCCGGGGTTCCCTCGCGCCAGTAATGACCGATGAACAGCGGCCGTTCCTGCGCCCCATAGTAGTAAAGGTCAGCCAGGTTCTGTTCACTCAGCCGCTGGCGGGCTATATGCTCAGGCAACGGATCGGGCTGGAAAGCCACGTCGATATAGTATTCCGGATGCTCCATCCAGAACTTGGTGCGAAAGAAATACCGCTTGAAGCCATCCCGGCTGATCATCACCTCATCGTTGGGCAATCGCAGATGGGTACCGCGCAGCAGGCGGTCCATCAGGGTCCATTCGAAGGAACCCTGCTCGGCCGAGCGGTGTAGCGCCTCGTCAGTGAGTCGGTTGCCGCCATAGGTTGCGCGGAAGCGCTCAATCAACGGCGCATACCAGCAAGCGTGCACCACCCGGAAATCGTCGAACTCGAGAAACAGCGGCATCTGCCGTATCCAGTCGAGAAACTCGCGTTGCTCCGCCGGATAATTGGCCAGCTGTTCCAAGGTCTCCTTCAGGATCCGCAGGTGGCGCGGGGTTCGCTCGCGCAGGTAATCACGGCCACTGCCCGGCTTGCCCGGCGTCAGATAGCAGAGCAGGTTATATTCGTGGTTGCCCATCACTATCTGGGCGCTGCCGGCCTCCACCATCGCATGGACGATATGCAACGCCTCGCGGATTCGCGGGCCGCGATCGACGATATCGCCCAGGAAGATCGCCTGCCGCCGGGGATGCCGAAAGACACCGTTCTGCAGCCGGTAGCCGAGCCGCTCCAGCAGCAGCTTCAGGCTGTCGCCACAACCGTGCACATCGCCGATCAGGTCATATCCCTGTGCTCCACTCACCCTCAGTCCCCCAGCTTGGCGCCCCATCCCAGCTTCTCACGGCAGGTCTGGTAGAAGTCGTAGTTGAGAGGATGCAGCAGCTTCAGCTTATGCGGCTTCTTGTGGATGGTGATGGTATCGCCCGGTGCGCAGGTGACACTGTTCTGACCATCGCAGGACACGGTCGGATAGGTTTCGTTGCGTTCGCTGATCACCAGCTTCAGCTCGCTGTTGCCATCCACTACGATCGGCCGGCTGGACAGGGTATGCGGGAACATCGGCACCAATACCAGTGCATCGAGCTTGGGGTGCATGATCGGCCCGCCGCCGGACAGCGCATAGGCGGTTGAGCCGGTCGGGGTCGATACGATCAGGCCGTCCGAACGCTGGGTATAGACGAACTGGCCCTCGATATAGAGCTCGAACTCGATCATCCGGGCGGCTTTACCGGGATGCAGCACACAGTCATTCAGTGCCGTGATCTCGCCGATCGGCTCGCCGTTACGCTTGACCAGCACGTCGATCAGGAAACGGCTCTCGACGGTATACTTGCCCTCCAACACCTCGGCGACCTTTTGTTCGATCTCGGCCGGGGCGATATCGGTCAGGAAGCCCAGATTGCCACGGTTGACCCCCAGTACCGGCACATGGCTCTGGGCCAAGGAACGGGCTGCGCCGAGCAGACTGCCATCGCCGCCTACCACGATCACCAGATCGCAAATCTCGCCCATCATCTTCTGCTTGCAGACCTGCTGGCCGTGGCCGGGCATCAGTTCGGCAATACGCTCGTCGAGAACCGCATGCAACCCCTGATCGTTCAGGAAGCGGATCAACTGCTTCAGGGTATCCACCACCCCCTTGCTGCCCAGACGCCCGATCAGGCCGATATTGCGAAAATAGTCCATCTGCTCTCCGTATTACCCTTGCCGACTGGTACAGGCCAAGCGGCGCATTATAGGAAAGGTTCCGTGCGGCGGATATACAACCATCAGGTCAACCCCGGCCAGCCAAGCCCACCACCCCGCGCCGGCCCTGCAGACCACCGGTATGCAGCGCCAGCAGCCGGCTGCCAGCGGGAAAACAGCCGCTTTCGATCAGCTGCTGCAGCCGCCAGAACATCTTGCCAGTGTACACCGGGTCCAGCGGCAGAGCATGCCGCTGCTCAAAATCAGCCATGAAATCAATTAATTGCGAAGGGACCTTACCATAGCCGCCGACATCGCCGGCCAGATCGATACACCAGCGCGCCCGGGCCGGCAGCTCGGCCTGGGCCAACAGAGCGTTGATATCGTCATACAGAAAGGCGGCCTTTTTCAGTACCGCGATACCCAGCAGTCGCCAACGGGGATCGGCCCCGGCCAGCAGACCGGCCAGGGTACCGCCGGTGCCGCAGGCGGTCACCAGCCAGTCGGGCTGTAGCGTCAGGGCGGCTATCTGCTGCGCCAAACGGGCACCGCCCCGTACGGCCAACGGGTTGCTACCGCCCTCGGGAATCAGAAAGGCATCCGGATACTCGGCCAGCAGGCTGCGCTGCCAGTCGGCGTCATGACGGCGCCGGTAACTGGCCCGATCGACAAACCGCAACCGCATCCCCCAGCGCCCTGCATCGCCAAGAGTCGGATTTTCGGCATACTCGGGTTCGCCACGAATCACCCCGACCGTTTCGATTGCCAGCTGTCGGCCGGCCCAGGCCAGTGCATGTATATGATTCGAGTAGGCACCACCGAAACTGACCAGACAGCGGGCACCCTGCGCCACCGCTTGCTGAAGGTTCGGCTGTAGCTTGTACCACTTGTTGCCGCTGATGCGGGGATGGCTGCGATCCAACCTCAGCACCCAAAGCTCGACCGCTCGGCGCCGGTGAAGCGGATGCTGTAGCAACTGCAGCTCGAGGGGTGGCTGATAGGTCAGCAGATCGACCGTCATGAAACCGAAAAACCTCTGTCACAAAACAACAATGATCGCACACTAGAGTGAGCCAACTTTTAAAAGCCGACGCAGTTGGCACAGCCATATTACCGTCTGCAGCGGGACTACCCACAGTTCCAGTTAACTATCTACGTGAGATCCAAACGATGGACGATTACCAGGAAGAACTGCTGTTGAGCACCCTAGACGAGGAATACGACGACGAGGTTGATGACTCGATCGAGATGTAACATTCGCGGCACGGGGGATTGGCAGATCCAGTGTGCGCGGCCCGACCTACGCGGCCCGACCTGCGCGGCCCGACCTACGCGGCCCGACCATCACTTGGCGACCGAGATCGCCCGGTCGCCACCAGCCTGCTTGGCAACGTACATCGCCTTGTCAGCCCGATTGATCAGGTCCTCTACGGTTTCATAACCGTCGGTATCGGTTACGCCAATACTCAGCGAAATCTCGAAGCGTTCGCTGGCATCCTTGCTGCCGCCGTACGGCGAGTACTCGTTGAAACGGTTGCGTAGCCGTTCCGCCAACCGTTGTGCCGCCGACAGATCGGTTTCCGGCAGCAGGATCATGAACTCATCGCCGCCATAACGAAACGCCTGGTCGGCGGTGCGCAGGTCACGCTTGACCACTTGGCCGATAAAGCGCAACACCCGGTCACCCTCAAGATGGCCCAGCCGGTCGTTGACCTGCTTGAAGTTGTCGAGGTCGATACAGATCAGTGCAAAGGCGCGCCGGTAACGGCGTGAACGTTCCAGCTCGGACTCCACCATCTCGTAGAAATGACGCTGATTGTGCAGACCGGTCAGGTCATCAGTGACCGACAGCTCTCTAAGGCGAGCTTCCAACTGCTTGCGAGCGGTCAGGTCGTGAAAAAAGCCGATGCTGCCGAGCACCCCGTCGCCCAGATCAACCAGGGCCGCCGACAGGCGGATCGGAATTGCCCGACCGTCCTTGCCGATCAACTCGGTTTCGTAGCCCTCCACGTGGCCCGGCCGGCCAAACTGCTCGCCATCCATCAGCTGGCGGATAGCTCGGGCGCGCTCAAAGCTGCCGTAGATATCGACAATGCTCATCCTGTCCACCACCTCGTCGCTGCGGTATTGCAGCAGCTGCTCGGCAGCCGGGTTAAAGATGGTAATTATCCCTCGACGATCCACTCCGATAACCGGGTCCGGACAGAGCTCGGTCAGTGTGGCGACATCAATGTCATTCATAGCGATCCGTTTTTGCAAAACTCAGCGACCAGTCCTGGGGATGAAAGAAGCTTAAAAAACGATCAGATAACCGAACGACTATATCGCCCCTTTCGATGAAGTGGAAGAGCACCAATGGCTAATCCCCCAATCCGGGGCACCTCGTCCTCAGCCGTTTCCGCAGCTTCCGCCGATCCCCCCAACACCCCATTACCCCCCAAGCGGCGGAGCATGGCCAGAAATTGCACGAAGAGTAATACGGCCAAATGATAGCAAGATGACAGATGAGTTGAGTTGAGTTGCCGGGCAGTCAACTAATTCTAAACGGAAATGGAGTATGAAAAATGAGAAAAGGTTGGTGGGCGTAGACAGGCTCGAACTGCCGACCCTCTGCTTGTAAGGCAGATGCTCTCCCAACTGAGCTATACGCCCAACACTGTATCACTCAGACTTTATAGCAATGAGTGACGGGGCGATCAATATCAGATCTGCTGTTATCAGGAAGTGACGGACGGAATGGAAGAATTGAATTTGTGAGCTGTTGCCAGTGATAGATGGCAGACAGGTATCTAATCCTACGGCTTTCAAAGAAGGGACGGTATGAAAGAAATGAATCTGTGGGCCGTGCCGGTGAAAGATGACAGGCAGGGATAACCCTTCACCTTTGACTGTAAGTGGCGGAACGGACGGGACTCGAACCCGCGACCCCCTGCGTGACAGGCAGGTATTCTAACCAACTGAACTACCGCTCCGCATTGGTGGGCGTAGACAGGCTCGAACTGCCGACATTCTGCTTGTAAGGCAGACGCTCTCCCAACTGAGCTATACGCCCAATGCGATGGCCTTTGTTACGACTCTATTCGGCACATTGAATAGAGAAGTGGCGGAATGGACGGGACTCGAACCCGCGACCCCCTGCGTGACAGGCAGGTATTCTAACCAACTGAACTACCACTCCGCATTGGTGGGCGTAGACAGGCTCGAACTGCCGACATTCTGCTTGTAAGGCAGACGCTCTCCCAACTGAGCTATACGCCCAATGCGATGGCCTTTGTTACGACTCTATTCGGCACCTTGAACAGAGAAGACTTACTGAAGTAAGTGGCGGAACGGACGGGACTCGAACCCGCGACCCCCTGCGTGACAGGCAGGTATTCTAACCAACTGAACTACCGCTCCACTGTGCTTCGTCACAAGGCACTGCCCTGTAACGAGGTGCGCATTTTACGGCTTTTGCTTTCCTTGTCAAACGGTTATCACATTTTTTTCAAAAAGATTTTGGCGCCGGGCAAACGGATATTTTTCGAACAGCCCGTTGCTTTCCGGTGCCAGTCCGGCCTGTTTCCGACACAGCCCCCACGTCACGCGTGGATTCCCTTGTGAATGGCTTTATCAACCGCCGGCTAACGGATAGAGTTAAGGCCTCACTATCGATTTCAATATGCCCTATCCCCCATGTCCGACACCTCGACCGTAACCGGCCAGCTCGACCGACTGATCGACCGCCTGGCAGAGCTGAATCCCGAACCGCCGCAGACAGCCTACGACAACGACTGGCCCTCTGCCTGCTACCTGCACCAAGCAGACGACGGGCAGCCCGTGCCCTGGCGGCCGGTGCGCCGCGATGACAGCGAGGATATGTTCGCGCGGCTGGCCGCGGCACTGGAACAACCGATTCACCCGGACCTGGTCGCCTATTACTGCCGCTACTGGTCCGATCCGCTGCCGGCCCAATGCCCGGACGGCGAACTAAGCCTGCTGCAAGTCTGGAACCCGGACGATATGGAGCGTCTGCGCGGCAACCTGATCGGCCACGCACTGGCCAAGCGGAAGCAACGCCAGCCACTGACCCTGTTCTTCGCCACCACCGAACCGGATGGCAACTACTTTCTCAGCATCGATAACCAGAGCGGCGAGGTCTGGCTGGAGCAACCGGGCAAGAAGCCGCTGCGCAAGCTGGCCGATTCCCTGGCCGACTTCCTGGCAACGGTGGAACCGATGGAATTCAAGGAGTAAACGATGCGTAAATCACTGTTGGCCGGCGCCACGCTGGCGCTGTTGTTAGCTGGTTGCAGCGGCCTGCCGTCGCAGAATCTGTCGCTGCACCCGGAGGTAGAGATCAAACAACCGCTGCCTGACAAGCAGGTCCAACTGGAGGTCCGCGATCTACGCGCCCACCGCACGGTCGGCGAACGGATCGACAAATTCAAGAATCGTGCGCCGATCACCCTGAGTGGTGCGGAAACCATGCTCGAACACGCCCTGGAGCACGCCCTGCAGAGTGCCGGCATCAGCAACTTTGGCCCCGGCGGCCCCCGACTGGTACTGCTACTGGACGAGCTTAGTTACGAAGCAACCCAGAAGGGCGTCAAGCAGACGGTGGCACTGGCGATCAAACTGCGTCTGAACGCAGGCCAGAGTGGCGAAGGCTACAGTGGCAGCTACGGTTCCAAGCTGAGCGAGGAGTTCCTGCGCACGCCGACCCCGGCGGATAACGAGGAGTTGATCAACAAGCTGCTGCAACAAACACTGACACGGGCATTGAACGATCCGCAGCTGGCCGAGTTCCTGCGCAGTCACTGATTTCAGTAACGAGGGTTACGGGGCGCCTGCGGAGCGGGCTGCGAATCAGGATATTTCCCTGTAGGCACCCTCTCTCGAGGCCGGCCACAACAGCCCTTTACAGCCTTTGTGGCTGGCGTTGCTGCTGGTTCTTCGATGCCAATGTAGGGCCGGACCCGGCCGGGCAGGCCTGGCCGGCCAAACGCCGACAGGCATTTTCAACCACCTGCGGCGATGGCGCCCCGGGTGGCGCCCTACAGGGCTTTGCCGCAGCAGCCCGCTCTGCGGGCGACCAGAGTTGACTCCCGAAGCGGCAAGACCTCAGGTGATCCAACGCTTGCCGCTTACGATCCCCCCCCATTTACCAACCGACGCTGTAGGAGAGCAGCCGGCTAATCTGGCACAGCGGCCGGCCCGATTCCTGCTGCCACTGGTTGAACACCTCCTGCACCCGCTGAAGGTCACGCTTGGCGGTCGGTTTCTTGTCGACGATCCCTTGCGCTTTCAGGGCCGCCACCACGTCGTCGGTCAGCAGGAAGGTGTCCTTGCCGACCATTCGCAGGAACGAAGGGCCGGAGTTGCCGCCGAGCTGGGCGCCATGCTTCTTCAGAAACGCCCACAGGTCGATGATCTCACTGGCAGGCCAATCGGCCAGAAAGCGGGCAAAACTGCCGTGCTTCGACGCCAGCTCAGTGACCATCAGCGCGTTGGCACGGGTCGCCTTGATCTTGCCGAAGTGGCGGATCAACTGGTCATTCTGCATCAGCTTTTCCAGCTGTTCGTCGCTCATCAGGCTTATTTTTTGCGGGTCGAAGCCAAAAAACTCCTGTTCAAACGCCGGCCACTTGCTATCCACCAGCGAGTGTTTCAGACCGGCCCGGAATACCCGCCGGGTCAGGTCCGACAACAACCGGTCATCAGGGGTGGCCGCCAGCTGCTGATCCGTTTTGGGCTGCGGCAGCAGCGCTTCGATATCCTCGCCGGCCTTGTGAGCGGCGACATGGTCGTATAACCATCCAAACGACTTCATCGATCAGTTTTCCTTATCGTCCTCGTTACCAGCCTGTTCGGCCGCTTCGAAATCCAGTGACGCGGAGTTGATGCAGTAGCGCAGCCCGGTCGGCTGCGGCCCATCCGGAAACAGGTGGCCGAGATGGGCATCGCAACGGGCGCAACGAATCTCGGTACGCACCATGCCGTGCGAGCGGTCCTGATGGCTGTCCAACGACCCGGCTGCCAGCGGCTGCCAGAAACTCGGCCAGCCACTGCCGGAGTCGTACTTGCTAGCGCCGTCGAACAACGGTTCGCCACAACAAACACAACAGTAGATGCCGTCGGCATGGTGCGCGTAATACTTGCCGCTGAAGGCACGCTCGGTGCCCTGCTCACGACAGATCCGATACTGTTCCGGGGTCAGTTGCTCACGCCACTGCTGTTCTGTTTTCACTACCTTATCGGGGCGGGTATTCATCGCTGACTCCTTGGCGGATTGAGTAAGACCTAAGGAACCTGTTCACAGGTTCCCTAAGCCTACGACAACTGCGCTGCGGGCAGTTCAATTGGGTTTCCAAACGGCGTATGATATTGCACCATTTTTATCGCGCTGAGACAGCTACAGAGAGCCTCTGAGGCCCTGCGGGGCCTGTCCGCAGCCGTACCCTAGGACGCAAAACATGCCAGTTATCCGCAAATCGAACAAGCTGATCAATGTCTGCTACGACATCCGCGGCCCGGTTCTTCAGGAAGCTAAGCGACTGGAGGAGGAGGGACACCGGATCGTCAAACTGAACATCGGCAACCCGGCTCCCTGGGGCCTGTTTGCGCCGGATGAGATCGTTCAGGACGTGATTCACAACCTGCCCTCCTCCCAGGGCTACTGCGACTCCAAGGGGCTGTTCTCGGCGCGCAAGGCGGTGATGCAGGAGTGTCAGCGCAAGCGGATCGCCAACGTCGGGATCGAGGATATCTATATCGGCAACGGCGTCTCCGAGCTGATCGTGATGGCGATGCAGGGGCTGCTGAACGACACCGACGAGATGCTGATCCCGGCGCCGGATTATCCGCTGTGGACCGCGGCGGTCAGCCTGTCCGGCGGCAACCCGATCCACTACCGCTGCGTGGAGGAGGAGAACTGGATTCCGGATCTCGACGATATCCGCAGCAAGATCACCGAGCGAACCCGCGGCATCGTGGTAATCAACCCGAACAACCCGACCGGCGCGGTCTATCCGCAGCATATTCTCGAGGGGCTGCTGGAGATCGCCCGCGAACACAAGCTGATCGTGTTCGCCGATGAGATCTACGACAAGATCCTGTACGACGGGGTGGAACACACCTCGCTGGCCTCGCTGGCGGACGACGTGCTCTGCGTCACCTTCAACGGTCTGTCCAAGACCTACCGGGTATGCGGCTTCCGGGCCGGCTGGATGATTCTGAGTGGCCCGAAACACAAGGCGCGCGACTATATCGAGGGGCTCGACATGCTGGCCAGCATGCGACTGTGCGCCAACGTACCGGTGCAGCATGCGATCCAGACCGCGCTGGGCGGCTACCAGAGCATCGAGGAACTGATCGTGCCGCAGGGCCGGCTGTACGAGCAGCGCGAACGCGCCTGGCAGATGTTGAACGAAATTCCAGGGGTCAGCTGTACCAAGCCGGACGGTGCGCTCTACCTGTTCCCGAAGCTGGACCCCGAGGTCTACCCGATCAAGAACGACGAGAAGATGGTGCTGGACCTGCTGCAGCAGCAGAAGGTGCTGGTGGTACAGGGTTCCGGCTTCAACCTGCCCGACACCCAGCACTTCCGCATCGTATTCCTGCCGCGCGAAGATGAACTGAGCGACGCGATCGAACGGATCGGCGCCTTCCTGAAGAACTACAGCCAGTAAGCGCCGGCGTGCAGGGCGGCGCGCCAAGCCGCCGCCCTCGCCCCCCTCTCCTGTCATAAAACGGTCATCCGACTGCCATAAAATCCGCCCGTTCAAATCACTCACGCCAGAGAACTTCGCAACAGGGTATTGGCGTCATTCGCGCCACGCCTTATGCTGAGTTTCTTTAACTGCATATGGACAGGGCAATGTTTATCAAGATCAGAAAGAACTGCGGCATCTACATGGAACACAACGGACTGGAAAAACGCCACCTGGTCCCGGTCACTTCCAATTTCCTGATCAACCTGAACCATGTCGCCGAGGTCTCCTTCTACACCATCAAGGAAACCAAGACCCGCTACGACCTGGAAAATCACGAGTTCAACGTGCCGCCCTACACCCGGGTAATCCATCTGCAGATGAGCTACCTGTACGGTTCCTACAAGGAGAGCATCCAGGGCAACAAGGGCCGGCTGGTCGAGCGCTGCTACTACAAGCTGTACTTTATGCCGGAAGAGATGGGCCAGTACGACGAACTGCGCGGCCAGATCGAAAAGCTGGTGCTGAACAGCGAAGAGTAAGTTCTGCAACCCTGTCCGGTCGCGATTACGCGGCCGGAACCACGCCTGCAAAACACCGGGCTCTCACAGCTGCAACGGTGGAAAATCATACAAAACAAAAAAGCGGCCAATGGCTAATGCCGATCAGTTAAGCCAACTGACTGGCATTTTTTTGTTTCTTCGCTGCTTGTTAGGAAATCTCTACGTTAGCCATAAGCTTGCCGCTGGCCCCCCTGTCTACGCCGACTCTGAGCGACCTGGCCGGCCGCTCCCTAGCTCGGTTCGATACAGCGGCGATCAGGCAAAAAGCTGTCTGAGCGAGGCACGAGCGAGTTCTTTTTGCCAGCCGATGAATCGTGCCGCGCGCAGGATCAGGCGCTCAGTGGAGGCAAGCGGGATTGTTAAGGGCGGTAGTCCCTGCGCGGGCCGCCTTAACGCGCCAGCAGGCAAGACCCCAACTTGGATAAAAACTGCAGGCTTAGAGATCGCCGGATTGCCGGACCACGCGGGGCGCGCCTCCCACCAACTTGCACGACAACCAGAGTTACCAGCCTATATGGTCCAGTTCGACTTTTCCCCTGAAATCTTCGAAAAGAAAAAATCCGGAATCCTGCCTAAGGATTCCGGATTTTCTTTCGCAGAATCAGCGGCTCAATGAGCTTAACTGATCGGCATTAGGCCAATGGCCGCTTTTTTATGGTTTATAGAGTAGCCGATCAGGGCTGTTCGATGCCGACGATAGTCCAGTCGGCATTCTGCACGCTCATATCGCGGGTCAGGTGCCAGATCTCGTTGAACTCGGTGGTCTGGTCACCATCTTCCTTCAACCAACCGTAGAAGTTGACGCTGACCACCACGTGGTCGCCGTTGTCGATAAAGTTGGCCAGCTCCGCCATCACCGACACCACTTCGGTGTGCTGCTCGGCATCCAGCTTGGCCCGCTCGCGCTGCAGCTCCGCCAGCAGTTCAGGGCTGGTGTAGCTGGCGATATCGTCCCAGTCCGCCCGATCCCAGGCGGCCTGCAGATGGCTGAAGTGCTCGCGGGCTCCGTCCAGGAACGCCTGCTGGTTGAACCAGGACGGCAGCTGGAAGGCTTGCGCGGCGAAACCACCGCTATTGCCAGCCAGCGGCTCGGCAGCTTGCTTGGCGACCGGTTGCGGTTGCGGTTGCGGCTGCAGCGGCTCCGGACGGATCGGTTGCGGCTGGCTATACCCACCCTGGCCACCGGCAGCATAGGCCGGCGGGGCCGATGCCGACTTGCGCATATTGAAGATCTTCCAGACCACGAAGATGATGCCGGCGATCAGCAGCAGGTCCATGAATTCGATCCCTTCGAACGCACCGCCGAACAGCAGCGCACCGAATAGGCCACCGGCCAGCAGGCCGGCCATCAGGCCACCGAAACCGCTACGTTTCTTGGTCACGGTCTGGGTTTTGCTGGCAGTCGTGGCGTCCTGTTGCTGCTTCTGCTGAGTGGTGCTGGAAGCAAAGCTTTTCTTGGGGGGCGAGTAGGACTTGCCGAGCGACGAGCCACCGCCGAAGCGCTTGCCGGCCTCCGCCTCGTCGACCGCGAGAGGAACCAGTATGAAAAGGGATAACAAGCAGATCAATAAAGTACGCATTAGGACTCCTGTTGCCGGGTCTTGAAACGGTTCAGCGTTTTCGCCACCACCGCAAGATAGATGCCGACGAATATTAAGGCTATGCCCGCGAGATGAAAAGCATACACCTGTTCATCCAGGAACAGCACCGACAGCAACATCCCGAACACCGGGATCAGATGGATAAACAGCCCGGCTCTGGGGGCTCCCAGTTCGGCCACCCCACGGTTCCAGAACAGATAAGAGAGGATCGACGGGCAGACCGCCATGTAGACCACCGCGCCAACCATCGACATATTCCATTGCAAGGCCTGGTGGCCACGCTGTTCCCACACCATGAACGGTGCCAGCACCAGCACCGCGACCAGAATGGTAAAGCCGAGAAAGGTAAAGCCATCCAGCTCCAACGGTTTCCAGCGCAATGTTATCGAGTAAAGCGCCCAGGCCAATACCGCAGCGAGTATCCACAGATCGCCGCTGCCGAAGCCCTGCTGAAACAGCTGGCCGAACTGGGCCCGACTGATGATCACCAGCACGCCGACCAGCGACAGCGCCACGCCGAACCACTGCCGGCCGCTGACCGGTTCGCCCAGCGCCAGCGCGCAGATCAGCAGGATGACCACCGGCGTGGCCGACTGCAGCAGGGCGCCGTTGGTGGCGGTAGTGCTCTGCAAGCCCAGATAGAGCAGCGTATTGAAGCAGGCCACGCCGAGAATCCCCAGCAACACCAGGATACCGAAGTGGCGCTTGAACAACGGCATCGCCCGGCGTGCCCGCGGCAGCCAGAACGGCAGCAGGATCAACAACGCCAGCAGCCAGCGACAGAACGCCAAGGTGATCGGCGGGAACTCCAAATGCAGGGAACGTGCGATCACCACGTTGCCGGCCCAAAACAGTACGGTCAGCGTCAGCAGCAGGTAAGCCATCAGGTCTCCTTGTTGGAACGGTTGAGCCAGCGCGCCAGCAGGTTGTTGCTGTTATCGTCACCGGTCAGCAGATAGGTCAGCACGTTGTAATTATTGACCGTCCAATCCATCTGGCGACTGGCCTCCTCAAGCCCGCAAAACAGAATTTCATCGCCCTCCTCCAGACGGTGCAGTTCGCCGGGCAGCACCTTCATCTCATCGCCACGGCGCAGCAACAACGGGAAGGCCCGCAGGTTGCGGGTGCGATCACGCGGATTCTTCAGCATCAACGCCAGCGTCACCTTACGCGCCTCCGCCAGCGCCTCGCACAGTGCCGGCGTTCCGTCATGCGACACCACGTAGGCCCAACTGGCCAGCTCCTGGTCACCGACCACGCTGCTCATCCGGTTCAGCAGGGTATGCGCCCAGACATCGTCGTAGCGATCGACCAACTGCTCGATAAAGGCCGGCAGCAGCGGCGTCTTGATCTGCGCCAGGATGCGGTTGGCAATAATCCGACCGGGCTCCATGATGAAATCGGCCCGCGAGTTGCGGAACACCAGGCCGTTGGCGCGGAGGTTCTGCCGCACCACCGTCAGCAGTTTCGGATTCAGCTCGCGAGCGGTCATGATGATCGACAGGTTGTCGGCATCGTTACCGGTACCGGCGACGATACCGACCGCCTGTTCCACCCCCGCCTCGCGCAGGGTGTGCGCCTCGGTGCCGATGCCATGTACCTGAGCGGACAAACCGTTCTGCGCCGGCGGATCGGGATCGACCACCACCAGCTCGACGTCGGCGCCGGCGAATTCACTGCACAAGGCCTTGCCGAACCGGCCGTAGCCGCAGATGATCCAACGCCCCCGGGTCCGCCGATACGCGCTGGACAGCGGTCGGTGGTAGGGGTTCAACAACCAGTCGTAGACCAGGTGCATATAGGGCGCATGGGCCGCCAGCGACAGGTACTCGGCATAGGCACAAAACGGATCGACCACCAGGTCGGTACCGAACGAATCCAGGTTGGCGGTGGTCACATCGGATTCGGTGCGGCTGATCACCATCCGCTGCGGCACCAACAGCTTGCTGGCGATGGCGATCGCCAGGTTGACGTTGTCGCGGTTGGTCAGCGCCAGCACCCCGATGCAGTGTTTGTGCTGCAGACCGGCATCGTCGAGCACATCCGGCAATGAAGCGTCGGCGGTCAACCCCGGTGGCGGCAGTGGCAGGTCGTCCATGCTCAGCGCTTCGATCCGTGACTCCTTGATATCGATCACCACCGACTGGATACCGAGCCCGGCCAACTTGCGCACCACCACGCTGCCGGTCACCCCGTAGCCGCAGATCAGGTAGAACGGCTGGTGCAGCTGACGCACCTGGGCGGCGAACCGACGCCGGCGCATCATCCGGCCAAACACCGGGTCCTGGAACAGCGCCAGGGTAGTACCAATGCCATACAGCCAGGAGATCACCGTGGCGTAGATGGTGAACATGGTCCACAAACGCTGGGCGTCGGTAAAGGCGTAGGGGATCTCGCCGAAACCGATGGTCGAGCCCATGAAGGAGACGAAATAGAACGCGTGGAAGAAATTCATCCGGTACGGCTGGCCCTGGTCGTCGACCCCCGGGATCAGTACGAACCCCAGCACCGACACCGAATAGACCACGATCAGGGTGATCAGCGGCTTGCGCAGCCGCCGCATCAGGATATAGAGCAGATTGTTCATGCCGGTGCTCCCGGGCCCGCCGCCGTCAGCGACGCACCAGAATGGTTTCCACCATCAGCAGGATTACCGAGATGACGTTGGCCAACAACGCGCCACCGGCCATCGAGATGATGCTGGCCATCATATGGGGGGTCATGCCGACGCTGCTGATCTGCTCGGCATAGCCCCACAGCAGCGCCACCACCACCAGCTGCAGGTCGGCAACCAGCGAGGTGGCCAGCATCAGCGCGCCCAGGTGGGTCCGGTCGCCGAGCTTCAGCACCGTGCAGATAATACTGACCACCAGTGCCGCAAAGAACTCGAACACGTTATGGTGCTCGGGATTTTCCAGTTCGCCAAGGAAGAAGCCGAAGTTAAGGGTCAGGGCGAGAACGATAAAAAACGCGAATATGACCTTTTCTTTATTCATGGCATCCTTCCTGGGCTATAGGTACTGATAGGGACACTCAGCCTGCAACATTTTTGTAACCTAAGACGATGGAGCGGCTTCAGCGGACGGCCTATTCTAGCCTACGGCCTGCGCCGGGCGCCACGAATGGAACCTTCTGCCAAGATCCACGGTCACAGTTTAGATACCCAAAGCATTTTTTTAGAATAAAAACGCAGTCTCTTAGAAAAACTAACAATTGACCAAAAAATAGACAGTTTTTGAGTATACATATAAGATCTAGTTCTTTCTCGACGCCCTGGCAAAACCAGAATAACAAGTACAACAACGAGGTCTGCACCATGCAACGCACCCGGCGCCCTTCACTCCTGCGCTACCTGGCCATCTCCCTGCTGCTGATCCTCAGTAAGCTGGCGCATGCGGGCATCCACAAGAGCCCCAATGACCATCGCAGCTACCTGGGCTTCACGTTGCCGAACCATATGAAGGTGCTGGTGATATCGGACCCCGACAGCCACAAGGCCGCCGCGTCGCTGGACGTGGACGTCGGCTCCAACGCCAACCCGCACGACCGACCGGGGCTGGCGCACTTCCTCGAGCATATGCTGTTCCTGGGCACCGAAAAGTTCCCCGAAGCCGGCGAGTACCAGTCCTTCATCAGCTCGCACGGCGGCAGTCATAACGCCTACACCGCTTATGGCAACACCAACTACTACTTCGATATCAACGCCGACGACCTGGACAAGGCGCTGGACCGCTTCTCGCAGTTCTTCATCTCGCCGCTGTTCGCCGCCGAGTACGTCGACCGCGAGCGCCACGCGGTGCACTCCGAGTTCCAGTCCAAGATGCGCGACGACGGCCGCCGACTGCATGAAGCCGCCAAGCAGGCGCTGAACCCGGCACACAGCTACTCCCGCTTTTCGGTCGGCAGCCTGCAGAGCCTGGCCGACCATGGCGACGATCGGGTACGCGACGACCTGATCAAGTTCTACGACCAGTACTACTCCGCCAACCTGATGACCCTGGTGGTGCAGGGCCGCCAGCCGGTGGAAGAACTGAAAGAGATGGTCGAAAAGCGTTTCAGCGCGGTGCCGAACAAGCAGGCGGAGCGTTACCAGGATGCATCGCCGCTGTTTACCGCCGACCAGTTGCCGGCGCAGCTCAACGTGCGCAGCATCAAGGAGCGGCGCACCCTGAGCCTGACCTTCCCGGTGGCGTCGATCCGCGATCACTGGCGTGAAAAACCGCTGCACTTCCTGGCCAGCCAGATCGGCTACGAAGGCAAGGGCAGCCTGCTGGCCGAACTCAAGGCCCGCGGCTGGGCCACCGGGCTGGCCGCCTATACCGGCACCGACCTGCCGGGCAATGCCACCTTCAAGGTCAAGATGGCGCTGACCCCGGAAGGGATGAAACATTACCAGCAGATTTCCGGGCTGTTCTTCGACTACCTGCAGCTGCTCGACCGCGAGGGGATCAACACCGCGCTGTACGACGAAGAGCGCCGCATGAACCAGATCCAGTTCCAGTTCAGCGAAAAGCAGGAAGCGATCGATTACGTCGGCCGACTGGCCACCCAGCTGCAGCGCTATCCGGCCGAGCAGGTCATTCAGGCGCCGTATCTGATGGAGAAATTCGATGCCAACCTGATCCGCGGCTACCTGCAGCAGATGCGGCCGGACAACATGCTGCTGACCCTGGTCTCCAACGACCAGGCGACCGATCGCCAGAGCCCCAACTTCAAGGCTCCGTTCAGCCTCAAGAAGCTGGACGATGCCGCGCTGGCGGCGCTGAAGAGCAGCCATCTGGAGCACCAGTTGGCGGTACGTTCGACCAACCCCTACCTGGCGGAAGACCTGGCACTGAAGCCGATCGAGGAAGCGACAGAGCAGCCGGAGGTGATCCTGCAACAGGTCGGTATGACCCTGTGGCACCAGCAGGACGCCGAGTTCCGCACCCCGAAAAGTGATTTCTACTTCTCGGTGATGTCCGAGCGCGCCAACGGTAATGCCCGCGATGCGGTACTGACCGCGCTCTACACCCGGATGGTGGAGGACCAGCTGAACGGCACCCTGTACGATGCTGCGATGGCCGGCCTGAACACCCGGATCTACCCGCACCTCAGCGGCGTCAGCGTGCGCATCTCCGGCTTTGACGACAAGCAGGACCTGCTGCTCAAGCAGGTGGTCACCGCGCTGAACAAGCCGCAGCTGGCGCAAGAACGCTTCGCCATCGTCAAGCAGCAGTATGCCGAATCGCTGGCCAACAGCCAGAAAGAGAAACCGTTCAACCAGACCACCAAAGAGATCATGCAGCTGTTGCTGCCGGAGTGGACCGTCGAACAGAAGCTGGAAGCGTTGAACGATCTCCAGCTAAGCGATCTGCAGGCATTCATCCCGCAGTTGCTGGCGAAAACCGAACTGCGTCTGCTGGCGCACGGCAACCTGCAGCAGAAGGATGCGGTGGGCCTGGCGATGACCGTCAAGAACGAGCTGCATCGCGGCCGCGAGCAGACCGCCCTGGCGCCGCCACCGGTACTCCAGCTGCCGAAGGAGCGTCACCTGGTGCAGACACTGGAAGTGGAGCATAACGACTCGGCCATCAGCGTCTATTTCCAGGGCGAGGATACCGAGCTGAAGACCCGCGCCCAGTTCGCCCTGTTGAGCGAGCTGATGGCTTCGCCGTTCTATACCCGACTGCGCACCGAACAGCAGCTCGGTTACGTGGTGTTCCAGACCCCGATCCAGCTCCGCAAGGCACCGGGCCTGGCGTTCGTGGTGCAGTCACCGGTCGCCGACCCGCTGCAGCTGGAAACTCATATCGACCAGTTCATGGGGGAGATGCGTGACAGCCTGCTGACCATGAATGAGGCGGAGCTGGAGCGTTACAAGCGCAGCCTGATCTCGCGGATCATGAAACCGGAGAACAGCCTGGCCGAGCGCAGTGACCGCTACTGGCGCGAGATCGACCGCCAGGCCGATGATTTCAACAGCCGCGAGCAGCTGGTGCAGGCGGTGAACGATCTGAAAATCGAAGACCTGGTCAACTGCTACCAGGGGATGTCCGAGCGCCGCCTGACGGTGCGCAGCTTCGGCCAGAAACACCTGCAGAAAGTCGCCAGTCGCGAAGTCGCCAAGAAGTGCGACACCGAAATCGACGCCCTGAAGGCCCGCCAGTCCTTTATGCCGGGCGCCTGATCACCCGGCGCCATCCCATGCCCGCCAGGCCCCCGCTGATTAGCGGGGGCCTGGCGTTTTATATCTCGAATGAGTGGGCAGACCTTGCAGGAGGGGCTTCTGTAGCAGGGGCTTCAGCCGCGACCAGGTGAATTGGCAGGCCTGATCACTCCTCTGCCATCCACGGGTTCGAGGTTGTCCCGCTAAAGCGCGATGAACACAAGTTAGGGCGCGGGCGGTGGCGGAGCCGGCGGGTAGAGCATCTCGCGGCGCTTCTCTTCTATATCCGGGTCCTTGTCGCAATCCTGCCCCAGCAGGAAGCAACGCGCCTTGATCACGTCACGGGCGATCTGGCGGAAGATCTTGTCCTCCCCCTTCAACTCCTTGCGACGCAGATCGGTCACCAGGCCCTGTTCGATATCTTCCAGCGGCGCATAGGGGATCACCATCGGCTCCGGCGGCGGCTTAGCCGTAAAGCGTGGTGTAATCTCGGTCATCGGCTCGTCGTCAAACTCACCACGCGGCTTGTCCTTATAGACCGTGGCGCCATTACGCATCCGGGTACTGGGGCCGTCCGATGTCACGTAGCGATAGGGAATATCCTCGACCGACTCATCAGGCACCGCCGCCGCCACCGGCAATACAGGCCACAGCAGCAGGCTGCAGGCCACGATTGTCAGGCGGCGCGGCGGTCGTTGCATCAGAACTCGTCCATCGGATAGATCGATTCGGCGTAGATCGCCAACTCCTCGAGGATATGGCGATCGCGGTCGCTGAGCTGCGGGTCCTGGTAGAGCTCGTTGACCCTCGCAAACAGCTCCGGCATGGTCAGGTGGCCGCTGTTGTCCGGCCCCAGCAGGCGGCGTTTACGGTACTCCTCCCACTGCTGGCGCTCCTCATCGATCAGGGTGTGCGGATAGTTGCGCGCCTTGTAGCGCAGCAGCATCTCCTCCAGCCGCGGATCCTGGAATGCCAGCGCCAGCTCACCGAGCGCATCCGGCGGACAGTCACGCACCTGCGCCATCGCCGCTTTATCGGCCTGACCGAAGAAGCCGCCGCCGTACAACATCAGGTCGGGGTCGCTGTCGGTCTCGAACGGGTTGTCGGCGAAAACCTCCATCACCTTGGCGGCCAAGCCGGAGAAACCACGCAGCATCTTCAGATGGGTGCGGCAGACATCACCGTCGATCTGCAGCCGGTCGGCCTCGACCTTCGACAACATGCCGGCTGGCGCGATGATCGGGCATTTGTTGGCATGCACCTGCTTCATGGCGATCTTCGGATCGGACTCGCTACGCTCCGCCTGCGGCAGGTAGAGCAAACGGCGCAGCTCCTCGACCGGCAGTTCGAACAGCGGTGTCGGATCGATCCGCAGATCCCAGACGATCACCCCGTTCTTATTGACCGGATGGCTGGCCAGCGGCGCGACGATCGCCGCGTTGCCCCAGTCGGTCGGGTATCGGCTGGAGATGTGCAGCACCGGTTTGTGGCTGACCACATCGAGCAGGCCGAGAATGGTCTGCTTATCACGATGATTCAGTACATAATCGAACAATTTCGGCTGCTTTTCGCGTACCAGCTTGGCCATGCCGATGGTGGCATAGACATCAGACAGCGCATCGTGGGCCTGGCCGTGGTCGATACCGTTGGCGACGGTCAGATCCTCCAGCCTCAGGCTGGGGGTGCCATCCTCGTATTTCGGCCAGTTGATCCCCTCGGGTCGTAGCGCCCGGGTCAGCCGCAACATGTCGATGATATCCCAGCGCGAACAACCGTTCTGCCATTCACGGGCATAGGGGTCGTAAAAATTGCGGTACAGGGTATTGCGGGTTACCTCGTCATCGAAGCGGATGCTGTTGTAACCCACCCCGCAGGTGCCCGGCCGGGACAGTTCGGCATGCACCCGGGCGATAAACTCCGCCTCGCAGAGCCCTTCGTTCAGTGCGGTCTGCGGAGTGATACCGGTAATCAGGCAGGCTTCCGGATGCGGCAGCACATCCTCCGCCGGCCGGCAGTAGAACATCACCGGCTCCTCGATAATATTCAGCTCCGCATCGGTGCGGATACCGGCGAACTGCAGCGGTCGGTCGCGGCGGGGATCGGCACCGGTGGTCTCGTAATCGTGCCAGAAAAACGTCGGTTCGGGAGTCTCAGCCATGAAAATCTCTTACAAGCCTAATATGTCTCTGGCACTATAATACGCGATAGCGGTGGCCGCCGTCTGCGCCAGGAGGTTTCAACAAACGCAGTCGGATGCGGGCGACCGGAACAGTAGTCAAGATCCAACGGAGAGTTCCGATGCTGCATGATCAGGATATCAGCCGCAAATGCCCCTGTGGTTCCGACAAACCGTTCAGCCTATGCTGCGAGCCGGCCATCGAAGGCGTTAAGGCTGCCGCCACCGCCGAGGCGTTGATGCGCTCTCGCTACACAGCGTTTTCACTGGGCGCGGTCGATTACCTGATCGAAACCACGGCGGCGGAGAAACGTCGGCCGGAAGACGCCGCCCTACTGGCCGAGCAGGTGCAATCCACCCTCTGGGTTGGCCTGCAGGTTGTGGATACCGAACGTGGAGCGGCCGACGACGACTGGGGTGCGGTGGAGTTCGTGGCCCACTTCGAAACCGGTGACCAGCGCGGCGAACTGCGCGAACGCTCCAACTTCCGCAAGGAAGACAACCGCTGGTATTACGTCGATGGCGAGGTGGAAGTGCGGATCTGAGCCTATCATACGCCCGTTTAAAGCGGCGCCTGTGAATGGTGACTGAATAACCAGCTTCCCGGCATTGTCAAGCCTTCCCCTGCCCACGAAAACGCCGGTAGAATAACCGCCCCACGGTCAAAATGTCCGGGAAGTATCGGGAAAAGAGCTGGATGTTAGCAAGATTCTTCAAGCCCAAGTGGCAGCACCGTAACGCGGAGATTCGTCTGCGCGCCGTCAGCAAGCTGTCTGCGCAAGACCCCTCTTCCAGCGAGATTCTCAACCGGCTGGCACTGGAAGACCAGGATGCCGAGGTTCGCCGTGCCGCGCTGGAGCGGCTGGAACAGACCAATCTGCTGCTGCGCGCCAGTCGCGAGGACAACGACAGCCGCAACCGCACCGTGGCCCTGCAGCGGATCACCCGGCTGATCAGCGGCGAACAGGGCCAGCTGCCGCTGGAGCAACGCCTTGCCCTGCTGCCGCAGATCGATACCAACGACCTGCTGATCCATCTTGCATTGCGCAGCGATGACCCGCAGATCCGCCAGCAGGCCGGCCTACAGCTGGATGATGAGCAGGACCTGTTGCAGCTGATCCTGCAGAGCAACGATATGGAACTACGCCACCGTACCGCCGAACGGCTGCGCGGCGCCGAGCCACTGGAGCGGCTCGAGAAGGAAGCCCGCAACAAGGACAAGCGGCTGTTCCGTATCGCCCGCGACAAACTTCAGCAGTTGCGTGAACAGGCCCGCCAGGCGGAAAGCCGTCGGCAGCGCCGACGGGAGCTGCTGGAGTCGATGCAGCACTTGGTCAACAGCGAAGATTTCCCGCTGTTCGGCGCCAAGCACGAAGGCCTGAAGCTGGAGTGGAGCCGCTGCAACGAGGACGCCTCGCCGGACGAACAGCAGCAGTGGCAACAGCTGGACCAGCAGGCCGCACAGCGCCAGCAGGCGATCAAGGCTGCCGAACAGGCCGCCGCCGAAGCCAAGGCCGCCGCGCAGGCCCGCCAGCAACAACTCAGCCAGTTTGAACAACAGCTCGACCCGCTAGCGCACGCTTCCGATCCGCTGACCGAGCAGCAACTCGAAGCGCTGCGCCAGCAGTGGCAACAGCTACAGGAAAGTGCCAGCCCGCAACAGCGTCAGGCAATCGATAGCCAGCTGGCTCAGTTGGCGAACCTGCAACAGGCCCAACAGCGCCTCGCTGACCAGCAGGATGCCTTGCAGACCATGCTGGACGAGTGGCAGCCGACTGGCAAAGACGCCACCGCTGCGCACCTCAAGCGCGGCCTGCAGCAGATTGATAAGCGGCTGAAAAAACTCGACTGGCCGCAGTCCCTTGAGCAGCCCGCTACGCTGAAAGCATTGCATAAACTGCACCACCAATTGAAACAACAGTTGGATGGCCTGAAGCAGCAACAGCAGAGCTGCGAGGCGGAGCAGGATCAACAACTGGATGAGCTGGCCCAATTGATCGGCGCCGGCGAAGCCCGTAAGGCGGACCGGCTGCACAACCGGATCCAGCAGCAGCGCGAACTGCTGACCCCGGCCCAGGCGCAGCGTTTCAAGGGGCTGCATGCCGAGCTCCAGGAGCTGCGCGACTGGCAGGGCTATGCGCTGACCCCGAAGCGGGAAGCCCTCTGCCAGCAGATGGAAGCCCTGGTGGACAGTGAGCTGCCGCCGGAACAACTGGCCCAGGAGATCCGCCAACTGCAGCAGCAGTGGCGTGAACTGGACAGCAGTGGCAGTGTTCATTCGCGCACACTGTGGAACCGCTTCAAGGCGGCATCCGACCGCGCTTACCAGCCCTGCGACGCCTACTACGCCGAACAGCGCGAACTGCGCCAGCAAAACCTGGTCAAGCGCCAGGCGATGGTCGAGCAGCTCGACAACTACACCGAACAGCTCGATTGGCAGCAACCGGACTGGAAAGCGGTCGAAGAGATCACCCGAACCGCCAAGGCGGAGTGGCGTCGCTACAGCCCGGTGGATCGTGGCCCCGGCAAAGAGCTGCAACGCCAGTTCAACAAGCTGATCAACCAGCTGGAAGGCAAGCTGAAGGCGCACCGCAAGGCGGTCCAGGAGATCAAGGAGGGGTTGCTGGCCCGCGCTGCCGAACTTCTCGAGGCAGAAGATCTGGCGGCCGCCACCGATGAGGCAAAATCGCTGCAGCAGCAGTGGAAAGAGGCCGGCACCACCTTCCGCACCGAGGAACGCCGGCTGTGGAGCGAGTTCCGCGGCCACTGCAACGCGCTGTTCGAGAAGCGTCACCAGAGCCAGCAGGCGCAGCGCGAACAGCGTCGCGGCGATCGCACTAAGCTGGAACAACTCTGCCAACAGCTGGAGCAGCTGCGCCAACAGCGCAACGCACCGCTGCAGCTGGAACAGTCTTTGAACCAGTGCGACCTGGAATATCAGCAGCTGTGCGACCACGAGAATTCGCTCAATCCCAGCCAGCAGAAGCATTACCAGCAGCTCAGCGCATTGCTGCACGCCCAGCTGGACCAGCTGAAAAGCCTGATGGGCGACCAATACCTGGCCCTGCAACGCAGCGCAGTGCTCTGCCAACAGCTGGAAGAAGCCCTGCTGGATGGCGATGCTGGCGAACATCTGGCTGAAGTGCAACAGGCCTGGCAGCAGGGACCGGCGCTGCCGAAACCTTATGCGGCGGCAATGCAGCAGCGCTTCCAGCTGCTCTGCCAACTGGCCGAGGACCCGACCCCGCTGGCCGAAGAGGTCAACAGCCGGGAAGCGGACATGCGCCAGCTCTGTATCCGGCTGGAGATCCTGCTCGGCGAACCGTCGCCGGAACAGGACCAGGCGCTGCGGCTGGAATACCAGATGCAACGCCTGCAACAGGCGCTGGTCCAGCAGCAAGAGGGCTACGAGATGGCCGATATCAAGCGACTGGAGTACGAACGGCTCTGCGTGCCTTTCGCCAGCTACCACGAGGCGCTGAACGAACGCTTCGACCGGCTGCTGGCCAAGGCGTTCTAAGACCGTCTTTCTTAACCGCTGAACAAAAAACGCGACCATCCGGTTAATGCCAGTCAGTTAAGCCAACTGACTGGCATTTTTCTTTCTCACGGGGTAGCGGCATGGGCAGCTCTTTAATGCCCGGGGATAACGCCGCTCTCGCCTTGTCGGCAACACGAAAGTGGCTG
>NZ_JAILYN010000035.1 GCF_019795155.1 Marinobacterium arenosum | reverse complement strand
ACTCTGACCGGCCTGAAGTGCTTTGGCAAACGCCTGGATATCGATTTCGTACTTATCAGCCATGATGTGTCGCTCCCTTTTTCAGTCAAGTGTAGGAAACGACACAGAACTCTGAACACTACCAATTTCAAATATCGTCCCCGGCCAGCTCCCATTACTTCGCGCAATCTGGCCGGATTCGCATCCCTGCACAACTACCCATCGGGGCGTCGTTCCGGCAATCAGTGGGGGCCGGCTGTTACGCTGTTGAAAACGGCCTCTGGCGCACCCTTTTACTTCAACTTCCATGAACCGCTGGATAGGGAGAAGGTAGAATCCACACGCTCCAGTCAGGTGGGAAACGCTGGAAATGACGAGGGACAACCGGACAGTGAGCAACAAAAAGCATTGGCAAATACGGTGATAATAGGCCCTTCCGGATCAGGTAAGACCGTCGTCCAGGCATTTGTCTTGGCCCAAGCTCAGAAATTCAATCCGACATGTGTGGTATTCGACAAGGATCGCGGGCTTGAAATCTTCGTGCGGGCCATGGGCGGTGTGTACTTACCACTGAAAAGCGGCCAAATAACCGGATTCAATCCGTTCCAACTGGAACCGACTGAGCACAATCTGCTATTCCTGCAGGCCCTGATTAAGAAGTTGATTACGGCCGATAATTACCAGCTGAGCGTACGCGAAGAGCATGAGGTCTCTGACGCGGTGAATGCAGTAATGACCGGCCTTCGCAAACCTTCACGACGCTTGCGGGCATTACTGGCCTTTATGGATCAGACCAATTCGGAGGGTGCAGGCGCCCGTCTGAAGCGCTGGTGCGACAGTGGTTCGCTGGCGTGGGTCTTTGATAATGATGAGGATCAGCTCGACTTCGCGGACAGTCGTCTATTCGGCTTTGATATCACCTCTTTTCTGGATAACCCGGAAGTACGCACGCCGATCGTGATGTACCTATTTCATCGGATGGAGGAGTTGATAGACGGTCGACGCTTTATCTGTTTCATGGATGAGTTTTGGAAGATGCTGCTGGATCGTTATTTTGAGGATTTTGCCCAGAACAAACTGAAGGTGATTCGTAAACAGAATGGCTTTCTGGTTATGGGTACTCAAAGTGCCAGGGATGTACTGCGCTCCCCGATCTCGCACTCCATCATTGAGCAGTGTGCGACGATGATATTCATGCCGAACCCGAAAGCAGATCGGCAAGACTACATTGATGGTTTCAAGCTAACGGAGCGGGAGTTTCAGCTAATCAAGCAGGATATTCCCGAGCATTCGCGCAGTTTTCTTATCAAGCAGGGACATAACTCTGTGGTCGCGGAACTGAATTTAAAAGGCTTCGATGACGAACTGGCTGTCCTATCGGGTACGACCGGAACGGTCGATTTACTGAACCGGATCATCGAGAAAGTTGGTGAAGAGCCCATAGTCTGGTTACCGGAGTTTCAAAAGCAAAGGAGAATGCAATGACGAGGGAACAACCAGCGCTGGCGGCGGCATTAGCCGCTGCAATATGGATTGCCAGTCAGGCCTCGGAAGCCACGGCCGGCGGGATTCCGGTGTTTGACGCATCCAACCTGTCCCAACAAGTAAAGCAAGTAATAGAAATGCAGAAGCAACTCGACGCTCTGAATAGACAGGTGGCTGCTGCAGAAGGTACTCGGGATGCATTGAAAGGTGTACGCAACATGGCAGGGATTATTGACACCCTATATGACCTAACTACAACCGTCGACACTCAGGAGGTTCTGTATACTTCCGGTATTCGCTCAGCGGAGCATTACGGATTGCAGGGGGACATGGCCCTCTTTTACCAGGACCAGAACCGGCAAGCCGCGGCCTGGGTTGCCAATTCACAACGGTTTATGGGGCAGGCGAACGATCGCTTCAGCACTCTGCGCACGCTGATAGACAAGATTGATGACTCGCCAGATCCCAAGGACATCATGGACCTGAGTGCACGCATCCAGGCGGAAAGCGTATTTCTTGAGAACGAGTTAGTCCGGCTGCAGATGATGAAGTCCGAGGCTGAGGCCCAGCAGGCCCTGAACCGTCGCCGCGCGACTCAGCTGCGCCTGGAGATGATTAAAGGTAATACAACGCGTTTCTAACCACTGAGAGCAGTCGATGAACTTCGTACGTACGAAGTTCATCTACAGCCTTAATAGCAGCAATCAGGTGCTTCTATGTTCTATACTTTCACCGACTTGTTTGCCAATGTTGACAATTTAACACATGACTACATATTGGTCTCGACCCAGGCTCTGATTACCTGGTTTACTCCAATGTTCCGCAGCCTGTTGATAATTTTCGTGGTCTTTTGGGGTATCGCTCACATCCGCGGTGCTATCCAGGAAACAGTAAAAGACGGAATGTTGAGGGTCATCAAGGTCGGCTTTATCGTAGAGCTTGCTCTAACCGTCGGTCAATATAATAGTTTGGTTGTTGATGCCTTCTATAAAGGGCCGGATCAGATAGCGGAAATAATTGGAGATGCAGCCTCGTCTCTACCTGCACTGGAATCGGAAAGTTCAGAGTCGTCACGCACGATGCTGGATAATATGGCGACTATGGGCTTTAGGTTAGGCCTTAATGCTTGGGAAAAAGGCGCTATTTGGGGGAATGGTGACTTTGGTATGTACTTTGTTGCACTGATTATTTTTGCAGCAATCGCCCTCCTAACTGCTTATGCGGGATACTTGCTGCTAATGTCAAAAATAGCACTGGCTATTTTATTGGCAGTTGGGCCGCTATTCATAGCCATGATCCTATTCGAATCGAGCAAGCGATTTTTTGAGTCTTGGCTTGGCCAAGTTATGAATTTTGGCTTGGTGGCGGTTCTTGCAATTGGTGTGCTGAAGCTCCTGTTGTCTATGTTTAGCACTTACCTCAACAAGCTTACCGAGTCCGGTAATATCGGCTTGGAAGACACAGTCGCGTTGGCGATTTTATCGATTATAAATATCTTGGTGCTTCGCCAAGTGCCGCAAATTTCATCGGCATTGGCAGGTGGTATATCGCTAACGTCACAAGGAGCATTTACCGATTTAGCCCAAAGGTTGGGCGGAGCTACACGGAGGCTAGGGCGAGCTGCAAATGGAATGCGACCAGCAAACGTACAAAAAAGCTATCAGGGCATTAAGCAGGGTGTCAGGGAGGATGCTAAGGCCGCCGTCGTACCCTTCAAAGCTGCCGGGAAAGCTTATCAAAAAGTATTCGGCGGTAACGGTATATCCAAATCATGACCTCTTAGTAGTGGGTAGCCCTACACGGCATACCTAAATGGCGAGTCAATTGCTTATTAATTGAGAGCATATATGGGTGATATTGGTTTTTGGGAGATGGGTTTTGACCGGGTAAAGGAGTGACATGAAACTATCACAATATTCGATCCTGCTACTCGTGTTTAGTTTGGCGGCATGCTCCAACGCGCCGTCAGTTCCTACGTATATGGATGATAAAAGAGGCATGAGGCCCATCAATCCCGGTATGATCCCCATTACAAACAATGGGGGATTTCGATCAATAAACATGGACACTACTCCAAGACTTTATGGTATTCAGGTACAACCATAGGGTGATACGCAAGGACGCTTTCATGACAGATAAAATAAGTGCGGCCGAACTGGAACGCCGATATTTTGATGAAGCAAATGGCTGGGAGCGGGATATAACTACACGCTTAAGGACTTCGGAGAGAAGGGCTTGGCGTATCGCTGTGACCGCCTGCCTGGTAGCCTTCGTCGCTGTTGGTGCAGTGGCAGCTCTCACGCCGTTGAAAAGCGTCGAACCTTTCGTTATCCGAGTTGATCAGAGCACGGGTATTGTCGATATAGTACAAGCGCTTCAAGATGGACAAGCCAACTACGATGAAGTGGTAAACAAGTACTTTCTCAGTAAGTATATTCAGCATCGTGAGCGGTACCTCCCGGAAACCCGCGATTATGATCGTCGTGTTGTAGGGCTGATGTCGGATGCTGCCACCGCTCAGGTATATGCGGAATACACAGACCCTCGCCGCAACCCCTCGGCCCCCATCGCTCTATATGGCGATACTGCTCGGGTAGATGTAAGTATCAAGAACATCAGTTTTATCAGTCCTCAGGTGGCGCTAATTCGGTATACCAAAAAGGTGGAACGAGCGGGCCAGCAATCACCGGCTAGCCACTGGGTAGCTACTGTGCCTTTTACGTATATCCAGGCACCGATTGGAGAGAGTGATCGGTTGGTCAATCCGCTGGGCTTTCAGGTAAGGGATTATCGCAATGACCCCGAAACGGTTCTGGGTGGGTGATTCGATGAGTGGTTACCTGCGAATTGCCAATGCCCTTTGCCTGGGTTTGTTTTTGACTTGCCGGCCAAGCCTGACGGCTGCTCTGGAAGATCCCGAGGGGGGGCCCTACGACGAACGGGTCAAGTTTATCGACTACAACGCGGCAGAAGTGGTGAAGCTGGTCGGTCATTATGGCTACTCAACTCATATTCAGCTGAGTTCGGCCGAAAGCGTGCAGCAGATTGCCATTGGTGATGATGCGGCTTGGCAGGTGGCTCCGGTCAACAATCACATTTTCCTGAAGCCTAAAGCACTAGATGCGCAGACCAATATGACAGTACTGACGGACCGGAGGACCTATAACTTCGAATTGAGTGCGAATTGGGCAGGGGGTGGCGCGAAACCAGAGCCCTCCAATATGTATTTTCAGATTAACTTCCGCTACCCGAAAGAGGAAGCTGATGAAGCCATTCGTAAGGCTGAGAAAGTAGAGCTTCAGGCCGCCTTGAAAACCCCTCCACCTCCGGTGCCGCACAATTGGAACTATTGGGTGCAAGGCTCGGATGAAGTGTCCCCAGTACAGGCCTTCGATGATGGTCGCTTTACCTATTTGGCCTTCCACAACAATCGGGAAATGCCGGCTGTCTACCTTGAACATGAGGACGGTAGTGAAAGCCTGGTCAACAGCCATGTAGAAGGCGATACCTTGGTTGTTCATCGTGTGGCTCCCGTTTTGGTGCTGCGCAAAGGCTCTGCTGTAGCCGGCATTTTCAATAAGTCGTTTGATCCAAACGGATTCAGTAATCCCACCGGCACTACATCACCGGACCTCAAGCGGGTTATCAAGGAAGAAAACAGATGAGTCAGGATGGAGTGAAACGGGATGGTATTGTCGATGGCGAGCGCGGCCTTCCGGCCGTTAATCCCCATCGCCGTGGCCACGCAGGAGTTGGCTCTAGAGTTGCCTTGGTAGCTTTGCTGATCGTGGCGGCTGTTGGTTTGGTTGCCGTGAACGGCGGTTTTAGTGGTGATGAACCAAAGGATGAACAGGGTACCGGCAAAAAGCGTGCTGTGGTGAAAAATAATCTGCCACCATTGCCACCACCTCCGGCCCCTCCAGCATCACTGCACTTTGAATCCCCCCCTGAAACCATATTGCCGGCAATGCCGGTGGCCGGAACTGGCGAAAGGGTGTCACCGCCAAGGTATTATGAAGATGAGAACACAGATGAATCGGCAAATTCAAAGGAACGTAAGCTGGCCGGTTCCCTGTTGGTGTATGGAGCTCCAGGTAACTCCGACAAAGAGGATTTGCTGAGGTTATCCGCAGAAGAGCAAACCCAGCGGATCATTGCGGCGCAAAATCAGTCACCCGGTTCACCCTTCGGCGTGCAAGAGGCATCCGATTTAGATGGTCTGCAACCCAAGTTGCAGCCTGTACGGATATCCGGGAACAGGGCCTCGCTTATGAAACAGCGCAGCTTTTTTATTACTCGCGGAAGCTTTCTGGATTGCGCCTTGGAAACCGCGATCAGTAGCGATCTGGCTGGCATGACCAGTTGTCGTCTTACACGAAATGTCTACAGCACGGATGGCAAGGTGCTGTTACTTGAACGAGGCACCCGGATCACGGGTCAGTATCAGGGGGGCATGGAGCGGGGCCGGGCCAGGATCTTCGTTCTTTGGAATCGGGCCGAAACGCCCAACGGAGTGTTGGTAGAACTGGACTCACCAGGTACCGACCCCCTCGGTCGGTCCGGTCATGAAGGATATCTCGACAACCACTTTTGGGATCGGTTCGGTGGGGCGATCCTGTTAAGCCTGGTTGATGATTTCGGCACATACCTGAGCAACAAGTCACAGGACAAAGAGGGCGATACCATTTCTTTCGATGGTACGCGGGATGCCGCCCAAAATGCCGCCAGCATCGCTTTGGAAAACTCAATCAATATTCCACCCACCCTGTATAAGAACCCAGGGGAGCACATCAGCATTTTCGTTGCCCGCGACTTAGATTTCAGGGGGGTATATGACCTCGAACTTATCAAGTAATTCAGCTCCACTGCTGGAATACCTGGAGCAGTTGCGTCCCTTCCTCCTTGAGTCGCGGAACACCGAGGTGTGCATCAACCAGCCTGGTGAAGTGGTGATTGAGGGGGCCGACGGTTGGAAACATCATGCGGTACCGGAAATCACTTTCGACTATTGTCGACAACTTGCCAAGCTGATAGCGACGTTTTCACAGCAGAGGCTGGATGAGCAGGAGCCGCTGATGTCGGCGACTCTGCCCGGGGGCGAGCGTATCCAGGTGGTGATTCCTCCGGCGACACGCGCAGGCACGGTCAGCTTGACGATCCGCAAGCCGTCCGATGTTCGTATAACGCTGGACGACTATGAAAAGGCCGGCGCCTTTGACGAATGTGTCGACTTTTCAACAGAGCTGTCGTCGACCGAACGAGATCTGTTGGCCCTGAAGAAAAGGCGGCAGTTCCGGGCCTTTCTGGAATTGGCGGTACGGGCCAAGAAAAATATCATTATTTCCGGCTCGACCGGCTCAGGCAAGACCACGTTGATGAAGTCGTTGCTGAGTCTGGTGCCTGAAGGTGAGCGCCTGCTGAGCATCGAGAATGTCGACGAACTGGGGCTATACAAAACACACCCCAATGCGGTCAGTCTGTTTTATAGCGCAGGTGGACAGGGTGTGGCGAACACTACACAGCAGCACTTGCTGGAATGTAGTCTGCGAATGAAGCCTGATCGGATCTTTCTCGCGGAGTTGATCCGAGGAGATGAAGCTTTCTACTACCTTCGCAACGTGAACAGTGGGCACCCCGGATCGATTACCTCGATGCATGCTAACAGCGCGCGGCTTGCCATGGAGCAGTTGGTGTTGTTCCTGAAGGAGTCGGCCAGTGGTCACAGCATGAGCCGGGCGGATATCAAACAGCTGCTATTGATGTGTGTCGATATCATCGTGCAGATCAAGAACGTCGGCGGTCGCCGCATGATCACGGAAATTTTCTATGATCCCGAGTCTCAAAGACGGCAGATGGTTTAAAGAGGGGCTGGGTTGTTGGCTTGTAACTAGCAGATAAAAGGCTTTGTGGTAAGGAGCTCCAAGTAGGAGGGCTCTGATCATCGCCAGACCGTAAATGAATGATCAATGGATTGAGTATAGATTGCGGAAACGGGGGCACGGAGACGGACACCATGCTTATGGTTGCCCCTCATCATACGTTGCCGCTTTAAGTTTCCAACATGGACGGAAGCAAAAATGAAGGGAAGGCTGATCAGTTTCGGTATCACATTGTTTGCCTCAACACTTATTGAGGCTAGCGCGGAGATACCGGTCATACTGCCCGTTGCCGAAGGTGATATCGGGCGCCCTGGTTTTGTTTATATCGGGAGCGGTAATGAAGCCGCAGAGCACGGTAGTATCAAACTGCGGCCCTTTGGTGAATATCGCCAGATCCCTTACGAAATCAGGTTTAATGTTAGCAAGCAAGCTATCTGTTCGAACTCCAAGACGCCTGTGGTCACACTCTGGGCGGGTTATGCCACTGTGCCGGCGGCGGTCGATGCGAATACTTCTGAATACCATGGATATCTGAATCCCGATATCGCTACAGAAAAGACCCGTCTTTACCACGCGACTCGGCAACTCGAACGCAGGCGATCGTACACTAAGGTGGTCGATATACGATGCTTGGCGAACATCGTGGCAACACCGGAGACGGCTCCGGATTCGGCCCAGCGGACTGCGCCAGTGCCGGCAGCGACAAGGGCCTGGCCGCTTGAGGTCGGCGACAACCTGCAACAGAAGATCGAGCACTGGGCGAAAGAGGAAGGCTGGTTCCTGGTCTGGCGCGCTCAGGACGCCGACTTCATCGTGCAGGGCCCGATGCGTGTCGAGGCTAAGAATTTCGAAGGCGCCATTCAATACCTTTTCAAAGCTCTGCCGCCTGGTATCGGACTCAAGTATGAGACCCGTGCAAACCAGGCCCCACCGTATCTAATCGTGTACAAGGACGTGTAATGAACATCATCCCCGCCTTATTAATGGCAGTGCCGTTGGCGCTGGCCGCTTTGACCGGCTGCACGGGTATGCCGGCCGACATGGATGTGGCGGTTAAGGAAAAGCCGTACCTTCCTGTCAAAGAAGTGCCGAGGGCTAGCCCACAGGTGCTGGCCGAGAGGGTCAAGTCGACTTCGGCATCCATGGAAGCGCCGGTTCCGTCACGTCCCAAGGTGAACTGCCAGGTCTTTCCGGGTTCGTTGAAACACAACCTGGAGCAGATTGCCCGAGATAACAGCGGCACTTTGGTGTGGCTGGCACAGGGGGACCTGATGGTTGATCTGGCGGCGGAAATTACGGCGGAGTCTTACCATGATTGCGTTTCTATCATTGTGACCGCCTTCCAGAAGGAGGGCGCCACGATCAGCGCAATCGAGCGTGACAATGCGATCCTGATAAGGGAGCGATAGACGATGAATAAAGACTTCCGGCTGTTGCTGATCGCTGTCGCATTGTTTGTGATCGGCTGCACTCCGATCCAGAAAAAGGTCCATCAGCAACACAGCATTGTGCAAGAGGATACCGATGCCACCCGCCAGCATGCCCCTCAGGCGGATATTGGCTTGGTGCGTGAGGCCGGGCTTTATTTGGGTCGCGGTCAGCTTCGCGCCGATAAGCCATTGATCCTGAAGCGTCAGCTCGGTGGGCCTGGTCTGCAGGCGATCGAGCCCAAGACCGTAGTGGAGTTTGCGGCGCAATTATCCGCCTACATTGAGATGAAGGTGGATATAGCGGCGGACGTGTACGAAATTCGGGGCGATAGCGGTAGCACGACGGCTGTCACCGACTCTACCGGTAGCAGCACGGCTATTGCCGTAAGCGCTGTTACCCGTTCAACGGGTGATCAAACTTTTCCATCCGCGGTTCGCTACCGTTTCGCATCGTCGGAAATGGTGGAAGCTGTGCTGGATTCGATAACCAGTCAGTTCGGGTTGTCTTGGCGGTACCTCGATGCGCAAAAAAGTTTTGAAATCTTTCGTTATGAAACTGCGGTACTGGATCTGCCGATTCCGAACACCGACCGTGACCTGGAAATGAACATCGACTCGACGGTGCTCAAGACGACACTTAAATCCATCGATCAGCTACGGCATTCCATCCTGACCGGAGTCGCGGCGCTGGCCACGAACGAGGCGAAAATCGAGCTTACCGAAGCAGGTACGCTGCTGGTCAGTGACCGACCGGCCAATGTTTCAGCCATCCGCCGTTATATAGAGGATGAACGCAAGCGGATCATGCGCCAGGCACTGCTGAAAGTCCGCCTCTATACCTATGATTCAAGTGAGTCCTCGGAACTCGGCCTGGACTGGGATGCGGTTTTTAACGACGGCGAGACGCAACTGAATGTATCCGGTCCCGGCACAGGCATTGTCAGTGCCATCTCTGGCGGGATCGCCGTTATCAATCCGACCAGCAAGTTTGCCGGCTCCCGTGTTGACTTCGATGCCCTGGCAGAAGAGAACGGACTGTCCGTTGAGTACGCCAATGACTTGCTGACCCTGTCCGGGCGGGCGGTCACTCTGTCCCAGGCGCGCAGGATCGCATACCTGAAGTCCGTGACCGGCTCGAGCTCGGCATCCTCGGACTTGGTGCAATCCACCCTGGAGCCGGGAGAGATCGATACCGGCCTGTCGCTCTACCTCCATCCATTCGTGACCGGGGACGACATCGTATTGACGCTGGGTCTAACCCTGACCTCGCTGATCGACCTGCCGTCGGAGGTCAGCGGCAATAACCGTATCACCACGCCGGAAACTGCCAATCGGTCGACCTCCCAAGTGGTCAGGCTTCGCAATGGTGGGGCCATGGCTATGACTGGTTTCCATGTTGTGACCGCCGAATCGACCGAAACCGGCGTGGCATCTCCGGCTTTCAAGGCCCTGGGTGGCAACAGCCAGGCAATGCTTGAACGCCGTCGGGCTGTGCTGGTCATCACAGCTGACATTGTGGAGTAGGCTGATGATCCTTGCATCGCATATTGAGGAGGTGAATGGCCGTCTCTTCGCTCTGGGGGCCATCAAACCTTGGAGTGAGCGAGTCAGCCGTAATCCGCGTCCGCCACGTTATATCCGGTTGCGTAGCGCGCGGATTGGCAAGGCCAAGGGGGTCTACGCCGTGCCTGAACGTGTTGCCCGAGTGGAGGTGTATTCCCTGGCGGCGCTTCTGGTTCTTGCCTGCGGCGGCGATGGAGCCAGCCACAGTGCTTCGCTGAGAAATGCCCTGATTCTGGTTCAACTGTCGAACGACCAGGTTTGGTATGCGTTGATCAAAGATGGCGAATTGCAGGCTGGTAGCGACATCCTTCACGCGACCTCGACAGAATCGGACCGAGAGATGTGGCGCAATCGGCTGGCCGAAGCGAAGCAGCTGGTGCCGGAGGACAGCGTATACATGTTTGACAACGTTGCCGGTTTGGTCGACGGCCTGACCGGCGTCGCGGGCGGTGACCTGGAACAGCAACTTCTGCAGTCTGCGAGGCTTTGCGGAAGCGGCGGCATGCCCCGGAAGCGCCAATTGCTTTTGGGGGCTATTGGTTCAGTGGTCATTGGCGCCGTTGTTGCGTTCTATCTGAACCTGCAGCCGGTCCATACCGAAGAGCGTGCCGCGCGTTTGGCCCAGGCGCGTTCCCTGTATAGCAGTGCGGTTGCCGACTACTACCGTACTATTCCCAGCATCCAGGGCGGAGCCTTCCTGCAGCGTGCACTGAGCGTCCCGATCAATAAGCTTGGTGCGGATCTGGCATCCATTAGCTGCAACTACAGTCAATGCAGGGTGATCTATTCAACCGAGCATGCACGACTTGTTTCACCGGTCATCAGGTGGGCGCAATTGCTTGATGCTCAGGCATCTTACGACTCGACGTCCGGAATACTGTCATTGAATTTCGATGCCTCGATTCCGCAGTCGCCCCCGGCCATCCCGCATCTGGATCCCCAACAAGCCCAGCTCGTCTGGGCGGACCTTCGTGCGGCATTGAAACCGCTGGGTGGGATAACGGTTTCCGCAACCGACCCTGCACCGGCGCCAGGCGCACTCGACTCGGGCGAGACGCTGAAGACCGGTAGTTGGGAAGTGGCAAGCGTGCCCTTTAAATACGCCCTGGCGGTCATTGACGGGTTGCATCGGGCCCCCGGGGCCGGCATCAGCTATATGCGCCTCTCCGGCGAGTTTCTAACCTTGGGGGGAACCTATGCAATTCAATGAAAAACTGAGCTGCTTGGCACTGGGCCTGGCGATGATCGGCGATCAGGCCGTCGCAGAGAAAACCGCCTGGGACCTGGTTGTTAAATCGTCGGAAACGGCGTACTGGCAGGCCTCGAAGGAAGCTGTCAGTGCTGAACTGGAATATGTGAAGGCTAGCAAAGCGCTGAAAAGGCAAGGCCAGGCCTTGCCGTCCCAGGCCGTTCTTCGCGAGCAGCTGGAAGCACTCGGCTTCCGGTTCGAAGGTGATCGTGTGGTGACGCCGGCGGAGGGATACCTACCGGTGAAAACAGTCCGGCCGGCCCCGGTATTTCGCTGGAAACGGGTAGCGCTCGGACAGACTGCCGGCCAGCCCTATGTGGAACTCAGGCGGCAGGGCACCGGTGAGATCAGGACGCTTATGCATGGTGACAGCATCGATGGCTGGACCGTCTCAATCCGAAACGCCTTGGTGACAGTCGTTAAAAACGGAATCCGAAAAACGCTCTGAACACGTCATCAGGAGGGAACCTGTGACTAACTTTTTTGCACCTGTTGCTAACCTTGGTCAGCAACAACTGACGGCCACTGCAAGCGGATATCAGGCGCCGGACGGGGCTCACCGTCTGTTGCCGGAAATGCTTTCAGTATTCGATGTGGTATCCCTGGCAAAGTGGCTTTCGGTCTCGTCTCGTCAACTGCCTCCGTTGAAAGATTTTCTGATCATGCTCGACAAGGATAATGTCGTCCGCATTTTCGGTATCAGGGACAAGGATGAAAAGGGTTATGAATCGGCAGGCCTCGCATTGGCCGAGTTCATCAGGGGACTGGGCAAGCAGGCCCGCACGGAATGGCTCGGCCCCAATACGTTCCGGGATCTCAACACCCTGAAAACGGAAATCTCGGCCCCATCCGGTGACGACGACAGCCCGGATATCGCACGGCTGTATGTCAGCATCCTGAAGCGTGCGGTACAGCTGAACGCGTCGGATATCCATATCATCATGATCAATGGCTTCGCCTATCTGCAGTTTCGGGTCAACGGACAACTGGTGACCGATGCCCAGCCCCGCACCGCCGAGGCGATCCGCGCGCTCTGCCGGCATGTTTATCATCATCGGGCGGATAACACCGGCTCACATTGGGAACCCCATATAGGCGCCAACTGCGTCGATAGCGTAGAGATCGAAGGCGTTATGACGCAATGGCGCTTTCACAGCTGGCCGAACGAGGACAGAAAACACGCCCATGTGGTATTTCGCCGAAATTCTATTCCCAACAAGGCTTCGTTCCTCGATATCTCTCACTGGGAAGATTACTCAGAGACAAAGCTGATCGGCGAGTTGCGTTGCTTGGGCTATGCGGAGCAGCACTGCCATCAGCTGCTGCGGATGTTTTCCGCCCCAAGTGGCGGGATCTTTATCGGCGGTAAAACCTGCTCGGGGAAAACCACCTTGCTGGATACCGTGTTGTCGGGAGTGGTGGCGTTGAGTGATTTCCAACGCCTGACCATCTGTGTCGAAGATGTTCCTGAGCTGAATATCCCGCGCGCCATCCGCACACCAGTCAACCTGGATATCGAGGGCGGCTATGGCTTCAGCGATGCGATCAAATCAGCCCTGCGCCGCAACGCGGATATCTGTGTGGTCGGCGAGATCCGTGATGCGGACTCGGGGCCGGCGGTCGAGCGCGGCATCCTGACCGATCATCTGGTGCCGGCCTCGGTGCACGTGAACGATCTGCTGTCGATGTTCGACCGGCTGGACGATCTGGGCGTTTCCCGCGCCTTCCTCTCGTCGTCGCGCCGCGCGGCCGGCTTCATCTGGCAGAAACTGCTGCCCACGCTTTGCGATCACTGTAAGCAGCCGGTCGACCCGCACTCCGCTATTGCCGGCCGCCTGCTCGATCGTGGCCTGTCCCTCGACGGGATTTATACCCGTAATCGGTCCGGTTGCGAGAAATGTCAGGGCATCCCTCCCGGCCGGATCGTTGCCGCCGAGATCATGGATGCGCCAAACGCGGCGATGCGGCGTGCGATTGCCGAGCGTGACGAACAGCGGTTGCTGGAACTCTGGCAACAGCGGGCCAAGGATCGCCAGGACCCGGTCGGCGTTCGCGCTCTGGACCATGCGCTTGAACATGTGAAAGCGGGTCGGGTCTGCCCGCTGGTGGTCGAAGCCGAACTGCAGCGTCTGGACATGGATGATCTCTGAGATGATGCACCACCTGGAACGGTTAAGACATCTCTGGGAACGTTGGCAATACGGTCTCGACTGCCGACAGCGATTCTATGAAAGCTTGGCGGATCTGCTCGATTCGAAGACCGGTGCCCTGGACGCGATGAAAGAGATGACGGCGGAGTACCGGCGTCACGGTATCGATAATGTCGATGCCCGGTTCGTGCTCGCGATCTCATCTGCCATGGCGGATGGCTACACCATCACCGATGCGCTGTCGTCCTATGTGCCGAATAACGAAGTTATGGTGATCTCGGCGGGGCGGGAAGGCGGTCAGCTAGCCAAGGGGCTGCGTGATGCGGCGGAAACGACCCGGCATTTGGGCCGGGTGCGCCGCTCCATATTCAGGCGTTCAATGAAGCCGACGGCATTTTACTGCCTGGGCTTGCTGATATTGATCGGCGGTCACCAGCTGCTGACGTTCTACACCCAATTCCTACCGGTAGCGCGCTGGGATCAACTGTCACGCAATTTTTACTATTTCGGTGCTTTTGTCATCGAGTATGGGGTTGTGCTGCTTGGGTTGCTGCTCCTGCTGCTGCTGTTGATGCGCTATCTGATCATTGGCGTACCGCAATCCGGGCTACTGGCAGTCGCGTACGACCGCTATCGACCGCTGGCCGACAAGCTGCCGCCCTGGTCGATCTATCGGGTGCTCAATGCTTTCGCCTTCTTGGCCAGCTTCGCTGCGCTGCAGCGCAATCGGTTGGCACCGCAGGATGCCCTGGAAGTGCTCTATGAGCAGTCGTCCGATTACCTTCGCCAACACATCGAATGCATGCTCAAGGCGATCGAGCAGGGGGAATCGCCCGGCGAAGCCATCACCGCTACGGGATTGCTAGAAACCAAGCAGCAGATGAGCCTGCGGATCGTCTCCCGTACATCGGGCTTCGCATCGGCCATCGAGCGGATCTCCGGTGACAACTTGCAGAGCGTCGAAGACCAGCTTAACCGGGCTTTTGCCGTCTACAACCTGTTCGGCTGGCTCTTTGTCGGCTGCATGATCGCCTGGGCAGCACTAACCCAGATGTCCGTCTCACTTTCGATTACTTGAATAACATGGAGTGAATGCAACATGAAAAACAACAAGGAACAGGGCTTTACCATTATCGAAATATCGATCGTGCTGGCGATCATGGCGGTGCTCGTCGCCGGTATCTGGTCGGCACTTGCCGGCAAGAACGACAGCGCGCGGGCGGAAAGCTTTGCCGACGAACTGGTGCAGACGGCTGCCAACTTGCAGCAGCGCCATTCGACCCAGCCGGCCGCCAGCCGCTATACCGGTATCACTCTGGCCAATACGACGCCGGCGATCACCGAGTCCCTGCGTAACTCGATCAGCGGCACCACGATCGTGCTGGAGTGGGGCGCTACGGTGACATTGGGCCCGACGTCCATCACTGGTGGCTCCGGCAATACCAATTTCATGTTTACGCTGAGTGGCCTGCCGCGAGCGCAGTGCGAAGCGATGCTGAACGTTATGGCCCAGCCCGCATTCACGGTGTTGTCCGGCGCTACCGGGACCACAAGCGTACGCTCGCGCTCCACGAATGACCCGCTGTCCGTGGCCGACATCGGCTCTGTTTGCAGCGCAGATAGCGCAACCAACGCCTTCCGTGCCGTGTACTGATTCAGGAGAGCGCGGCGATGGTCTACGCTACGATGATCCTGTTGGCGATCTCACTGGCGACAGCGTCGTTTATCAAGTTGCAGCAACGAGATCTGGAACGGGATTTCGCTGCCAATGCGGCAGTCCATTTCGCGCAGTACAGCCAGGCCGCCGCCAGCCGGATGTTTGAAATGGGCAGCCAGTTCACTGTCGCAGCGGGCTACGCCGGCGGCGCTCCACCGGCGGCGGGGGCGCTATGGCTGAAGAATCCGGCCGCCTGTGCGATTGGCGGCATTCCAACGCTGCCGAACGACGAGGCCGGCAACCCGGTCGACGACTCGTTCGTCCCCTGTGACTTCGATGACCAGAACATCTACGGCCACAGCTATACGACCAGCTGGACCACGGTCTACCCGGGCACCCGGATGACCATCCAGCTGGGACCGGTGCCGTTCACTATCAACGGTGAGCGCCGGGACGATCTTGGCGGCCTGATTGCCATCAAGGCGCAGGCGCTGTCGAATGCCGGCCTGGGGGATTCGACGCTCGATGTCCTGTTGCGCTACGACTTCAACCCGACGACCGGCGCCCTGACGGCAACGATCGACCGCACCAGCCCGTTCGCCGTCGATCCTCATCTACGTATCGACGGCAGTAATATGATGGATGCGGCGGCACCGATCCGCTGGGCCAGCGGCCTGGCGATTACGCCGAACGGCACTGCTATGGAGCTGTCAGCACCGGGAGGAATAACCGTCCAGAACGACGCCACCTTCAATGGCGATGTAGAGGTGGCCACCGGCGATGTGACCGTCACCGCCGGTGACCTGATCCTTTCGGCCGGTACCGCCACGATGGTCGACGGACAGCTGACCGGGGTGCAGATCGATGGCGCCTTCAATGCCGTGCTGTCGCATGCGGTCTACGATCAGCGTATCAACCGCAGTGGTGACACCGTTAACAAGCCGACCTGTCCGTCCGGCTCCACTCCGCAGATCTTCGTCGCCGCCGCTTCGGTGCCAACCGGGGAGGGGATGATGATCGTCGACAGCTCAGGGGTATCGCGTTCGGGCAGTATCCAGCGCTTCCGCACCAGCGCCGACGACCTGGGCAGCCAGTGGCAGGTCTGGGCCGAGGTGTATCTGGATAGCACCGGTTGGATCAAGCTCCACTCCAGCGAAGGTGACCTGCGCTCTTCAATTAAATGTACTTAGGGGAAATACAAGGAATTCAAGGAATAAAAGATCTGGAAGAAATTAAAAGGATTTAAAAGAAATAAACAGGAGGTTTTATGTTTGTCAGATCTATTACCCTCGCCATGTCGGTTAGTTTTTCTATACCGGCGGTGGCGGTCGAATTGACGGATTCTTCAGAAAACAGCCAAGACTCGATAGCTATGCCTTGGATGACCGGTATCCGCGATTCGACAGGCGTCGCCAACGTCGGTTCGGCGATGCTCGAATGGGAGGTCGGATCCTGGGGCGGCTGTTCAGCCCGACGCAAAAGCTGCGGCACATCACGGGGCTCAAGAAGCCGTTCGGTCACCTGTAAGGCTTATCACCTGGACGGCGTAACCGTCTCGACCCAGCCAACCAGCATCTGTCAGGCAGCTGCATCGGCGATCGGCTCGATGCCGAGCACCTCGAAGAGCTGTAGCCGGAGCTTCGGCTCCTGCAGTCCACCAAGCCCGCCGGCCAGCAGTGGCTCCTCCAGCTCCGGATCTGGCTCCAGTGGCTGCCCTGCGGGTGACGCACTGTGCAATAAATACGTCGAAGTCTTTGAGCGTAACCCGTTCGAAACCAACGACACGAGCGGTTACAACTGGTGGACAAACGAAATCGAAAAATCGAAAAGCAAAGACCAAACCACGGAACAGTACGTAAATAGTAAGGTGTTTAGGACTGCGTTTATTAACGGCGCCCAGGGGGAAAAAGACTGTGCGGTAATGAATCGAAAAGAGATACAAACACCCGGCTGCTAAGAAAATATTGTCAACATGTTGAGTAGACATATTAACACCTTAATACAGCGCTATTGAAACAATCCCCAAGGGAATTGACATGATTGCATTTGAAAACTTTTACATACCCTATTCGGAAGACATCAGCGGAATTCAATTCTACAACAGCTACTACGGCCGAGAGTTTGGCGGTGTAAGTGACGGCTACGTTACATTTCCCAACTTGTTCCTTAAGGATGAAAATTTTGTTATCAGCGGACTTCACTTCGACGGGGATTTAATTACCTTCCACGACCACATTGACAGTCTTTCAGCTGAAGAACTGGAGGACTACCAGCAGTGGACCGACAACGATGCTCCGCCCTACCCGGCACAGGCCGACGCCGAAAGCGTGGTTGCCAAGTGGTCGGCGGTCGCGCCCTCGGCGAATTACGCCGCGATGGCAGTTCGCTTCGCCGACGACGCCGTCACCAGCGCGGCGATCAAGGAGACGCTGTGGATCGAGGAGTGGGGCCGCTTGGCCGCATACGTGGCCAAGACTCACGCGCCGGAGTGGGGCAGCGATACCGCGCTGCTGACCGGCTTCTACACCGAGGGGGTCGGCAGTATCAGCTCGATGCTGGAACCGTACCACGATCAGCCGGATGTCCAGGCCGCCTACGCCGAATCGGCGCTGTTCCTGACGCTTAGCGAAGCGCAGAAGGACCAGTACATCATGATGACGCTGGACGACCGGTTCAAAATGCTGTTCGTCGAGCAGTCGAACTGGGACAGCTATTTGGCGGACAACCAGCACTACAGCCAGCTGAGCAACGCATTTACCAACATGGTCCCGTCCGACGATCCGGACGTGACCGGCGACGAGTACGTGGTCAGGGCATGGGGCGAAGCGCCCGCGGCGCTGACCGAGATCGGTCAGCAGCTGCAGGCCAACGGGGTCAATGGCGTCCAGTGGTTCCTGGACGTCCTGGACGAGTACCAGGGCCAGAAGTTGTACGCCGACCTGAACGACGATATCGACCCGATCGTCCGTATGTACGATGCGATGATGGGGCGGATGCCGGACCGGGGCGGTGTGCAGTTCTGGATCAACGAGTACAAGAACGGCACTTCGCTGCAGAGCATCGGTGAATCTTTCGCCAACTCGGCCGAGTTTTTCGAACTGGAAGGTGACGCCAGCAACGAGTCGGTGCTGACCGCGCTGTACCAGAACGTACTGGGCCGCGAACCGGACGAAGAGGGTTACCAATGGTGGCTGGATACCATGAACAACGGTGAATCCCTCGGCGGCGTGATTGTCGGCTTTACTGAGTCGGCCGAATACAAGGCGGCCAGCGAAGTGGCCGTCGAAGCCACTAAAGTGAACCTGTTCGGCCCGAATCTGCGTGATGTCGTCAATAACTACGGGGACTATGGCTTCGAGCAGCATGAAGCGGTTGGTGTTTCCGTCACTCCTGAATTGTTCTTCTTATATTGATTATGGGGCGCCGATCCTATTGTGTACCGCCCTCACTGGCAGGAATTGGCCGCCGATGCCGCAACGTCCAGAGCAGTCCATAGACGGCGCCGGCCATTAAAAGGTGCTTCAGGCTATGGCCGCTGATCAGCGATTGGCTCCAGTCGTCGATCGGTCGGTCCAGCAGTTCGCAGAGCTTGGCCAGCAGATAGACCAGCATCGCCAGGCCCAGGGTCCACTGATGGCTGTAGCGCCAGCGGTAGAGCAGCAGGATCAGTACCAGCAACAGGGTCGCCAGCGTCTGCAGCAGCAGATAGAGCCGCAGATCGCCGTGACTGGCCCGCTCGGTGCTTATCCATAGCAGCACGCTGATCGCGCCCAGTGCCGTCAGCGGCCAAAACAACCCGCGTCCCGCCGCCGTATTAATAAACTCGCCAACAAGTATGCTGAGCAGGGCCATCAATGCCATTGCGATGCCGAGCCGGTCGATCACCAGGGTCTCGTTATTCGGTGCCAGGTGATAGTGGATAGAGCCCACCCCTGTAATTAGCACGGCCGCAAAGAATAGACGGTAGTGGAACCTGAAGGGGCCAATCATCTGCGAGCGCCGCTGGTTGCGCAGCTGCCAGATTCCCGCCAGTGCGACGGCTATCAGCGGCAGGTTGGACAAGACGTTAAGGTTATTGGGAATGCCCAATAAAGTTCGTTGATCGGCGAAGTCGTGATAGCTCAGCGGTTGGGCGATCGGTGGCAGTAACCAGGTGACCACGGCGGCCAGCAGGCTGAGCGAGATCAATAAAGTGGCGCGCCAGGATCGCCATTGGCGCGGCTGAGATGGCGGCTCGATGGGCATATGTTCAGCATAGCCTCGGGATTCGCGGGCAGGCGCTTTCTTTATAACTAAACAAACGATTGTTTTATTTCAAATCCGTCTAAATAAATGACCTGTTTGGTCGTTAAACTCTATATCCGGTTCGCATAAGTGGTGCTCACGCGGCGAACCCCACATTCGATCCTCTCTCGATAAAGGCAAACCCCGGGCAACCGGGCGACGCAAAGTCACGGATCCCACCGGGATGGCCGGGCCACCGAAGGAGAGCAGCGTCAGGGAACGGCGGTAGGAGGATCTTTTCCTGAGTTTACTCATGGGAGGTCATTATGAACCGTTGGTCCCGGGTGTTGGCTGGTAGCTCCCTGCTATTGCTGGCCGGATTACCACTACAGACACTAGCTGATGCTTTGCCTGCTGCAATCCAACAGTCTGCAAATTCCACATATCACGTATCCTTGCCTCATTGTGCGCCAGATGAATGCCCGGCAGCGGTGGAGCAGGGGATGCTGCGGTTGGTGATGGACGAGGAGCCGGAGCAGGTCACCGAGCAGCAACAGGCTCAAGCCAATGCAACCCTGGCCCGGCAGCAGTTCTACCGCCGTCTGGTGCTGCTGATGAGTATCGCCGGCCGCTGACAACGGGCCGGCTTGTCGCCGCAGGCCGTGGCTGGTACAACAGGGCTTCCGTTTTCAGCCCGGTGCCATCGCCAATGTCCCTGCGTCATCTGCGTACCCTGGTCGAAGTCGAGCAACAGGGCTCCTTTGTCGCCGCCGCCGACTGCCTCGGCCTGACCCAGTCGGCGGTCAGCCAGCAGATCCGCGCACTGGAGGAACTGCTCGGCGTGACCCTGTTCGACCGCAGTGGCCGCAGCCCGGTGCTGAACAGCGATGGCCGTGAAGCCTGTGCCCGCGCCCGGCAGCTGCTGCAACAGTATGACAACCTGTCCGATGGACTGGGGCCGGCGGCGGGCCAACGGGGTAGCCTGGCGATTGGTGCGATTTACACCGTGCAGGAAGGAGCTCTGGCGCCGGTTTTGGCGCAGATGCGAGGTCAATTTCCACAGTTGGTGTTCAAGGTGTTTCGCGGCATGTCGGCCGATCTGGGGCGACGGGTCGAGGAGGGCGAACTGGATGCGGTGATCATGACCGGCCCGCCACAACACCTGGCCAGTCACTGCGAATGGCAGCCGCTGGATAGCGAACCCTTTTACCTGATCGTGCCGGCCGACAGTCCACAGCTGAGCGCAGGCGAGCTACTCGGCACGCTTCCCTATATACGGTTCGATCGTCGGGCTTGGGCCGGCACCATGATCGACACCGAATTGCGGGCCCAGGGGATACAGCTTAACGAGCTGATACAGCTGGATTCGCTGCAGGCGGCATTGCGGATGGTCGAGCATGGGCTCGGCGTTACCATCATGCCGCTGAACCGCAAGTTTATTACCGATGTCTCGGCTCGCTTCCGGTTGCTGCCGTTCGGCGAGCCGCAACTGACCCGCCAGATCGGCTTTTATCAACGTCGCGAACATAACCGCCGTCAATTGACCGAGCCGCTGCTGCAGGCGATGCAGGCGTATTACAGCAGTGAAGTTGATGAAAAACTCCTTAATTAATTCTTACTTATAGCGTTATAAAAGATAAATTTTATTAATGTTTCGAGGGCTCTATGCTGACACCTTCAACAGTCTGGAGGTGTGAGAGATGGAGGTTCTGCAGGCGCTGCTGCCGGTCATCCTGTCGATTCTGGCCGGTTATGGTTTTCGCCGATACGGCGGTGTGCCGCTGCGCAGCTGGCAACACCTGAGCCTGGTCGCCTACTACCTGTTCACCCCGGCACTGGAGATCCGGGTATTGGCCAACAAGCCGCTGGATGGGCTGCCCTGGCAGGGCCTGATCGGCAGCGTGCTGTCGGTACTGCTGTTGTTGACCCTGCTGTTGATCGCCTGGCAGCGCTGGGGGCGCCCGCAGCAGGCGGCCACGTTCACCTCGCTCTACCAGGGCGGCATCCGCTTCAACACCTTTATCGCCCTGGTGATGGCCGGCCAGTTGTTTGGCGATGAAGGCATGGCGGCGGTGGCATTGGTGGCGGCAGTGATGATCCTGCTGGTCAACCTGCTCTGCGTGCTGATTTTCGTCTACTACCTGGGTAGCGAGCCGGTCCGGCCGACGCTTTTACTACGCGAGCTGCTGAGCAACCCGCTGATCGCCGGTTGCCTGGTCGGCCTGGCGCTCAACCTGTCCGGCATTGGTCTGGGCGGTGCGGCGCTGTCGTTTTTTGATCTGATGGGCCAGGCGGCGTTGCCGATCGGCCTGATGGTGGTCGGCGCCAGCCTGCAGCTGGAGCGGCTGAAGGGCAATTGGGAGGTGATCTATACCGCCTCGCTGGTGCAACTGCTGCTGAAGCCGGTGCTGGCGCTGGCGGCCGTGGCCTGGTTTGGTCTGGGCGGTGCGCTGGCCGCGGCGTTGGTGCTCTGCTTCGCCGTGCCGGCACCGCCATCGGCTTATGTGCTGGCGCTGAAAAAAGGCGGTGACAGCCAGACCATGGCGGCAATGATTACCGTCCAGACTTTTTTTGCCGCGTTCTCGATGCCGTTAGTGATCGGCCTGATCTGAGGCGGGCTGGGCAGTGGTCGCAGCAGCCTCTATCATCGTGTTGATAGCCTAATCGATAAGCTGCGAGAAATGTCGTGGAAGCCGAAGACCTGAAGTATCTCTGGGTATTGCTGTTCGTATTGGCCGCGTTCCTGCCGATCACCCTCAGTGCCCTGCGCCGCCGGCGTGAGAATCCGCCGCCGATGGCGGCCAACGACCGCAAGCTGTACCGCCTCTGGCGCAGCGACCCGGACGCCTATCAGCGCCAGTATGGCGCGATGGACCGGCAGTACCTGGCCGCTCAGAAAGAGAAGGCGCAATCGGCCAGCGACCGTACCAAGCCTGACTAGTCGCTTGCATCATTGCGTGGACTGCCGGAAGATGCGCCGCTTTTCTGACGGTCGGCCACAATGCCGCTATTCGCCTAGCGTTAATCGCGGTGGGCTCATAGACTGATCAGAACTGATCGTCCGGGAGTATTGTATGCATGACTTTCTGAATCGACTGCCCAAGGCCGAACTTCATCTGCACCTGGAGGGCAGCCTGGAACCGGAACTGATGTTCGAGTTGGCCCAGCGCAACGGCATCCAGCTGCCTTACGTGTCGGTCGAGGAGGTGCGCGCCGCCTACCAGTTCGGCAACCTGCAGGATTTCCTCGATATCTATTACCAGGGCGCCGAGGTGCTGCAGACCGAGCAGGATTTCTACGACCTGACCTGGGCCTACCTGCAGCGTTGCAGCGAACAGAACGTAATCCATACCGAGCCGTTCTTCGACCCGCAAACCCATACCGACCGCGGTATAGCGTTCGAGACGGTTATCAACGGTATCGACCGGGCGCTGCGCGATGGCCGGCAGCAGCTGGGTATCAGCAGCCGGCTGATCCTCTGTTTCCTGCGCCACCTCGATGAGAGCGCCGCGTTCGAGACCCTGCAGCAGGCAATGCCGCACCGTGACAAGTTCATCGCCGTCGGCCTGGACAGCTCCGAGCGTGGCAATCCGCCGGAGAAATTCGCCCGGGTGTTCGCCGCCGCGCGTGACGCGGGACTGCTGACCGTGGCCCATGCCGGCGAAGAGGGGCCGGCCGCCTATATCCGCGATGCGCTGGACCTGTTGCAGGTATCCCGCGTCGACCACGGCGTGCGCGCGGTCGAGGATGAGGCGCTGATGCAGCGGCTGATCGACAGTGGTATGGCGCTGACCGTCTGTCCGCTGTCCAACACCAAGCTGCAGGTGTTCAGCGATATGCGTCAGCACAATATCCTGCAGATGCTGGCGCGGGGGGTGAAGGTGACGGTCAACTCCGACGATCCGGCCTATTTCGGCGGTTATATGACCGAGAATTTCGTTGCCCTTTATGAGGCGCTCGGCCTGAGCAAGACCCAGGCCGTTCAGCTGTCGCGCAACGCGTTCGAGGTGGCGTTCGTCAGCGAGCCGGAGAAACAAGCGCTGTTGGCGCGGTTGGACCGTTTCGCCGCCGACGAAGGGGTTGGCTGAACCGACGCATATTCGCCAAGCGCGCCGCTTGCGGCCACACTGAACCTGGTAGTGAATCCAGCGGCGCGCCTTGGACAGTGTGTCGCACTATATCGGGGAGGTGGCTGGCGATGGCGCAACCGCTGTATCTGATCCTCGACCAGGGCGGTCAGTCCAGCCGGGCGCTGGTCTATAGCGCCAGCGGCCAGCAACTGGCCGCCGCTCAGCGACCGGTACCGACCGATCGGCACGAGGGTTATATCTGCCAGCCGATCGAACCGCTGGTGGCGTCTTTGCAACAGGCCGCGGTTGCTGCCTGCCAGGCAGTTAATCCTGATCAGCGTAGCCAGCTGCAGTCGGCGGCACTGGTCTGCCAGCGTAGCAGCTGCCTGATTCGCGAACGCCACAGCGGCCGACCGCTGAGTCCACTGGTCAGCTGGCAGGATAACGGTGGTCAACCGGTTATTGATCGTCTGACCGGTCAGGCCGACCGCATCCAGGCGCTGACCGGGCTGCACCCGAACGGCCACACCCCGGCCGCCAAATGGCGCCGGCTGTTGGACAGTTATCCCGCACTGCAGCAGGCCGATCCCGAATCCCTTGCCCTCGATACCCTGTCCAGCTATCTCTGCTACCGGCTCTGTGAGGAGTCGCCGTGGTTGATCGATCCAGTCAATGCTTCCCGCACCCTGCTTTACGATATCCGGCGAAATGACTGGTCCGAGCCGCTGCTCAGTTTGTTTGGCCTGCGACGGGACTGGCTGCCGGCACTGCAAGCCAACCGCAGTCGATTCGGTACGCTGAGAGTGGCCGGGCTGGCGTTGCCGCTGCAGATGGTTACCGGGGACCAACCGGCCGCGCTGTTCGATAATGGCTGGCCGGCGCCGGATACCCTGTCGGTCAATCTCGGCACCGGCGGTTTCCTGCAACTGCCGCTGCCAGGCGACTGGCAATCGCCAAGCGGGTTGCGTCTGCTGCTGGCACCGGCGCTGGTGGGCGATTGTTCGCTACGGGTGCTGGAGGGGACGGTTAACGGCGCCGGCAGCGCGCTGGTTGCCGAGGCAGCGCTACACAATGAAGACCTCCGCCAACTGGACCATTGGCATCAGCCATCATCGTTGCCGCTGTTTTTGAACGGCTACGGCGGGTTGGGTTCGCCGGACTGGCAGCCGTTGTCGAGTCGTTACCTACTGACCGACGAAGTACCGTCGGACGCCCAGGCGCGGGTGCTGGCGGTGGCCGAAAGCGTGCTGTTCCTGGTGCAGCGTAATCTGGATCGGATGCGGGCGCTAGGCCTGATGCCGGCGCGCATCCGGCTCAGTGGCGGCCTAAGCCGCAGTCGGCTGCTGGTGCAGAAGCTGGCGGATCTCAGTCAGCTGCCGGTTTGCTGCGATGACGACCCGGAAGCCTCGGCCCGGGGGGCCGCCTGGCTGCTGGGTCAGCCGGACGACTGGCAGCGTTTGGAGGCCAGTTGCCGCCAACCCCGCACAGACACCGGCATACGCCAGCGTTACCGCTACTGGACGCAGGCGTTGGAGCAGTCGCTGTCGGATGGCGGCGTCAGCGCTAGCTGACGGGTGTCGGTCACCGACCGGGCGCGGCTAGGCCGGTCATTGTCCAGGCTGGAACGCCGCCGATGATGATCAGGTCATAATCCGGCTCACTCATCCAGCACCTTCGCTTCGGTGACCAGTTCACCGACCGAGAACGATTCCAGCAGGGCCGCGCCTCGCGCCAGCCACTTGCGGCCTTCGCGGACCGAGCGGATCTCGTACAGCATCACCGGCAGCGGTTGCTTGTTCAACGATAGGCCGGGCGGGATGCGCTGCTGGTTGATGATCAGGTAGTCGGGCCGCGCTTGGGCGAGTTGTCGGGCAGGCGGCGGCCAGCGCCTGAGTATCAGTCCCAGCCGGGGCCAGCGGGGGCGGGCGTTGGCGAGCAGCGCGCTGTCGAAGCTGATCAGCACGCACTGGTCGGCGACCGGCGCCAGCACCGGCAGGACCGCGGCAAGCACCTGCTCGATACCGAAGCTGGCGACCGCTTCCTCCTTGACCTCGGCGAACAGCGTCAGCTCCGGTTGTTTGCTCAACCACGCCACCACCGCCGCCAGGGTGGGGATCGGCTCCTGGGCGTATTTCGATCCCAGCCGGGCGCATTCGCCGGCGCCAAGCCGGCTCAGTTCGGCGGCGCTCAGCTGGTCGATACGGCCATTAACGCCGCTGATGCGCTGAAGTTCGATATCGTGGTAGACCATCGGTACTTGGTCGGCACTGAGCTGGATATCCAGTTCCAGCTGTCGTACACCCCGGTCGACCGCCTGCTGCAGTGCCAGCAAGGTATTTTCGGGATAGTGGCGCTGGTAGCCGCGGTGCGCCACCAGGCGAGAGATAAAATGCTTGGCTCGCATACCGACTCCCTGGTCTGAAATCCGCCTGTTAAGCCTAGCCGAGAATTGCCGACTTGCCGCCCGCCCCGATCCGGCGGCAATGGGTACTGACATAAAAGTGCAGCATCGACCGGGCCGCGTCCCACGACGGTTGCTAGTCTTTGTCAGACAACAATAACAACGAGGTAAAGGCCATGAGTTTGCTGGAAGAGATACCGCTGCAGTGCCCTTGCTGCGGCCAGTCGATCAGTGTGCTGGTGGATTGCACCGAATCCGACCAGCAGTATGTTGAGGATTGCCAGGTCTGTTGCGCACCCATGCTGTTGACGGTCTGGCTCGATGAGCAGGGTGAGCCGCATCTGCAGGCGAAGCCGGAAAACGGGTGACGCTTGGTTGCGACTTCCGCTGCGTTCTTCTCCGTCCGATTATCCGTTTTGCAGTGTGCATAAGCCCGCAGCACGGCTGCGATACGCCGTTGTTATCGCCGACGGCCAGGGGCCGGGGCCGGAAATATTTCCCGAATGCACGGCCTCCTTCGATCCCTATCTGATATGCGCAGCCGTCAGCCACTGCCAAGCGTTGCTGCACCGGCATCACCACAATGGAACCTTACCGGAACAGCCGGGAAGCTTTGACTAAGCTGAACGGTAAGTCGGGGTGCCGAACCGGCGGATTGCCGGTGAGCGGTGCTGGATTTGGGTTGTGGATGTACGTTGTCATGATATTCATCTAATGAATATCATGAATCTACCTCAGGTTGTTCTGGTGCGGCTGTCGGCCCGCTAAGCTAGCGGCCCTTTATCCGACGTCTCAGCCATCGAGCCAACCGATGAGGTTAATGCTTATGCACTCCATGCCCCGTCCTATTCGCCTGTTGCTATTGATACCCCTGTTGCTGGGGCTGGCTGGCTGCCAGCAGGAGCAGGACGCGCAGCTACCCCTTGAACCGCCGATACGTCCGGCCAAGCTGATTACCGTGGCCGACCCGGCTGCCAGCCTGGTACGGACGTTTCCGGCGGAGGTGCGCGCTACCGAGCGGACCGAGATGGCCTTCCGCCTGCCGGGCGAGCTGATTGAGATGCCGGTGCAGGAGGGGCAGCCGGTCAGCAAGGGAGATCTGCTGGCGCGGCTCGATCCCAAGGATTACCAGTTGGCGCTGGACCAGCAGCGCGCCCAGTACCGGCTGGCCAAGGCCCAGTTCGATCGCTTCGATGCCATGTTGAAGCGCAAGCTGGTATCGCCGGCCCAGTATGACGAAAAGCGGGCTGAGCTGGATGTCGCCCGCGCCGCGTTGCGCAAGGCTGAGCTGGATCTGGCCTACACCGAGTTGCACGCCCCCTATGAAGGGGTGGTGTCGCAGCGGTTGGTTGAAAATTTCCAGAATGTTCAGGCCAAGCAGCCGGTGCTGGTGCTGCAGTCGGGCGATCAGATCGACATTCTGTTCCAGGTGCCGGAGTCGCTGGCGGCCCAGCCGACCCGGCCGGATGCCCGCGCGTACCGCTCTGACGTGTTTTTTGAAGCGCGGCCGGAAAAGCCATTCAAAGCCGGCTTCCGTGAACGGACCGCCGAGGCCGACCCGCAGACCGGCTCCTATACGGTGAGCCTGACCATGACGCGGCCGGAGGAGCTGGCCATCTTCCCGGGCATGACCGCCTCGGTGCAGGTCGACCTGGCGCAGGTGTTTGAACTGGATGCCCGCCATGTGCTGTTGCCGGTGGAGTCGCTGTTCGTGCCCGATGGCCAGTCGCTGGCGGAGGCCAAGCCGCAGGTCTGGAAGGTGGACCCGCAGACCATGCGGGTCAGCCTGCATCCGGTCGAGGTGGGACGGGTGACCGCTCGTGGCGTCGAGATCCTGACCGGCGTAGAACCGGGTGACCAGATTGTCGCGGCCGGTGTACACCATCTGACCGAGGGAATGCAGGTACGTCCCTGGCAGCGTGAGCGGGGGTTGTGATGAACAGTGCCGCGTACTTTATTCGCCACCAGGTGACCAGCTGGATGATTGCGTTGCTGTTGCTGGCTGGCGGCAGCCTGGCTTTTTTCAGCCTGGGGCAGCTGGAAGACCCGGAGTTCACCATCAAGGAGGCGATGATCATCACCCGTTACCCGGGCGCCTCGGCCTTGCAGGTGGAGGAGGAGCTCACCTTTCCATTGGAAAACGTGGTGCAGCAGCTGGCCGAGGTGGACAACGTACGGTCAATCTCGGCGCCGGGGCTGTCGCAGATCACGGTCGAGATGAAAAGCATCTACGATGGCGAGGAGCTGCCGCAGATCTGGGACGAGCTGCGTCGCAAGATCAACGACTACCGGGACAACTTGCCGCCGGGCGTGGGCGCGCCTCAGGTGAACGATGATTTCGGCGACGTGTTCGGCATTCTGCTGACGGTGACCGGCGATGGTTACCAGTATCAAGAGCTGGCCGACTATGTCGACCACCTGCGCCGTGAGCTGGTGCTGGTGCCGGGGGTGGGCAAGGTCGAAGTGGCCGGCGCCCAGCGTGAGCAGATCCTGGTGGAGATCTCCCGCATCAAGTTGAACAATCTGGGCATTTCGCTGGACCGGCTGAGCCAGCTGCTCGGTACCCAGAATGTGGTTTCTAACGCCGGCTCCATCCGGGTTGGCGGCGAGTACCTCCGTATCTCGCCGACTGGCGAGTTTGAACGGGTCGACGAACTGAAGAACCTGATCATCAGCGAGTCCGGCGAGGATGAGCTGATCCGGTTGGGGGATGTGGCCAGGATCAGCCGCGGCTACCAGGAGGTGCCGAGCCACCTGGTGACCCGCGATGGCCGGCAGGCGCTGCATCTTGGCATCTCGTTCGCCTCCGGCGTCAATGTGGTTGATGTGGGCGCGGCGATCGACCGCCGTCTGGCCGAGCTGGAATATGCCCGGCCGATCGGCATGGAGGTCGAGGTGCTGTATAACCAGCCACAGGAGGTAGCCAAGTCGGTCAACAACTTCCTCGCCAACCTGGGCGCTGCGCTGGCGATCGTGATCCTGGTGCTGCTGCTGTTCATGGGCTTCAAGAGCGGCGTGCTGATCGGCCTGATTCTGCTACTGACCATCCTGGGGACCTTCATCTTCATGAAACTGCTGGCGATCGACCTGCAGCGGATCTCGCTGGGCGCGTTGATCATCGCGCTGGGCATGCTGGTGGACAACGCCATCGTGGTCACCGAAGGGGTGCTGATCAACCTCAAACGGGGGCTCAGCAAGCTGGATGCGGCCACCCTGGTGGTCAAACAGACCCAGTGGCCGTTGCTCGGTGCCACTGCGATTGCGGTGATCGCCTTCGCGCCGATTGGCCTGTCGCCGGATGCCACCGGCGAGTTTGCCGGTTCCCTGTTCTGGGTACTGCTGATCTCGTTGCTGCTCTCCTGGCTGACGGCGATTACCTTGACGCCGTTCTTCTGCGACCTGTTCTTCCGCGAAGCCAGCCGGGAAGAGGAGGTGGCGCCCGATGTCGATCCTTATCAGGGGATCGTGTTCAGCGCCTACAAATGGTTGCTGGACAGCTGTATGCATTACCGTGGGCTGACCGTGATGGTGTTGCTGGTGGCGCTGGGGGCGGCAATCTATGGCTTCGGTTTCGTCAAGCAGGTGTTCTTCCCGCCATCGACCACGCCGATGTTCCTGGTCGACTACTGGCGCGCCCAGGGCACTGATATCCGTGACACCTACCGCGATATAGGCGAGATCGAGTCCTGGCTGCTGGAGGATGATCGGGTCGAGTACGTGGCCTCCACCACCGGCCGGGGCGCCCAACGCTTCATGCTGACCTATGGGCCGGAGAAAAGTTATGCCGCTTACGGCCAGTTGATGGTCCGTAGTCAGAATTTCGAGCAGATCGATCCGCTGATGCGCGAGCTCGACCGGCACCTGAGCGAGCAGTACGGTTATGCCCAATACAAGCTTAAACGGCTGGAGATCGGCCCCAGCACCAGCGCCAAGATCGAGGTGCGGCTCAGCGGGCCGGAGCCCGACCAGCTGCGTGCCCTGGCGGCTCAAGTCGAAGCAGTGTTGCATGCCGACCCGGCGGCCGCCAATATCCGCCACGACTGGCGCGAGCGGACCAAGCTGATCCGGCCGCAATTTCTGGAAGCACAGGCACGCCGGGCCGGGGTCAGCAAGGAGGACCTGGACCAGATGCTGCAGATGAATTTCTCCGGCATGGATATCGGTCTGTATCGCGACGGCACCACGCTGCTGCCGATTGTGGCCCGCACGCCGGACAACGAACGGCTCAATATCGACAACCTGCCGGACCTGAAAGTCTGGAGTCCGGTTTACCAGACCTATATCCCGGTCGAGCAGGTGGTGGGCGACTTCTCGCTGCAGTGGGAGGACTCGCTGATCATGCGCCGCGACCGCAAGCGCACCCTGACGGTGATGGCCGACCCGGACCCGTTTTCCGACGAAACCGCCAGCGCGCTGTTCAGCCGAGTGCGGCCGCAGATCGAGGCGCTGCCGCTACCGGCCGGCTACAGCCTGACGTGGGGTGGGGAATATGAGAGCTCTCGCGATGCCCAGGCGGCGCTGTTCGCCACCATGCCATATGGCTTTCTGGCCATGTTTGTGATCACCGTGCTGCTGTTCAACGCGATCCGTAAATCGCTGGTGATCTGGCTGACCGTGCCGCTGGCGATCACCGGGGTGACCCTCGGCCTGCTGGCGTTACAGCTGCCGTTCGGCTTCATGGCATTGCTCGGCTTCCTCAGCCTGTCCGGCATGTTGCTTAAGAACGGCATCGTACTGCTGGATCAGATCAACCTGATGCTGGCCGCCGGGATCGAGCCCTACCGGGCGGTGTTCGAAGCCTCGGTCAGCCGAGTACGACCGGTCTGTATGGCGGCGATTACCACTATCCTGGGGATGATCCCGCTGTTGTTCGACGACTTCTTCGCCAGTATGGCGGTGGTGATCACCTTCGGGCTCGGCGTGGCGACGCTGCTGACCCTGATCGTGGTGCCGGTGCTTTATACACTGTTCTACCGCATCGACTACCGGCCGTTGGCTGAAATAGGGAGTCAAAATGACGCTGGATGAGCTGGCCGCTGTCGACCTGAAGTTGCTGGTGGCATTCAATGCGTTGATGGAGGAGCACAGCGTCAGCCGGGCCGCCGAGCGGCTCAACCTGTCACAGCCCAGTATGAGCCGCACCCTGCAGCGCTTGCGCCGGCTGTTCGCCGACGAGTTGTTCGTACGCCAGTCGCATGGTCTGGCACCTTCACCCAGGGCCGAGCAGCTGCACCGTCAGCTGCGTCCGTTGCTGGACGATATGCTGCGGCTGGTGGCGCCGGTGGTGGTGGAGCCAAGCCGGATGGCGCGCACCTTCCGTATCGCGGCGATCGACATCCTGGCCCAGCAATGGATCGGTCCGCTGCTCAACGAACTGCAGCGCCAGGCGCCCGGGGTTCGGTTACGGATCAGCAACCTGGAGCCTTACAGCATGGATGAGCTGGTTGGCGGCCAGCTCGATTTCCTGATCAGCCTGAACGAAACCGCACCGGCAAACGTCCACGCACGGGTGTTGGGGCATGATACCCCGGTCTGTCTGCTGCACCGCGATCATCCGCTGGCGGCGCAGGAGCTGACCCGCGAACGATTCCTCAGACTGCCGTTCGTGCATTTCCTGGTGCCGGGCTTCGACGAACGTCTGCCGGTGGACCGCGAGTTGGCGTTGCAGGGCGAGCAGCGTCGTATCCTGCTACAGACCAACAATCTGATCAGCGCGCTCAATGCCGTTCGCCACAGTGGCATGGCATTGCTCAGCGGCAGGCGGATCAGTGAATGCCTGCCGGGCAGTGAACAGCTGGTGGCCAAGCCGTTGCCGTTCCACCCGCATGAGGGGGCGGCAATCCGGCTGTTCTGGCACCGGCGCTACCATGATGATGTCGAACATCGCTGGCTGCGCGAGCTGATCGACCGGCTGTTCTGGCCAACGGATACCGGGAACCTTCAGGTAGTGGCACAATCACAACACTGAATCTCTCTCCGCGCTTGCGGCCAACAGGAGGGCCCTGTCCATGTTCTGGCGTCGAAAATCCGATAACTCCCCCACTAACCGGCAGCATGCCCAGGGGCTGCTGACCTCGCTGTATGTGATGGCAACGATGGTGGAAGCCCGCGACCCTTACACCGGTGGCCACCTCTGGCGGGTCAGCCAGTACTGCCGGCTGGTGGCGGAAAAGCTGGGCTTGCCGACCGACGAGGTCGCCCGGATCAGCCTCGGTGGTTTCCTGCACGACCTCGGCAAGGTCGGCGTGCCCGACGAGATTCTGCGCAAACCGGGCCGACTGACCGACCAGGAATACGACCTGATCAAGACCCATCCGGAGGTTGGCGCACGCCTGCTGGCCGGCCACCCGTTGGCCGAGCTGGTGATGTCGGCGGTGCTGCAGCATCACGAAATGCCCAATGGGCGGGGTTATCCACAGGGGCTTAGCGGTACTCAGCTCCCACTGGAAGCACGCATTGTCGGCGTCTGCGACGCCTTCGACGCGATGACCAGCCACCGCCCCTATCGGGCCGGGATGCCGCTGGCAAAGGCATTGGCGATTATCGAAGGAGAGCAGGGGAATCAGTTCGATACCGAGGCCGCCCAGGCGCTGGTGGCGTTGGCACGCAGCGGGCAGCTGGACTCTATCCGCGGGCATAGCGACGATGGTATTCCGCTGCAGGAGTGTCCGATGTGTGGACCGACCATCCTGATCCGCCGTGATCAGCAGCCGGGCGAGTTGACCTGCTGCCGTAACTGCGGCGCTGAGGCGGAGATCGTAGAGCAACAGGGGCGGCTGGTTATCGAGCCAACCGGACGCCAGGCTTCCCAGTCGGCGCTGGCGCCGCAGGCCGACCTGGCGCTGATCGATAGCCTGTTGACGATCGTAGTCGAGCATCTGCGCCTGCCGACGAAATCCTGAGTTTCTCTGTACTTTTCGCGGGCACCGTTCCTGGGTGCCTGCCACTGTTTCATTCCGACCGCTCCCGCGGGCTGGTCGCATTATCGGCGACCGGTCGGCCTGTCTGCTGGGTAATTTTTACCTAAGTACAATTGTGTATCGTTACCCGCCATTTATAGTGCATCCGCTCTGTAATCCATGTTCAGGCCTTAATATCCGTCATGGTAAGGTGATGGCTCAGAGTGATAATTCAATAATAACGATGCTTTATTTTTACCTTTGTTGGGTTGATTGATTAATTTTTAGTGAGGTATATGCATTAAATGGGTGCGATTTCTGTAAAAACGAAGGTGTTGTCACTGGCGATTCTGCCCGTGGTGCTGATTACCCTGATCATCATGCTGATCGTGCGGATGGAACTGCAGGCGTTGGGCGAGCAGGAGGTTGACCGGGCCCGCGTCGACATGATGGCCGATAAGAAACAGATGCTGAAAGACTACGTCAATATGGCGCTCACCAGTGTGCAGGAGGTCTACCGGTCAACTTCGCTGACCACCGAACAGGCCCAGGCCGAGGCCAAGAAGATCATCACCAACTTGGCCTACGGTAACGACAACTATATCTTCGTGTTTGATTACGATGGCGTCACCTTGGCTCATCGCCAGAAGCCATCGCTGCTCGGCAAGGATCTTTCCGGCCTGCAGGATAAAAATGGTCGCTACATGATTCGAGACCTGATCGGGCAGGCACGCAATGGCGGTGGTTTTGTCGAGTATGTCTGGTCGCTGCCGAACGGCGGCGAGGGGCCGAAATTGAGCTATGCCGCGGCCCTGCCGCAATGGAACTGGGCGGTCGGGACCGGCTTCATGATTGACGATATCGACCGGCGGGTGGCAGAGCTGCGTGACGAGATGACGCAGCGGATCCAATCTACGCTGATGACTATCGCCGGTGTGGCGCTGCTGCTGCTGCTGGTGATTGCCGCCCTGGCGCTCTGGCTGGCCGGTCGCATCGTAACGCCGCTGAGTGATACCGCCGCAGCGATGCGCGATATCGCTGAGGGGGAAGGCGACCTGACCCGCCGCCTGAACACCCTCAATGCCGACGAAATCGGTGCGGTGACCGACGGTTTCAATACCTTCGCGATCAAGATCCATCAGCTGGTCCGGGAGGTCAAAGGGGGGATCAGCGACCTGAGCGGCGCCACTCAGGGCATGCAGGGGGTAGTTCGTTCTACTCACGATGATGCCCAGAAACAGCACAACGAAACCCAGGCGGTGGCAACGGCGGTGCACGAGATGGCTGCGGCGGTACATCAGGTGGCCGGTGGCGCCAGCAATGCCGCCGAGGCGGCGAACAGCGCCGACGGCCGGGCGATCGAAGGGGCCCGGCTGGTGGAAGGCACCATCCGCAACATCGGCGAGTTGGCAGAGGAGGTGAACAGCGCCGGTACGGTGATTCAGCAGTTGGATACCCATACCGACAAGATCAGTGGGGTGATCAACGTGATCAAGGAGATCGCCGATCAGACCAACCTGCTGGCGCTGAACGCGGCGATCGAGGCGGCCCGTGCCGGTGAACAGGGGCGTGGTTTCTCGGTGGTGGCCGACGAGGTTCGCACCCTGGCGACCCGTACTCAGACCAGTACCGATGAGATCCAACAGATGATCGATGCGCTGCTGGCCGGGGTGGCCGAGGCGGTGTCGGTGATCGAGCGTAGCAAACGCAAAACCGGTCAGACTATCGAGCAGGCTGAACAGGCTGGCCTCGCGCTGAACGAGATCACCGGTGCGGTCAGCACCATCACTGATATGAACACCCAGATCGCCAGTGCCGCGGAGCAACAGACCACAGTGGCCGAGGAGATCAGCAAGAGCGTGCAGGAGATTGCCGATATTGCCGAGCGCTCGGCCGGTCAGGCTGACAGCCTGGCCAGCACCACCAACGGTATGGTGGAGCTGGAGCGGCGGCTCAATACCCTGATCGCCCAGTTCAAGGTCTGATACTGGGCCTACCTGCACCGCCGGTGTGGCAGCGCCGTCGACCCTGTGTCGACAGCGCTGTAACAGCGGCGGTTTCTCTATGCCTTTATCGACTTCGACTTCTCAAAAGCTACTGGCAAGCCTAGCTGATACTGGCGCGGTTGCCGTGCGCTGTCCTCTCCCTGCCTGTGTTATGTAAGTGCATCGTTACATTACTGTCCTGAAACTGAACAGAAATCCGGTAGAACAGGGGTTTTGTTGCAGAATCAGGCCGATGCCGACGGTCAAATCCACCTAAACTTTTAACATTCCCTTTGATTCAAGGTTTTCGATTGCGTGGGTAACTCGCCATGAATACGGGTAAAAGTCGGCAATTCGGTCTGACGACGGTGGAGTATGCATTGGTAGGGGCGTTGGTTTCACTGGCGGTCATTGGAGCCTTTGGTACCTTGGGCAATGCGGTTGGTGGTTCTGTTACCCAGATCGGTGTCGCCATCAACGGCGGTGTAGACGGTGGTTATGGGGGCTCCGGTGGCGGTTCTGGCGGCACGGGCGGTTCTGGTGGTTCAGGTTCGGGCGGCACTGGCGGCAGCGGCGGAGGCAGCGGCGGCGACGGTGGTGGTGGCGGTATTGGCGGTGGTGGCTCCGGCGGTAGCGGTGGTGCAGGTGGCTCGGGCGGCGATTCCGGCTCGGGCGGCTCCGGTGGTGGCGGTGGATCTGGTGATTCTGGTTCCGGGGGCTCCGGCGGCAGTGGTGGGTCTGGCGGCTCGGGCGGCGATTCCGGCTCGGGCGGCTCCGGTGGTAGCGGTGGATCTGGTGATTCTGGTTCCGGGGGCTCCGGCGGCAGTGGTGGGTCTGGTGGCTCGGGCGGCGATTCCGGCTCGGGCGGCTCCGGTGGTAGCGGTGGATCTGGTGATTCTGGTTCCGGGGGCTCCGGCGGCAGTGGTGGGTCTGGTGGTTCGGGCGGCGATTCCGGCTCGGGTGGCTCTGGTGGTGGTTCCGGTTCCGGTGGCAGTGGTGGTTCCGGTTCCGGTGGCAGTGGTGGTTCCGGTTCGACGGGTTCCGGCGGTAGCGATGGTTCAGGCGGTTCGACCGCTGGGGCGGGTGATGCCGGTGGCGCGGGCGGTAGCGATAATGGTGGTTCGGTTGCCAGCGGCGGAGAGCCTGGCGGCGGTGATCCGGCAGGCGGCGATTCCGGCGCTACTGCCGACGCTGGCAATGGCGCAGGTGGTGGTGCAGCCGGTGGTGGTGGCGGAGGCGGCGCAGCGGGTGAGGGCGCAGGCAGCGGCTCCGGTGGCGAAGAGGCGTATGCGGCCGATGTCGTTACCCAGGAGGGTGATGTGCTGATCCTTGCCAGCCTGGATTCTGAAGTTGTCGCGGGGGAGGAAGAGTCAGCGGTAGACGGTATAGGCGGCCTGGGTCAGCAAGCTGGCGACGGCAGTTCAAGCGCCAGCAGTGATACAGAAATCGATGAATATATCGAGAAGGCAAACGAAGTACTGCAAGAGAAGTACGGGGACTATCCGCTCTGGCAGTGGTTGCTGGGTATCCTGGCGGCGCTGTTCTACCTGTTGCTACTGAAATGGCTGGTATCGCCTACCACTAACAAGCCCAACAAACAGCGCTCCCGTCGTACCTGATTACGTGGGAGCGCTGCTTCAATCCATTCCATAGAGGGTACTAGCGGCCCGGCCATCGGCGCTAGCCAAAGGGCGGGCTGTCGATAGACCTTTTGCCCCCATCCTTCACCCGGAGTAGGCTATAGCGATCAAGCTTGCCGATCCTAAGCCCAATGTCTGAGAAACCCGTCCAGCCCCCCACATTACCCGATCAGGCGTCCGATGAAGCCTGGGTCAGCGTGATCCGCAAGATGGATGAAGCCTATGCCGACCTGATCCGCTATCAGGTGGAGGTCGAGCAGAAAAATGCAGAGCTGGAGCAGGCGCAGAGCTTCCTGGACAGCGTGCAGAGTGCTATGAGCGATCTGTTGATTGTTTGTGACCACCAAGGGGCGATCATCCAGGCCAACAAGGCGGCCGAGAAGTTGATCGGGCGTGATACTGAAACACTGGTCGGCCTGCCCATTCTAGAGCTGGTATCGGAGCCGTTTCGCAACAAACTCAACCGCTCGCTGCAGCAGATCCGCCTCCAGCCGTTACGTGATTGTGAACTGGAGCTGTTGGGGCCGGCCGGTGCCGTACCGCTGGCGGTCAACTGCTCGGCCCGCAAGGATCCGCGTGGGCGGCTGCTGGGGATGGTGCTGGTCGGCCGACCGCTCGGTGAACTGCAGCGTGCCTACAAGGCGCTGAACCAGGCCCATGCCGACCTCAAGCTGGCACAGGAGCGGCTTGTGCAGGCGGAAAAGATGGCCTCGCTCGGCCGGCTGGTGGCCGGTGTTGCCCATGAGCTGAACAACCCGATCAGCTTCGTCTACGGCAATATGCACGCGTTGCAGCGCTATACCGCCAAGCTCTGCCGCTATTTCGACGAGGTCCACAGCGGCGCCAGTCGTGAGCAGTTGCGCCAGCTGCGCGCCGAGCTACGTCTCGATAAGGCGATCAGCGATCTCAACTCGCTGGTGGAGGGCACCATGGAGGGGGCTGAGCGGGTGCGCGACATCGTCCGTGACCTGCGCCAGTTCTCCTCCTGTCAGGCCAGTGAGAAAGCGGAGTTCGACCTGATTCACGTGGTCCACTCGGCGATGCACTGGATCCTGAAGGAGAGCCGTCGTGAGATCGCGGTCGACGACCGGATGCCGCCGCAACTGGCGGCGCTGGGCCACGCCGGCCAGATCCACCAGGTGATCGTCAATCTGATCCAGAACGCGGTCGATGCAATGGCGGAGAGCGACCAGCCGGCGCTGATGCTGGCGGCCGGTGACGACGGTGAACAGGTCTGGTTCGAATTGCATGACAATGGTCCGGGGATTGCCGAGGCGGATCAGTTGCGCATCCTGGAGCCGTTCTTCACTACCAAGCCGGTCGGCCAGGGCACCGGCCTTGGCTTGTCGATCAGCTACGGTATTGTCAGTGAGCACGGTGGCCGGCTGACCGTGACGAACCATCCCGACAGCGGTGTGCTGGCCCGTATTAGTTTGCCCAAGGAGGCCGACGGATCATGCTGAACCTGCTCTGGCTGCAATCGGCCGGTTGCGGTGGTTGCTCGATGTCGCTGTTCAATGCCGAATCCCCGGATCTGCTGACCACTCTGGAGGCCGCCGGCATCCGGCTGCTCTGGCACCCGTCGCTGAGCGAAGCGACCGGCGCTGAACTGGTGCAGTTGCTGGAGGCGATCCTGATCGGCGAACAGCCGCTCGATATCCTCTGCATCGAAGGGGCGCTGCTGCGCGGCCCGCACGGCAGCGGCCGCTTCCATCTGCTGGGGGGCACCGGCATCCCGATGATCGACTGGGTAAGCCGGTTGGCCGAGCGGGCACAGTATTGTGTGGCGGTCGGCTCCTGTGCCGCCTTTGGCGGCATCTCCGCGGCCGGGGCCAACCATACCGAGGCCACGGGGTTGCAGTACGAGGGCGAGCTGGCCGGTGGCCTGCTGGGCAGCGACTACCTGTCTCAGACGGGACAGCGGGTGGTCAATATCGCCGGCTGCCCGACCCACCCCAACTGGGTTACCGAAACCCTGCAGCAGCTGGCGCTGGGAGAGTTGAATGAGGATCAACTCGACAGATTGGGGCGGCCAAGGCTCTATGCCGACCATTTGGTGCATCACGGCTGCAGTCGCAACGAGTTTTACGAATACAAGGCCAGTGCAGAGCTGCCCGGTCAGCAGGGCTGCCTGATGGAGAACCTGGGCTGCCTGGGCACGCAGGCCGATGCCGATTGCAATGTCCGACCCTGGCACGGCGAGGGCTCCTGCACCCGTGGCGGCTATGCATGCATCAACTGCACTGCGCCGGAGTTCGAGGAACCGCGCCACAGCTTTACTGAAACACCGAAGATCGCCGGGATTCCGGTCGGTTTGCCGACCGATATGCCCAAGGCCTGGTTCGTGGCATTGGCGTCGCTGTCGAAAGCGGCCACCCCGGAGCGGCTGCGGCGCAATGCCACCGCGGAATCGATCATCTATCCGCCAGGCAAACAAAACGATAAAAAACGATAAGAAGCGCCAACTATGAGCCGATTGCTGGTGGGGCCGTTCAACCGGGTCGAAGGAGACCTGGAGGTTAGCCTCGAGATATACGACAACCGGGTGCGTAGCGCCCGGGTCAACTCGCCGCTGTATCGCGGCTTCGAACAGATCCTGCTGGGCAAGACGCCGCTCGATGCGCTGGTCTATACGCCGCGTATCTGTGGCATTTGCTCGGTCAGCCAGTCGGTGGCCTGCGCTTGGGCGCTGGCCGATGCGATGCAGCTGACGCCGCCGCCAAACGGAGAGCGCTGCACCGCGCTGGTACTGGCCAACGAGAACCTGGCCGACCTGCTGACCCACTTCTACCTGTTCTTCATGCCGGACTTTGCCCGCGAGCGATACAGCGGCGAGGACTGGTATGCTCCGGTCGCGCGCCGCTTCAAGGCGGTGCAGGGCGATGCCGCCCGCGAGGTGCTGCCGGCGCGGGCCGAGTTCCTGCATCTGATGGGGCTGCTGGCCGGCAAGTGGCCGCACAGCCTCAGTATCCAGCCCGGCGGCAGCGCCAAGCCGGTCGAACCGCAGGAGCGGCTGCGGTTGCTGGCGATCCTGGCCGGTTTCCGGCGCTTTCTGGAGCGCACCCTGTTCGGCGCCGAGCTGGAGCAGATCGCCGAACTGGATAGCGAAGCGGCGCTGCGCGACTGGGCTGCGCAGGGCTATTGGCAGAGCAACGACCTGCGCACCCTGCTGTACCTCAGCGACCGGCTGGAACTGGATCGGCTGGGCCGGGCCAGTGACCGCTTTATGAGCTACGGCAGTTACCAGATCGATGGCGAGCGTTGGCTGCCGGCCGGCGTGCGCAGCCGTGGCGGCGCTGTAGAAGCGCTGGACACAGAGAAGATTCGCGAGGATCTGTCCCATAGCTGGCTGGATGGCGGCCACCTGCCGCGCCACCCGCGCGACGGGCTGACCGCGCCTTCACTGGAAAACCCGGACGGCTACAGCTGGTGCAAGGCGCCGCGACTGGATGGCGCGGTGGTGGAGACCGGTGCGCTGGCCCGACAGTTCATCAACGGCCATCCGCTGATTGTCGATCTGGTGGATCACTCCGGCGGTAATGTTCGCAACCGGCTGATCGCCCGACTGCTGGAGCTGGCATTGGTGGTGCCACAGATGGAGCGCTGGGTGAAGCAGCTCGAGTCCGGTGAGCCGTTCTGCCATCATGGCCGCCTGCCCGACGAGGCGGAAGGCGCTGGGCTGGTGGAGGCCGCCCGCGGTAGCTTGGGCCATTGGCTCAGTATCCGTGACGGACGGATCGCCAATTACCAGGTGATCGCGCCGACCACCTGGAACTTCAGTCCACGTGATGGCCTGCAGGTGCCGGGTCCATTGGAGCAGGCGCTGGCGGGTGCGCCGGTGATCGAAGGTGAGCGGGAGCCGGTGGCGGTGCAGCATATCGTGCGCAGTTTCGATCCCTGCATGGTCTGCTCCGTCCACTGATTGTTCTATATTGGACTATATGATCCGGCCCGATTAGGTTGTGGTCATACCCTCGCTGTTGAAGGACATAAAAAACAAAAAACCGCCCGAAGGCGGTTTTTTTATTTCAGAAGTGTGTCGGCTTAGCCGTGGTACTTCTGGAACACCAGTGTGGAGTTGGTGCCACCGAAGCCGAAGCTGTTGGACATGACCCGCTCCAGATCGACATTGTCGCGGCGCTCCTGAACGATCGGCATGCCTTCCGCTTCCGGGTCCAGCTGCTCAATGTTGGCGGAGGCGGCGATGAATTTGTTCTGCTGCATCAGCAGGCAGTACACCGCTTCCTGAACACCGGCGGCGCCCAGCGAGTGGCCGGACAGCGACTTGGTGGAGCTGACCGGCGGCATCTGGTCGCCGAAGGTCTCTTTCATCGCTTTCAGTTCCTGCACATCGCCTGCCGGGGTGGAGGTGCCGTGGGCGTTGATGTAGTCGATGTCGCCTTCGACGGTGCTCATCGCCTGCTTCATGCAGCGCACCGCGCCTTCGCCGGACGGTGCGACCATGTCGTAACCGTCGGAAGTGGCGCCATAGCCAACCAGCTCGGCGTAGATCTTGGCGCCGCGTGCCTTGGCGTGTTCCAGCTCCTCGATCACCAGGATGCCGGCGCCGCCGGCGATGACGAAGCCGTCACGATTGGCATCATAGGCGCGGGAAGCCTTCTCCGGGGTGTCATTGTACTTGCTGGACAACGCGCCCATGGCGTCGAACATCGCGGTCTGCGACCAGTGCAGCTCTTCACCGCCACCGGCGAAGATGACGTCCTGCTTACCCAACTGGATCTGTTCCATCGCGTTGCCGATACAGTGCGCGCTGGTGGCGCAGGCGGAGGTGATGGAGTAGTTGACGCCGCGGATCTTGAACGGGGTCGCCAGGCAGGCGGAAACAGTGGAACCCATGGTGCGGGTCACGCGGTACGGGCCGACACGCTTGACGCCTTTTTCCCGGGTGATATCGGCTGCTTCGACGATGTTGGCCGCAGATGCACCGCCGGAACCGACAATCAGGCCGGTCCGCTCATTGGAGACCTGGTCTTCCGGCAGACCGGAGTCGGCGATCGCTTCCTGCATGGCAATGTAGGTGTAGGCCGCCGCATCGCCCATAAAGCGCAGCAGCTTGCGGTCGATCTTCTCAGCGAAGTCGATATCGATGCTGCCGGCTACCTGGCTGCGGAAGCCACGCTCCTTGTAGTCCTCCTGGAATTTGATACCGGAGCGACCCAGTTGCAGTGACTCAAGCACCGACTCCTTGTCGGTGCCCAGACAGGACACGATACCCATACCGGTAACAACGACACGTCGCATAAGATGCCTCTCTAACTTATCTGATTAATCTTGGTTTACAGCCAGCTATAGATCTGTGCCTTCGGCGACCAAGCCCCGCCAGCCCGGCTGGCTGTTTCCGTAGCGGAACTGGGGTTGGTCGGGTTGTGCTCAGAAGGAGTCGGTTGAAGTAAACAGACCGACACGCAGATCTTTAGCAGTATAAATCTCTCGGCCGTCGACGGACATGGAGCCGTCGGCGATACCCATTACCAGTTTACGTTCAATCACGCGTTTCAGCTGGATGTGGTAGGTTACTTTCTGGGCGGTCGGCAGCACCTGGCCGAAGAATTTTACTTCGCCGGAGCCCAGTGCGCGGCCGCGGCCCTTGTTACCGCGCCAGCCCAGATAGAAACCGACCAGCTGCCACATGGCGTCGAGGCCCAGGCAGCCCGGCATTACCGGGTCGGATTCGAAGTGGCAGCCAAAGAACCACAGATCCGGGTTGATATCCAGCTCGGCGATGATCTCACCCTTGCCGAATTCGCCGCCATCATCGGTGATGGAGGTGATGCGGTCCATCATCAGCATGTTACCGATCGGCAGGCGTGCATTGCCTTCGCCGAACATCTCGCCGTGGCCGCATTGTAATAGTTCTTCGCGCGTGAAAGATGAAGGTCTTGTCATTTGAAAATGGTCTATCCAAAGGCAATTCAGTCAAAATAATTCGGCGATTATACCGGCTTGGGGCTGTATAGGCACGATTTGAATCGCTGAAAATCGTTGTTAATCATTGTGCGGCGCACTTAAAACGCAGGTTTTTGAGCGAAATTCCGAGGGTTGCCGCGATTCCCGTGATGCATAGATCGATGGGTGCATACAGCCGCTGCTCCACTCTAAATAGACAGGCGGACGTTCAGTTCGTTCGTCTCGCTGAGTGTTGCCGGCCAGGATCTGATTCGTGCTGAGAGACGCCCGGCAAGATCTTCGGATGCCGGACGTCTGCCAAGAGATTACTTGTTGCGATCCACCGCCAGGTCGGCCAGTTGGGCCAGGGTGGCTTTGAAGCTGCTGTCCGGCAGGGCGTCCAGTGCTTCCACCGCCCGAGCCGCTTCGCTACGGGCCATCTGCTGGGTGTATTCGATAGCACCGGTCTGGCGGACGATCTCAAGAACCGGTTGCAGATCGTCCAGGCCGCCCTTGCGGATCGCCTGGCGGATCAATTTACGGCCATCGTCGTCAGCGTTTTTCATCGCCTGGATCAGCGGCAGGGTCGGCTTGCCTTCGGCCAGGTCGTCGCCGACGTTCTTGCCCATCTCTTCAGCGTTGGACAGATAGTCCATCACGTCGTCGACCAGCTGGAAGGCTATGCCCAGATGACGTCCGTAGAGACGCAGCGCCTCGCGCTGTTCGGCGTTGCAGTCGGCCAGCAGGGCGCCGCTCTCGGTGGCGGCCTCGAACAGCATTGCGGTCTTGCCGAGAATCACCTGCAGGTACTGCTCTTCGGTGGTGTCCGGGTTCTTGCAGTTCAGTAGCTGCAGCACCTCGCCCTCGGCGATCACGTTGGTGGCATTGGAGATCACGTTCATGATCTCCATGTTGCCGATCTCGACCATGATCTGAAAGGCGCGTGAATAGAGGAAGTCGCCGACCAGCACGCTGGGGGCGTTACCCCACTTGGCGTTGGCGGTGGCGTTGCCGCGGCGCAGGTCGGATTCGTCGACCACGTCGTCATGCAGCAAGGTGGCGGTGTGGATAAACTCGATCACCGCCGCCAGCGGAATATGGTGACGGTCCTGGTAGCCGGCGGCATTGGCGGCCAGTAATACCAGCAGTGGGCGCAAGCGCTTGCCGCCGCTTTCAACGATGTAGTGACCGATCTTCTCGACCAGCGGTACGTTGGACCCCAGGTGATTGATGATGTAATCGTTTACGGCTTCGAACTGCGGCTCGATCTGCGGATTCAGTTGGTGTGGCTGCATGACGGCTTGGCTTGTGGCTGGGAGTATGGGCGCATGCTAGGGGGCCCCCGGAAGACTGTCAAGAAAGTCGCCTTTTCGATCAGTTGTTCGCTTGCTGTACATCGGGGAGGGCTGTATAATTCCGCGCCCTAACCTACCCACAATTTGCTCCCTACCATATGGTCTCACCATTAGAAGTAGGTACTTGTCCAGTAGCCGGGTAGGTGTAAATCGGAGATTATCAATGTACGCAGTTATCGTAACTGGTGGCAAGCAGTACCGCGTTCAGGAAGGTCAGACCCTGAAAGTGGAAAAACTGTCCGCTGAAGCTGGTTCCAGCGTTGAATTCGACCGCGTCCTGCTGGTTGGCAATGGCGACGACGTTAAAGTTGGCGCGCCGGTTGTCGAAGGTGCCAAGGTTGCAGCGGAAGTTGTATCCCACGGTCGTGGCAAGAAAGTACAGATCCTGAAGTTCAAGCGTCGTAAGCACCACATGAAGCGTCAGGGTCATCGTCAGTGGTTCACCGAAGTTAAGATCACCGGCATCAACGGCTGATCCTTAACCGGAAACAGGAGATAGAGTAATGGCTCATAAGAAAGCTGGTGGTTCTACTCGTAACGGCCGCGACTCGGAGTCGAAACGCCTCGGCGTTAAGCGCTTCGGTGGTCAGGCGGTCATCGCGGGTAACATCCTGGTTCGTCAGCGCGGCACCAAGTTCCACGCTGGTGACAACGTAGGTCTGGGCAAAGACCACACTCTGTTCGCAAAAGCCGATGGCGTTGTGAAGTTTGAAGTGAAAGGTCCAAACAAGCGTAAATACATCAGCGTTGTATCTGCCTAAGCACAGCGTTGTAAGTATTCAAAAAGCTCCGCCCAGGCGGGGCTTTTTTGTTTCTAGAATGGCCTTCAGGGCTGGAAGATATTTTCGGGAGGCTTTATGAAGTTTGTCGATGAAGCAGTGATTGCGGTGGAAGCCGGCAAGGGCGGTAACGGCTGCATGAGTTTTCGCCGTGAAAAATTTATCCCGAAAGGCGGTCCTGACGGCGGTGACGGCGGTGATGGCGGTTCGGTGTTCTTCGAGGCGGATGAGAATCTCAATACGCTGATCGATTATCGCTATACGCGCAGCTACAAGGCGCAGAATGGTCAGGGTGGCATGAGTCGCAACTGCACCGGTTCCAAGGGTGAAGACCTGGTGCTGAAGGTGCCGGTCGGTACCACCATTATCGATGTGGATACCGGCGAAACGCTGGCCGACCTGACGACTGCGGGGCAGGTCGAGAAGATCGCCCAGGGCGGTTGGCATGGGCTGGGTAACACCCGCTTCAAGAGCAGTGTCAATCGGGCGCCGCGGCAGACCACCAATGGTAGTCTGGGTGAGTCGCGCAACCTGAAGCTGGAGCTGAAGGTGCTGGCCGACGTCGGTCTGCTGGGCTTGCCTAACGCCGGTAAGTCGACGTTTATCCGGGCGGTGTCGGCGGCCAAGCCGAAGGTGGCAAACTATCCGTTCACCACCCTGGTGCCGAACCTGGGGGTGGTGCGCACCGAGAAACACCGTAGCTTCGTGGTGGCGGATATCCCGGGCATCATCGAGGGTGCTGCCGAAGGGGCGGGGCTGGGTATTCGTTTCCTGCGCCACCTGGCGCGTAACCGGATCTTGCTGCATATCGTGGATATGGCGCCCTGGGATGAGCAGACGCCGGCAGAGGCGGCGCGGGTGGTGGTCGACGAGCTGGAGAAGTTCAGTCCGACGCTGGCGCAGCAGCCCCGCTGGCTGCTGTTGAATAAGCTGGATATGGTGCCGGATGATGAGGTTGAAGAGCGCTGTCAGGCGGTGATCGAGGCGCTGGATTGGCAGGGACCGGTGTACCGTATCGCGGCGATCAACAAGACCGGTGTGCAGGCGCTGATTCACGATATTCAGGACTTCCTGGATCAACGTGCCGAAGCGGTCGAGGACAATCCGGAGCTGCTCGACGAGGAGCTGGCGATCCGTCAGCAGATCGACCGGGAGGCGCGCGAGCGGATCGAGCAGCTGCGCGGCCGTCGGCGTCGTGCGGTTGACGATGATCTGGATGATGATGACTTCGACGATGACGATTACGACGTCGAGGTGGAATGGGTGCGCTGATAGCGCCTTTGAGTTGAGGTGAGAGCGTGGCGACAGAACGGAATGCGCTGCAGAAGGGCAGGCGCTGGGTCGTAAAGATCGGCAGTGCGCTGCTGACCAATGATGGGCAGGGCTTGGATCGTGAGGCGATCGCCGGCTGGGTGGACCAGTTGGCGGCGCTGCGTGCCGAGGGGATGGAGATCGTGCTGGTATCCTCGGGCTCCATTGCCGAGGGGATGACCCGGCTGGGCTGGCCCGAGCGACCGCACGAGCTGCATCGGCAGCAGGCTGCGGCAGCGGTTGGTCAGATGGGGTTGGTGCAGGCTTATGAGGCAAACTTCCAGCGTCACGGTACTCATACCGCGCAGATCCTGCTGACCCATGAGGATCATTCCGATCGTCAGCGTTACCTCAACGCGCGGGCGGCGCTGCGTACCCTGATCGAGCTCGGCGTGGTGCCGGTGGTCAATGAAAACGACACCGTGGTCACCAGCGAGATCCGTTTCGGCGATAACGACACCCTGGGGGCGCTGGTTGCCAACCTGGTCGAGGCTGATGGTCTGATCATCCTGACCGACCAGCGCGGTCTCTACGAGGCTGATCCGCGCACTAATCCCGATGCGCGCTTTGTGTCGGTCGGCCGGGCCGGTGATGAGGCGCTGGAGGCGATGGCCGGCGGTGGTGGTCGTCTCGGCAGTGGTGGCATGCTGACCAAGGTGCGGGCGGCCAAACTGGCGGCCCGCTCCGGTGCGGTCACGGTGATCGTCAGTGGTCGTGAGGAGCGGGTGCTGACCCGGCTGAAGGCGGGTGAGGATATCGGCACCCTGTTGGTGCCGGATCGCGGTCCGATGGCGGCGCGCAAGAACTGGATTGCCGGCCATCTGCAGGCGCGCGGCACCCTGGTGCTGGATGCGGGGGCGGTGGTTGCGTTGACCGAGCGGGGTAAGAGCCTGCTGCCGGCCGGGGTGAAAAGTGTCAGTGGCGATTTTCAGCGCGGCGAGATGGTGATCCTGACTGATGAGCAGGGGCGGATTGTCGCCCGTGGCCTGGCGAACTATCCGGTCGCCGATGCCGGCAAGATTATCGGTCGGCCCAGTCGGGAGATCGAGACATTGCTTGGCTACGTGGTCGAGGAGGAGTTGGTGCACCGGGATAATCTGGTGCTGGCCTGAGCTTGTCGCTGTACTGCAATGAGAAAGGCGGCCTTCGGGTAATGCCGATCAGTTAAGCTCTTTAACTTGCTGATCAGGCAAGAGAAAATCCGGAATCCATGTTAAGGGTTCCGGATTTTTTTATGCATTTTAGTCAGGCAGTGGATGCCATCTCTCGCGTTTCTCCCGACCAATTCGCTTCGTTGTCTGAAGTGCTCTCCCCGGAGTTGATCGAGCAGTGCCTCCATGAGTCCGGCACTGTCGCCTTGCGCAAACGCCGCCTGCCGCTGGAAATGATGGTCTGGAGCGTGGTGGGTATGGCGCTGTTCCGGCACCTGCCGATGAGTCAGATCGTCAACCAGTTGGATATCATGCTGCCGGGCGATCGGCCGTTCGTGGCACCCAGTGCGGTGGTACAGGCCCGGCAGCGCTTGGGCGAAGAAGCGGTGCAGAAGGTGTTCGAACAGACGCAAGGGCTCTGGCATCAGCATACCCCGCACCCGCATT
>NZ_JAILYN010000034.1 GCF_019795155.1 Marinobacterium arenosum | reverse complement strand
AACGGCGATTCCGGAAATTGGGCACAAGTGTTCAGCTTCGGCCGGAATGGGTGTTCACGTTGAACCAGAATCGGTGTTCACGTTCCGCCGGAATGGCTGTTCACGATGGGCCGGAATATGCAACGTGATCCTCGACGGGATCGTGAATCCGGGTCGGCATGTTCAAGGATATCCGCAAGAGTATTTCATGGAACCTTCCCAGATTGCTGAAGCGGTCTACTTTCTAACGCAACAACCATCGCAGGCCTGGACGTTCGAACTGGATCTGCGCGCATTTGGCGAAAAATGGTAATGAATAATGAATCAATCATCCCTTCGCTGATAGCCAATAATGGCAACCGGCAATAAGATTCAGTTGATCCGGCTAACGTTCGAGCAGCCACACAAGTGGTTGAAGATCGTCATTGGAGCGCAGGCTACGTCTTTAATCTCATGTCAGCTAAGAGACCTTAGCGCCGCTGAAACGGATAAATAAACCCAGCATTTCTCATACCCGCGTTGTGCCTGCTGTTACCTCCCCCACCACCCAATGGGAGGTCTGTTTTTGGGCACCGAGTTTAAGTGGGCTCTGCTGACACTGACTGTCAGATCTAGTCTGAACATTTACAATCCAGCCAACAATCGGGGGGACTCTTTGAACTAGACATTGAACATCAACGCGCGATCAATAATCGAGCGGCAACGGTCACCGCTATGCTAACGGGACTTATACAGGATGGGGGATTCGCAAGAACAGAAAAGAGAAAGATGGGGGCGACCCCACCAGCCACATCCCGGCACACAATTCCACCGCTGCGGCTGCTCCCTTCCGGGCCTGACCGGGTTCACGGCTTCATGTTGCGAGAGGACCGGCAGAGCCGCCATAACGCGGCTCCAACGGTTTGATGCGATGATCAAACCCTCGAAAACCAGATGTCTCGGACTACTCAACTCGAGACAGGCGCGCAGTATACCAGCCATGCCGCCGGATGCAAAACCGATTTCACGAAATTCGCTTATTGAAACAAAAAGTTAGCGCCAGGCAGGCGTTATATCGGGCTATAGCAACGGCGTAGCCGACCAATCCTGGCGGGGCACCTGGCCCTGCTGCAGCCGCCGGTTCCAGCCCGGCGCGTCGATCAGTTCGCCCTCGCCGTCATAGGGGGGATAGGCCAGCCCCCTGTCCCGGCAGAACAGCGCCAATTTGCGGTTGCTCCACTCGAACAGGCAGCGGGCGATCTCCTCGACTGACAACCGGGGCTGGTCATAAAGCCCGGCGGCCAACCGCTGCTGCTGCGCCTCCACCAGGATAATCCCGGCGGCGGTCGACACGTTGAGCGAGCTGACCATGCCCATCATCGGGATGATGATGTGCTCGTCGGCCTGCGCCTGAGCCTCCTCGCCCACCCCCTGTTTCTCGGCACCGAACAGGATCGCGCAGGGCGCGGTATAGTCGACCAGCCGGTAATCGAGCGCCCGACCGGACAGATGGGCCGCATAAATCTTCATCCCTTGCGCCCGCACGGCTTCGGCCGCCTCGGCAAAGGTCTCATGCTGCTGGGTCGACACCCAGCGGTCCGAACCCAGCGCGGTACCGCTGTAGCGATAACCCGCTTTCGGCGCCACGGTGTGTACCTGGTGGATGCCTACCGCATCGGCGTTGCGCAGCAGCGCCGCCAGATTGCGCGGTTTGTGCACCCGCTCGGCGATCAGCGTCAGGTCGGGTTGGCGGCGCTGCAGCACCTGCAGCAACTTCTGTTTACGTTCCGGAGTCATAATCGTAGATAGCCGTTGGCATGCGGAAAAAGCGATCATGCAAGGTACCGGAGGGGTTCGATTTTTTCCAGTGAACGGCTATGACATAATATGCGCCCTTTTTCTTTAACCTGACCTGGGTTAACACCACCATGAACACTGCTAAAAAGATCATCGCTTACCAGGGCCAGCCTGGCGCATACTCCCACCTCTCCTGCCGCCGCGTGCATCCGGAGATGGAACCGTTTGCCTGCGACAGCTTCTTTGAGGCGATGTTTATGGTCGAGCGCGGCGATGCCGCACTGGCGATGATTCCGCTGGAAAACTCCACCGCCGGCCGGGTCGAAGAGATCTACCGGCTGATGCCGAAAACCAAGCTGCATATCATCGGCGAGCATTTCGAGCCGGTTAACCATTGCCTGCTGGCGCTGCCCGGCGTCAAGGAGGAGGAGTTGAAAACCGTCTCCTCCCACCCACAGGCGCTGGCCCAGTGCGACGGCAATATCAAGGAGATGGGGCTGGAACCGATCGCCAGCCTGGACACCGCCGGCTCGGCCAAGGAACTGGCCGAGAGCGGCGAGCGCAGCCATGCCGCCATCGCTTCCAGCCTGGCGGCCGAACTATACGGCCTGCAGGTGGTCCGCGAGAACTACCAGGACAAGAGCGGCAACACCACCCGTTTCCTGATCGTCGCCCACGACAGCCATATGCCGGCGCTGGAAGCGGACGTGAAATTCATGACCACGCTGCTGTTCACGGTGCGTAACATCCCGTCTGCGCTCTATAAAGCACTGGGCGGTTTTGCCACCAACGGGGTCAACATGGTAAAGCTGGAGAGCTATATGGCTTCCGACACCATGCAGGCATCCAGCTTCCACCTCGATGTGGAGGGCCACCCCTACGAGCAGTCGATGCAGTACGCGCTGCAGGAGTTGAACTTCTTCGCCAAAGACGTGCGGGTCATGGGCACCTACCCGGCCCACCCGTTCCGTTACCGGCAGGATGCGATCATTGAAGAGTAAGAGTGCACAACCAGATGTCGCTTTTGCACAACCCTGCTCAGCAACAAAAGCTTAACATACTGAAACTGGTACAAAAGTATTGTTGTGCACCGCACAATGCAGTGCCATACTGCAGATGCGAATGACGACTCGTCAGCCCACCTGGTTGCGAGAACTCAGTCGCATCCCTTTTTTAACTCTGGCCACTCTAAGAGTTAACGCCTTTAGCCCTCCGCAGTTCGGAGGGCTTTTTTATGTAAAGTGAAGAGTGAACAGTTTCGAGTTAACAGCGTGGTAGGGTGGGCATGCTTTTTGTGCACACGCGGATAACGCCCCGTCCGGCTGGTGGATATATTGCAATTATCATATGCTGAACGAGCTGGAGCGGGTGAGGAGAATCGAACTCCCGTATGCAGCTTGGGAAGCTGCCGTTCTACCATTGAACTACACCCGCAGTTGAAAGCGGCCCGGAGGCCGGGCCAGGCACCGATGGCGGCATCTGGCGAAGACACGGAAAGAATACCCTTTCCGCACTTAATTGCAAGGCTTACTGATTGTTTTCGCTTGGGTTTCAAGCCACAATACAGCAATCAAAAAATGGTGTTCAGGCAATCGCCGTCGCCGAATCCGCGGATGTTGTAACGCGATACTGTTATAATTTGTACATCCGTTGTACTTTCTTCCCCTGACTTGTACCGATATGAATCAAGATAAAACCGTCGAATGGCTTTCGTCACTGACAGCCGAACAACTGGACCGTGTTCAGCAAGCTCTCGTTCAGAAAATCGCTGAGCAAGAAGCACTGAAAGCAAAGGAAGCACAAGAAAAACAGGCTGCCCAGGCCAACCAAAAGAAAGTCGCCGGCATGCCGCCGACCCGCCCGAACGATGTGGAAGCGCTGGCCTCCATGCAGGGCCTCGATATCTCCGGGCTGATGCGCGAAATCTCCAAACGCTGAACGGCGACCGAATACTGCACTGTAATTTTCCAGCAGCCCGGTCGCCCCGCAGCTTACAGTCGCCCCTGACGCTCCGCCCGCTCGACCACCTTTTTCAACACCCGTGAAACGGCAACAAAACCGAAGGTTGCTGTAACGCAGGTGGCCGCCCCGAAGCCGCCGGCGCAATCGAGCCGGGTATTGCCGTCCAGCAGGCTCTTGTTGCCGCAGACACTGCCATCGGGCTGCGGGTACATCAGCTGCTCGGTCGAGTAGACACAGTCCACCGCGAAGCGACGGCCGCTCTTGCTGAAACCGTAATCCCGCCGCAGCAGCGAGCGTACTTTGGCCGCCAGCGGATCCTGCTCCGTGCGGCTGAGATCGGTGACCTGGATCTGGGTCGGGTCCATCTGACCGCCGGCACCGCCGACGGTGATCACCGGAATCTTGCGCCTTTTACAGTGAGCGATCAGCGCCGCTTTTTCCTTGACACTGTCAATGGCGTCTATAACGTAGTCGAATTGGTCGCTGATCAGTTCGGCAATGTTATCCCGGGTGATAAAGTCCTCGACCTCGTACGGCGTACAGTCCGGATTGATCGACCGTATCCGCTCGGCCATCACCTGCACCTTGCTGCGACCGACGGTATCGCTCAGCGCATGGATCTGCCGGTTGGTATTGGTGATGCAGAGATCATCCAGGTCGATCAGGGTGATATTGCCGATGGCTGTGCGGGCCAGTGCCTCGGCGACCCAGGAGCCGACACCGCCGATACCGACCACGCAGACATGTGCCTGGCGAAAAAGCTCGACAGCGGCAGAGCCATAGAGTCGGCGGGTACCGCCAAAACGGTGTTCAAAGTCGTGAGTCACAGCTACCTCGCTACAGGAAATGCGGCGCGATTATAACAATAAAGAACAGCCGGCCCGGTAGGCCAGAAACGGGACCGGCGATTATTCAGGGATTAGAGGCTGAAAACAATAACCGATGGGCATATTCACTGACACGGAAGCCCGCTCAGACCGTTTACTGGACAGCATAGAACAGGCGGTCTGGCACTACGATGCTGACCGGGGTCGAATCGGCTGGGCCAACCCGGCGGCACTGGCGCTTTGGCAGTGCGCCAACCTCGACGAACTGCACGCGCTCCAACCCACCCCACTGGCGGCTTGCCTCGGTGCGGAATCGGACACTTGCGAATTCCAGTGGCGCGGCCAGCATTACCGCTGCCGGATCCAACTCCTGGGCGACCAGCATTGGCTGTTCGAGCAGCTACCGGAACCCGGCCCGCAGGCCGCCGCGCTGTCACAGAAGAATCTGCGCAGCGCTTACGACATGCAGGGCGACCTGATCCTGCGCAACAGCAATGCCCATCGCCTGTTCAACAGCGACGAACAGCACTTTATCGATCACTTCGTCGACCTGCAGCAGGCGGAACAGATCTGGACCCAGCTGCGCCAGGTCGGCAGTTATCTCGGCCAGGCGCTGGTCAACACCCGCACCGGGCCGCGCTGGCACTCGCTGGATATCATCGTTACCCGGCCGCCGCAACGTCGTATCGAGCTGACCGAGCAGGACCTGAACCCCTACCTGGAGAACGAAGACCCGGTGGAGAGCCTGCTGCGTGAACAGCAGGTGATCCTGGAACATGCTGGGGTCGGCATCAGTTTCATCAAGGAACGCCGCATCCTGCGCTGTAACCGTCAGTTCGCCAAGATCTTCGGCTACCAGGTAGAAGAGCTGATCGGCCAGCGCGGTGTGGTGCTCTATCGTGACCAGGCGATTTTCGACAGCGTTGGCGAGGAAGCCTATCCGCTGTTGAGCCGCGGCCAGCTATACAACAAGCGCCTGCTGATGAAGCGCAAGAGCGGCGAGCTGATCTGGTGCGCCCTGCGCGGCAAGATGGTGGTGCCCGGCCATCCGGAATCGGGCTTCATCTGGATCATCGACAATATCGACAACGAAGTGCGCCACCAGCAGGCACTAAAACAAATGATGCAGGAGCAGGAGCTGATCCTGGAGTATGCCATGGTCGGCATCGTGTTCCTGAAGGAGCGCGTAGTCACCCGCTGCAACCAGAAATTCGCCAGCATGTTCGGTTACCAGCCGGAAGAGCTGATCGGCCGCACGACAGAACACCTGCACGTGGACCTTACCGCCTTCGAGCGCATGGGACGCGAAGGCTATCGGCCACTGTCCCGCGGCCAGGTCTACCAGGCTGAGAAGCGGCTACGCCACCGCAGCGGCCAGGAACTGTGGATCGAACTGCGCGCCAAGGCGATCAACCCGCAGGATCTCAGCGAGGGCACCATCTGGATCGCCATGAACATCACCCGCCGCAAGCGGGCCGAGCAGGCGCTGAACGAAGCCCACGAACAGCTGGAACTGAGGGTTGCCGAACGCACCAAGGAGTTGCACGAGGCGATCAGCGAACTGCACCAGGAGATCGCCGACCGGCGTATCGCCGAAGAACGGATCAAGCACCTGGCCCACCACGATCCGCTGACCGGCCTGCCCAACCGGGCGATGCTGGAGGAGCGCCTGCAGCAAACATTGATCCAGGCCGAACGCGCCGACGAGCAGGTAGCGGTGCTGTTCATCGATCTCGACCGGTTCAAGAACATCAACGACAGCCTCGGCCATCAGGAGGGCGACCAGCTACTGAAGGAGGCCGCCGCCCGCTTCAAGCAGTGCATCCGCTCCACCGATATCGTCTCCCGGCTGGGCGGCGACGAGTTCGTCATCATCCTGACCCATCTGCACGACCCGCAACACATCCAGCAGATCGTCGACAAGATCCGCACCCGATTCCGCCGCGAGATGCGGCTCGGCCTGCAGGAGCTGATCGTCACCCTCAGCATCGGTGTCGCCATCTACCCGCAGGACGGTATCGAGCCACGTTCGCTGCTGAAAAACGCCGACGCGGCGATGTACCACGCCAAGGAACAGGGCCGGAACAACTGCCAGTTCTTCAATCAGGGGATCGACAACAGCGTCAGTGAACGGTTACTGCTGGAGAACGCCCTGCATCGGGCATTGAAAGAGCAGCAGTTCGAACTCCATTACCAGCCGCAGGTCGAACAGGCCAGCGGCCGCATCGTCGGCGTCGAGGCGCTGCTACGCTGGCAGCACCCCGACAAGGGACTGATCTCGCCAATGGCGTTTATCCCGCTGGCCGAAGAGACCGGCCAGATCATCCCGCTCGGCCTATGGGTACTGCAGGAGGCCTGCCAGCAGGCCCGGCGCTGGCAGCTGCAGGGGCTGGCGCCGATTACCATGTCGGTCAACCTGTCGGCGTTGCAGATTCAGACCGACGATTTCCTGCAGCAGGTAGCCAGCGTGCTGAAACGCACCGGCCTGGCACCGCAGCTGCTTGACCTGGAGATAACCGAAAGCTGCATCATGCGCAATGTCGAAGACACCATCGACAAGCTCAGCCGGCTGCACCGGCTCGGCATCCAGCTCAGTATCGACGACTTCGGTACCGGCTACTCCAGCCTCGCCTATCTGAAGCGGTTCCCGATCGATAAGCTGAAGATCGACCGCTCCTTCGTCAGTGAGATCGACGTGGATGAGGATGACGCGATGATCTGCAACACCGTCATATCGATGGCCAAGAGCCTGAACCTGAAAGTGGTGGCGGAAGGGGTGGAGAGCGTCGACCAGCTGAACTGCCTGCGCGACTACGGCTGCGACCTATATCAGGGCTACTATTTCTCGCGGCCGGTGCCCGCCTCTGAAATCGAACAGATGTTGCGCGAACAGGCGGCGGATCTCAGCCCGGCTCCTTGCGATGGGCGGTAGCTAATCACCCATCAACGAGAGATACAAGCAGCCCACCCCGACCCTATCGCGGTCGGAGCCCGCTGCTACGGGTTCGCGTTTCGTAGCAGCCCGCTCCGAGGGCGACACCCGCGGGCCCTGCAACCCTGTCGCGGTCAGAGCCCGCTGCTACGGGTTCGCGTTTCGTAGCAGCCCGCTTGGTATGCCCCTTGGGTACCGAGGGCGATATCCGCAGGCCATGCAACCCTGTCGCGGTCAGAGCCCGCCGCTACGGGTTCGCGTTTCGTAGCAGCCCGCTTGGTATGCCCCTTGGGTACCGAGGGCGGCATCCGCGGGCCCTGCAATCCTGTCGCGGTCGGAGCCCGCTGCTACGGGTTCGCGTTTCGTAGCAGCCCGCTTGGTATGCCCCTTGGGTACCGAGGGCGACCTCCGCGGACCATGCCAAGACCTGTCGCGGTCAGAGCCCGCTGCTACGGGCTCGCGTTTCGTAGCAGGCCGCTTGGTATGCCCCTTGGGTACCGAGGGCGATATCCGCAGGCCATGCAACCCTGTCGCGGTCAGAGCCCGCTCCGAGGGCGACAGCGCATAAGCTGTGGCGCCCCGGCTGCCACCCTACAAGGCTCGGCCTCTGGGGCCTGCCACGATTCGGTGAAGAAACAGGAAATTCAAAACTCTTCGTCGGTCAGCTCGGTGATCACCGGCTCGCCGCAGCCCTTGCAGCGCCCTTCGATGTAGACGATCCCTTTCAATTCGTACTCCACCGGGTCGGTCATACCCAGGTCAACCTGCTGACAGTGGTCGCACCAGGTCTGGTTCAGAAATGCCTGCTGCTCATCGGGGTCGCGGGCATGGAAATCGCGTTCAATACGTTCTGACATAATCAGCTTCCTTATGAATTCTCGGGGTTAGCGCCGCTCGGCAACGGCCGGCCAGGGCAGCAGCTCGGGCTCGGCGAACTCGCCCTGCAGCAACTGCCGCACCGACGCCGCCTGGAACAACGTCCCCTGCTCCGGCGGGCAGCAAAAACGGTAGTCACGGCCATTCAGGGTAAACGCCAACGCATAGGCGTGCAGATAGGTACGGTCGGCCGGCGGATTCACCGCTTCATGGTAGAGCGGGTCACCGATAATCGGCGCACCGATGCTCTTCAGTGCCACCCGCAACTGGTGGGTCTTGCCGGTCAGCGGCCGCAGCAGAAACAACCGCTGGCCCGGCTCGGCCGGTTTGCAGAAGAACTGGCTGACGGCCGGGTTTTCACGCCCCGCGGTCAGTTTCCAGGCGCCGCGGCGGGCCTTGGCCATATCGCCGCTGACCGTGCCCTGTTTCTTGCGCGGCTTGCGATCGGACAGTGCCAGGTAGTACTTACTCACCCGTCGCAGGCGGAACTCGGCCGCCAGTGCCGCGGCCGCCTCTGCATGGCAGGCCAGTAGCATCAGCCCGGAGGTAACCCTATCCAGCCGGTGGACCGGCGACAGCCCCGGCAGCTCCAGATCCCGCTGCAGTTGCATCACCAGCCCGCAATCTGACTGATCCTTGTGCACCGACACACCGGGCGCCTTGTCGATCAGTACAAAATCATGGTTGGCTTCGAGAATGCGGTACATGGGATGGCGGCTCCGGTCAATGAAGCGCGGCAGTGTGGCGCAAGGGGCGGCCGGATTCAAGAGACTGTCGTTTTTACCACAGCCTCTCAACCAGTCGCCATCGGGTGCCCAAGGGAGAGCTGAAACTCAGGCGCAGCGGGGTTCGGCAATCAGCGCCAGCTCGTCGGCGAACAGCTGCTCACCGAACGCCTGCCAGCTGGTGCGGTAATCGAACTCGCTGGACAGCGGCTGCCACCCCAACCCATCCAGCACCACGCTGCCGTTGAAGAACAGTGCCATGTCCTGATCAAGCCGCTGTACACCAAGGGTAAAGGAGGCGATCTCCTGCAGGGCAATAGTACCGAAGGCAGTCGCCCAGGCCGAAAAAGTTACCGCCGCCACATTAACGCCCGGACGTGGCTGCAGATCGCCTGCCGCCAGCGCCTCTTGCACCAGCGCATCGCAATTGGCCACCAGCCGTGCATCCAGTTCCGCCACTCGCTGCATTCGATCCGGCAGCGCCTTCTCCATTACCGCCGGTGTCTTGGCGGTCAGTACGGTCAGGAACAGATCCGGTTCCAGCCGGGCGAACAGCTGATAGGCAAAGCCGATCGCCATCATCCGTTCACGACTGCTGCCTGGATAAGAGCGGGCGCGCTCGAACAGATCGAGAATGCGGTTCTGAGAACGACAACTCAGGGCGCAGAGCAGATCCTCTTTACTGCCGAAGTGGTTGTACACCGTTCCCTTGGAATAGTCTGAACGATTGGCGATCTTATCCATCGTCAGACCGGCAAAGCCCTCACTGGCAACGACCTGCTGCGCGATATCCAGCAGCTGCTCTTCCCTCTCGGCAAGCTCACGGGCCTTACGTGTATGGCTAGTTGTCATCGGTTACTACGAACTCGGAGATAAAACGGGCCCCAATTCTATGTCCTCAAAGCGCGTAGGCCAACTTCGTAAAAGCCTTTTCGGCCGATTTCCTGCGCCAGCGCAAACGATCAACCGGCTGCAGCGTGCCAGCAACACCGCATACCGCTCCGACCCGGGCGCAAAACGCGCTGCTCGATATCGCCGTGTGCCCCGTCACCGGCAACCCGGATGGACAGACAGGCCGGCTGGCACCTCAAGCCGGAAAAAGCGCCTATCCGGGCCGCTCTGATTCAGCTGCGGTACCCGCGCCCGATGCGCGTAGGTGATCAGATGGCTCTGAGCCAGCACCTGAGTGACCCTTTGATGCCCGCTGCCCCCCATTAGACCAATGTTCGCCCGGCTGTTAGGCTCGACGGATGGATCCGATCGACAAGCTCCCCACCCTGCCGAGCGATTACTATCTGCATAATTTCCGCAGTCTGGTCGAACAGACCCGACAGCGCTACGGCGACCTGCTGACCGCTGCGGAACAACAGCTGCTGGAGCGATTCAGCCAGTGCCCGGAGCCGGCCCAGATGCTCTATATCCGGTTGATCTGTCGACGCGGCCCCAGCTTTCGCAGCGACAAATTGAGCTATCCGGAGATCGGCGAGCTGCGTTCGGCCGCCGACCATCTGCAGCAGCAGGCGCTGCTTTCGATCGACCCGGACATCGATGCGGAAATCCTCGGCCAACTGCTGACCGCAGTCGAACTTAGGCAACACTTTGCGTTGCATAAAGACCGTAAACCGGCCCTGATCTCGCAATTGCGACAGCAGCAGCCGGAGTCTCGCCCACTGCGCCACTGGCTGCCCGCCGAGCCGTTCGAAATCTGGCAACCGCAAGGCTATGAACTGCTGAGCCGACTGAAACTGCTCTACTTCGGCAACCTGCACCAGGACCTGACCGAGTTCGTGCTACGTGACCTCGGCCTGATGCGCTTCGAGCCTTATTCGCTTAGCCGCCCCCATCGTCAATTCCGGGAGCGCCGCCAGCTGGAGCTGATCCTGTTACTGCAGCAGCTGCGCCAGCAGTGGCAGGAACAGCCGGCGGACGAAGCCGAACTGCCACTTATCGTCGACCGGTTGATCGAACGGCTTGAGCCGGTCTCGGCCGATCACGAACCACTGCCATTGCAAAGCCGCTTGCTGAACAGCCTGGCCCGCCAGATCGAGCGGCAGGGTCTCAGCGAGCAGGCAATCAGGCTCTACCGCTACAGCCAAGAGGCCCCGGCACGTGAGCGAGAAGCCCGGCTACTCGACGTTTTGGGCCAGACCGAACAAGCCTTGCAGCTATGCCGGCAGATCGAGCAATCACCCTGGGATATCAGCGAGCAGCGCTTCGTCACCGGCTTTATGCCACGGCTGCAACGCAGACTGGGCGGGCCGCCGGTCAGACGCCGAGCGATGAGCTATGAGAGCTGCCAGCTACAGCTAGCGGACGATGGCCAACGGGTCGAGATGCAGGTGCTGGCCCACTACCAACAGCGGGGCTGGCAAGGCGTCTGGTGCGAAAACGACCTGCTGTGCGGCCTTCTGGGCCTGCTCTGCTGGCAGCAGATCTTCGCCGACCTGCCCGGTGTCTACAGCCAACCATTCCAGGCGGCGCCATTGGATATCGACAGCGGCCAGTTCTACCGCCGGCGCCGGGCGCTGTTCGAGCAGCGCTTTGCCGAACTGCAGCATTGCGACCTACGCACTGAACTGACGGCATGCTGGCAGCAGAAGACGGGCACCCAGAACCCGCTGGTGCGTTGGGCTACACTGAAGCTGGAACTGCTGTGCGAGATAGCCGACCGGCTACCGCGCGCGCAGCTGATCGCGCTGCTGCGGACGCTGGCATTCGATATCCGCCATTTCCGCGCTGGACTGCCGGACCTGATGCTGTGGCGGCACGATGACTACCGGATGGTTGAGGTAAAGGGACCGGGCGACAGCCTGCAGGAGAGCCAGAAGCGCTGGCTGGAACAGTTCCAGCAGTTGGGGATCCCCTACCAGATCTGCCACGTCAGCTGGCAGACCGGCTGAGCCGATCGGCTCCCACCAACCAGCCGGCCCCATTCGGCAATCGGTACCGGCAACGGCTCCGGCCCGCGCCCGGGTACCCTGGGAGGGAGCCATGCTCGAACAGATTCCATCCAGTCCGGTCGATCCGATTCTGCAGGTGATGGCGCAGTTTCACGCCGACCCGCGGCCCGACAAGATCGACCTGGGGATCGGCGTGTTGCGCGACGAACAGGGCCACACGCCGGTATTGGCGGCGGTCAAGGAGGCCGAGCGCCATCTCCTGGCGACACAGCAGAGCAAAGCCTACCTGGGGCCGGCAGGCAGCGTCGCGTTCAACCGCAAGATCATCGAACTGTTATGGCCGGACAACCCGCAGGACCCCTGCCTGGCCTGCATCCAGACGCCGGGCGGCACCGGCGCGTTGCGGGTCGCCGGAGACCTGCTCAACTTCCTGCACCACGGCAGCCGGCTCTGGCTGTCAGATCCCCCTTGGGTAACCCACCGCTCGATCTTCCCCGCCGCCGGCCTGCACCTGTGCAGCTACCGCTACTTCGATCCGCAACAGGGCCGGCTCGATTTCGACGGCATGCTGGAGGATCTGGCAGAGGTTCAGTTCGGCGATGCGGTGTTGCTGCAGGTCTCCGGCCACAACCCCTGCGGTTGCGATCCGACGCCGAACCAGTGGCAGACCGTCGCCGAGCTGCTATCAGCACGCGGCGCGCTGCCGATCCTCGACCTGGCCTATCACGGGCTGGTCGACGATCTGGCGCGCGACCGACTGCCGCTGGCGCTGATCAACCGCCACCACCGCGAGTGGCTGCTGTGCTACTCGACCTCGAAGACCTTCGGCCTCTACAACGAGCGCACCGGCGCACTGATGATCCACGCCGCCGAACCGGAGGTTTGTCAGCGGGTCTATGCCGAGGCGTTGAACCGGATCTGCGGCAACTATTACATGCCGCCGAACCACGGCGCCGCGGTGGTCGATATCATCCTGGGCAGCGAAGAGCTGCGCAGCCACTGGCAGCAGGAGCTGAACCAGGCTCAGCAGAAGGTCCACCAAACCCGGCAGGCTCTGCTACAAGCGCTGCAGCAACGACACCCCGACCGATTCGATTACATCGCGGCACAGAAGGGGTTGTTCAGTTACCTGAGCCTGAACGACGCTCAGCTGGAGCAGCTGCGCAACCGGCACGCGATCTACATCGGTAGCGGCGGCCGCATAAATATCTCGGGCCTGAATGAAGGCAATCTGGCGCGGGTCGCCGATGCTTTGGTGGAGCTATAAGATTCAAGTTTCAAGCGACAAGCGACAAGCGACAAGCGACAAGCGACAAGCGACAAGCGACAAGCAGTTTGTCAAAACGGATAGCCCGGTGTTTTTCCGGTGGGTAGGTGGCGCCCACTCTGGAGTGCTGCGAACGACCTGTTTGGGTGCATTTTTTGAAGAGCGGTCGCGGCTGAAGCCCCTCCTACAGGGGACGAACATTTTAGCAACGCTTAGCGGACAGCTGGCTTTGTCATGAGGAGGCAAAGCCCCCTCTCCGACATTAAAAAAACTACCAGCCCATTACCTGCTTGATGAAGGGGATGGTGACTTTGCGCTTGGCACTGAGCGAGGCGCGATCGAGTCGCTCCAGCAGCTCGACCAGGTCGCTCATATCGCGGCTGGCGTGGTGGATCAGGTAGCGCACCACCTCGTCACTGAGCTCGAAGCCGCGCGCTACCGCCCGTGCCTTCAGGGCACTCACCTTGTCCTCGTCACCAAGCGGCTGCAGCTGGAACACCATCCCCCAGGTCAACCGCGACTGCAGGTCGGGCAGCTTGATGCCGAGCAGTCGCGGCGGTACCGAGGCGCCGATCAGCAGATGGTTGTTCTGGGCCCGGATCCGGTTGAAGAAGTGGAACACGCCCAGCTCCCAGGCTTCATTGCCGGCGATCACCTGGACATTATCAAGACAGACCAGATCCAGGTGCTCCAGCCCCTCCAGCACATTGGGGCCGCCCATCGCCATCATCTCGTCCAGCGGCAGGTAGATCGCGCTGCGATGAGCCGGTTCGGCCGCATGGCAAACCGCCTGCAGCAGGTGCGAACAGCCTACCGCGCTGGCGCCCCAGTAATAGAGCAGCAGCTCCCCTTCGCCACGGCTGGCCGCCCGGGCGGTCGCCAGCGCCAGCTCGTTACCGCCGGGGTAGAAGTTCTCGAAGCGGGCGTCGTCCCGCAGGCCGACACCTAATGGAATCTGAAATGGGGCGCTACTGCTCATGCACTCTGTTCATTATCGTTATCTTCCTGCGGTTTCTCACTGTATTGCGAATACAGCGAACTGCTCTTGTAGCCGTCGTGCAGGTGGCGCAACAACACCATCACCACCGCCGCTACCGGCAGGGCCAGCAACACGCCGACAAAGCCGAACAGCTGACCGCCCGCCATAATGGCGAAGATCACCGCCACCGGATGCAGACCGATCCGGTCACCGACCAGCAGCGGCGTCAGCAGCATCCCCTCCAGGGCCTGGCCGACACCGAACACCGCCGCCACCCATAGCAACATCATCGGATCCTGGAACTGCATAAAGGCGGCAACGCCCGCCGCCGCGATACCGATAATAAAGCCCATATAAGGGACGATGCTGGCAAGGCCCGCCAGCATACCGATCAACAGCGCCAGATCAAGCCCTATCAACCAAAGTCCGAGCGCATAGACCACACCAAGTGCCAGCATCACCAGCAGCTGCCCCTTGATGAAAGCCCCCAGTACCTCGTCACACTCCTGAGCCCAAAGCTGAACCCGTCGCTCGATATTGCGTGGCAGCAGATGATGAATCCGCTCCATCATCAGGTCCCAATCGCGCAACAGGTAAAACGTCACCACCGGAATCAGCACCAGGTTGGCGATCCAGCCGGCCAGCGCCAGCCCCGAACGACTGACACCGTTCAATATCTGCTTCATCAGGTTGCCGGCCTGCTGCCAATCGCTGCTGATCAGCTGCTTGAGGTGCGCCAGGTCGAACACATCGGGATTTACCCCCAATGTGGTCTGCAGCCAGGGCAGCACCCTCTGTTCGAGCAGCGCCAGACCCACCGGAATCTGTTGCACCATCACCTTGATCTGATAACCCAGGTTGGGCAACAGAAGCAAGACCAGCACCGCGATCAACGCGGTCAGGCCGACGAACACCGTCACCACCGCCAAGGTGCGGCTCATGCCCTTCGCTTCCAGCCGGTCGGCCACCGGGTCGCAGATATAGGCCAGCAGCGCCCCGGCCAGGAACGGCGTCAGGATCGGTGCCAACAGATAGATCAGCGCCAGGGTGATCAGACTGATACTGAGAAAGAACCAGCGTTGCGAATCGGTGATCATGTTCGACTCCGGGTCAGCCCTGCCAGCGATAGTGCAGCGCCATGGTATTGTCGCCGGCCGACGCTCCGCGATGGCTCGGCACCAGTCTCGGCTCCAGCGAAAGCGCCTGCTGCAGCTGGTCGATATGCCCCTCCAGCTGTACACGCAGCAGCAACCGGCTGCCGTCGACCTGCTCGGTATAGACCCCGGTCACCAGGCTCAGCTGGCCGAGGTAATCCAGCAGCGCGCTGTAATCGCGCAGTGAGCGCACGTTGCTGATATCCAGTTGGATACCGTCAAGGTAGTAGCTGTAGCCGGCGCTATCGCCCGTCAAGGCGCTGAACAGACGGTCCGCCACCCGGTCCACCGCCTGGCGCAACGCCTGCTGCTCGCTGCCCTCGGTAACGAAGCGCATCGGTTCGCCTCGGTCGAGCAGCAGCCATTCGATCGCCCAGCTGCCGCCCGGCATCGGCATCAGTCGGCCGGCCAGCACCGCATCGGGCCGGTAACGCAGCGAGGCCTGCTCCACGCCATCGGCGAACAGCCCCCAGAGATCGGACAACGGCAACGCCTGCTGGTCGGTCAGATCCAGCAGCGGCAGTTGGACAGGCAGGCCGCGCTCACGGGCCGCCTGACGCAGCGGCGTAATAAGACGGTGATCGGACGACAGGAAATCCCGCCGGCCCTGCTGCTCCGCCGCCAGCCAGACCATCAGCGTCGGCCGCTGATTGCCCAGAGGCCGCTCGCCGGCTTTGCCGAGCAGCTGGTCGACCAGGCTGCGGTCGAACTCCAGCGCCAGCAGCTGGGCCGGCTGCTCGGTGCCGCTGGCGTCACGTACCGCCTGGTTGGTGCTGCGGTAGGAGAAGCTGCGCACCAGCGGCGCCGCCTGCAGCAGCGCCTGGCGCACGGCCGGCTTGCCGAGCAGATCGCGTCGGCCCGAGACCCGTACCAGCACCTCGGCCAGCGCTTCACTCAGCTGCGCCGCAGTGGGTCGGCTGGTCTGGTTCGGCACCAGCAGGCTGGCATTATAGAGCCCGGCCACCTCACCGCCGCGGCAGAGGGTGGTTACCAGCATCATCAGCAGGAATAACGGCCAAAAGCGCTTGTTCATCGAGTCCTTCAATCCCATTCCAGCGGCGCCGGCAGCGCAGCGTTTATTGTCCAGAATTCAGCCGCCAACTTTACCACAGGAAGCCCCCCCACAATACCGGCCCGGCAGCCGCCAACCCGCCGATCAACGAGCTTGACGGGAGGCCTGAACGGCGTGGCTCGGCCGGCGCCAAACTGCTAGAATAGCCGCTTACTTAAATCCGCTTTAATTCACGCTTGCCAAAGGTTTACTGAATCCATGTCTACTGGTTCCGAAAACACCTCCCTGAGCTACAAAGACGCCGGTGTCGATATCGATGCGGGCAACGCCCTGGTCGACCGTATCAAAGGGGTCGCCAAACGTACTGCACGCCCCGAAGTGATGGGTGGTCTGGGCGGTTTCGGCGCACTGTGCCGCATCCCTCAGGGGTATAAAAATCCGATTCTGGTGTCCGGTACGGATGGCGTAGGCACCAAACTGCGTCTGGCCATGGATCTGAACAAGCACGACACCATCGGCATCGACCTGGTGGCGATGTGCGTCAACGACCTGGTGGTGGCCGGCGCCGAGCCGCTGCAGTTCCTGGACTACTACGCTACCGGCCGACTGAACGTGGATATGGCGGCCGACGTGGTTGCCGGTATCGGCAAGGGCTGTGAACTGGCCGGCGCCGCGCTGGTCGGCGGCGAAACCGCCGAGATGCCGGGCATGTACAACGGCGACGAATACGACCTGGCCGGCTTCTGCGTCGGTATCGTCGAAGAAGACCAGATCATCGACGGCAGCAAGGTCAGCGTCGGCGACACCCTGATCGGCCTGGCCTCCTCCGGCCCGCACTCCAACGGTTACTCGCTGATCCGCAAGATCATCGAAGTCTCCGGCGCCGACCTGAGCCAGCCGCTGGACGGCCGTCCGCTCAGCGAAGCCCTGCTGGAGCCGACCCGGATCTACGTCAAGCCGCTGCTGCAGCTGATCAAACAGAGCCAGGTCAACGCGCTGTCGCACATCACCGGTGGCGGCCTGCTGGAAAACATCCCGCGCGTACTGCCGGGCAGCGCCAAGGCGGTGATCGACATCAACTCCTGGCAGATGCCGGCCGTGTTCAACTGGCTGCAACAGCAGGGCAACGTTGAAGCGCGCGAAATGTACCGCACCTTCAACTGCGGCGTCGGCATGGTGATCGCCATACCGGCGACCGAAGCCGACAACGCGCTGAAACTGCTGCAGGACGCCGGCGAGAACGCCTGGGTAATCGGCCAGATTGAAGCGGCCGCCGAGGGCGAAGAGCAGGTCGAGCTGCGCGGCCTGGAGGCCTGAGCATGGCGAAACGGATCGTGGTGCTGATCTCCGGCAGCGGTTCCAACCTGCAAGCGATCATCGATGCGGTCGACGCCGGCCGCATCGACGGCCGCATCAGCGCGGTGCTGTCCAACCGGCCGGACGTGTTCGGCCTGGAGCGCGCCGAAAAAGCCGGCATCACCACCGAGGTATTGGATCACAAAGCCTTTGACAGCCGCGACAGCTTCGACGCCGCGCTGATGGAGCGGATCGACAGCTACCAGCCGGACCTGCTGGTACTGGCCGGCTTCATGCGGATCCTGACGCCCGAGTTCGTGCGCCACTACCAGGGCCGGATGTTCAACATCCACCCGTCGCTGCTGCCGAAATACAAAGGACTGCACACCCACCAGCGCGCACTGGAGGCCGGCGATAGCGAACATGGCTGCACCGTCCACTTCGTTACCGAAGAGCTGGACGGCGGCCCGCTGGCGGTTCAGGGCACGGTCAGCATCGAGCCGGATGATACCGAGGAGAGCCTGCAGCAGAAGGTGCACAAGGTCGAGCACCAGATCTACCCGTTGGCGGTGGAGTGGTTTTGCGCCGACCGGCTGCAATGGAGCGAACAGGGGGTCACCCTGGACGGCAGCCCGCTGCCCGCCAGCGGTTACCGCTACCAACCGAACTAACTGCGACAACGAACGGACAGCCCGATGCTGAAGATGCGAAAAGGAACCCTTGGCCCAGCCCTGCTGCTGCTACTGAGCACCAGCAACCCAGCCATTGCCGCATTGGAATTGAGCCCCTATGCAGCCCAATACCAGATCGACTGGGATGCCGATATCAGCTTCAGCGGCAACGCGGTGCGACAACTGCGCCGCGATGCCGACCACTGGATACTGGAAACCAAGGCTTCGGCGCTGTTCGCCAGCATCGTCGAGCGCAGCCGCTTTGAAAGCACTCCACACATCAAGCCGTCCAACTACCACTTCAAGCGCAAGGCGCTGGGACGCACCCGCAGAGCCGACCTGAGCTTCGATTGGCAGAACGGCGAAGTCACCAACAACGTCAACCAGAAACCCTGGAAGATGGCAGTCCCGGCGGGGGCACTGGACAAACTCAGCGTTCAGCTGCAGCTGCGCATGGATCTCGCCGCCGGCGAACAGCAGTCCTTCGACTACCAGGTGGCCGACGGCGGCCACCTGAAAACCTACCGCTTCGCCATCGACGGCCATGAACCGGTCGCCACCCCGATAGGCACCTTTGACACGGTGCGGGTCAAACGGGTGCGTGATGCCGACAGCAGCCGTCAGACCTGGATCTGGTTCGCACCGGAACTGGATTACCTGATCGTCAAACTGCGCCAGACCGAGGATGACGACAAGGAGTACCGGCTGGAGTTGAAGTCATTGGAGCGCAACTGAGGCGCAACCTCCTCCAAACCGGATAGCAAAAAGCCGCGAGCCTCTCGCGGCTTTTTTGTTGTTTTTGTTAGTAGCTAGTTAACAGTCTTGAGTTAACAGAGCCGCGGCCCACGACGCCCGGCAATTACTGAGCGCATCCCGCAACCGAAATCAGACACATCGCGATACTCCGTGGCATTCCACAACTGGCGTGCCATCTCTCGAGCCCAGAGTCGCCCACGGAGTGGGCTGCTACAACAGCACTGTACTCCGTAGCAGCCCACTCTGTGGGCGACAGGAGCAAACACACAGGCACACTACCCCTGTATCACATAGGTACTCAGCGCCGTCGCAATCGGCAGACTACCCCGAACAGCCCTACCAGCGGCCTCCAGCCCAGCAGCATCGAAAGCCAAAGCGAAAATACGACAGACCGGAGAAAGAAAATAGCCATCGCGATACACGACCGGCGATCTACCAGCAAGAAAAACCAAATAAGCGAGGGATAAAAAAGAGAGAGAAGATGGCGTCCCATAGGGGGTTCGAACCCCTGTTACCGCCGTGAAAGGGCGGTGTCCTAGGCCACTAGACGAATGGGACGCAAAGATAGAAGCGAACCGCTTCTAATCAAGACCGAGACTCCAAAACGCTTGTTTCCGTTTCTTTGTCCCGTTTTTGTCCGGCCAGTAGATCCTAACCGCACAGATCATAAGGTTTGGTGGAGCCTAGCGGGATCGAACCGCTGACCTCAACACTGCCAGTGTTGCGCTCTCCCAGCTGAGCTAAGGCCCCGTGCCAAATGATGGAGCGTATATTAATGGCGACCGGCCAGGCTGTCAACAGAGTTTCACAAAAAATTTTAAGATTTTTTCTTTTATTTTCAGCTGGTTATATTTTGACCGCCCGTCAGGCCGGCTGCCGCGGATAGCCCCAAAAGAAAACCCCGCACGGCGGCAGCCGGGCGGGGTTTGTCGTCAGAGAGCTTCTGCCAGGCTCAGTCTTCGAGTTGCGCGGCGATGGCGCGGTACTCTTTCTCCCACTTCTTGGCCTGCTTCTTGGACGGACCACCGACCAGGTTCAACGCATGGCGCATCCGGGCACGGCTCATGTCCGGCCCCAGGATCGCCATGGAATCCATCACCGAGACGGTCTGGCTAGTGCCGGCGATAGCGATGAACAGCGGGAACAGGAAGTCACGAATCTTCAGCTCCAGCGCATCGGCCACCTGCTTCAGGTTCCGGAACAGCCGGTCCTTATCCCAGTGACGCTCGGAGTCCAGGTACCAGACGGTGAACTGCAGAATGCGACTGATATCCTCCTGGCTCAGCGTCTTGTGCTCGAACTGCTCCAGCGTCAGCTGCGGCATTCCGGACAGGAAGAAACCGGCCAACGGCGCCACGTCGGAGAAGGTTTCCACGCGCTGCTGGATCAGCGGCACGACCTGCATCAGGTAATCGGCGTTCAGACCCCACTCGATGTAACGCTGGGCGAACTCTTCCGGACTCAGGTTTTCACGCACCCAAAGTCCATTCAACCAGCTCAGCTTCTGCTGATCGAATACCGGCCCACCCAGCGATACCCGCTGGATATCGAAGTTGTCGAACATCTCCTGGCGGGTGAATTTCTCGCTTTCGTCCGGCATCGACCACCCCATGCGGCCCAAGTAGTTGAGCAGCGCTTCCGGCATGAAGCCCATGCGCTGGTAGTAGAGGATGCTGGTCGGGTTCTTGCGCTTGGACAGCTTGGACTTGTCCGGGTTGCGCAGCAGAGGCATATGACAGAGCTTCGGCATCTCCCAGCCGAAATACTGGTACAGCAGCTTGTGCTTCGGCGCCGAGTTGATCCACTCTTCACCGCGGATCACGTGGGTGATCTCCATCAGGTGATCGTCGACCACGTTGGCCAGGTGGTAGGTCGGCATGCCATCCGATTTCAACAGGATCTGGGCGTCAACCATGCCCCAGTCCAACTCAATGGTGCCGCGCAGCAGGTCGTCGATCTCGCAGGCGCCCTCCTCCTCCGGCACCACCATACGAATTACGTAGGGCGCGCCCTCGGCGATACGCTTCTCCAGCTCCTCCGGCGGCAGCGCCAGGTCGCTCTGTTTCAGCGCGGTGTGCTTGCCTTCCGCCCGGCGTGCTTCGCGCAGCTGGTCAAGCTCCTCGGCGGTACGGTAGCAACGGAACGCCTTGCCCTCGTCCACCAGTTGCAGCGCATACTGAGCATACATATCCTTGCGCTCGCTCTGGCGGTACGGGCCGTGCGGGCCGCCCACATCCGGCCCCTCGTCCCACTCCAAGCCAAGCCAGCGCAGGGAATCCAGAATGGTCTGTTCGGATTCGCTGGTGCTGCGGGTCTGGTCGGTATCTTCGATACGCAGGATGAACTGGCCGCCATGCTGACGGGCGAACGCCAGGTTGAACAGTGCGATATAGGCGGTACCTACATGCGGATCGCCAGTCGGTGACGGCGCGACACGGGTGCGAACGGTCATTGGAGTCCCTGATCTACAGTGAAATTGTCAGAAAAATAAGACCGGGATTATACCTGTCGCACCGCCATTAACCCAACAGCGACGACCAATCAGAACAGCGCCTTCAAGGTGCCGTTATCCCAGAGCACGCCACCCCAGGTCAGCGTAGTAATGATGATCATCACGAACACCGCCGCCGAGCCGAGATCCTTGGCCAGGCCAGCCAGCTCGTGAAATTCGGTTCCGGCCCGATCGACCACCGCCTCGATGGCGGTGTTGACCAGTTCGAATACCAGCACCATCAGCACGGTGCCAATCAATGCGGCCAGCTGCATCCCGCCCTGAGCGACAAACAACGACAGCGGAATAAGCACCAACGCCGCGTAAACCTCGTAGCGGAATGCGGGTTCATTACGGAAAGCGGCACGCAGTCCCTGCAGCGAATAGTTGGTTGCATGATAGAAGCGGCTCAGGCCGGTGATCTTGCGGGTCACTGTCATTATCCTGCCTATCCCATCTGGAAAGCTGGTGTGCATCGCAGCTCGGCAAGGCCGGTCGCCATAACGGGCCCGGAACCGGCAAGCTGTCTTCTAGCGCGTATTATGCAGTGTTTTACCCACAGCCGTAACCGCCCCAGCGATGCTTTGCGGACCCGTTGCGCAATGTGGATAGTCCTCTGGTTTCAGACCTTTGGCAATCAGCAGTAAGCGCCCCAAACAAGTCGCCTCGCCAACGGCAGATGCGACCAGCGACCGCTCACCAGGCGCGCAGCGGATCAGCTCAACGTACCACCAGGCAGGCACATTTCGCCGTATTGCAGACCCGATGGGATACGCTGCCCAGCAACAGCCCGCCCAGATCGCTGTGCCCCTGACTACCGATCACGATCAGGTCGGCGCCGATCTTTTCGGCATGGGACACAATGGATGCACCAATCCCCCCTTCAAGCAGTTCGCTTGCTGTCACAGCTCCCCCGAACTGCTCAGCCTTCTCTTCAGCCTGTTTCAATATCTCCTGGCCATACCTGATGGTTTCGTCAGGCAGCATCGCAACGGACGCCGCGCCCATCGCCAGATACTGCAGGTCCGCCACATGAACCAGATGAAGCTCCGCATTCGACAAACGCGCCACTTCGCAGGCTTTAATAAGCGCCTTGCCGGCGTCTTCGGAATCATCGATGGCAACTACAATTTTTTTAAACATACGCCCGCCTGATTGATGGATTGCTACCTCTGGAGCGGCGCCAGCCAAAACGGCATCGGCAAGCGCCATAGAATAGAACTATAGACAAATCGCCGATTTTCGCTGCACCAGGCCAATCAAGCAGCCCCCCCCACCCCCTGACTGAACCGTCGCCCCGCCCAGCTTTTGAACAAAATCCGACAAGGCGCTGAAGCCCCGCCCCGGTAACGACTGGTGTATAATCGACCGTTTCGTAATTCGTTTTATATTGCTGTAGGCAAGTAACCGTACGCTGGGGACCGATGACCGACCTGAACCACACCCAAGACAACGCCTCGAACACCAAGCTGGACCGTCGCTTCACCGTCGCGCCGATGATGGACTGGACTGATCGACATTGTCGCTACTTCCATCGCCAGCTATCGAAGCATGCGGTGCTGTACACCGAGATGGTAACCACCGGTGCGCTGATCCATGCAGAGCCGGCCCGTTTCCTGGATTTCCACGCCCAGGAACACCCGGTGGCATTGCAACTGGGCGGCAGCGATCCGCGTGAACTGGCACTGTGCAGCAAGATGGCGGAGGACTGGGGTTACGACGAGGTCAACCTCAATGTCGGCTGCCCCAGCGACCGAGTACAGAACAACATGATCGGCGCCTGCCTGATGGCGCATCCGCAGCGGGTAGCCGACTGCCTGCACCAGATGCAGCAGCAGGTGTCGATCCCGGTGACCGTCAAGCACCGGCTCGGCATCGATGATATGGACAGCTACGAAGAACTGCATCACTTCGTCGACATGGTGCGCCAGTCCGGTTGCAGCACCTTTATCATCCATGCCCGTAAGGCGATCCTGCAGGGGCTGAGCCCGAAAGAGAACCGTGACATCCCGCCGCTGAAGTACGACTGGGTCTACCGCATCAAACAGGACTTCCCGCAGCTGGAGATCCTGATCAACGGCGGCATCAAGACCCTGGCGGAGTGCCAGCAGCACCTGCAGCATGTCGATGGCGTGATGGTCGGCCGCGAAGCTTACCAGAACCCCTACCTGCTGGCCGAGGTCGACAGCCTGATCTACGGCGATGAACGCCCGGCACCGAGCCGCAAGGACGCCGCCCATGCGCTGCTCGACTACCTGACCAGTCAGTTGCAGCAGGGTGTTTACCTGAATCACATGGTGCGTCATACCCTGGGCCTGTTTCACGGCCAGCGGGGCGGACGCCAATACCGTCGCTATCTCAGCGAAAACGCACATAAGCCCGGTTCCGGCCTGGAGGTGTTCCAAGAAGCCCTCAGCCGGGTACCGGATTGACCGATCTTCCTGGAAGTTACCGATGATGAACCAGCTCGAACAGCTTAAACAGATGACCGTGGTGGTGGCCGACACCGGCGATATAGACGCGATCCGCCAGTTTACACCGGAGGATGCGACCACCAATCCTTCACTGCTACTGAAGGCGGCGGCGCTGGACGAGTATCGCCCGCTGCTGGGACGCGCCAAACAGTGGGCTCTGGCACAGAATAATGGCGGCGATACGCTGTTGCACGATATGACCGACGCCTTCGCGGTGCTGATCGGCTGCCAGATCCTGCAGCTGATCCCCGGCCGGATCTCCACCGAAGTGGATGCCCGGCTGTCGTTCGACTGTGAGGCCACGCTGGCGCGGGCCCGCAAGCTGATCCGGCTGTATGAGGAGAACGGTATCGGCCGCGAGCGGGTGCTGGTCAAGATCGCCTCCACCTGGGAGGGGATTCAGGCCGCCCGGGAACTGGAACGCGAAGGGATCAACTGCAACCTGACCTTGCTGTTCAGCCAGACCCAGGCTGCGGCCTGCGCCGATGCCGGCGCCTACCTGATCTCGCCGTTCGTCGGCCGGATTCTGGACTGGTACAAGGCACAACAGCCTGAGCAGGATTTCAGCGGCGCAGCCGACCCCGGGGTACGCTCGGTCAGCGCAATCTACCGCTACTTCAAGACCCACGGTTACAACACCATCGTAATGGGCGCCAGCTTCCGCAACACCGATGAGATCCTGTCGCTGGCCGGCTGCGACCGGCTGACCATCGCCCCGCCGCTGATGGAGCAGCTGGCCGCCAGCAACGCGCCACTGAGCCGGCAGCTGGGCGGCGAGCAGCGCAGCGAAGATAGTCGTCACGAACCTTCGGAGCACGAGTTCCGCTGGCTGATGAACGAGGATGCGATGGCCACCGAGAAGCTGGCCGAGGGGATCCGCAAGTTTGCTGCCGACCAGGTACTACTGGAACAACTGCTGAGCCAGCACGACTAAACCCCGGCATTCTGGCCCGCCCGAACCGATGTGGGCGGGCTTTTTCCGGCTTCAACCGCCTTTGGCGGCGGTGCAGCGATATCCAAAGGGCGCACCGCATGTAGCCGAAAAAGAGCGGTACCTTACTAACCTTTAGCGTCAGCAGAAAGAGGCTTTCAGAGACTTCTTACAGGCATGAAAAAGGGCCTGGTTGCTATGCAACAGGCCCTCTACAGCTTCATTGCCAATACAGCACTCGCTCCCTGAGTACCGGAAAGAGGTCGCTCATCCTTGAACTTGTGCAACTCCCTTTGCATCCCCTTCCAATGCCTATTCTATGGATCCAGGCTTGGCGGTATATAGGAAAAATTCTTAATTTTCGTTTTTTGGTATTTAAGCGAGCTTGCGTTCTTAGCCGGTTGGCCCGTTGGTTTTGGTGTTCCAAGGGAAACAGGCCCCGCAACGGCTTTCCGCACCCCGGACTGCAGCCAAGCGCAACCACGGTTAACTGATTGTCGATAACTGGTAACTGGTAGAAAATAACTGGCAGAAAACCCTAGCACTCCAGCGCCTTGATCAGGTCTTGAAACGCCTCTCGATTGGATTCGTTCAGCCCCATCAACACTCGATGAGCCGCGATAATCCGTGCTTTCACCTGATCATCGGACTCCTGAACCCAAGGCAGCGCTTGCAGATCGCTGGAACTGGTCGGCAACTGATCGAGCAGCAGGAATACATGATCAAACCCCATGCTCATCAGCACCCGGGTGACATCCTCATTTGTCGACACCAGTGCCGGCTTGGCCAAGCCCAGCTGCTGCGACTTGACCGCCAGCTTGGCAATCAACCCGAGCGAAGTACTGTCAATCGCGTCAGTTTCGGTCAGGTCGATCAGGATATCCTCTATTCCGGCACAGGCAAACACCTGCTGCAGATGGGCATCCAGCGACGAGCAGAGCGTCAGGCGTACGTCACCAACACACTTCAGCACGTAGCGGCCCGACTGACAGGCATAAAAAATTGCTCCGTTACTCATCCCGCTTACTGCCTCGCCAGAATCATGATTGCGATATCATCGGGCGCCTCGGGGACCTCGCCACCCAACAGCGCCTGCTTAAGCTGAATCGGATCATCAGTTCCCGTTTCCTCCACCACCCGGCGAAGGTACTGTTCCTTCTGTTCCAACGACTCCTGCGGCAACACCTCCAGAATACCGTCCGAAAACAGCGTCAACCGGAAGGCTTCAGGCAGCTTGACCGCATGCTCATCGAATACCGGCTCGTCGAACAAGCCGACCGGCATTCCCCGACCAGCCAGGTAATCGCTACCCTCAGCCGTCGAAATCAGCGGCATCGGATGATGCCCTCCCACAGCATAGTGCAGACATTCCGTTTTCAGGTCGAACAAGCCGACAAACATCGTCAAATGCTTGCCCAGCCCTGTCTCCAGCAGCTCATGGTTGATCCGCTTCAGCGTGCTGGTCGGCGAAAGTACATCAAAACTGGAGCCACGTCTAAAGTTTCGTGCCAACCGGTTGGCCATATTCTTCAACAACACCGTTACCAATGCCGACGAGGCACCATGTCCGGATACATCGGCGAGATAGAACATGCAGTAACGCTTATCCAGCGTCACCACATCGACGAAGTCACCACTCAGATAGAGCGACGGTGTCAGGTCATAGCGCACACCGATACCCGGCAGCGCCTGCATCTTGGCGTTGGGCAGCATCCGGTGCTGAATATGCCTCGCCGCCGCCTGGTCGGACTCGAGCTCGTCCAGGCTGCGCTCGAGCTGTTCACGGTAGCTTTCGGTATCGTCAACCAGCCTGGCACGTTCCAGAAAGCGGATCACCGAGCCGGCAAAGGCCTGCGCTTCGGTTACCATCGTATCCACCAGGAATACATCCGATGCACCCTGCCGTAACGACTGCATCACCACTTCACAGGACGACTGCCCCTCCAACAACGCCAGCACGGGACGCGGATCCTGCAGCGAGACCAACTCTTCCAGCTGGCGATCAAGCTCGGGGGTTGCAAAGGCGATGATCAACGAAAAACGGCGCTCCGCGAGCGCCTGAACCGCTTCGCTATAAGAAAAGGCGGTAGTGATGCGAACCGGAGGCAGCTCCGCTTCGTCAAGAATAGCAAACACCCGGTCGACGACTTGCGACGACGGGTGCAGCAGAAGAATTGATTGGCAAGGATGACTCATAAACCTGCCACTAAACCAGGCCGGGATTCATGAGTCATCACGGTAAACCCATTACTAAAAACTTGCAATCCACAGCATTAGAAATTGCTGTCGTCGTAGTCAATGGCCTTACCATCACTGATCGAGAACTTACGACGTTGCAGGTAGGCATCGCGAATGAAGATATAGCGGTCGCCGGTCACCAGCTCTTCCGCTTTCAGCAGATCCACCCGGGTATCAAGCACACGAAGTGCATACAGGGCATTCTGCGCCCCCTGGTCATCCACTTGGCGGAGCGGGTCCACCGCATAGTCAGCCACCAGGCCGATACCGTCCCGAACGGACGACGGGCCGAAAAACGGCAACACCAGGTAGGGCCCCGAATCCATTCCCCAGACCCCCAACGTTTGGCCGAAGTCCTCATCATGCTCTTGCAACCCCATCGGGGTCGCTACATCGATGACGCCTGCCAGGCCGATGGTACTGTTAAAAACCACCCGCGCCACATCAGTGCTGGCCTCGGCCACCTTACCCTGCAACAGGTTATTCAGCGCCGTACCAACATCCGCCAGGTTGTCGAAAAAATTGCCGACCCCGGTCTCGATGATATCCGGTGTAATCCAGTGATAGCCCTGCGCAAGAGGTTTTACCGCGTAACGATCGAGCGTATCGTTAAAGGTAAACACTGCCCGGTTGAATCCCTCCCATGGATCTCCCGCGGCGTCGGTTTGCTCGGCAGCCCCTACTCCAAGCGAAGCCACCAGCAATGCCGCACCCATCAATGCCTTGCAAGCCATATCAAATCCTTATCCAAATTCACCTCAAGCGCTAATTCTAGCGATATCCGCTGCCGATCCCAAACAAAATAGTAGCAGCGGGACAATTCTTTGTTAGTTCAGCACTCATCCGGCAGGCTATACAGCCGGAATTACTTGCTGCCGTGATAGATATCGACCCCGTGCCAAAGCTTGGCGTCTGCGGGTTCCTCATCGGTATTGAACCCCCGATAACTAGCGCCCCTCCACTCAATCATTTCCTTGTTCAGGTAGCGTGTTTCAGTTGGAAAGCGTGCACCCTGCCCCATATAGGTCTCTGGGGCATTTTTCGGCAACCAGGGCTCATCGTCTGCAGCCAGCACCACACCCGACCACAGCATTATTGTCGATACGATCAGCAGGATTCGAGTCTTCATCTGACAACCCTCCTGTTATCAGATTAAGCTGGGCCGATGAAATGAAACTGAAAGCCCGGGACCACACCTGGCGGGCTCGACTGGCAATATTCTTTGATGACCAAGGGATCCCCAAAGGGCGGGGAATGATATCTCCAAACGAAAAAAGGGCTCCCAAAGGAGCCCTCTTTTTCTAACCGACTTTTAGAAAGTCAGATTAGAAGTCTACGCGGTAACCTACAGACAGAGTGTCTACAGCGTCGCCGTTGTCTTCTGCATCGCTGTCAGCGATGATGTAGTTCGCGAATACGCGAGCCTGCTTGCCCAGCTTCTGCTGAACTTCCAGAGCTACCTGGCTGCCGTCGCCTTCGAAGTCTACGTAGTTAGCCAGCAGCTTGGTGTTACCCATAGCGTAGGAACCAGCAACTTCCCAAGTATCTTTGTCAGTGATGTCGTTGCTGGAGTACTCAGCTGCGACGTACAGGTTGTCCATTTCGTAGGAAGCGGCTACAGCAGTGTAGTCGTCATCTACAGAACCCTGGTAGTCCAGAGTAGAAACACCTACGGAGAAGCCACCTACGGAGTAGTGAGCTGCCAGGTTGTAAGCGTCGTCGTCGTCGCCAGTGTTAGCTTCGTCCGGAGACTCGCCGCTGCCGTCACGAGCTACCAGTACAGCAGCAACCTGGAAACCGCTCAGGTCCGGAGAGATGTAGGCCAGGGTGTTACCCTGACGACCAGCCAGAGAGTAGTTGTGAGTCGGGTTAGAACCGAAGTCCAGGATATCTACTTTAGCAGAAGTCCACAGGTACTGCGGAGTCCACTGACGGCCAACAGTTACGGTACCGAAGTCGCCAGTCGCGCCAACGTATGCCAGACGGCCTTCGCCTTTAGTCTGACCGAAAACACCAGACTCGGTGCTTACGTTAGTTTCGAAGTGAGCGATAGCTTTCGCACCGGAGAACAGCTCGCTGGAAGCTTTAACACCGATACGAGAAGAGTTGTCCTTAATGTCCAGCTCAGAACCATCAGCGTCTACTACAGCTACACGCAGGGAGCCGTACAGAGTAGCGTCAGCCTGTGCAATCATCGGAGCAGTCAGAGCGCCAGCAACAGCCAGAGCGATCAGTGACTTTTTCATCAACATTTCCCCTTCAATATTCAACATACTAGTAGTGAATTCTATCTTATTCTCAGCACACCCACGGAAGGCGTCTTCTGAAAATACTATAAAACTATTTCATTTCAAACAGATGAAAATAATTTTTTCATCCATTCGGCCCCTGAGCTAATCCAGTGACTACTCCGGGCTATCACAACCGTATTATCCGGGCTTGAGCTGCTTAAAGCTGGGCAGAATCCGCTACCCGCCCGGAAGATTTGGCGCATTACAGCACAGCCTCAATCGTAGTGCAACCACTCTAAACTCCGGAAAACGCAACAATCCCGGTGCAATACGTTCAGCGGCTGATGCACGTCAAGCTTTCACCCCTGTACCCGTTGCCATTGCTGGCGTAACCGCTTGTCGGAAACCGGCATCCGGGTGCCAAGTTGTTGAGCGAACAGTGATATTCGATACTCCTCCAGCATCCAGCGAAACCGCTCCAGTTCGCTATCGACAATGCCCTGCTTGTGGTGCTGCTCGGCCCGTTTCTGGTAATCCTGCCAAAATGCGGATAACTGCTCGCTATAAAGGCGCTGCTGATTTAGCTCCCGCTGATATTTATCCAACCGCAACTCAATTCCTTTGAGGTATCTTGGATACTCTTTCAAGTACTCCCAACTGCAGTCGGCCAGGTAACGGTTATTCAACAAAGCGGCCAACTGCTGCTTGATATCGTTCAGCACCGTGACCGCCGCCAGATCGATTGAGCCCTTCAAGCGCTTCTGAATGCGGTGGTAATAACCGTGGCACTCAAAGACAAAACGGGCGAGCTCCTGGGCCGTCTCTATAAAGCCACCTTTATAGCTGCTCAACCGTTCATTAAATTCCGCCTCATTAACGGGCAGCGATTGATCGAGCTGAAACTGACGCCGAGCCGCCTGAAACAGGATCTGCTGTTCCAACTGGCGGCGCTCGAACAGCCCGCCAGCCAATATCAAGCTACGATCCAACTCCGGCAACTTGCCCTTGAGCGCCCGTTGCTGCTCTTTCAGCGCCAGCAGATAGAGCCGTGCCACGCCGTGGATCGAGCGTTGCCGTGCCTGCTCTGCCGAGACCGACAGGGTCAGCTCGGCGGAGTCCTGCTGATCGACCAGCGTCGGGTAGGCCTCGATCTCGATCCCGCCAGCCTGGCGCACCCGTATCTGTTCCGCCAGCGGTCCGAAGTCCCAGCGCTGAATACCCTTGCGCCCCCACTGCCGGGGCGAGTCCTCGAGGATCGCCTCCTCTGCCTGGTCGCCATACTTATGACAGAGCGCCTCCCAGTCGCGCGACTGGGCGATCTGCTTGCCCGCGCTATTGAGCAGCTGGATGTTGACCCGATGATGATCGTCCAGCACAGCGGCCCGGAGTTGATCGGCATCGATCAGCACCCCGGTCATCCGCTTGAGCTGCAACGCCATCGCCTCGTATAGGTCGCCCTCGCCGAATTGCAACGCGGACAGCAACGCATCGACATAGTCGGGAATCGGCACGAAGTTCTTGCGCAGCTGCTTGGGCAGGCCTTTAAGGATCGCACTGCATTTTTCATGGATCATGCCGGGCACCAGCCACTCCAGCCGCTGCAACGGCAACTGCTTCAATAACGGCAGCGGCACCCGCACGCTGAGGCCGTCATCCTGCCGGCCCGGTTCGAACTGGTAACCGAGTTTCAGCGTTGCGCCCCGCTGCTGCAATTTATCCGGGTATTGCAATGCGGTGACATGCTCCGCCGAGCGCTGCAGGATATCGTCCTCGGTCATGAACAGCGCCTGCGGATCTTCCGCCTCGACCTGCTTCCGCCAGTGCTCGAAGCCGGCACCGTTGACGATCTGGCCGCCACCGAGCTTCTCCATCCGTTGATGGTAGAACTGGTACAACTGCTCCTCGTCGACCAGCAGGTCGCGCCGGCGCGACTTGGCCTCCAGCTCCTCGACATCGGCCAGCAGCGCCCGGTTGTGCTGGAAGAACTTGCCACGGGTCTGGAACGCCCCCTCCACCAGCGCGCTGCGGATGAAGATCTCGTGGGACGCCTCCGGATCGATCTTGCCGTAATGCACCTTGCGCTTGGCGACAATGATCAGGCCGTAAAGGGTAACCTGTTCGCTGGCGACCACCTGAGCGCGCTTCTTCTCCCAGTGCGGCTCCAGGTAACTGCGTTTGACCAGGTGCGGTGCCAGCGGTTCCACCCAGGCCGGCTCGATGCGGGCTACCGTGCGGGCGAACAGCCGGCTGGTTTCCACCATCTCCGCCGCCATCAGCCACTTTGGTGAGCGCTTGTACAGCATCGAGGCCGGGAAGATAAAGAAGCGCCGGTTGCGGGCCCCCAGGTATTCACGATTCTCCTGGCGGGTGCCGATATGGCTCAACAGACCGGCCAGCAGTGCCCGGTGCACCTGTTCGTAGCTGGCCGGCTCCCGGTTCTCGCGGTAGCCAAGCTCCTTGCAGATGATATGCAGCTGACGGTGGATATCGCGCCACTCGCGCATCCGCATAAAGCCCAGGAACTGCTTCTGACAGAACTTGCGCAGCTGGCTCTGGCTCAATTCCTGACGCTGCTCTTCGTACAGCTGCCACAGGTTGACGAAGGTCAGGAAATCCGACTCCTCGTGGGCGTAGGCCCGGTGCTTCTCGTCGGCGGCCTGCTTTTTGTCGGCCGGTCGCTCACGCGGGTCCTGTACGCTGAGGGCACTGGCGATGATCAGCACCTCCTGCAGCGCGTCCTGCCTGGCGGCCTCGATCACCATCCGGCCGATACGCGGGTCGACCGGTAATTTACTCAGCTCTCGCCCGATCTGAGTCATCTGCCGCTTGTCGTCGACCGCGCCCAGTTCCTGCAGCAAATTAAAGCCGTCATTAATGAAACGTGAGTCGGGCGGGTCGATAAACGGGAACTCGGAGATATCTCCCAGCCGCAAACCGAGCATCTGCAGGATTACCGCCGCCAGGTTGGTACGGCGGATCTCCGCATCGGTAAATTGCGGCCGGGCTACGAAATCCTCTTCCGAATAGAGCCGGATACAGATCCCTTCGGCGACACGGCCACAGCGCCCCTTGCGCTGGTTGGCGCTGGCCTGGGATACCGGTTCGATCGGCAAGCGCTGCACCTTGGAACGGTAGCTGTAGCGGCTGATCCGGGCGAAACCGGGATCGATCACATAGCGGATGCCCGGCACCGTCAGCGAGGTTTCGGCGACGTTGGTGGCCAGTACGATGCGTCGACCGGCCCCTCGGTTGTCGTGGAAGATCTTGTTCTGCTCGGCGGCGCTCAGGCGGGCGTACAACGGCAGCACCTGGCAGTCGCGCAGTTGCGCCTTGCGCAGGTAGTCGGCGGTTTCGCGGATCTCCCGCTCACCGCTGAGGAACACCAGGATATCGCCCCGTACCGACGCCTTACGCTGGCGTTCCAGCAGGATCAGTTCGTTGACCGCGGCAAGGATCGCCGCGCTCTGGTCGCCAGCCACCTCCTCGTCCTCGGCTTCGGACAGCGGCCGATAGAGGGTTTCGACCGGATAGGTGCGGCCGGACACCTCGATGATCGGCGCCCCGTCGAAGTGTTTCGAGAACCGCTCCAGGTCGATGGTGGCGGAGGTGATGATCACCTTCAGATCCGGCCGCTGCGGCAGGATCCGCTTCAGGTAGCCAAGCAGGAAGTCGATATTGAGGCTGCGTTCATGCGCCTCGTCAATGATCAAAACTTCATACTGGTTCAGGTAACGGTCGTGTTGGGTCTCGGCCAGCAGAATGCCGTCGGTCATCAACTTTACCAGGGTGCGCTCCGATGACTGGTCGGTGAAGCGTACCTGGTAGCCCACCAGCGCGCCCAGCTCGCTGTGCAGCTCTTCGGCGATGCGCGAAGCCACGGTGCGGGCCGCCAACCGACGCGGCTGGGTGTGGCCGATCCTGCCGCGGCCGCCCAGCCCCAGCTCAAGGCAGATCTTGGGCAGCTGGGTGGTCTTGCCGGAGCCGGTCTCACCGGCGATTATCACCACCTGGTTATCGGCGATCGCCTGTTTGATCTGATCCCGCTTCTGACTGATCGGCAGGTCCGGATAGTCGATGGTGCCGATCTGCGCCAACCGCTGCTGGACCGACTCCTGCGATTGCTGCAGCTGTTCCGAAATCGCGTTGAGCATCCGGTCCGCCGGCTTGCGTTGGCGCAACCGCTGTGCGGCCTGCTGCAAGCGTTTCTCAAGCGACCGGCGGTCGGCGATCAGACAGTGGGCAAGTTGTTGGTAGAGAGGGCTAAGAGTGTCGTTCACAAGCATCCAGCAATCGCGGTTATAAAAGAGTAACGGCCGCCGCTCACTTGGAGCGGCGGCCCTGTATCAGGTATCGGGTGGATACGGCTGCGGTTCGGCGGGTGATCAGTCGACCACCATCGCGGCACACTGGTCGATCAACGGAATGCCATGATGGAACACCACCATCTGGCCGCACGTCAGCGCCTGCCAGGCCTCGTTGTCAGTCAGCGGCTCGGTGGCAACCACCGTCACCACGTCATTCGGCGTGGTCTCCTGGACGAAATCCACCGTCACATCGCAGTCTTTCAAGCTGGCTTCGCCGAATGGCGCCCGGCGGGTCAGCCAGGAGAGTTTGGTGGTGCAGTAGGCGAACAAGTAGTTCGATTCCGACAGCAACATGTTGTACACCCCCAGCTCGCGCAGCTTATCGCACTGCTGGCGGATGAAGTCGGCCAGTTCGCAGATATCGGCCGGCGGTTCGGGATAACGCTCGCGGATCTGGCCGATCAGCCAGCAGAATGCATATTCGCTATCAGTGCTGCCGATCGGTTGGTAATAGCCCAACGGCCAGTCGAACAGGCACTTGTCCAGCTGGCCGTTATGGGCGAAGGTCCAACTGCGGCCCCAGAGCTCACGGCTGAACGGATGGGTATTCTCCAGCCGGATCTCACCGACGTTGGCCTGGCGGATATGGCTGATCACCACATGGCTCTTGATCGGGTAGTTGCGGACGAAGTTGGCGACCTCCGACTCGATACTGGGCGCCGGATCGTGGAAACAACGCACCCCCTTGCCCTCGTAGAAAGCGATCCCCCAACCGTCACGGTGCGGCCCGGTACCGCCGCCCCGCTGCATCAGGCCGGTAAAGCTGAAGCAGATATCGGTCGGTACGTTAGCACTCATGCCCAACAGTTCACACATCGCTCGCGACCTCCTTATTCATTATCCGACAGCACAATCCGATCCGGCAGGCTGTCGAGCAGCGCAAAGGCATCCTCGACCGCACTCTGCTGCGGCAACGGCAACGCCGCTGGGGCATTGACCAGCGCTTCCGGGGTGCGTCGCTCGCCGACGAAGGTGCCCTCGGCGTCGATCGACATCTTCTGGCAGATCACCAGGCCGCGCACCTCGCCGCCGTTTTCAATATGCAACAGTTCGCACTGCAGCTCGCCCTCCAGCATACCACTGACAATAACCGTCGGCGCCTGTACGGTGCCGCTGACAGAGCCTCGCTTACCGATACTGATATCGCTGCTGGAGACGACACTGCCTTCGAAACTGCCGTCGATATGCATCTTGCCGACCACCGTCATATCACCGCTGAAACGGTTGCCTTCGGCGATGATCGTTACGGCCGAGCGTTCGGGTTTAACGGATAGAGTTTTTTTAATGATGCCCATTCGACGCTTCTGATCTGACTGAAGATGCTGTCCACATTGGTCATATTGAGTGCCAGGAACGGCTCCGGGTTCAGCCGGCTGAACAGGTGCCGCACCTCGTAATGCAGGTGCGGGCCGGTCGAAACCCCTGTATTGCCACTGTAGCCGATCAGCTGGCCCTTGCGGACGAACTGGCGGCTCTGGACTTCCATTTTGTCCAGATGACCGAAGTAGGTTTTAAATCCGAAATTATGCTGCAGGATGATCAGCTTGCCGTAGCCGCTTTTCTTATGAAAGGCGGCATACTCCACTACCCCGTCCGCCGTGGCATAGACCGGCGTACCGACCGACGCCCGAAAATCGATACCGCCATGCTGCATCCGCTTCTTATAGACCGGATGGTGACGCATGCCAAAGCGGTCGGTGATCTGCGGCTTGCCATCCATCGGCAGACCGTTGGGGATCTGGTGCAACAGATACTTACGCTGTTCGGCCACCCGCCGCAACGCCTCCATCCGCTCGGCGGTACTGAGCCCTTCACCCGAGATGCCCAGCAGCCCCTCCAACTGATTGATCCGGTCGATCGCCTGGGCGAAACGTTGGTTTTCCTGCGCCAGGCTGTCACGCTCGAGACGCAGCTCGCTGAGCGCCGAGTCAAGCTCATCCTTCTCGCGCATGAACAGCTGCTGGCTGTCGCTGACCTCGGCGTAGCTGGCCTGCAGTTGCAGGTGGTCCTGTTCCAGGTCGGCCAGGCTGTCGCGGGTAATCATCAGCAAGCCGTTGGAGACGAAGAAACTCAACGCCGCCAGCAGCAGGAACAGCAGGAACAGGTACTTGGCCGCCTGACCCAGGGTGTACTGCGTCGAACCGTAGACGGTCGTCAATGTGATCACCAGCTTTCGTTTCAAGCCCGCACCTGTGCCTTCGGGAAAAATTGCGGGCTAAATATACCGGTTCCTCACTACCTTGTCATAATCACCGCGGGGGCGTCTTCCATCAATAACGCCCCCTGAAAAACTAGCTTTCCCCCTGGCTGCTGCCACCGGCCTTGGGCGCCAGTGCCAGAATACGGTCGGCCAACCGCGAAAACGGCAGGCTTTGCAGCCAGACGGTGCCGCTGCCCTGCAGGGTTGCCAGCCAGAGCCCTTCGCCGCCGAACAACATCGACTTGAGCCCCTTGACCATCTCGATGTCGTAGTCGATCCCCTCGCTGAAGCCGACCAGGCAGCCGGTATCGACCCGCAGGGTTTCGTTGTTCAGCTCTTTGCGCACCAGCGTGCCACCGGCCTGCATGAACGCCATACCGTCCCCTTTCAGGTGCTGCAGGATGAAGCCCTCACCGCCGAACAGGCCGCTGCCGATCCGGCGCGAGAAAGCAACATCGACCTTGGTGCCCAGCGCCGCACAAAGAAAAGCATCTTTCTGGCAGTACAGGCTGCCGCCGACCTGGGCAAGGTCGACCGGCATGATGGTGCCCGGATAGGGTGCCGCGAACGCGACCTTGGCCTTGCCGTCGCCGGCGTTGCTGAAATGGGTCATGAACAGCGACTCGCCGGTCAGCATCCGCTTGCCGGCCGAAAACAGCTTGCCGAACAACCCCTGGTCCGGCTGCGAGCCGTCACCCATCCGGGTTTCGAAACCGATCCCCTGCTCCATATAGTTCATCGAACCCGCTTCGGCGATCACCGTTTCGCCCGGGTCCAGCTCCACCTCGACGATCTGCATCGACTCACCGAGTATCCGATAATCCACTTCATGGCTGCGCATCAACTTTTCTCCTGATCAGTGTTCGTTCGATTCAAGCCCAGCCGGCCAATCAGCCAGGGCATGGTCGGCGCCTGCACGCAAAGCGTGAACAGCACCACACCGTAGGCGATCGACTGGACGGTGTACCAGCTTTCCAACTCCAGCGGCAGCGACAGCGCCAAAGCCGCGGTTACCGAGCCGCGGATACCGCCCCAATAGATCACCAGTTGGGCCCGCCAACCGACCGACTCACCGGGCAGCAGGTTGACCAGCGGCATGGTCACCAGCAATCCCAGGCCGCGCGCCAGCAACACCGCAGCGATCCCCAACAGCATCGCCAGCCACTGATCCTGGAACATCGCCAGGGTGATGGTAACCCCCAGCAACAGGAAGATCGCCGCGTTGGCCAGCGAACCACCGAAGGCCCACAGGCAGTGCAGTTCCTGTCGCTGAGGCGAGTCGCCTTCACGCCGCTGCAATTCGGCGAAAATCAGCCCGACCACCAGTACCGCCACCACCCCGGACAGGTGCCACAGCTCCGCCAGCAGGTAGCTGCCATAAGCCGCCACCAGCATCACCGCCATCCGGTTGAAGGTGGAATCCATCCAGCGATAGATCAGTCCGAGCAGCAGTGCCACCATCAGCCCGACCAGGATGCCGCCGCAAAAGATGGTGGTGAATTTAAGCGATGCGGCGGCCAGGGTGATCTCCTGCTGCGGCATCAGCGCCAGTGAAGTCAACAGGGTGAACAGCACGATGGCAGTCGCATCGTTGAACAGGCTCTCGCCGTCCACCAGCAGTATCAGACGCTCCGAAACACCGGCCCTTCGAAACAGCTCCAGCACGGCCACCGGGTCGGTAGCCGACAGAATGGCACCGCTCAGCAGCGCCACCACCCAGGAAAAATAACTCGGATAGCCGATGCCGTAATAGAGCACCACCGCGCTGACGCCCGCCGCCAGCAACATCATCGGCGTCGACAGCAGCAGAATCGCCACAATATTGCGCAGCAACTGGCGGCTATCCATATGTAGCGCCGACTCGAAGATCAGCAGCGGCAGAAAGACGAAGAACACCAGATCGTGGAAATGGTACCAGCGCAGGCCGGTATCGAGACCGGCGGCGACCAATATCTCGGAACCGATATAGCCACCGAACACCAGCAGCAGACCGTAAGGCAGATGCATGCGCCGGGCCAGCGGCTGCAGCAACACCGCCAGCAACAACATGCCGAGAAACATCAGCATCAGTTCCGGTATCGCCATCGCCACCTCCGATAGCCCCTTCAGACCGGGCCGTAGTTACGGAGGTCCGGTCTCGTTCACAACAGTTCCCGCCCAAGCCGCGTTAATGTGGCGTTGTGCTGCAGCCCAAAAAAACCGGTGACCCAAGCCGCCGGTTTCTTGTCAGGAATATTGCCGCCTGCCGCTCAGGCTGCCGAGTCAGGCAGCGGCTGCAGCCGGTAGCAGGGCTCGTATTCCTGATAGTTGAGCTTCATCCGGCGCTGTTCGACGAACGAGCGCAACAACGCGTCCAGCGGCTCCATGATCGCCGCCTCGCCCTTCAGCTCGAACGGACCATACTCTTCGATCGCCCGGATCCCCGGTTCCTTGACGTTACCCGCCACAATGCCCGACAGCGCCTTGCGCAGATTGGCCGCCAGATCGAAATCGGACTGCCCCCGGAACAGGCTCAGATCAGCCATGTTTTCATGGCTCGGCATGAACGGCTGCTGGAACTGCTGCGGCACATGCAGCTGCCAGTTGAAGTGGAAGGATTCGCTGGTCGCCTTGCGGTGACTGGTCACCGCCTCCAGCCCCTCCTTCATCTTCACCGCCACGCCGTGCGGATCGTCGACGATGATCTGGTACTTGCCGGCCGCCTCCTCGCCCAGGGTATCGCGGATAAAGCGATCGACGGTTTCGAAGTAGGCCTCGCTACCGGACGGCCCGGTGAAGATCAGCGGGAACGGCAGCTTGGCGTTACGTTCATGCAGCAGGATACCGAGGATGTAGAGGATCTCTTCTGCGGTACCGGCGCCGCCCGGGAACACGATAATGCCGTGCCCCAGCCGCACGAACGCCTCCAGCCGCTTTTCGATATCCGGCATGATCACCAGCTCGTTGACGATCGGGTTGGGGCTTTCCGCGGCGATGATGCCGGGCTCGGAGATACCGACATAGCGGCCATCGCAGATCCGCTGCTTGGTGTGCGCGATGGCGGCGCCTTTCATCGGCCCCTTCATCGCCCCCGGGCCGCAACCGGTGCAGATATCGAAACCGCGCAGACCCAGCTCGTAGCCCACCTTCTTGGTGTATTCATACTCGGTGCGACCGATCGAGTGGCCACCCCAGCACACCACCAGACTCGGCTTGACATGCGGCTTCAGCGCCGAGGCGTGGCGCAGGATATGAAACACCTCATTGGTCATCCGGCTGGTTTCATCCAGTTCCTCGCTGTACTTTTCCAGCTCGACGCCGACATACAGCAGGTCGCGCAACACCGAGAACAGGTTCTCGCGGATCCCCTCGATAATCTGGCCGTCGACGAAGGCATTGGTCGGCGCGTTGATCAGGTCCAGCTGCAGGCCGCGATGCTTCTGGCTGACGCGAATATCGAAGTCGCGATATTTCTCCAGCACCAGCTTGGTGCTGTCCAGTTCACTACCGCAGTTCAGCACTGCCAAGCAGCACTGGCGAAACAGCTTATACAGCCCGCCCTGGCTGACGTCCTGAAGCTTGGCGACCTCGTACGGTGACAGCGTGTCCAGGTTATCGAGCGGGGTAACGCTGGTGGAAACATAGGGATCAATAATCATAAATACCACCTCCCGTGGAGCACCGGGTCCGAACAGACTGGACGGGGGACGGGGCTGCGAACAACAGCGAACCGGGTGGTTCAGTGTCGCGGCAACCGTCTGACGCAGGGTAGTTAAGCGTAGCCGTGTTCCCACAGTCCGGGATTGTTATTGAGTCAGCAGAGGGCACAAAGGACCGACTGGCAGCAACTCCTCAATTCCTTTTTTGATACTTCAGACCGATGACAATTCCATGAAGCTTACTGATCCACTATAGGACAGCTTTAGCGAAAAAGGCAAAACTGGTTAAAAATCAAACAGTTCCTTTTTCCAGCAATCGATCGACCAATTCCGGCACCCGGGTTCCGGCCGGGCCGGGCAAGTGGTGGTCGAAGGCGTTATGTACCTTGGAAGGCTCGAGATTCTGCTCCAGTGTCCGGGCACCGGCGGCATTGGCGACCTCAACGAAGCCCGCCGCCGGGTAGACGTGACCGGAGGTGCCGATCGCCAGGAACAGGTCGCAACGCTCCAATGCGTGATAGATACGCTCCATCTGCATCGGCATCTCACCGAACCAGACGATATCCGGTCGCAGGTTGCCGCCGCTGCCACAGCAGGCACAGAGGTCCTCCGGCATTGCATCCTGCTCGGTACGATAGACTTGGCCGCTGTCCACACAGCGCAGACTGAGCAGTTCACCGTGCATATGGATCAGGTTGCGGCTGCCGGCCCGCTCATGCAGGTTGTCGATGTTCTGAGTGACCACCAGCACCTCGCCGTCGAATTCACGTTCCAGCCGGGCCAACGCCAAGTGGGCGGCATTGGGTTTAACCTCCGGCGACAGCAGCTGTTGGCGACGCTGGTTGTAGAACCGGTGCACCAGCCGGGGATCACGGGCGAACGCTTCCGGCGTCGCCACATCCTCGATACGGTGGTCCTCCCAGAGCCCATCCGCCGCACGGAAGGTGCGAATACCCGATTCGGCCGATACCCCGGCGCCGGTCAAGATCACGATTGAGATAGTCATTTCGCCTGCTCCAAAAATCGTTGCCAATGCCGCCCGCTTGCTGCAACGTAAAAAGACCGTTACCGCTAATCAACCCCCCGGATGTTATTGGCTGTAACGTGCATGAAACATTATGGCTGAACTATGCTGAAGCAAGACCATGGCAACTGCTTGATTTAGTGGTTGTATTTTGCAGTCTGACGAGGGAACTAGCCATGACCGCCTCGAAACTCTATATCCTCGATACCAATGTTCTGCTGCACGATCCCAAGTGCCTCTACGAGTTCAAGGAGCAGGATATCACCATCCCCATGACGGTCCTGGAGGAGCTGGACCACATCAAGGACCGCAAGCAGAGCGTAGCCCAGGAAGCCCGCCACGTGATCCGGGCGATCGACAACATTCTCAGCGAGGCCACCAGCCCGTCGGAGATCACCCGCGGTGTCCAGATCGAAGTCAGGGGCCCCGACGGCAGCGTGCTCAAGGCACTTGGCAAACTCAGTATCTTCCCCGACCACGAACTCAGCACCCAGCGCGGTTTCCTGCCCGATCAGAGCAACAAGGACAACCTGATTATCAACTGCGCGCTGCACCTGCAGACCACCAACCCGCACCGCGAGATCATCCTGGTCACCAAGGATATCAACATGCGGCTGAAGGCGCTGGGCGCCGGCCTGCAACGGGTGGAAGACTACCGCACCGACCAGCTGGTATCCGATATCGAGCTGCTGCCGGCCGGCCACCACCGCATCGAAGGCAATTTCTGGGAGCGGGTCGAGCAGGTCGACAGCTATCAGGAGGATGGCAAGACCTACCACCGCATCGCCCGTCATCTGCTGCCGGATACCTACCCCTGCGAATATATCTACGACGACAGCGACGACTTCGCCGCCCGGGTGGTGTCGGTCAGCGACCAGGAAGTGGTACTGCGTGATCTCGGTCATGCCCACCTGATGCACCAGAACTGCTGGGGGATCGAGCCGATCAATATCTACCAGGCGTTCGCCATGCAGTCGGTGCTGGACCCCACCATCGACCTGAGCATACTGAACGGCGCCGCCGGTTCCGGTAAGACGCTGGTGGCCCTGGCCTGTGCGCTGGAGATGGTGATTGAGCAGAAGCGCTACAACAAGATCATCGTCACCCGCTCGACCCCGCCGGTCGCCGAGGATATCGGCTTCCTGCCGGGTACCGAGGAGGAGAAGATGACCCCGTGGCTCAGTTCGATACACGACAACCTGGAAGCGATGCACGAGCACGACGAACGTCCGCAGAGCAGCGTCAAGTACGCCATCGAAAAAGCCAATATCCAGTTCAAATCACTGAACTTTATACGCGGGCGCAGCATCCAGGATGCGATCGTATTGATCGACGAGGCGCAAAACCTGACCCCGTCGCAGCTAAAAACCATCCTGACGCGCTGCGGCAAGGGTACCAAGATGATCTGCCTGGGCAACCTGGCCCAGATCGACTCGAACTACCTGACCCCGCTGACCTCGGGGCTGACCTATATCGTCGAACGGTTCCGCGGTTTCGACGGCGCCGCCAACGTCCACTTCGAGGGGATCTTCCGCTCCCGGCTGGCAGGCTATGCCGAGGAACACCTATGAAGTTGACGGGTTTTGCAGCGAAAATCGTATAAAATATCCGTTTCCGGCGGTCCACTCCCTGATCAGGGAATTGACCGGAGTCAGCCGACCAAAGTATAAAAACCACCTGAAAGCCGCATGCCTGCTGGGATGCGGCTTTTTCGTCACACTGTTATAACGATCAGGTTAGTTGTCGACAGTTTCAATCCCCGGCCGATTGCATATAATGCGCCGCAAAAAAACGATAACAATACTGTCATCAAGACGACGGCAGCGTGTGGCGATTACCCCCGCCTGGCTGAAGCCGCTGCCTGTTACGGGTTAACCGACCCTTCGTCCGGAGGCACCCTTCCAAAAAAAGGGTCCAGTAAATCAATCACCTAAAGGTGAGGTGGACTAATGCCAGCGAACAAGCACGACGTTCTCATCCGCAGTGGTGGCGTACTCCGTACCACGCCACTGTATGACCCCGACAACATCACCGACTCGCTATACGGCGGCTGGCAGGCGCGCTCCGAACGGACCGCACACCCGTGCAGCAACCAACAGGCAGCGGCGGCATAACGCGTTAGCGCCTCGGATGGCGTGCACCTTTCACGCGCCGGGCACTCTAACGACTTATCCCGCGGCTCCCGACCGATCCATGCCGGCTGAGATCATAGCCGAGCGCCAGGATTGGGGGCGAGATAGCCGCAGCCCTCCAGGCTGAAGTCCGCCTTATAACCGCAGGCCCGAACAGCGGCTGATACCGGTTGCGGACGCTATCTCGATATCCATCATTTGCGATCAAATGGCGATGTTCGTATGACCACAACTAAAGTAGATGTATTGCTCGTCGGGGCCGGTGCCATGAGCACCACCCTGGGTATGCTGCTCAAGCAGCTGGACCCCTCCCTGAAAATCCGCATGGTGGAGCGGCTGGACCATGTCGCCAAGGAAAGCACCGACGGCTGGAACAATGCCGGAACCGGTCATGCCGCTTATTGCGAGCTGAACTACACGCCCGAACGCCAGGATGGCAGCATCGACACCAGCAAGGCCTTTAACATCAACGCTGCCTTCGAGGTCAGCCTGCAGTTCTGGTCCCACCTGGTCGAACAGGGCGCCCTGCCGGCACCGAAAGAATTCATCAACCGGGTGCCGCACGAAAGCTTTGTCTGGGGCGAAGAGAAGGTCGAGTTCCTGCGCAAGCGTTATCAGGCGCTCAGCAGCCATCCGGCGTTTGCCGATATGGAGTACAGCGAAGACCCGCGGGTACTGGCCGACTGGATGCCGCTGGTGATGCAGAACCGCGACCCGATGCAACCGGTGGCGGCGACCCGGGTTCGCTACGGCACCGACGTCGACTTCGGTGCCCTGGCCCGCAACATGGCCGTCTACCTGCAGCAACAACCGGATTTCGAACTGCTGCTCAGCCGCACCGTCAAGGACCTGGATAAACAGTCGGACGGCAGCTGGAAGGTCGAGATGAGAAATGAGAAGACCGGCAAGGATGAGCTGATCCACGCCAGCTTCGTGTTCCTCGGCGCCGGCGGCGGTGCGCTGCCGCTGCTGCAGCTATCCGGCATTCCGGAAGGCAAGGGCTACGGCGGCTTCCCGGTCAGCGGCCAGTGGCTGGTCTGCGACAAGCCGGAGATCGTCGAGCAACACCTGGCCAAGGTGTATGGCGCCGCACCGATCGGTGCGCCGCCGATGTCGGTCCCCCATCTGGACACCCGCATCATCGATGGTAAAAAGGCCCTGCTGTTCGGTCCGTTCGCCGGCTTTACCACCAAGTTCCTGAAAGAGGGCTCGGTACTCGACCTGCCGCTCAGCATCCGGCTGAACAACCTCAAACCGATGCTGTCGGTCGGCAAGAACAACATGGACCTGACCCGTTACCTGATCAGCGAGGTGATGCAGTCCCACGGCGACCGGGTCGACTCGCTGCGCAACTTCTTCCCGGAGGCCAAGGACGACGACTGGACCCTGGCGTACGCCGGCCAGCGGGTGCAGATCATCAAGAAGGACGGTAAATGCAGCGGCAAGCTGGAGTTCGGCACCGAGGTCATCTCCTCCGCCGACGGTAGCCTGGCCGCCCTGCTGGGCGCGTCGCCGGGTGCCTCCACCGCGGTCAGCACCATGATCAACATCGTCGAGCGCTGCTTCGCCGAGCGCCTGACCAGCGACGCATGGCAGGCCAAGATCAAGCAGATGGTGCCCTCCTACGGCCAGTCGCTGGTCGACAACACCGAGCTGCTCAAAGAGGTCCGCCAGCGCACCCTGAAGGTGCTGGAACTGGACCGCTAAGCCGCAGCCAGCCGTCCCTTCATCGACACGCCAAGCCGGTCACTCCCTGACCGGCTTTTTTCGTTGAGTGGACAGCAAACAGCTTTACGTCAATAGTCGCTCGCCAGCAGAGTGCATCCATCGGATAGCGGCTCCGGCTACGAATGTTTGGTTCATCGCGGATTGGCGGGAATCATCTACATCAGGTGAACAATCGCCGCGTGGGCACAAAAAACGTGCCCAGCCTACAAGGCTTCGTAGATACCGTCTCTCGATTCCGGCCACAACAGCCTCTTATAGCCCTTGTGGCTGGCGCTCCGGCTGGCTCTTCACCACACCAATGTAGGGCCGGACCCGGCCGGGTAGGCCTGGCCCGCCAAACGCCGCCAGGCGTTGTCAACCGCCTGCGGCGGTGGCGCCCCGGGTGGGCCCTACAGGGCCCTATCGTAGCGGCCCACTCCAAGGGCGACCCGTTTCGAAACCCTGCCCAGACCCGTCGCGGTCAGAGCCCGCTGCGACAAGTGCCCTGCCGTAGCAGCCCGCTCTGAGGGCGACATCCGCGGACCCTGACAAATTCATCGCGGTCGGAGCCCGCTGCTACGAGTGCCCTGCCGTAGCGGCCCGCTCCAAGGGCGACATCCGCGGACCCTGACAAATTCATCGCGGTCGGAGCCCGCTGCTACGAGTGCCCTGCCATAGCGGCCCGCTCCGAGGGCGACCCGTTTCGAAACCCTGCCCAGACCCGTCGCGGTCGGCGCCCGCTGCTACGAGTGCCCCGCCGTAGCGGCCCGCTCTGAGGGCGACATCCGCGGACCCTGACAAATTCATCGCGGTCGGCGCCCGCTGCTACGAGTGCCCTGCCGTAGCGGCCCGCTCCAAGGGCGACCCGTTTCGAAACCCTGCCCAGACCCGTCGCGGTCAGAGCCCGCTGCTACGAGTGCCCTGCCGTAGCGGCCCGCTCCAAGGGCGACCCGTTTCGAAACCCTGCCCAGCCCCGTCGCGGTCGGCGCCCGCTGCTACGAGTGCCCTGCCGTAGCAGCCCGCTCTGAGGGCGACATCCGCGGACCCTGACAAATTCATCGCGGTCAGAGCCCGCTGCTACGGGGACAGAGCTTCGCATAGCGCGACCTGCGAAGCGCGCGGGCTGACGGAATAGTTCAAATAGAAAACAACCGGCAAGCCTAAAACCGATTACAATGGCGTCTGAAATCTTCGAACAATCGAGACAAAGCGGTTGATGAAGCGAATCCGAACACAGCTACAGCGCTTCCCGATCCTGCTGGTGCGCGGCTATCAGTACCTGATCAGCCCGCTGCTGGGCAGCAACTGCCGTTTCTACCCCAGCTGCTCCAGCTACATGGTCGAGGCGATCGAGACCCACGGCACCGGCAAAGGGATCTACCTGGGCACCCGCCGCATCCTGCGCTGTCACCCCTACTCCGAGGGTGGCCTGGACCCGGTACCGCCACGGGCCGAGCGGCCGGCGTGCTGCACGCCGAAGAAGCGGTAGAACGCCCGCATCAGCCGTTGTGCCTCGGCCAGTTCGATCTCCGCAAAACGCAGCTCGGTGCCGGCCTGGCGCTGGCTGAGCGCGAACGCATCCAGCGACAGTACCGCCCCCAGCTTGGCATACCCGCCCAGCGACTGGTGGTCCTTCATCAATACGATCGGCTGACCGTCCGGCGGCACCTGGATCGCACCGTAGCAGGTCCCCTCCGACAGCATCCCCGACAGTTCGGGCCTGATAGCCGGGCCGCTGAGTCGGTAGCCCATCCGGTCGCTTTCCGGTTGCAATAGATAAGGACTGCTGAAGAACTGCTTCAGGTCGGCCAGCCTGAAGCGCTCGATCTGGTATCCCAGGATCACCCGCAGTACCAACTCGGCCCGGTAATCGGGCTGGAAAGTCGGCGGCGTCATCCGCCGCTGCCGGTCCGGCTGTTCGGCCAGGCAGGGCAGCTCATCACCGGCGGTCAGCGCCCGGCCCAGCAGGCCATCATGCGGCTCACGCAGTACCGACGAACGGCTGCCGAAGCAAGCCGGTACCTGCAAACCGCCGGCCACCGCCAGGTAGCCACGGATGCCGCGGCGCGCCCAGCCAAAGTGCAGCCGGTCGCCGGCCGCCACCGGAAAACTCTGCCAGGGGGCGATCGGCCGGCCATTCAGGTCCAGCTGAAGGTCCGCACCGGTGACCGCCAGCCATAACGGCCGCTCTGCCCGGAGCTCGACATTACCGATGGTGATCTCCAGCAACGCGGCGTCGACCGGATTATCCAGCAGATGGTTGGCCCAGCACGCCGCCTGTTCATCCATGGCACCACCGCAGGTCAGCCCCAGCCGCAGGTAGCCGAATCGACCGCAATCCTGCACCGTGGTCAACAGGCCCGGCTTGATCACCTTCAGCCCCATCAGCGTCCGCCTCCCACTCGACCGCTCCATCGGGCGATCGATGTTGGCCCGAACGGTCTGCCCGCCAACCACCGATAGCCACGGACCTGGCAGAGCAACATCGCGCTGGCAGCTTTAGAATCAGACGTTATAAAAGACGTGCGCGCCACAACGTCTTTGACCCTGTCAGCTATCGGCGCTATAGAAGAGAGATAAGTCGTACAAGAGCCATTACTTATGTTCAGCCCACTCACGGTCATCCTGGTCGTCACCTGCTACATGGCCTTTTTGTTCGGTATAGCCCAACTGGTGGAGCGGCGCATCGAACAAAACCGGTACAATCCCGACAAGCCCTGGCTCTATGCCCTGTCACTGGCGGTGTTCCATACCTCCTGGTCGTTCTACGGCAGCGTCGGCTTTGCCAGCCAGAACGGCCTGCTCTATCTCGGGGTCTATATCGGCGCCTTCCTCGGCATCATGTTCGGTTGGGTATCACTGCGCCGAATGGTGCAGGCCAAGGAAGCGTTCCGCATCACCAGCGTGGCTGACTTCATCTCCACCCGCTATAACCGCTCGCCGGCGCTGGCAGCCCTGGTCAGCCTGATCGCCCTGTTCGGCGTCACCCCCTATATCGCGTTGCAGCTGAAGGCGGTCATCGATTCGCTGCAGATCATCACCGACGCGCCCTCAGGCGAGGTATTGGACGTCCGGGCCGCCGGCTTGCTGGTGACCCTGTTCATGGCCGCCTTCACCATCATCTTCGGGGTACGCCGGCTGGACCCGACCGAACGCCACCAGGGGATGATCTCGGCGCTGGTCGCCGAATGCCTGGTCAAGCTAACCGCTTTCCTGGTTGTCGGCATCTTCGTCACCTACTACCTGTATGACGGCTTCGGCGATATCGCCCAACGGATGCACGACCATAACATCAGCTATGTGATGAGCGCCGCGGCCCACGAAGATGCCGGCGTCCTCTGGCTGACGCTGATCATCCTCAGTTTCGTCGGCGTTCAGCTGCTGCCGCGCCAGTTCCATGTCGCGGTGGTCGAGAACGTCCATCAACGGCACATCAAGACCGCCATGTGGCTGTTCCCCCTCTATATGGTGGCCAGCAACATCTTTGTGATACCGATCGCCGGTGCCGGTCTGCTCAGCAACCTGCCGTCGGAGAATGCCGACTATTTCGTGCTGATGCTGCCACAGAGCCAGGGCGAAGACCTGATCACCCTGATCGCCTTCATCGGCGGCTTCTCAGCCGCCACCGGGATGATCCTGATCACCACCATGACGCTGGCGACCATGGCCTCCAACCATCTGGTACTGCCGTTGATCGAGAAATTCGGCCTGCTCAACCAGCTGCACAACTACCTGCTGCAGATCCGCTGGCTGCTGGTCGCCGCGATCCTGTTCGGCAGTTACTGGTTCGCCGACGAGTTCGCCGACTCCTACATTCTGGTGGCGATCGGCCTACTCTCCTTCGCCGCGATCCTGCAGCTGGCACCGCCTCTACTGGGAGGCCTGTTCTGGAAACGGGGCAACAGCCTTGGCGCCCTGCTCGGCCTCAGCCTGGGCTTCGCCACCTGGTGGTACACGCTGGCGCTGCCGACCTTCATCAAACACGGCTGGTTCAGCGCCGACCTGCTCAACGAAGGCCCCTGGGGTATCGGCCTGCTGCGGCCTGAGGCGCTGTTCGGCCTGTCGGGCCTGCCGCCGATCAGCCATGCGGTGTTCTGGTCGTTACTGCTGAATATCGCCGGTTACCTGATCGGCTCCCTGCTCTACAAGCCAAACAAGAGCGAACGCAACCTGACCACCGAATTCCTCTGCGCCTTGCTGCCCGCAGCCCGCCAGCACAAAGCCCGGCCAACCGGGCTGGAAGCCTATATCGCGCTGCATCCCAAGATGGACGAGGCGGAGAGCCTGCTGGCCAGCTACCTCAGTGACGAGAAGGCGAGTCGCTCAGTGCAGACCATCGCCGAAGACCTGCAGGTGTCGGGCAAGGACAGGGTCACCATCATCGAGCTGGTCGAATTTCACCGTATGGTCGAGCATGTGCTGGCCGGTTCAATCGGCGCTGCCGGTGCCCATAGCGCGATGGAAAACAGCATCCGTTACAACGAACGCGAATCCGCCGATCTGAAAGCGCTGTACAGCCATATCGTTTCCGAGCTGAACGTACCAACCATCGAACAGGAGACCATCAGAAGCGGCGCCGAAGAGGGCGGCTTCGGCCTGATCGAGGAACTGCAAGCCAAGATCGACGCCCTGCAAGCCACCGCCCGGCAGCAGGAGGAGAAGATCGCAGGCCTGGAGCAGAAGCTGGAGCAGCGCTACGAGGAGGTGTTCCGCTACCGGATCGAAGCCCAGAAGGCCAACCAGGAGATTGAAGGGCTGCGCAAGAAACTGGCCGAGCAGCTTCAGCAGGATCTCTGAGCGCAGGCCAGCGAGAAGGGGTATTTCAGAACGATTAACGGGTAACCGTTAACGTCGCCATTCAGAACCGCTTATAAAAACTGCCGTAAAAAACTGCCATGAAAAAACCGCCCGGCATCTGTGCCGGGCGGTTTTTACGTCATCGATCTAGAATCGCGCTGCGCGCGAAACATACCGCTACATTCAGCCTTCCGACTTGTGCAGGTGGACATCCATCTGCGGGAACGGGATGCTGATCCCCTCCTCGTCGAAACGCAGTTTGACCTTCTCGGTGGTATCCCAGAGCACGTTCCAATAGTCGCCGGACTTGACCCAGGGCCGCACCACGAAGTTGATGCTGCTGTCGGCCAGCGCCGAAACCGCCACCACCGGCTCAGGTTCAGCCAGGATTCGGTCATCCTCGGCGATGATTGCCTCCAGAAGTTTTTTGGCTTTAAGCAGGTCGTCACCGTAGCCGATACCGAACACCATATCGACGCGGCGGGTGTCCCGGGCGGAGAAATTGGTAATCACGCCACCGTAGATGGCGCCGTTCGGCACGATCACTTCACGGTTGTCCGGCGTACGCATCACGGTATTGAAAATGCTGATATGTTCCACCACCCCGGTCACTCCGCCGGCGTCGATGAAATGCCCCTCGCGGAACGGCCGGAAGATGATCAGCAACACGCCGGAGGCAAAGTTCTTCAGCGAGTCCTGCAGCGCCAGGCCAACAGCCAGACCGGCGGCACCGACCAGAGCGATCAGCGAGGTGGTATCGACACCCAGCTGGCTCAACGCGGCGATGATCACCACCAGCAGGATCAGCGCCTGGCCGATTGAAGCGACGAAGCTGATCAACATATCGTCCACTTTGGCTTTACGCAGCGCACGCTCTAGCAGGTGGATAATCAGCTTACCGACCTTGCGACCGACAAAGAAGATCACCAACGCCAGAGCAATATTCACCAACCAGGGCATCACATGCGCATCAAAATAGCCATCCATCTATTGGCTCCTTGTTCAACGGAAATTCAACATTATTAAGAATTGACAACTTCATTCACAGCCGGACATGCAAAGCGGCGTACAACTCAGTAGAATACAGCGTTCACCGGCAGTTGGTTAGTACTATGAAAAGACTCGTTTTTTGCACACTTCTCCTGGTCCTGAGCCCGATTCTTCAGGCTGCCACCGGTCATATCACGGACGACGTGTCGGTGTTCATGCACGGCGGGCCCAGCAATAAGTACCGAATTACTGGCCGCACCTCCTCCGGCGACACCATCGAAATCCTGAAGCGCGATCCAAGTACCAAATATGTTCAGATCCGCACCAGTACCGGGCGTGAGGGCTGGGTCGACGGCAAGTACGTCGAAACCGGTAAAAGCATCGCTGCCCGGCTGCCGATTCTGGAGCAACAGCTGGAGACCAGCCGCAAGGAGAACGAGGATCAGCGGGCCAAGTACGAAACCCTGCACGAGCAGTACAACGCCCTGCAATCGGAACGCAACGGCGTCCAGGCCCAGATCGATGACCTGAATAACACCATTCGTCGGCTGCAGCTGGAATTGGATACCAAGGACGAAAGCAACCTGCTGCGTTGGTTTACCCACGGTGGCCTGGTGGCACTGGGCGGGGTTATTCTCGGCCTGATCCTGCCGATGTTCGCCCGTCGCAAGAAACGCCGCGACGAGTGGTAATCACCCGTCTGCTGCCCTGTTGAAAAAACCGCCCTCGGGTAATGCCGATCAGTTAAGCTCTTTAACTTGCTGATCAGGCAAGAGAAAATCCGGAATCCATGTTAAGGGTTCCGGATTTTTTTATGCATTTCAGTCAGGCAGTGGATGCCATCTCTCGCGTT
>NZ_JAILYN010000033.1 GCF_019795155.1 Marinobacterium arenosum | reverse complement strand
ATCGATGTCGGCGATGATCGGCACCACGTGGGTCTGGAAGTTGTCGATCTTGGCCTGAACGTCGGCTTCCTTGGCGGCGTCGCCGGCGTCGCGGGCGGCATCCAGCTCGCGGAACAGGCCGCCCAGCTCACGGGCGTCGGCCTGGCGCAGGAAGGTGTACAGCTCTTCGATCAGCGCCGGTACCGAGGTCTTTTCGTGCATCGACTGGTCCGGCAGCGGGCCGAACTCGGAGCGCAGCGCGGCGATCATCCAGCCGGACAGGTACAGGTAGCGACGGTCGGTGGTGCCGAAGTGCTTTTTGATGGAGATCAGCTTCTGCTGGCCGATGAAACCGTGCCAGCAGCCCAGCGACTGGGTGTACTGGCTGCTGTCGGCGTCGTAGCGGGCCATGTCTTCACGCATGATCTTGGCGGTGTAGCGGGCGATATCCAGGCCGGTCTTGAACTGGTTCTGGGCGCGCATGCGGGCGGCGTATTCCGGGTTGATAGCTTCCCAGGCAGTGCCGTTGGCTTCACGCAGGCTGGCAATGGCGTCGATATCGTTTTTGTAGTTAGACATGGTTCCAATCCCTCAGGGTTGTGCAGTGTCGGCAGCCTTTCGAACTTAGCACTGATCTATTGCGGAAAAGCCGGTTTGGCCATTTATTAAGCTCTTTTTCGTTAAATAGAACCACTATTCGCCTCAAAAGAGCTCAACAACTGTCTCAAAACGGCCTTTCCCTCGCTACGATCGGCCAAGCCCGAAAGGCTGCCAGGCGACTGCTTTAATTCAGGCTCGAAATCGATTCTAGGGGGTGGCCTGGCATAATTGAAATAAATGGTGATTATTTGCAACATTCATGAAATGAATATAGGTTCGAGAGTCTAGCTATCCCTGAATACAGCCCGGTGACCGAACGATGAACCTTGAACATGTCGACCTGAACCTGCTGGTCTATCTCGATGTGCTGCTGCGTGAGCGCAATGTGACCCGCTCGGCCAGCTTACTGGGCATCAGCCAACCGGCGATGAGCAACGGTCTGCGCCGCTTGCGGGAGACCCTGGGCGATCCGCTGCTGGTGCGCACCAGCGAGGGGATGATGCCGACCGAACGGGCGCAGGCGTTGCAGCCGTTGTTACGGCAGATCCTGGCGCTGGCCGAACAGGTGGTCGAATCGAGTGCCGAGTTCGACGCCCGTTCCAGTGACCGGGTGTTCCGTATCATGACCAGTGACTACGGCGAGTCGACCTTGATTCCCAGGGTATTGGAGCGGCTGGCGGAGCAGGCGCCTGGCGTGGTGCTGGATATCCTGACCCCCAGCGATATGAGCTTTCTGGAGGTGGAGCAGGGCCAGGTGGATCTGGTGATCAACCGGTTCGACAGCATGCCGCAGGCGTTCCACCAGTTGACCCTGTGGCAGGACAGCTTCTCCTGCCTGCTCAGCGCCGACAACCCGATCGCCGATGACTTCAATCTGGAGACCTACCTGCAGGCCAACCATGTCTGGGTTAGCAAAACCGGTATGGGCGCCGGCATGGGATTGACCCCCAAGGATACCAAGCGGCTAGGCTGGGTCGACGAGGCGCTGCAGCGGATCGGCCAGCAGCGCCATATCACCGTCTTTACCCGCCATTACCAATCGGCGGCGCTGCTGGCCGAGCAGAAAGAGCTGGTGGTGACCATCCCCAGCCGGGCCGCGCTGGCACAGCAGGATAACCCGCGCCTGGTGATCCGCCGGCCGCCGTTCGAGATCCCGAATTTCGAATTGAAGATGGCCTGGAGTCCGCTACTGCAGCACAACAGCTCGCACCGCTGGCTGCGGCGGTTGATTCAGGAGGTGGCTCAGGGGAGCGGTCTAGCAGGGCTTTGCCGCGCCTGACCACCAAAGTCGCCATTGCAAAATCTACGTCGCCCGCAGGCCTTGCCAACCGCTGTCGCGGTCAGAGCCCGCTGCTACAGGGGCCGTGCCGTAGCAGCCCGCTCCGAGGGCGACCGCTATACAGCGCCCATGAGGCTTATTGGTCCAGGTCGCTGTAGATCGACCCCTGCCGAAGCAGCGCTTCCAGCAACTTGCGCTCAGCAGCGCTCGGTGCGGCGTTCAATTCAAGCCAGCCGCTGTCGGCCAGTTGCTGTACCAAAGGCAGCTCGGCTTCATTGAAACTGTGCGATTGGCCATCGGCGAACAGCAGGTAACCGCCATCCGACTGACGGCGGTAGGCCAGCCGGGCGCCTTCGCTGCGATAGAGGCTCTCGCCGGTCCGTAGCGGGCTGTTGATCGAAGCCTGATCAGTGGCCAGCTCGGGGTACTTGGGCTCGGTCATATACTCGCCGAACCAGCGGCTGAGCAGGTCCGGCTGGTCGATATACTGGCGCATCAATGCCTGCAACCGCTCGATCGCCCGGTCGTCGATTTCGCCCGGGTGCTGCGGCCGCCGCAGGTCAGGGTCGGCATAGCGCAACTCGCCGGCCAGCCGGTCGGCCAGGAAACGGCTGAAACCCTGGAAAATCTCGCTGTGGGCGGGGGCCCGGAAACCGACCGAGTAGGTCAGGCAGCCGTCGCCGGCAGCGACCCCGTTATGACCGACCCGTGGCGGCAGGTAGAGCATATCGCCCGGTTGCAGCTGCCAGCTCTGCTCGGCCTGCCATTCCGGCAGGATCATCACCGGGGTATCCGGCCGGCGCGGGCTGTCTTCGCCGTACAGGCCGCCAACGTCCCAACGGCGGCAGCCTGCCGCCTGGATCAGGAACACGTCGTAGTTGTCATAGTGCGGGCCGACCCCGCCGCCGTCGGCGGCGTAACTGATCATCAGGTCGTCCAGCCGCCAGTTCGGCACGAAATCGAACTGCTCCATCAACGCCTGGGCGTCCGGCACCCAGTGATCGACCGCCTGCACCAGCAGGGTCCAGTACCGCTCCGGCAGGCTGGTGAAGCGATCTTCGCCGAACGGGCCGTGCTCGAGCTGCCATTGCTCGCCATCGGCATCCTGCAGGATAAGCCGGGACTCGACCTCCTCCTCGCAGGCCAGGCCGGCCAGCTCGTCGGCGCCGACCGGGAATTCGAAATCGGCAAAGGCGCCCCGGACCAGCAGCGGTTTCTTCTGCCAGTATTCGGCCAGGAACTGCTCGATACTCAGTTCACCGAAGATGCTTGTCTGCTCCATCAGTCGAGGAACTCCATCAGCCGCTCGACCGCTTCCTCCATCTCGGCCATCACCTTGCGGGTGTCGCGGGCGGACAGCGCGGCGATCCGGTTATTGCCGACCTTGTTCAGGCAGCTGCGGATGATCTGGGCGTTCTCCCGGATGCCGGCGGCGTTGTACTGGTAGCTGTCGGCCTGATGGCTCATCTTCTGCAGACCCTCGTGCAGGTTGGCGGCCTGGCTCAGCAGGTTTTTCAATTCAGTTTGCATGGGCGTCTCTCCGGGAGCTGTTGTTATTCGTGGTAAATGGCGGATGGCCGTTAATTATCTTTCTTGTCGTCCAGGGTTTCCTCGACCGAGGTCAGGATTCCGCGCAGCATATTGAGCTCCACTTTCTCCGGCCGCGAGCGGTTGAAGTAGCGGCGCAGTTTCTCCAGTACCTTACCCTCGTGCTGCGGGATGATGAAGCGGGTGCGGCGCAGTACCCGTTCCAGGTGTTCGTAGAACAGGCCCATCTCTTTTTGCAGCGGGTAGGGCTGCGGCTGTTCCGGGTAACTTTGCTGCTCGGCCGCCATCCAGATCTCGTAGCAGAGCAGCTGGATCGCCTGGGCCACGTTCAGTACCGGATAGGCGGGATTGGCCGGGATATAGACGTGGTAGTTGCACTGGGCGATCTCGCTGTTGTGCAGCCCCATGGTTTCGCGACCGAACACCAGCGCCACCGGTGCGGTGCGTGCTTCCGATACCGCTTTCTGGCCGCATTCGCGGGCATCCAGCTTGGGCAGGTTGAAGGTGCGGTCGCGGGCGCTGGTGCCGATTACCAGCTGGCAGTCGGCGATCGCTTCCTCCAGCGTCTCCACCACCTGGGCATTGTCGAGCAGGTCCTTGGCGCCGGCGGCACGGGAGACCGCTTCTTCGCTGGGATAATCGTTGGGCTGCACCAGGTAGAGCTGGCTGAGGCCCATATTCTTCATGGCGCGGGCGGCGGCGCCGATGTTGCCGGGGTGAAAAGTGTTGATCAGGACGATACGAATATTGTCGAGCATGTAACTGTTGGCATCCGGTCTGGGTTCGGCTGCCGGGTGCGGCAGCCGAGTGCGATTGAGGTGGGAATCGGCGCGGCCGGGGCCGCCGGTGCGATTCAGGTGCTGGAGCCGGATTGAAACGGAAATGGCGGCATTGATCAAGCCATTGCCGCCGGTTGGGTCGATTGAAGGGCTATCAAAGCGCGTCCGCAAAGCGGCGCAGGTCCCAGATAAAGCGTTCGCGGTGCCACAGGTGTGGGCTGTGGTCCGATTCCTCATAGATGTGCAGCTCGCTCTGCGGGATCTGTTCCGCCACCCAGCGGGCCAGCTCGGTGGAGTAGAACTGGCTCTGGTCGCCATAGATCAGCAGTGCCGGGATATCGATCTCGGCCAGCAGCTCGCGGTAGTCACGCTGGGTCAGCGAGTCCCAGCACTGGATCAGCGGCGCCGGGCTGAGCGAACGCAGGTAGTCGCGCATCTGCTGGAAACCGCGCGAATTACGCTCGTAATTCTCCCTGGAGCGCGGGTTGTTGCCCAGCGCGACCAGCTCCAGCACCCCTTCGGCGAAGTCCTCTTGCAAGCGTGCCAGGAAGGACTGGTTGCGGTGATAGTCGAAGTCGCCGTAGATACCCTTGCGCCAGCTGCCGTCGGTGACCAGCTTGGGCGACTGGTCGACCACGCAAAGCCCGGCCAGCCGAGCGCTGCCAAAGCGGCGCATGTACTCCCAGGCGGTCAGCGCCCCCATGGAGTGGCCGATCAGGGTGACTTCGTGCAGGTCGTGATGCTCGATCAGCTGCTGCAGGTCGTCCGCCATCCGTTCGATATCGGCGTCGACTGCGGCGTTTTCAGATTGGCTGCCATGTCCGCGCGCTTCCCAGCAGAACACCTGGAACCGGTCGGCCAGCTCCGAGGCGAACGGCAGCCACTCGCGGGCATTGGCGGTCCAGCCATGCAGAAAGATCAACGGCCGCCCCTGGCCCAGGCTGATATAGCGGATGGCGCTGCCATCGGCCACGGTAATCGATTCCATACTCATCCCTTCAGGTTCCTGTTTGCTGCCGTAGATAGTGCCACAGTCTGTGGAGGGCGAGCATAGCGGAGAATTATGAAAATTGAGCGTAAAGCCGAAAGCTGCGAGTGCTGTGCGATAGGGAGCTGTATAAAAAACGGGGCCGCTGAGGGCCCCGTTGTTCGGTGTTACGACTTTTATTTAAGCCGTAAAAAACAGGATCAGATCGCCTTGGCCTGATCGACCGCGTTACCGATGTAGTTGTGCGGCGTCATCGCCTTCAGCTCGGCCTTGGCGGCTTCCGGCAGCTCCAGGGTGTCGATGAACTCCTGGATGGTGGCTTTGTTCATCACCTTGCCGCGGGTCAGCGCCTTCAGCTTTTCGTACGGCTCTTCGATGGCGTAGCGACGCATTACGGTCTGGATCGGCTCGGCCAGTACTTCCCAGCTGTTTTCCAGGTCTTCGTTCAGGCGCTGTGCGTTCAGTTCCAGCTTGCTGATACCTTTCAGGCTGGCCTGGTAGGCGATCAGGCTGTAGCCGAAGCCGACGCCCATGTTACGCAGTACGGTGGAGTCGGTCAGGTCGCGCTGCCAGCGGGAGATCGGCAGCTTGGCTGCCAGGTGCTGCATGATGGCGTTGGCGATGCCGAGGTTGCCTTCGGAGTTCTCGAAGTCGATCGGGTTGACCTTGTGCGGCATGGTGGAGGAGCCCACTTCGCCGGCGATGGTCTTCTGCTTGAAGTAGCCCTGGGAGATGTAGCCCCAGACGTCGCGGTCGAAATCAATGATGATGGTGTTGAAGCGGCAGACCGCGTCGAACAGCTCGGCGATGTAATCGTGCGGCTCGATCTGGGTGGTGTACGGGTTGAAGGTCAGCCCCAGGCTCTCGACGAACTCCTTGGCGTTGGCCTGCCAGTCGACGTCGGCGTAGGCGGACAGGTGGGCGTTGTAGTTGCCCACGGCGCCGTTGATCTTGCCGAGGATCTCGTTGTTCTGCAGCTGTTTGATCTGGCGCTGCAGACGGTAGGCGACGTTGGCCATCTCCTTGCCGACGGTAGTCGGTGAAGCGGTCTGGCCGTGGGTGCGCGACAGCATCGGCTGGGCGGCGTAGTTGCGGCCCATTTCTGCGATGGCGTCGGTCAGCTGCTGCATTACCGGCAGCATGGTGGCCAGGCCTTCTTTCAGCATCAGCGCGTGGGACAGGTTGTTGATGTCCTCGGAGGTGCAGGCGAAGTGCACGAACTCGCCGACAGCGTTCAGTTCGGCGTTGTCCTTGATGCGCTCCTTGATCAGGTACTCAACCGCTTTCACGTCGTGGTTGGTAGTCCGTTCGATCTCTTTGACGCGCTCGGCTTCGGCCATGCCGAAGTTGTCGACCAGATCGTTCAGCAGGGCGTTGGCAGCGTCGCTCAGTGCCGGTACTTCAGTGATCTGCGGGTGAGCGGCCAGTTTCTGCAGCCAGCGAACCTCGACGGTCACACGGGCACGGATCAGGCCGAATTCACTGAATACGGGACGCAGGTCAGCGGTTTTGCTGCCGTAGCGACCATCAACCGGGGAAATAGCGGTGAGGGCGGAAAGCTCCATGAATCGATCTCTTCGTTCACTCAGTTAACGGAAAGGCGGCATTATAGACAAAAAGGGCCAGCGGTGCGACGGCAACTAAGGCACGCGCCGGTGAACGCCGGCGCGTAAGGGATAAGCGGGATCAGTGGGGCTGCTTGATCTTCTTCAGCGACGGCCGGAGGCGGGAGCGGAAAAATAGCAGGTGCCAGCGCTTACCGCCGACCTGGCGCCACAGCATCGCCGCGCGGATACCGGCCAGCAGCAGGGCGCGGATCTTGGCGGCGTTTTCGCTGTTCTGCAGCAGGCGCGGGTCGCCGCCGACCTGGATGCGGAACTTGAAGGTGCTCAACGTCTCCTGGTACAGGCTGGCCAGGTTGGCGACCACACTGGGATGGGCCAGCGCGCTGGGGTTATCCATCGGGTCGCCGCCTTCACTGTTGAAGTAGCGGGCCTGTTCACGGATCTGGTTCAGCCGGTTGCCGATATGCTTCATCATCTCGCTGTTGGCGCTGAGCTTGCGCTCCAGGTGGATCATGCTCAGCGCGTAGTTGGTGACGTTGCGGTTCTGTTCGGCTTTGCTGCGCTCGACCAGGTCCTGCAGGTTACGCAGTCCCAGGCTGAGGTTGTAGGGCAGGTCGTGGGTGCCGCCGAAAATATCCTCGGTCTGTTTGGGATTGGTGACGAAAACGCTGTAGATCGAACTCTCGAAGTTGTTCTGGGCTACCATGCCGCGGGTGGCGATCTGGTCGACCAGGGCCGCCGACTGGAACAGGGCGGCCAGGGCGATGGTTTGTTCGTCGTGTTGGCGTGACATGCGCGATCCTGCTTAATGTTCTTTTTGGCCGGTGGTATCTATAACACCGTCTTTACCGGTATTTTCGATAACACCGCCGCCGAGGCAAATATCACCATCGTAGAACACCACCGATTGTCCCGGGGTGATCGCCCGTTGCGGTTGGTCGAATTCTACCCGCCAGCTGCCGTCGTCCAGCCGTTGCAGAGTGCAGGCCTGGTCCGACTGGCGGTAACGTACCTTGGCGTGTAGCCGGGCCGGCGTCTGCGGCGGCTGGCCGGAGATCCAGAAAATATCTTGGGCGCTCAGCCAATCGGTGAACAGCAGATCGTGCTGTTTGCCCTGTACGGCGATCAGCACGTTGCGCTCCAGATCCTTGCCGGCCACGAACCAGGGCGCTTCAGGGTAGCCTTTCAGGCCGCCGATATGCAGCCCCTGGCGCTGGCCGATGGTGTAATACATCAGTCCGCTGTGCTCGCCGATCAGGTCGCCGTCCGGTGTTTCGATCTTGCCCGGCTGGGCGGGCAGGTACTGTTTCAGGAAGTCGGCGAAACGGCGCTCGCCGATGAAGCAGATGCCGGTGCTGTCCTTCTTGTCGTGGGTAACCAGGTCGTGCTCTTCGGCCAGTTGGCGTACTTCCGGCTTTTCCAGCTCACCGACCGGGAACAGGGTCTGGGCCAACTCCTCTGTGCCGACCTGGTGCAGGAAATAGCTCTGGTCCTTGTTGTCGTCCAGCCCTTTCAACAGGGCGGCGGCGCCGTCGACTTCGCCGCGCCGCACGTAGTGACCGGTGGCGATCAGGTCGGCGCCCAGCTCCTTGGCGTACTCCAGGAACGCCTTGAACTTGATCTCCCGGTTGCAGAGGATGTCCGGGTTCGGCGTGCGGCCGGCCTTGTACTCGGCCAGGAAGTGTTCGAACACGTTGTCCCAGTACTCGGCGGCAAAGTTGGCCTTGTGCAGGGGGATGCCAAGCTTGTCGCAGACCGCCTGGGCATCGGCCAGGTCCTCCTTGGCGGTGCAGTATTCGGTGCCGTCGTCCTCGTCCCAGTTCTTCATGAACAGGCCTTCCACCTGGTAACCCTGCTGCAGCAACAGCAGTGCGGAGACCGAGGAGTCGACACCGCCGGACATGCCGACGATCACTTTCTTGGCTTGGTTGTCGAGGTTATTAGTGCTCATTCAATCGCCGCACTCATCTCATTCTGGTGTTCATAGATAAAATCGAGCGGGTAACGCTGACCCGCCAGGTAGTCGTCGATGCAACGCAGTACCATCGGGCTGCGCAGGCTGTCGCTGCGTGCCGCGATCTCATCGCGGGTCAGCCAGTGGGTACGCAGGATGCCGTCGTCCAGTGGTCGTTCCGGTTCGTGCTCGCGGGCCTTGGCATAGAAGCACATGCGATGGTAGGTGACGCCGTTGGCCGGTGCCTGGTAAATGTACAGGCCGACCAGGTATTCCGGGTCTACATGCCAGGCGGACTCTTCCAGGGTTTCACGGACTGCGGCATCGATAAAGCGCTCGCCCTCTTCAACATGACCCGCCGGTTGATTCAGCACGATGCTGCCGGAGGCGCGCTCCTCAATCAGCAAAAAGCGGCCGTCTCGTTCGACAATGGTGGCGACGGTAGCATGGGGTGTCCAGACCATAGCTTCTCTATCGGGTTGTACTGTTAGATAAAGGCCGCACACGATACCATTAACGTCATGATTTTTCCTCTTTCAGACAGGCGAGTGCAAGCGATGGCGAATACCCTGGTACGTGTCCAGAATGAAGACTTTGATCTGGCGGCCCTGGCCGAGCAGCTACGCTCCGAGGATGCCAGCAGCGGTGCGATCGTGACCTTTACCGGCATCGTTCGGGAGCTGGTCGACGGTGAATTGCAGGGGATGTTTCTCGAACATTATCCCGGGATGACCGAAAATGCGTTGCGGAAGATCGCCGAGCAGGCGCATCAGCGCTGGGATCTGCAGCAGGTGATCATCATTCACCGTGTCGGCGAGCTGCATCTTAACGACAACATCGTGTTCGTTGGGGTCGGTAGCGGTCACCGCAAGGACGCCTTCGAAGCGGCGCAGTTCGTCATGGACTACCTGAAAAAGGATGCGCCGTTCTGGAAGAAAGAGATCAGCGCCGACGGCGAGCGCTGGGTCGAGCAGAAGCAGAGCGACCTGGCTGCCGCCGGACGCTGGAAGAAGTAGCCTTGCCTGCCGGGCGCGGCAGGTTTGCCACTTCCTGGCGATAGCTGCCCGGCGCCAGCCCCTCTATCGACCAGTTACCGATCCGTGCCCGGATCAGCCGCAGGGTCGGGAAGCCGACCGCTGCGGTCATCCGCCTTACCTGCCGGTTACGGCCCTCGGTGATGGTCAGCTCCAGCCAACTGGTCGGGATATTCCGTCGTTCGCGGATCGGCGGGTTGCGTGGCCAGACCGCCGGCTCCTTGATGATTCTCGCCTTGGCCGGTCGGGTCGGGCCGTCCTTCAGTTCCACGCCACGCTGCAGTCGCTCGATCGCCTCCGCGCTGAGCTCGCCCTCCACCTGCACCCAGTAGGTTTTCGGCTGCTTGAACTTCGGGTGGGCCAGATGATTCTGCAGACTGCCGTCATCGGTCAGCAGCAGCAACCCTTCCGAATCGTAATCCAATCGCCCGGCGGCATAGAAGCCGGGCTGGTCGATGTAGTCGGCCAGGGTGGATCGCCCCTCCGCATCGGTAAACTGGGTCAGAACCTGGAAAGGTTTGTTGAATAGCAGGATGTTCGACATTGGTCTGGTTGTGTAGTAGCGGCGGAGTTCGACTAAGCTGGGCAGGGGCAGAGGGAATATATCTGCCATGCAGTCGATATTCTAATACGAATCCAGGGGACGTTCTCAATTATTAGTCATTCAGAGCGTCCCCCTCTATAGAGTGGAGTAGAGAATGGGATACCAGAATATTCAGGTGCCGGCCGAGGGCCAGAAGATTACCGTCAATGCGGACGCCTCCCTGCAGGTGCCGGACCACCCGATCATCCCCTATATCGAGGGTGACGGTATCGGCGTGGACGTTTCTCCGGTGATGATCGATGTGGTCAACGCGGCGGTGGATAAGGCGTATGGCGGTGCCCGCAAGATCTCCTGGATGGAGGTCTACGCCGGCGAGAAGGCCACCCAGGTCTATGATCAGGACACCTGGCTGCCGGAGGAGACCCTGGCGGCCTTCAATGAGTTTTCGGTCGGCATCAAGGGGCCGCTGACCACCCCGGTTGGTGGCGGTATCCGCTCGCTGAACGTGGCACTGCGCCAGGAGCTGGACCTTTACGTCTGCCAGCGGCCGGTTCGCTGGTTCGAAGGGGTGCCGAGCCCGGTCAATAAGCCCGGTGACGTGGATATGGTGATCTTTCGTGAGAACTCCGAGGATATCTATGCCGGCGTGGAGTGGAAGGCGGGTACGCCGGAAGCGGAAAAGGTGATCAAGTTCCTGACCGAAGAGATGGGCGTTACCAAGATCCGCTTCACCGAGGGTTGCGGTATCGGTATCAAGCCGGTTTCCGAACAGGGCACCAAGCGGCTGGTACGCAAGGCGCTGCAGTACTGTATCGACAACGACCGTGACTCCCTGACCTTGGTCCACAAGGGCAACATCATGAAGTTCACCGAGGGGGCCTTCAAGGACTGGGGCTATGAGCTGGCAGCGGAGGAGTTCGGCGCGGAGCTGCTCGATGGTGGTCCGTGGATGAGTTTCAACAATCCGAACACCGGCAAGCAGATCGTGGTCAAGGATGTGATCGCCGACGCCATGTTGCAGCAGATCCTGTTGCGCCCGGCCGAATACGATGTGATTGCCACATTGAACCTGAACGGCGATTACCTGTCCGATGCGTTGGCCGCCGAGGTAGGTGGTATTGGCATTGCGCCGGGGGCCAACCTGTCGGATACGGTGGCGATCTTCGAAGCGACCCACGGCACCGCGCCGAAGTATGCCGGTCAGGACAAGGTGAATCCGGGCTCGGTGATCCTGTCGGCGGAGATGATGTTGCGTCATATGGGCTGGATCGAAGCGGCCGACCTGATCATCAAGGGGATGGATGGCGCCATCGCCGCCAAAACGGTGACCTATGACTTCGAACGGCTGATGGAGGGGGCGACCCTGCTTAAGAGTTCCGAGTTCGGCCAGGCGATTATCGGCCATATGTAAGTGCGCTGCTGGCATTCATGGTCGGCACTTTTCTTGATATCCGCCCCGCCGCTGAGTGGGGCGGATCTGTTTTGAACGGGATGATCGTTTCGGGGAGGCAGGCCGGGCAGCCCGGGCTGTGGTTGGCGACAACAGCTAGCATCTGGCGTGATGGGAGATGTGATGCCAAAGGCGAAAAGCCCATCGGGGCGCCGATGGGCTGTGGTTATCCCTTGGCGGGAGACATGCAGATGGCCCTATAGCCTGCGCCTAACTGGCTGGCAGCCGTTAGGCCGTTAGTGGCCGTTTACGGGCTTGATATTGACTGCATGGATGCCTTTGGGGCCGGGCTGGGTCTCGAACTCGACCTGCTGTCCGGCTTTAAGGCTCTTGTATCCGTCTACCTGTATGGCTGAGTAGTGTGCAAAGAGGTCTTCTCCATACTCATCCGAAAGAATGAATCCATATCCCTTCGCATTATTAAACCATTTCACTTTCCCTGTTTGCATACAGTACTCCTGATATGACTACACGATATAGTTCTGCCAGCCAAGCCGAGACAGCGACTGCTACAATTTTTGCAGAGGCTGCATGAGGCCATTACTACAGGGACATCAGTCACTAAGCTCTCCTGCTTTACGGGAGTATAGCACCTCGTTCAAAATGCAATATACGCTTAGATTTCAATTTTATATCTTTTGATAAGAGCGTATCGTTCTTTATAGAACTGATGGTTATAAGTGTAATTTAATAGTATTCAATCTGGACAAAGTCTCAATGAGTTATCGTCAGGCACTAATCGTATGCGGGGATGAACCGGAACAGCATGACGGGCAGGGTACCGGTACCGTTGTCGAGGAGGCCAAGCCGGAGCTTAAGCAACCGGCGATGTATCGGGTGGTACTGCTGAATGATGACTACACTCCAATGGAGTTCGTCGTGGAGATCTTGATGCTTTTCTTCAGCATGGATCAGGAGAAGGCAACTCAGATCATGCTTGCAGTGCATACACAGGGGAAGGGCGTGTGTGGTGTATTCACCCGGGATGTCGCTGAAACTAAAGCGGCGATGGTGAATCAATATGCAAGGGAGAGCAATCACCCGCTGTTATGTGAAGTCGAGAAGGTTTGAGGGAGGCGACAAAATGTTGAACAGAGCGCTGGAAGATACCCTCAGCGTGGCGTTTAAGAACGCGCGGAACAAGCGTCACGAATTTATGACCGTCGAGCATCTGCTGCTGGCGTTGCTTGACAATCCTGACGCAGCCGATGTGCTGCGAGCCTGTGGAGCGGACTTTGATAGCCTGCGCAAGACCTTGGTCGATTTCGTCGAGGACACCACGCCTTTGCTGCCGGAGAACATTCCCAATGTGGAGACGCAGCCAACGCTGGGATTCCAGCGAGTGCTGCAGCGGGCGGTGTTCCATGTACAGTCCTCCGGGCGCCATGAGGTGACCGGCGCCAACGTACTGGTGGCGATATTCAGCGAGCAGGAAAGCCATGCCGTCTACCTGCTGCAGAAGCAGGGCGTGGAGCGCCTGGATGCGGTGAACTTCATCTCACACGGTATCGCCAAGGGCGGCGAACCGGATGAGGAGCCGGATCAGGAGTCGTTGGCTGAAAGCGAATCGCCGGAAGACAAGAACAAGAGCGCGTTGGCGCGGTTTGCCGTCAACCTCAATACCCAGGCTTCCCAGGGGCGTATCGACCCGCTGGTTGGTCGTTTGGCGGAGGTTGAGCGGGTGGTTCAGATCCTGTCGCGGCGTCGTAAGAACAACCCTCTGCTGGTCGGTGAGGCCGGGGTCGGTAAAACGGCGATCGCGGAGGGGTTGGCCAAGCTGATTATCGAAGGCGAGGTACCGGATATCATTGCCTCGTCGGTGGTCTACTCACTCGATCTGGGTGCGCTGCTGGCCGGTACCAAGTACCGCGGCGATTTCGAGAAGCGGCTGAAAAGCCTGCTCAATGAGATCAAGCGGCAGCCCCATGCGATCCTGTTTATCGACGAGATTCACACCATCATCGGTGCCGGTGCGGCATCCGGTGGCTCGATGGATGCCTCAAACCTGCTCAAGCCGCTGCTGAGCTCCGGTGAGCTGCGCTGTATCGGCTCGACCACTTTCCAGGAGTTCCGCGGCATCTTCGAGAAAGACCGTGCGTTGGCGCGTCGTTTTCAGAAGATCGATGTGCTCGAGCCGAGTGTCGAGGTGACCTGGCAGATCCTGCGTGGGCTGAAGAGTCGCTTCGAAGCGCATCACGAACTGGTGTATACGGACGAAGCACTGAAAGCCGCTTCTGAGCTGGCCGATCGTTATATCAACGACAAGCATATGCCGGATAAGGCGATCGACGTGATCGACGAGGCCGGTGCCTATCAGCGGCTGTTGCCGCCGGAGCTGCGCAAGGACAAGGTGGATGTACCCGAGGTCGAGGCCGTAGTGGCCCAGATCGCCCGTATCCCGCCGAAGAGCGTGTCCGCGTCCGATAAGGATCTGCTGGCCAAGCTGGACAGTAATCTCAAGATGGTGGTGCTGGGCCAGGATCAGGCGATCGATACGCTGGCCTCGGCGATCAAGCTGTCCCGTGCCGGCCTGAAAGAGCCCAACAAGCCGGTCGGCTGCTTCCTGTTCTCGGGGCCGACCGGGGTCGGTAAGACAGAGGTCACCAACCAGCTGGCGCGGCTGCTCGGTATCGAGCTGGTCCGCTTCGATATGTCCGAGTATATGGAACGCCATACGGTATCGCGTCTGATCGGTGCGCCGCCGGGCTATGTCGGTTACGACCAGGGCGGCCTGTTGACCGAGGCGATCACCAAGTCGCCGCACTGTGTATTGCTGCTGGATGAGATCGAGAAGGCCCACCCTGAAGTGTTCAACCTGCTGCTACAGGTGATGGACAACGGTACGCTGACCGACAACAACGGCCGCAAGGCGGATTTCCGCAATGTGATCCTGGTGATGACCACCAACGCCGGCGCCGAGCAGATGAGCCGTGCGTCGATTGGCTTTACCCAGCAGGACCACTCCACCGATGGCATGGAGGCGATCCGCAAGATGTTCTCGCCGGAGTTCCGTAACCGGCTCGACTCGATCATCCAGTTCAAGCCGTTGACCACCGATATCATCAAGGGGGTGGTCGACAAGTTCATTACCGAACTGCAGGCGCAGCTGGATGATAAAAGCGTGGTACTGCACCTGACCGAAGAGGCACGCCAGTGGTTGGCTGAGCAGGGATATGACCAGCAGATGGGTGCCCGTCCGATGAAGCGGTTGATCCAGGAGCGGATCAAGAAACCGCTGGCCGAGATGATTCTATTCGGAGAACTCGCCGAGGAGGGTGGCGATGTCGAGATCGGTGTCTCGGAAGAGGGGGATTTGCAGTTGGAGGTGATGGTGGCAGCCTGAGGGCTGCCATCCGGTCACCGGGCGAAGGCGCCTGTTAACGCGCGCGGTATACGATACGGCCCTTGCTCAGGTCGTACGGTGTCAGTTCAACTTTTACCTTGTCGCCGGTCAGGATGCGGATGTAGTTCTTACGCATCTTGCCGGAGATGTGCGCGGTGACGATGTGGCCGTTTTCCAGCTCAACACGGAACATAGTGTTGGGCAGGGTATCAACCACGGTGCCTTCCATTTCAATACTGTCTTCTTTAGCCATTCAGTCTCTACCTCGTCAGGCCAATTACCCGGACCTTAATAAAGCGCCGTATTTTGCCCTAAACCGCTGTTCATGGCAAAACCATTTATACATCAACGAATAAGCACCCAGCTGTTGTCGAGCAGCATCTCGATCGGGCGGTAGGCGAGCTTGTAGTTCATCTTGCGACAATCCTTGACCCAGTAACCCAGGTAAAGGTAGGGCAGCTTCAGCCGCTCGCACTCGCTGATCTGCCAAAGAATCGCGTAGCTGCCGAGGCTGCGCTTATACTCTGCCGGCTCGAAAAAGGTATAGATCGCCGATAGCCCCTCTTCGAGAAAGTCGCTGACCGCCAGTGCTATCAGCTTGTTCTGCCGGTCGCGGAACTCGAAAAAGACGCTCTCCTGATCACCTTCCACCAGGAACGACATGAACTGCTCTTCGCTTGGCGGGTACATGTCGCCATCGGCGTGTCGATCGATAATATAGCGTTCGTACAGCTGGTAGTACTCGCGGTTCAGCTGCGGGCTGACGACCCGTACCTTCAGGTCCCGGTTGCGGGCCAGAATCCGCTTCTGGCTGCGGGTGGGGCGGAACTGGGTGCAGGGGATGCGAACCGAAATGCAGGCCTGGCACTCGCCGCAATGGGGGCGGTAAATATGTCGGCCGCTACGCCGAAACCCCAGTTCGGAAAGCTGGCTGTAGGTATCCTTGGCGATGATCGCCTGGGGGTCGACGAACAGCGTTTTGGCCTCCCTGTTCGGCAGGTAGCTGCAGTGGTGCCCAGGTGTGGCATAGAAGTTGATAGATCTCAGATTCGTCATCGCGGGCGCTCGAACCAATCGTCGGCAAGGGTAATCTGCCAGGGATGCTTGAGCCTTGTTTCCGCATGCTGATCGAGGATCCCCAGGAATTGTTGGCGGGGAATCTCCCGGGCGCCGAGGCTCATCAGATGGGGGCTGCTCACCTGACAGTCAACTAAAGCATAGCCCCATTCACGAAGTTGTTCGACCAGCCAGGCGAAGGCAATTTTCGACGCATCGCGTTGCCGGCTGAACATCGATTCGCCGAAAAACAGCCGCCCCATGGCGATGCCGTAGAGGCCGCCGACCAGTTGTTCCTGCTGCCAGAGTTCGACCGAATGGGCCCAGCCGGCTCGGTGTAGCTGGCAATAGGCCTGTAGCATATCCCGGCTGATCCAGGTGCCGGGTTCACCGCGACGTGGTTCGGCGCAGGCCTGCATTACGGCAGCGAAATTCTGATCCAGGGTGACCCGGTACTCACGCCTGCGCAGTGCCTTGCGCAAGCTGCGGGAAAGATGGAGCTGATCCGGGAACAGTACGCAACGTGGATTGGGGCTCCACCACATGATCGGGTCGCCCGGGCTGTACCAGGGAAAGATGCCGTGCCGGTAGGCGTTGAGCAAGCGTTGCTCGCTGAGGTCGCCGCCAAAGGCCAGCAGGCCGTTCGGCTCGTCCAGTGCCTGGTCCGGTGTGGGGAAGTCGCTCGCTTCGAGCAGCCAGGGGATCATGGGTCCGTGTTCCGATAGAGCCCAAGAGCGTAGGAGTGAGACGAGAAGGGCCCGTCAGGGCCCTTCATCAGCTGAGCCGGTATCAGCTCAGGTCGTCCAGGTAGCGCTCGGCATCCAGCGCAGCCATGCAGCCAAAGCCGGCCGAGGTGATCGCCTGGCGGTAGATATGGTCGCAGACGTCACCGGCAGCGAATACGCCCGGAACGCTGGTCTGGGTCGCATTGCCTTCGGTGCCCGACTGGATCTTCAGGTAGCCGTCTTTCATCTCCAGTTGGCCGGCGAAGATGTCGGTGTTCGGCTTGTGGCCGATAGCGATGAATACGCCTGCCAGGTCCAGCTGCTGTGTGCTGTCATCCAGCTTGCTCTTCAGCCGGATGCCGGTCACGCCCATGTCGTCGCCCAGCACTTCATCCAGCTGATGGTTCCAGATGATATTGATGTTGCCGTTTTCGGCCCGCTCGAACAGCTTGTCCTGCAGGATCTTCTCGGCGCGCAGGCTGTCGCGGCGGTGGATCAGGGTCACTTCGTCGGCGATGTTGGACAGGTACAGTGCTTCTTCGACCGCGGTGTTGCCGCCGCCGACCACGGCGACCTTCTGGCCGCGGTAGAAGAACCCGTCACAGGTGGCGCAGGCGCTGACGCCCTTGCCCTGGAACGCCTCTTCCGACGGCAGGCCCAGGTACTGCGCGGATGCGCCTGTGCAGATGATCAGCGCATCGCAGCTGTACTGACCCATATCGCCTTTCAGCGTGAACGGCCGGCTGTTCAGGTCGGCTTCATTGATATGGTCGAAGATGATTTCGGTGTCGAAACGCTCGGCGTGCTGCTGCATGCGCTGCATCAGCTCCGGTCCCTGAACGCCTTCTGCATCCCCCGGCCAGTTGTCGACGTCGGTGGTGGTGGTGAGCTGGCCGCCCTGCTGCATACCGGTGATGATGACCGGGTTGAGGTTGGCGCGCGCAGCGTAAACGGCGGCGGTGTAACCGGCCGGACCGGAACCGAGGATAATCAGGCGGTGATGCTTGGTTTCGCTCATGGGAGTCTGTGTCTCTTATGCCTAAAACAACGAAAGAGCAAGGATAGGCCGAATCTGTTTTTTTGCAAGCGAACAGCGCCGGCGAACGCTGCAACAGTCTGATGCGACAGATGATTTTATGCCCCTTCGGGGAGCTGCGAGTTATCAGCTGCAAGTCGTAAGTGACATGGCGGGCAGGTTGGTAGGAGAGCGCCGACTCTCTGTGGCTCCACTACGGGGCTGATTTGGCGAGCTGCTTGAAGCTTGGTGCTTAAAGCTTCGGCAGCCCCGATGGCGTTTGCCCGGCACTCGGCGATTTATGGTATCGTCTGCGACGTTTTCAACCATCATGCGACAGAGGGACTGTATTGAACGCTGAGAAGCACCCCAAAGCCCCGCCATTTCCTATGTTACTGGCCCGAACCTGTAAGGAATCGGGTTTGATAGTTGTATTGGGGGCTCTGTTGTTTCTGATTCTGGCGCTGGTCGGTTACGACCCGCGCGATCCCGGCTGGTCCCATACCGGCTATCAACCGCAGGCGCAGAATTTTACCGGCGCGGCCGGCGCCTGGCTGGCGGACCTGATGATCTCGGTGTTCGGTGTGGGGGCCTACCTGGTGCCGTTGCTGGTGTTGGTACCGACGGTCCGCTTCCTGAGCCGGCGCAGCGTGACGTTGATGGAATCGGTACCCTATTTCATCTTGCGGGCCAGTGGGGCGCTGCTATTGCTGGCGCCGTTCTGTGCCCTGGTGGCGACCCATATCGCCAACCGGACGCTGGCTTATCCGTTCAGCGCCGGCGGCCTGTTGGGCGAGGCGTTGTCCGACTGGAGCGTTTCCTGGTTCAGCGTGGCCGGTGGCTCGGTAATGCTGTTCGTGACCATGCTGGTGGGTTTTACCCTTTATATCGAACTGGGTTGGCAGCTGGGGCTGGAACTGCTCGGCGACCGTATCATGCGTGGTCTGCGCCGGCTGCTGCCGCAGCGGGACTATGACGATCAGTATGATGACGAGGTCTATGATCCTGAAGACTACCGCAGCGAGAGCGACATTGATGTTCAGCCGGAAGAGGTGGCCGCTGAGCCGTCACGCCAGGTCGCCAAAGTAGAGAAGGGTGGCAAGCCGGCTGAGTCGGTTAGTGAGCGTCGTGAACCGGCGATGGACCTGGATCTGCTGGCCGAGCCCCAGCCGGCAGCGGTTGACGCCGACTACGACGAGCCGCCGTTCGTACCCGATCCGCCACGACAGCAGGCCGCGGTCGCGCAGCCGGCGGACACCGCCAAGCAGCAGGGCGAAGAGGCGCGCAAGAACCTGAAGATCGTGCCGCTGGCCGAGGCCCACAAGCCGATGCAGGCTACCGAGCTGGGGCTGGAGGCGCAGCAGGGCGCGGCCAAGCCGAAGCTGAACAAGCGCACCTTGCCGTCGCTGGATCAACTGGATCCGCCGGCACTGAACCAGACCGCCGGTTATTCCGACGAGCAGCTGGAGCAGATGTCGCGGCTACTGGAGTCCAAATTGAAGGACTTCAACGTAATCGCCGAGGTGGTCGAGGTCAACCCCGGCCCGGTGATCACCCGATTCGAGATCCAGCCGGCGCCGGGCGTCAAGGCCAGCAAAATCACCAACCTGGCCAAGGACCTGGCCCGTTCGATGGCGGTCTCCAGCGTGCGGGTGGTGGAGGTCATTCCGGGTAAGTCGGTGATGGGGGTCGAGATCCCGAACGAGCACCGCCAGACCGTCAGCCTCAGCGAGGTGCTGAACTCCAAGCCCTATAAAGAAGCCAGTTCCAAGCTGACCCTGGGGCTGGGTAACGATATCGCCGGTAACCCGGTGGTGGCCAACCTGGCCAAGATGCCGCACCTGCTGGTGGCCGGTACCACCGGTTCCGGTAAGTCGGTCGGCGTCAACGCGATGCTGCTCAGCCTGCTGTTCAAGGCCACGCCGGATGAGGTGCGGCTGATCATGGTCGACCCGAAGATGCTCGAGCTGTCGATCTACGAGGGGATTCCGCATCTGCTGACCCCGGTGATCACCGATATGAAAGATGCCGCCGGCGCGTTGCGCTGGTGCGTCGGCGAGATGGAGCGCCGCTACCGGCTGATGGCCAAGATGGGGGTGCGCAACATCGCCGGCTTCAACGACAAGCTGCAGGCCGCCCGTGCCAGCGGTCAGCCGATCAAGGACCCGCTCTGGAACCCGGAAGAGCAGGGGCTGCCGGCCGATCATCCGGCACCGGACCTGGAGTCGCTGCCCTATATCGTGGTGGTGATCGACGAGTTTGCCGACATGATGATGATCGTCGGCAAGAAGGTCGAGGAACTGATCGCCCGTATCGCCCAGAAAGCCCGTGCCGCCGGTATCCACCTGATCCTGGCGACGCAGCGGCCGTCGGTGGACGTGATCACCGGCCTGATCAAGGCCAACGTGCCGACCCGGATCGCCTTCCAGGTCTCCTCCAAGATCGATTCGCGCACCATCCTCGACCAGGCCGGCGCCGAACACCTGCTGGGCTGGGGCGATATGCTCTACCTGCCGGCCGGCACCAGCCTGCCGAACCGGGTACATGGCGCCTTCGTCAGCGACGACGAGGTGCACCGGGTGGTGGATGCCTGGAAGAAGCTGGGCACACCGGAATATATCGACGAGATCCTCAGCGCCGATGACGGCGAGGGGGCGGCAAGCGGCGGTTCAGCCGGGTTGTTCGATGATGAACAGGACTCACTCTATGATGAAGCGGTGGCTTTCGTCACCGAGACCCGCAAGGCGTCGATCTCCAGCGTGCAGCGCAAGTTGAAGATCGGCTACAACCGGGCCGCCCGGATGATCGAGACCATGGAAGCGGCCGGCGTGGTATCGCCGGCCGGCAGTAACGGTCAGCGGGATGTTCTGGCGCCACCGCCACCGAGGGATTAAACCGATGAAAAAAATCTTTACCAAACTGATCGCTGCGGCCGCTCTGTTGCTGGCCGGCCTGGCCCAGGCGCAAGGCTCTGCCACCGAGCAGTTGACCGGGCTGTTGACCGGTTACCAGACCTTCAGTGCCCGTTTCGAGCAGTTCATCATGAACAATGACGGCCGCCGCGGCCAGCAGACCCAGGGCGAGCTGTTGCTGGCCAAGCCGAACAAGTTCTACTGGCGTACCGACAAGCCGTTTCCGCAGGTGATCGTCGGCGACGGCGACTATATCTGGGTCTACGATCCGGACCTGGAACAGGTGACCCGCAAGCCGGCAGGGCAGCAGCAGGCCAGCGCACCGGCGATGCTGCTGAACGGCCAAATCGATCAGCTCAGCGAGCAGTACCGGATCGAGCAACGGGAGATGGGGCCAGGTGAACAGCTGTTCGAACTGATCCCGAAACAGGAGAACGGCAACTTCGCCCGTATCCGGCTGTTTTTCGCCAACCAGGTGCTCAGCGAACTGATGCTGGAGGATCACCTCGGCCAGCGCACCACGGTGTTGCTGCACGACCAGCAGATGAACCCCGTGCTGGCGCCGTCACGCTTCCGGTTCGAGGCACCGGAAGGCACCGATATCATTATTGACGAAACTCTCTGATGGACGATCTGTTTGCCGACCAGAGCCCGGCCTACCAGCCGCTGGCCGCCCGGATGCGGCCACGTAACCTGGACGAATACTGCGGCCAGCAGCACCTGCTGGCGCCCGGCAAGCCGCTGCGCAAGGCGCTGGAGCAGGGCACGCCCCACTCGATGATCTTCTGGGGCCCGCCCGGGGTCGGCAAGACCACCCTGGCACGGTTGATCGCCAACCAGGTCGATGCCCAGTTCCTGACCATCTCGGCGGTGCTGGCCGGGGTCAAGGATATCCGCGAGGCGGTTGCCCAGGCGCAGCAGGTCAAGGCGCAGAGCGGCCGCAAGACGATCCTGTTCGTCGACGAGGTGCACCGCTTCAACAAGGCGCAGCAGGATGCCTTCCTGCCCTACATCGAAGACGGTACGGTGCTGTTCGTCGGCGCCACCACCGAGAACCCCTCCTTTGAGCTGAATAACGCGTTGCTGTCCCGTGCCCGGGTCTACCTGCTGCGCAGCCTGCAGGAGGGCGATCTGCGCGGCCTGCTGGAGACCGCGCTGCATGACAAGGAGCGGGGGCTCGGCCAGCAACCGCTGCAGATCGCCGACGAGGCGCTGGAGCGGCTGGTGCGGGCGGCCGACGGCGATGCCCGCCAGGCGCTGAACCTGCTGGAGATCGCCGCCGACCTGGCTGACGATCACGATGGCGTCGGCCAGATCGGTGATGCGGTGTTGTCCGAAGTATTGAAGGCCGGCGGTCGCCGTTTCGACAAGCAGGGCGACCTGTTCTTCGACATGATCTCGGCGTTCCACAAGTCGGTGCGCGGTTCGTCACCGGACGGTGCGCTCTACTGGTACTGCCGGATTCTCGACGGCGGCGGCGACCCGCTCTACGTGGCGCGTCGGCTGGTGGCGATCGCCTCCGAGGATATCGGCAATGCCGACCCGCGCGCGATGCAGGTGGCGTTGTCCGCCTGGGAGGCGTTCGAGCGGGTCGGCGCCGCCGAAGGCGAGCGTGCGATCGCCCAGGCGGCGGTCTACTGTGCCTGCGCGCCGAAGAGCAACGCACTCTATCGTGCCTTCAATCAGTGCCTGGCGGATGTCAAGCAGCAGCCCACCCATCCGGTGCCGGAGCACCTGCGCAATGCACCGACCAGCCTGATGAAGGACCTGGGCTACGGCGCCGAGTACCGCTACGCCCATGATGAACCCAATGCCTACGCGGCCGGCGAGGAGTACCTGCCGGAAGTGCTGGCGGGGCAGCGTTGGTATCAGCCGGAACCGCGCGGCCTGGAGATCAAGATCGGCGAGAAACTGGATCACCTGCGTACGCAGGATGAGGTCAGCCCACGCAAGAGGTACAAGGACTGATGCACCTGATCGCCATCGCTGTCGGCGGCGCCCTGGGCGCGTTGGGGCGCTACTGGATCAGCGCGCTGCTCAACAACGCCGAGCACCGGCTGCCCTATGGTACCCTGTTCTGCAATGCGTTCGGCTCCTTCCTGATGGGGGTCTGCTTCGTACTGATTCTGGAGAAGGCGCGGCTGAATCCCGAGCTGCGGCCGCTGCTGATGGTCGGCTTCATGGGCGCCTTCACCACCTTCTCCACCTTTTCGCTGGAGACGGTGGCGATGCTGCAGGAAGGGCATGTCATGTCGGCGGCGATTTATATATCATTAAGCGTTCTATTATGTATCGCGGCGCTGTCCGCCGGTTTATGGATAACCCGCCTGTTTTAACTAAGGTTGACTGAATTCCCATGCTAGATCCGAAAATTGTTCGTGCGAACCCGGATGAGATTGCCCAGCAGTTGCAGAAAAAGGGTTTCGAATTTCCCGTAGCCCGTTTCAACGAGCTGGAAGAGCGCCGCAAGGCGGTACAGGTTGAGACCGAAACGCTGCAGAGCGAGCGTAACAGTCACTCGAAGAATATCGGTAAGGCAAAGGCGGCCGGCGAAGATATCCAGCCGCTGCTGGCGGAAGTGGCCTCACTGGGTGAGAAGCTGGACGCCGCCAAGGCGCAGCTGAACGAGATTCAGGCCGAGCTGGACGACTTGTTGGCCGGTGTGCCGAACATCCCGGATGCATCGGTGCCGGAAGGGGCCGATGAGGATGACAACGTCGAGGTCCGTCGCTGGGGCACCCCGCGCACCTTCGATTTCGAGCTGAAGGATCATATCGATCTGGGCGAGCGCGACGGTCAGCTGGATTTCGAAAACGCCGCAAAATTGACCGGTTCCCGCTTCGCGGTACTGCGCAACGGCGTCGCCCGTATGCACCGGGCGCTGATCCAGCTGATGCTGGATACCCATATCGAGGAGCACGGCTACGAAGAGATCTACGTGCCCTATATGGTCAATGCCGACTCGCTGCGCGGTACCGGCCAGCTGCCGAAGTTCGAAGAGGACCTGTTCAAGGTGCCGTTCGGCGAGCGCGACTACTACCTGATCCCGACCGCTGAAGTGCCGGTCACCAACATGGTGCGTGACGAGATCCTAGGCGCAGACCAGCTGCCGCTGAAATTCACCGCGCACACGCCGTGCTTCCGCTCCGAAGCGGGCGCATCCGGCAAGGATACCCGTGGTCTGATCCGCCAGCACCAGTTCGAGAAGGTGGAGATGGTGCAGATCGTCGAACCGGCCAAGTCCTGGGACGCACTGGAAGAGATGACCGGCCATGCCGAGAAGATCCTGCAGAAGCTGAACCTGCCGTACCGGGTGATCACCCTCTGTGGCGGCGACCTGGGCTTCAGCGCGATGAAAACCTACGACATCGAAGTCTGGGTACCGGCGCAGAACAAGTACCGCGAGATCTCCTCGGTCTCCAACATGGGTGACTTCCAGGCCCGTCGTATGCAGGCCCGCTGGCGCAACCCGGAAACCGGTAAGCCGGAACTGGCGCACACCCTGAACGGCTCCGGCCTGGCGGTGGGCCGTACGCTGCTGGCGATCATGGAAAACTACCAGACCGCAGAAGGCCGTATCCAGGTACCGGAAGCGCTGCTGCCGTACATGGGCGGCGTCACCGAAATCTGATCGCCCGCCGGCCGCGCTCGGATTGAGTGACGGCCACTCTAGCGAAATGCCAGTCAGTATCGTTACTGACTGGCATTGTCTTTTCTGGAGCCTGCTGTTGCTGCTGCACAGTTTTTAAAAGGTCGACCCGTTGACGCCACCATGGCCCCTCAAAGGCTGGTACATCGGTTCCTCAAGTATCGGTGACGAAAGGGATGCTACTTGCATGAATCTGGAATCCACTTAGAATTTTCGAAAAACTGTCAGTTACCGGTAAAGACCATGGCCAATGGCCAGCATGACCATGTAGTGACGCTTGAAGAACTATCCCATTATCTCAAACTGTCCAGATTCACCGTCTACAAGCCAGTCCAGGAAGGGGTGATTCCGGGCCAGAAGTTGGGTGGGCACTGGCTGGTGTCCTGATTGGCGGCACCGTGACCCGCAAGCGGGGCGCATGTTAACCTGCTGCGCCGCTGCTAAAGCACGCGCACGCGCAGGCGCGGGGAGGCAGGCGCTGATCGAGCGGCGCGGCGAAGGCGTGTTCCTAATCGTCAATCGTAGCCGCGAGCTGAGTGGCCGGGGCTCGGAGTACCGGCTGATCGGTGATCCTGAGCTGTTGCTGAGCATCTTTGCCGCCAGCAAGGAGACTGAAGAGTAATCACATGGATATCGCACAAAAACTGCAAAACTGCTCCCGGGCAGAGCTGGTTTCGTTGGTGAGCAGACTGCACGGCATCCACGCCGATACCGACGTGATCATCGAGGCCTGCCTGGCCTCCGCTGGCGAAGCCGGTGCCCTGAGTGACGAAGTCGACCGTATCAAACAGCACCTGGATTCGATTATCTTCGAACACGACTTTGTCGATTATCGCCATGCCGCCAGCTTTGCCCATCGCCTGGATGCCTTGCTGTGTTCGGCCTGCGACGCCCTCGGCGAGCAGGATCCAAAGGCTGCGCTGGGCCTGGTCGAATACTTTCTTTCGCTGGCGGAGCAAGTGTTCGGGGGCGCGGACGATTCCGGCGGCGATATCGGTATGCTGTTCCGGGAGGCTGTCGAACTCTGGTTGCAACTTGCCGTGGCCGTCAGAGAGCGGGAACAGGGGGAGAAAACGGACTGGGGGGCAAAGGTTGTCAGTCTCTTCAACAGTAACGAATATGGCTGTTTCGACGATCTCATCGCCCATAGCGGCGAACTGCTGACAGAACAAGAACTGACGCAATTGGCCTGGCGGTTTGAAAATGACGTCCGGGTGGCGCTCCGCGATGAGCCGGAATCCGGCGTATGTAACGAAAAGGCATTCCACGCCTGCATAGCGCTTGGCGAGGTTGCCAGGGCGCTCGGCGACATGGGGATGTATGAAAGATCGGTGCTGTTGCAGGCTCCCGAACCGAACGCCTTGCAGATGGCGGATATCGTTCTCTTCGCAATGAGCGTTGATGACTTTGAACGGGCGCGCTATTGGCTGGACCGGCCCGGCTGGCAGAATCATCGTGGTGAGCATTCCCGCTTGGTCAACCGGCTGCTCGAGCGGCAGGGCGACGTCGCGGGTCTCAAGGAAAATCTGCTACACGCCTTTTTCGAGCAGCTGGACAACTATTCGCTAGAAGCGTACTGGAAGCTGGCAGCCAGCGACGAGAAAGTGGCGCTTAAACCCCGGGTCGCGGTGCTGGCACAGCAAACGGATGAATTGTGGCAGGTTGTCGGGATGTTGCTCACGGTCGAGGACATAACCTTGGCCGCACAGCTGCTGATCGAACGCGCCGATCAGTTGAACCGGCAACACTATACCTGCCTGACGCAATGGAGCGACGCCTTCGAGGCGGCGGGGCAGCCGTTGGCGACGATCCTCTGCTACCGGGCCCTGCTGAGCGATATTCTCGATAGCGGCCGCTCCCAGGCCTATCGACACGCAGCCCGGTATTTCCACAAGTTGCTGGAACTGGACCGGCAACAGCCGGATTACCGGGCCTTCGACACGGCCCAGCAATATATCCGGCAGCTGCAGAATGCCCATTGGCGCAAGCGCTCCTTCTGGCGCGAGGCGGATTACCCGAATAAAGCGAATTAACCTGAGTCGCCCCAATCCGGCGCCCTGAGTAGACAAGATTTAAGGACACAAAATGACCGACCTGAATACGCAACTGGACGGCAACTCGCTCATGAGTGACTTTTTCGTGCCTGTAAGACGTTGTGGTGCAATTTGCCTAATACATTTCGAGATTTCGTGGGTGGAGACCTAGTCATGATTGAATATGACAAACTTCAGAAGGCACTAAAACATCTGCAAGTGCAGTTTGAAAACCACTGCACTCTGGATGAAAACATGCCGGAGCTGATTAAGGAGGCGGTAGCAGAATCGGTAATCCAGCGCTTCGAAACCTGTTGGGATTGCTTGTGGAAGGTGCTGAAACGCTATTTATCGGAAGAGATCGGCTTGCCGGAGGTGCCTAATGGCCCCAACCCGGTCTTACGTCTTGCCAATGAAAACAATCTGCTTCCGACGCCCATTGAAGCTTGGCTGAAATACGCCGGTGCGCGCGTAAGCACTTCGCATGATTACAGCGGAGAAAAAGCCAAGGAGGCCCTGGCGCTGATGAGTGACTTTATTAACGATGCGGTCGCCCTGTATCAAACCCTGAGCGGGGAGCGTTGGGCGTAATGGTTGCCAAGTCGGATGAAATAGATCTGACCCCCTCCCAGCGGAAAGAGATTCTGGACCTGCTCGGTCGCTATCTGCCGAATACCGAAGTCTGGCTGTATGGCTCGCGTGTGAAGCGGACCTCCAAGCCGCACTCCGATCTGGACATGGTGGTGTTCGCCAGCTCCGAGCAGAAGCTCCAGGTGCTCAAACTGAGGGAAGCCCTGGAGGAGAGTTACTTGCCGTTTCGGGTTGATCTGTTTATTTGGGACGAGGTGCCGGAGCAGTTCAAGAAGAATATCGAGGCGGATCGGGTGGTGTTTTTTAAGCCGGCCAATAGGCCGACTGTCGATTGATATTCGCCGCTACCCCCCCCATTGACCCTACTCAAGCGCCGCCGGTCCGCTTCCGGTATACTGGCCGCCATCTTTGAGTTAGCTGGTGTAGTCCGGATGGAAAACCGTTACGACGTTCTTATTGTGGGTGGGGGTATGGTCGGTGCGGCCGTGGCCTGTGCGTTGGGTGGCAGCGATCTGTCGATAGCGGTGCTGGAAAATCGCTTTCCGCAGCCGTTCGATGCCGAGCAGCCCCACGATCTGCGGGTGTCGGCGCTGAGCGTTGCGTCGCAGAACATCCTGGAAATGATCGGCGCCTGGCCGGGCATTGTCAGTCGTCGTAGCTGTCCCTACCAGCGGATGAAGGTCTGGGAAGCCAGTGAAAGCAAGGCTGCCACCGAATTCCGTGCCGCTGACGGTGGCCATGCGCAGCTCGGTCATATCGTCGAGAACCGGGTGGTGCAGTTGGCTCTGCTGGAGCGGCTGAAAGCCTTCGATAACGTCGATCTGATCTGCCCGGCCAGCACCGAGGCGATCGACTATGCGCCCGGCGCCAGCGTGGTTCGCTTGAGTGACGGCCGCGAGCTGATCGGTCGGTTACTGGTTGCGGCCGATGGCGGCGAGTCCCGGGTGCGCCAGGCGGCGGGTATCGGCGTCACCAAGTGGGATTATGAGCAGCATGCGCTGGTCGCCTCGGTGGTGACCGGCTATCCGCAGCAGGATATCACCTGGCAGCAGTTCACCCCGACCGGCCCGCTGGCGTTTCTGCCGCTGAACGGCCCGCATGCTTCGCTGGTCTGGTACAACACCCCGAACGAAGTGAAGCGCCTGATGGCGCAGCCGGATGATGCCTTTATGGCGGAGCTGGTGGAAACCTTCCCGGAAACGCTTGGCAGAATCGATCAGTTGTTGGAGCGCGGTTTCTTCCCGTTGCGCCGCCAGCACGCCCAGCAATATGTGCTGGAGGGTGTGGCGCTGGTTGGTGACGCGGCCCATATGATCCACCCGCTGGCTGGGCAGGGGGTCAATATCGGCCTGCTGGATGCCGCTGCACTGGCGGAAACCGTCTGGGAAGCGTGCCGTTATGGCGAAGACTTCACCTCGCTGGAGGTGCTGAAGCAGTACGAGAAGGCGCGCCGCCAGCACAACCTGCTGATGATGCAGCTGATGGACAGTTTCTATCGGGTGTTCAGCAACGACATCATACCGTTGAAGGTGCTGCGCAATATCGGCCTCGGCGTTGCCGAGCGGGTCGGACCGGCCAAGAACAAGGTGATGGCGTTCGCCATGGGGTTGGAGGGGCCGTTGCCGGCACTGGCCCGGCTGCAGCCGATCCAGCACTGATTTTTTGGATATCCTCCGCGATCACCCGGCTGACCTTTCCTTGCAGGTGGGTCTCCGGCCGGGCTGCCCATAATATCGTGGATCGGCAGCCTGTCGCTCGTGGAGCGAGCTGCTACGGGATCTCTGTTGACTCAGGACTAACAACAAAAAAGGGACCCCGCAGGGTCCCTAAGAGCGCATAACAAAAATTGAATCAGGATGCGGCAGCAGTGCTGGTGGCCGCACTGACGCTGGAAGTTACAGCGGTCTTGCGCTTAGCCGGTGCTTTCTTGACTTCCTTCTCCTCAGCGGCGTTGCTGTTCTGCGGCTGCATCATGTCAGCGAACTGCTTGAAGTAGGGCATTTCACCCATCTCTGAGAACTGCTTGAAATACGGCATTTCACCCATGTCGGCGAACTGCTTGAAATACGGCATTTCGCCCATGTCGGCAAAGCTGCTTTCGAAGATATTGGTGAACTGATCCTTGGCTTCCGTCATGGCTGCCAGCTCTTTCTCGGCAACCTCGGTCATTTTGGATTCCAGCTGCTTGAAGTAGTTGACCTGCAGTTCCACCACCTGCTTCGGATCGCGGGCTTCGGTCAGCGCGCGTACCTGTTCCAGGCTGGAGTTGACGAAATCGGAGACATACTCAGACTGCAGCGCGAACAGCTTTTCAGCTGTCTTCTTATTGATATCTGCCATATCTACAACCGGCTTCATCTGGTCCTTCATATCTTTCATCATGTCTTGGTACATATCGGTCATCCTCGGTAGCAGCAATAGGGGGTAATTGTGCGTTGCAGCAATTTGGTCTTAATATAGTGGCTAAAAAATAACCTGTCAACAGCTGTATTGTGCGTCGCACAATGCGATGCACCTGTTGGCTTTCATAGAAAAAATGACATAATATCAATATGTTATTGTGTTTTATCTGGTTGAGTTGGTTTGTTTTTTAGCGGCTATATCTAGCCTTTTTGGCGGTGCACTTGTTGTTTTTTCAATCGGGTCTGCTCAACCCGGACTTAGAGTGTAGCCCGGCAATGCAACAGTTTTTTGAAAGGCGCTGCCAAGCCGATACAATGCCAGTAGCTATATTTTGAAAGATCAGGGCGACAAGGGCTGTCGCCAAGCATTCTCTCGGGATGCTGAGGGGCGCCTTGACCGGCGATCGCTCCGCCTCCCGGATACAATGAGGTTATACGGTTTATGGATTCCACCCAGCATCACGACAGCTTCCGGTTCATCCGCACCCAGCGCATTGATTCTCTCGGCCTGGATGTCGCTGAGTACCAGCACATCAAAACCGGTGCCATGCACTATCATCTGGCCGCCGAACATCAGGAAAATGTGTTTCTGGTTGCCTTTCGGACGGTGCCGATGGACTCGACCGGGGTGGCCCATATCCTGGAGCACACGGCGCTGTGCGGCAGCGAAAAATACCCGGTACGTGATCCGTTCTTTATGATGACCCGGCGTTCACTGAACACCTTCATGAACGCTTTCACCAGCAGCGACTGGACCGCCTATCCGTTTGCCAGTCAGAATCCGAAGGATTTCTACAACCTGCTGGATGTCTACCTGGACGCGGTATTCTTCTCCCGCCTGGACCCGCTGGACTTCGCCCAGGAGGGGCACCGTGTTGAATTTTCCGAGCCCGACAATCCGAACTCGCCGCTCACCTATAAAGGGGTGGTGCTGAACGAGATGAAGGGCGCGATGAGCTCTCCGGTGTCGACCCTATGGCAGACGGTCAGTAAGTACCTGTTCCCGACCACTACCTACCATTTCAACAGCGGTGGCGAACCGGACTGTATTACCGATCTGAGCTATGACGAACTGATCGAGTTCTACAAATCCCACTACCATCCGTCCAATGCGGTCTTCATGACCTTCGGCGACCTGCCGGTCAGCGACCTGCAGCAGCGCATCGACAGCCAGGCGCTGGCCCGTTTCGACAAGCTGGACAGCCAGATCGTTGTCGAGGATGAGAAGCGCTACCACGCGCCGGTGCGGGTGGAAGAAGCTTACGCGCTGGACCAGGACGATACCGCCGCCAAGACCCACCACGTAATGGGCTGGCTGCTGGGGCATTCGATCGATCTTGAGGAGCAGCTCAAGGCGCACCTGCTGACGCGGGTGTTGCTGGACAACAGCGCCTCGCCGTTGCGCCATGCGCTGGAATCCACCGATCTGGGCAGCGCGCCATCGCCGTTGTGCGGGTTGGAAGACTCCAACCGTGAGATGAGCTTCATGTGTGGCCTGGAGGGCAGTGAGCCCGAGTCCGCTGCCGGTTTCGAACAGCTGGTGCTCGATACTCTGCAACAGGTTGCCGAGCAGGGGGTGCCCCAGGAGATGCTGGAGGCCCAGCTGCATCAGTTGGAACTGGCGCAGCGCGAGATCAGCGGCGACGGTTATCCCTATGGCATGAACCTGATCCTGTCGTCGCTGTCGTCGGCGATCCACCGTGGCGACCCGATTGCACTGCTGAATCTGGATCCAGTACTGGAAAAGCTGCGCGAACAGATCAAGCAGCCGGATTTCATCCAGTCGCTGGTGAAACAGTGGCTGCTGGATAATCCGCATCGGATCCGGGTCACCCTGCGCCCCGACCGGGAGCTGGCCCAGCGTCGGGACGCCGCGGAACAAGCCCTGTTGGCCGCCATGGCCGCGCAGATGGACGAGGCGGAGAAACAGGCGGTGATCGAGCGCACCGAGGCGTTGAATAATCGCCAGATACAGGTCGACGACGAAAGCCTGCTGCCGAAGGTCACCATCAGCGATGTGCCGGCGGAGATGCGAATCCCGCATGGTGATGACGACGTGCTGCCCGGGCTGCAGACCTGCTGGTACAGCCAGGGCACCAATGGCCTGGTCTACCAACAGGTGATCTTTGACCTGCCGGCGCTGAGCGATGATGAGCTGCAGCTGCTGCCGCTGTTCAGTTACTGCCTGACCGAGTTGGGCTGCGGTGACCGCGACTACCAGCAGAACCAGCAGTACCAGGCCCAGGTGACCGGCGGTCTGCATGCGTTTGCGTCGATGCGCGGCGCGGTGGATGACGAACAGCGGGTCGCCAGTTTCTTTACCCTGTCCGGTAAGGCGTTGACCGCCAAGCAGGCCGAGTTGACCGAGCTGATGAACGAAACCCTGTTCAAGGCCCGCTTTGACGAGCTGAAGCGGCTGCGCGAGATCGTTGCCCAGCAGCGTACCCGCAAGGAGCAGAGTATCACCGGCCACGGTCATTCGCTGGCGATGATGGCGGCGTCGGCGATGATGAGCCCGGCGGCGCTGCAGAGCCACCAGAGCAAGGGGCTGGCCAGCATTCACTTTATCAAGCAGTTGGACGAGTCCTTGGCCGATGAAGCCGCGCTGCAGCAGTTGGCCGATCGGATGAAGGCGATCCACCGGAAGCTGATCGCTGCGCCGCGCCGCTTCCTGCTGGTGGCCGAAGAGGAGCACCGCCAGGCGCTGCTCGACAGCCTGGCGCACAGTTGGCAGCCGCAGAAGGCGGCGGCGGAGCTGCTGGAGCTGCCGCCGGTGCGTGACTCTGTGAAGCAGTTGTGGACCACCAGCACCCAGGTCAACTTCTGCGCCAAGGCGTACCCGACCGTGCCGGTCGACCATCCGGACTCCGCCGCACTGACGGTACTGGGTGACTTCCTGCGTAACGGCTACCTGCACCGTGCCATCCGCGAGCAGGGCGGTGCCTATGGCTCCGGCGCCGGGCAGGATTCCGGCGATGCCGCGTTCCGCTTCTTCTCCTATCGCGATCCGCGTCTGGAGGAGACCCTGGCCGATTTCGACCAGTCGCTGGAATGGTTGCAGCAGACCGAACACGACCCGCAAAAGCTGGAGGAGGCGATTCTCGGCGTGGTCAGCTCGATCGATAAGCCGGGTTCGCCGGCCGGTGAAGCCAAGCAGGCCTATCATAGCGCGCTGTTCGGCCGTACCCCGGAACAACGCAAGGCCTTCCGCCAGCGTATTCTGCAGGTGACACTTGATGACCTGAAACGGGTTGCCGCAACTTACCTGAAACCGGAGCACGCCAGCATCGCGGTGGTCACCAGCCCGGCCGCGGCGGAAAAACTGGCCGGCAGCTACCAAGTCATTGCGATCTGATCAGCGGATTCGCAACCTCAGCCACTGACAGAGGGGGCGCCCGTCGGGCGCTCCCGGAATCCCTGCATGCACAGTCATAACCTGTCGCGCGGCGCCCTGCTGATCCTGGTGTCGGAGCTCTTGCTGGTCGCCTCCGGGATGGTGGTCAAGCAGCTCGGCGGCGAGCTGCCAACCGAGCAGGTGGTCTTTGTGCGTAACCTGTTCGGCCTGCTGCTGTTACTGCCCTGGCTGATGCGCAACGGGTTGTCGGCGGTGAAGACCGATCAGCTGCGTTTCCACCTGATGCGGGCCGCGATCGGCGTGGCGGCGATGAGCTGCCTCTATTACTCCTGGGCTCAGCTGCCGCTGGCCCAGGCGGCGCTGATGAAGCAGACCGCACCGTTCTTCATGCCGCTGTTCGCGTTCTGGTGGCTGGGCGAGCGGATTCCCTCTATGGCGAAACTGGCCATCGCGGTGGGGTTCGGCGGGGTGTTCCTAATCCTCAATCCGACCGCCGGTGCGCTCGATTTGGCGCTGCTGGTGGCACTCTGCGGGGCAATGCTCGGCGCGCTGGCCAAGGTGGTGATCCGGCGGATGAGCGGCAGTGAGCCGGCCCGGCGGATCGTGTTCTATTTTGCCCTGTTCAGTACCCTGATCTCGCTGCTGCCGGCGCTCTGGAGCTGGGTGAATCCGACTCTGTCGCAATGGCTCTGGTTGGCGCTGATGGCGAGTACCTCGACGCTGGCTCAGCTATTGCTGAGCCGCGCCTACGGATTGGCACCGGCCGGTCAGTTGGGGCCGTTCACCTACGCTTCGGTAGCCTTTGCCGCTCTGTTCGGCTGGTTGCTGTGGCACGAACTGTTGGCGTTGCATAGTTGGTTGGGAATGCTGGTAGTGGTCGCGGCCGGCTTGCTGGCGATGCAAGGGCGGCGTGTTCCGGGCAGCGCCACGGCGTGAAGATCGTGCTGAGTACGGCGGATCTGGCACCACTATTGAATTTGCTAATGGCGTTCTGCCTGCGGAATTGATGGGTTTTTGCCGGGCTCCGTCGTTTCGCTGATACTGACCGCACACTCTGTTCATGCGTGATCACTAGCTAATCCCCTGACAGTGCTGATTCTGTCCCGGCCCAACCGTTTGCCACTGCTCGATAGTGCGCCATTGCTCTCCAAATAGTACAGGTCCTTGTGGTTGGGCCGCTTTTTGGATATTACTATCGGAAAACTTAATACCTGATGGGCACCATCGGGTAATTGTTGTTGCTGCCGGTCAGCTGTACTGTCTTCAATATCCGGTGGTGTGGCGAAATGCTGCCGTCGATAACAAAAACAATACAAACCAATCAGTACCGATGGGCCGGTCATCGGAGGGAACTATGGCATCGTCATTCGGATTTGATCTGAAATCACTGGAAGTATTCGTACAGGTGGTCGAAACCGGCAATATGACCCTGGCCGGTCAGCGGCTGGGTATGAGTCAGTCGTCGATCTCGCAGATCCTGGCCAATCTTGAGGAATCGCTCAGGGTCGAGCTGATGGATCGAAGCATCCGGCCAATGGAGGTGACCACTGCCGGTCGCTACTTCTACGACCGGGCTACCAATCTGCTGCGCGATGCCCGGCTGACCAGCCAGGAGATGCGTAAGGCGGACTACAAGTTGCTGCGTCATGTGAAGGTGGCGCTGGTGGATTCGATCGTCACCGCGGTCGGTAAACCGCTGATCGACGTGGTGCGAAAACGGACCCAGAACTGGACCGTGGTGACCGGTCAGTCCCACCTGCACGCCCATATGTTGAACTCGCGCCAGGCGGACCTGATCATCTCCGACGATCCGCTGGACAACTATTCCGATCTGCTGCGCTATCGCATCCTGCGCGAACCCTTTGTGCTGGCGGTGCCGAACGATTACCAGGGCGATGGGGATATCCATGCGGTAATGGCCAGTTACGATTTCATCCGCTACAGCGCCAGCTCGTTGATCGGTCAGGATGTCGAACGTTACCTGCGACGCATACAGTGCGAATCCGCTCAACGGCTGCAGCTGGATAACTCCTTCGCGGTGGTTTCGGCGGTGGCGTCGGGCATCGGCTGTACCATCACCTCGCCGCTGTGCCTGTTCCAGAGCGGTATTCGCCAGCACCAGGTCAAGCTGCTGCCGCTGGACGAGTCCTTCTACCGCAATATCACCCTGGTGACCCGTCAGCATGAGTTGGGCGACCTGCCGGGGATGATCGCCCGTGACTGCCGTGCCATCCTGCACGACAGCTTCCTGTCGGAGATTACCGACGAATACGAGTGGCTGCTCTCGGAGATCGAGATCGGCCAGGAATAACGGATTCGCTAACCGGCCCGCGAAGCGGTTTACTGCACACACTGAAGCCCTGTCGTAAGAGGTAATACGGGTTACTTCAGTAACTACGATGTAACCGCCTGCGGCGGTGGCGCACTGAAGTCCGCCCTGCAAGGCTATGCCACTCCCGATAGGGGCTTTGCTCAAATCGCAAAGGCACATTGCCTTAAGTCACGGACTTTCGGCGACGGGCATGCTGCCGGCTGATCAGCCGGCCGCCGTCGCCACCCCCTGCTTGCCGGCTGACGATAGCAGGATGAACAGCACCAGGACCACCAGCAAAAGAGCGTCGCCGGTCAGGATATAGAACACCTGTTGTAGCGAGCCGCTGCTCTGGTGAATGATCCCCGCCAGCACATTGCCCAGCGTACCGCCGAGGCCAAAGGTGACCATGCCGATACCGCTGATCTGCATGGTGGCGGTGGAGGAGTACTGTTGCTTCAGCCAACCCGCAATGATGCCCCACATCGGGAAATACATCAGGCCATAGCCAAACCCCGCGAGCAGCGCGAATCGTGCCGGATCCAGGGTGAATGCCAGCAATCCCAGCGCAAATCCCACCGCGACCAGCAACAGTGCCCGGCCTGGTCCCTGATGGTCGGCCAGCTTGCCGGCGACGAAGCCTGCCACCATGCCGGTGGCGCCTACTGTGGTCCAGCTGTAGCCGGCCAGTGCCGTGGGCAGCTGCAGTTCATCGAGGTAACTGTTGAGCCAGGTGGCGAACGGCATTGTCGCAAAGCCGACCACGAAGCAGATCAGGCAGCAAAACAGAGCGGTACGCTCGGTGGCGATGGTGATCAGTAATCGGCCGACCGGCAGAGCGCTGCCGGCAGACGTGGTAACCGGGGCGCCCGTTGTCCCGATCCGTCGCAGCAGTCGCCAGGTGAAGCAGAGCGCGCAAAGACCGAGCAGTCCGGCCATCAACCAGCCGCTTTGCCAGCCCATGGCAGGTACCAGCCACAAAATGATCAGTCCGTTGAGGCCGTAGCCCCAGGCGGTGCCGCTGGCAGCACTGGACAGGTAGGTCGAGCAACGGCTCGGGTCGGCATGGCGGCTGATAATCTCGACAATTGCGCCCCAGCTGATTGCGGCGCAGGCGGCCATGCAGATTAATACGGCACCGATGACAACCGGGTCCGACAGCCGGGCCATCGTGAACAGCAGGGTGGTGGTGATGGCGCCGGTCACCAGTGCCAGTCGGCCGGAGTCGATGCGGTGGCCGATCACGCCGAGCAGCAATGCGCCGGCCAGATAGGACAGCTGTGTTAACGCACCGATAGTGGCGAGATGCCAGTGACTGATGGCGATGGTTTCCCGCATCATCGGTACCAGCGCCGCAAAGAGGAACACGCCAAATCCGTGGCTGATAATTTGATTTAAACCAAAAACGGCTGCCATGTGCATCGGTCTTCCTCCGGCTGAATGCGTGGGCAATCTCGCAACTGAGGCTATCTTATGGGCTTGCATGTATTCATCAAAACGATAAATATTGATTGTTACCTTCAATCATATTGAAAACTGGATATGCGCGACCTACCGATCCCACTTTTACGCACCTTTGTGCTTGTCGCCGATACCTTGAACCTGTCAGCCGCCGCTGCGCGTTTGCATCGGGCCCCCTCGACCGTCAGCATGCAGCTGAACCGGCTGGAAGCGCTGATCGGTAGCCCGCTGCTGGAGCGTGGGCAGTACGGGGTCCGGCTGACCCCGACCGGTGAGGCGTTGAAAACCAGTGCCCATCAGCTGCTTAACTTGCATGACCGGATTCTGGGGGCCTTTCAGAATGGCGATATAGGCGGCCAGGTTCGTTTCGGCACCCATGATCAATACGCGACGCGCACGTTGGTGCCATTGCTGGAAGCCTTTGTACTGTCGTACCCCGAAGCCTGTCTCGAGGTGGTTTCGGATCATCGTCCGCAACACCTGATACAACAACTGGAAGACGGAAAACTGGACCTTGCACTGGTGGAGTTGCCGCTGAATGCCGAGGGCGGCGTGCACCTGTTCGGCGACGAGCTGGTCTGGGTGCGTGCCGAAGCGCACTCGGTCATTCAGCGGGATCCACTGCCGCTGGCGATGTTTGCCGACGGTTGTGTGCACCGCGCTGCGGCGATCGGTGCACTGAACAAAATCAATCGTGGCTATCGCATCGCGTTTACCAGCCAGAGCCGGGCGGGGGTTCTGGCGGCGGTCAAGGCCGGGATCGGTGTCGGCGTGATTCCAAGGTCCACCCTCGAACCCGGTCTGGTAATTGAAAACCAGCTTCCCCGGCTACCGAAAACCCATACCACCCTGTTTGTGGCTGAAGAGGTCAACGAAGCGTCAGCGCGACTGGCCCAGACCATTCAGGCCAGTTCTCAGTTGAAAGCCGGCAGCGATGAAGCGCCCATGGACGTCGGCTTTACACCGGGCCGCTAGTGCTTTGCACGAAATATGTCCGGGGTTTCTTCCCGGCGTCCGCTGCAAACAGGCGCCGCGGGCATCGCTGCGGTATCTGACTGGCTGGTGATCTGCCTTCACTGAATCGAACACGTCGGGTGAGCGGATTCTCAGTGGTGGTGAGGTGGTTGTTGTCAAGTCCTCGTGGCCGGTAAATCGGCTGGAATCCCCAGTTTTTGAATAAACCTTAACGCAGGTCATTCTCAGCGTGTAAATGGGAATGTATATCATTGGAATTCGCACTTCTGCTGTGTTAGCTTAAGCGCAGTTTTCGGTTTGGGTCTGCCCGCAACCATCCGGCAGGCCAGGTTTATAAGCTCACTTTCAGAAGGTTGTATCTCGTGAAACTGAAGAAAATTGTTACCGCATTGGCGGTTGCTTCGCTGAGTTCTTTCGGCGCTATGGCTCAGGCAGATCAGAACGCTTACGCTGATTTTCCGGTAACCGTTAAGGACTACCAGGGCGATGCCAAGCACTCCGTTTCCTACGGCGGCCAGATGGCGCGTCACGTGCTGCACACCTCTTTGAAGAAGTTGGCGGCACAGGGTAACGGCCAGCCGAACGCAGAACTGAAAGCCAAGATGATGGCGTACTTCGAAGGTACGGATGCCGGCCGTGAGATCCTGTCGCCGACCAGCAAGGGCGGCTTCGTGATCGCGCAGAGCCAGGTGGACGAGCTGTCCGGCAAGAAGAACCTGGCGGGTAAGGCATACAAAGGCGCTGTGACCAGCTGGCCGGGCAACATGACCGGCGCCGAAGTGCTGGCGTTCATGATCGACAAGGCATCCGCAGCGGACAAGGGCTACGACTCGGTCAACGGTTACGACTACGCGCAGCTGATCTCCAAATTCACCATGGGCGCGGTGTTCTACAACCAGGCGGTGGACAACTACCTGGATGAGAAGCTGGAAGCCGACACCAAGCCGAACAACAAGGCGTACAAGGATGGCAAGCCGTACACCGGCAAAGAGCACGTCTGGGATGAGGCGTTCGGTTACTTCGGTGTACCGGCCCACACGCTGGAGCTGACCGCCGAACAGGTTTACAACATCGCCAAGGGCAAGGAAGACGCACTGTCCGTTGCCGACCACAATGGCGACGGCAAGGTCAGCCTGTATGACGAGATGGCGTACGCCCACGGCTACTATGCGGCGGCGACCGACAAGAGCGGCAAGACCGATTACCTGCACACCATCACCAAGGCGTTCGTCGATGGCCGTCAGCTGATCAGCGATGCCAACGGTGAAGCCCTGACCGACGCACAGCGCGCTGAGCTGAAAGGCCACGCCAAAGTGATCGCCGAGAACTGGGAAAAGGTGATCGCCGAGAACGTCTTCAAGTATGCCGGTTCCACCTACAAGGACCTGCAGAAGATCACCAGCATCCTGGAAGCCGGCGGCAGCGTGGGTGACGACTACCGCAACTACATCAAGCACTGGGGCGAGCTGAAAGGCTTCGCAATGGCGCTGCAGGTGAGCGGTAAGGATCTGGGCGAAACCGGCGTGCAGCTGAACCGCCTGATCGGTTTCGGTCCGGTGCTGCTGGGCAACACCCAGGTGACCGGTATCGACGCCAAGGGCAACTACCTGCAGGATTCCACCGTCACCATGGATGAGTACATGCTGCAGATGCTGAAAGTTCAGCAGCTGATGGTCGACGAGTTCGGCGTCAAGGCACGCAGCAAGGATGTACTGGCCGGTATGGAAAAGCTGGTCGAGAAGCTGGGCGCCAAGGCGGCTTCCGCCGAGAACGACTGATCCCGTCTGTGTGCGGATAGTCGGCTGCTCGTTGTCAGCAGCCGACAATCAGAAAGGAAACCAGCCACAGACCCTGTGGCTGGTTTTTTTTTATAGCTGGTGTCTTGCTGCGGTAAAGTGGCTGCAAGACGTGCGTGTCGCAGCTCGATGCCCGGCTGGCTTCTCAATCTCCTGGTTATGAATCGGTAGCTTGCAGTGATCGAAACCCTTGTCTCGGATTACCTGACCGAACTGGCCGAAATGTTCACCAGCCCGCGTAAGCGGGTGTTCGTCGGTTATCTGGTGGCCGCGCTGCTGATCGGCATGCTCTGGCTGCGCTGGCGCTTCGGCAGCGGTTGGCTGAGTGGTTGCCGACAGATGCTGTCGCCCGCGATCTGGTGGTCCTCTTCGGCGCGGGCGGACTACCAGATTCTGCTGCTCAACCGGCTGTTGATGATGTTGATCTCGCCGCTGTTGCTCAGCCAGGTGGTGCTGGCGACGCTGATCTACCAACAACTGCATGGATTGATCGGTAATCCACCGCTGCCGGGCAGCCTGCTGCCCGACTGGTCGGTGATGACCGCGTTCACGCTGTTTTTTTTTCTGCTGGACGATTTCGCCCGCTATTTCCTGCATATGCTGATGCACCGTTGGCCCTGGTTGTGGGCCTTTCACAAGGTGCACCATTCGGCCCGTACGATGACCCCGCTGACGGTATTACGGACCCATCCGGTGGAGGGTGTGCTGTTCGCACTGCGCAGCGTGCTGGTGCAGGCGATCAGCATCGGTCTGTTCCTGTTCTTCTTTGGTAGCCAGGTGGATCTGATCACGGTGCTGGGCGTCAATGTGCTGGTGTTCACGTTCAATGTAACCGGTGCCAACCTGCGCCACTCCCATGTCGCGATCGGTTACTGGAAACCGCTGGAACGGATTCTGATCTCGCCGGCCCAGCACCAGATACATCACTCGGTGGAGCCGCGTCACTATGACAAGAACTTTGGCGCGGTGCTGGCGGTCTGGGATTGGTTGGGTGGTAGTTTGCATCTGTCGGAACGGGATACGCCGCTGTGTTTCGGACTTGCTGCCAATGTGGTCGAAGGCGAGCAGAGCCTGAAACAGCTCTACCTGGCGCCTTTCACCGAGTCGTACCAAGCGTTGCGCAGCGCCGGACGTCACTGGCTGCGCCGGGCGGCACGGGGCGCGGTACGCATGCGATAGTTGGATTCCGAATCCAACAGAGACTGCCAGTCTTTCAGCTAACTGCCAGTGTCGCTGTCGCCGCGAAGACTGAGCAGTGCCGGCACTATAGCAGTCAGTCGCAGCTCCAGGGGCCCGAAGCCGAACAAGCGCGCTACGAGCCGGGAGAACACCCCCGGGCGGACATCGTGGCCCAGCCGGGCGGCGGTTCTGCCGTTGAGCTTGATCTCCATCCGTTGAGCCGTGCGCTGCAGTCCGGCATGCAGCAGTTGCAGAAAGCGGATGCGGCGTCGCCGCTGGCCGCGGTGGCTGCGCAGTGTCGGCAGCCGGTTGATCTCCACTGTGATCAGGCCGCCTTGGGCATGCAGTTGGACGTTAACGTCCCCGCTGGTCGCCTGCAGATCGCCGACGATATCCAGCGGGGTAAATAGCGAGTTTAACGATCGTTGTCTTCGCGGGCCCGAACCTTGATCGTTCCGTTGAGTTTCCATAGGGCGTGTTCCGTCTCCATGCCTGATTCGATCGGGACGTACACTTCGAGATCGTCGAGTTGATAGGTGACTTCCGCGTGGCGGCCGGTCAGCAGGCCAAACAGGTCGTTGGCGGCTTCTGGCCAGGTTTGATGGTGGGGTTGTTGTTGCATCTCCTTGCTCCCGAAGATTGCTAGCTGGGCACAGCTGGATCTGTCGTGCCTTTCAGATTTCAGTTAAGTCGGTTGGCGGGGAGGGGTCAAGCAGGCGGCCTGGATCGGAAGCGGGGCGTAACGGCCGGCAGGCTGGATGAAAAGCGCGGCCTATAGCTGCAGGGCCCGGTCGGCCACCCGTTCCACATCCTCATCCTGATGGGTTACCAGCAGCAGGGTTTTATGGCCGTTTTTAGCGGTGGCGCGGCTCCACTCGGCGGCCAACTGGCGGGTCTGCGGGTCTAGTTCGGCGAACGGCTCGTCCAGCAGTACGATCGGCTCGGGCCGCAGCAGGGCGCGGATCAGGCCGATCCGTTGGCGCTGACCGCCGGACAGCTCGCTCGGCTTGCGCTGCAGCAGTTCAGTCACCTGCAGCACCTCGGCGGCCTGGTGCAGCGGCTCGGGCGACTGCTCGGCCGGCATCCCCAAGCGCAGGTTGTGCCAGACGTTGATATGTTCGAACAGGTTGTGATCCTGGAACAGCAGGCTGACCGGACGTTGCTCGACCGTCAACTTCAGCAGCGAGCGGCCCTTCCAGCGGATGTCGCCGCCGGCGACCGGCAGGAAGCCGGCGATCGCATGCAGCAGGGTGGATTTGCCAACCCCGCTGCGGCCCTGGATCGCCAGCAGTTCACCCGGCAGCGCCCGGAGGTTGTAGTGCAGTTCGGCGGCGCCCTGTTTGACGCGCAGGTTGTCGATCTCAAGCATCCAGTCGTATCCGTTCAAAAGCCCACACGATCAGCGCGCAGAGCAGTAACAACAGCAGCGACGCCAGCGACGCCTCGGCGATTCGATAGCTGCCGGCGTAGCTGTAGATCAGCCAGGGCAGGGTGGTCCACTGCTCATTGCCGAAGATGGCGAAGATCGCCAGGTCGCCGATCGCCAGCACCAGGATCAGCGCGAAACTGGCGATAAACGCCGGCCGCAGGAACGGCCACTCCAGCCGCAATCGTTGCCGGCCGCTCAGTTTCAATGCGCGGCACAGCCGATGGTACTGGGCGTCGTACTGCAACAGCCGTGGGCGCAACTGCTGGACTGCGAACGGCACCACCATCAGCATATTCAACAGTACCACGAACAGCATACCCCAGCGGTCCAGGTCGATCTGCCGCAACAGCAGGATATAAAGGCCGACCGACACCACCATTGCCGGAGCCACCAGGGCGTGGGTCGACAGCCACTCCAGCAGCAGGGCCCGTTTACGTTGGCGTTTCAGGTGTGCTTGACGGACCGGCGTCAGCATCAGGTAGGCCAGCAGCATCGCACCGCCGGCGGCCAGCAGGCCGACCACCAGGCTGACCAGCGTCGGCCGCAGCAGCGCCGACCAGCCGAAACGGGCCATGTCGACCTCCAGCACGCCGGGCAGCAGCGCCACAATCGGCAGCAACAGTAGCAGCCAGCCAGCGGCGTATACCATGGCGTGAATCAGCTTCATGGGCTGGTTGGGCTGAGGAATCCACTGCCGTTGCAGGGTGTCGACCGATAGCCAGTGGCTGCGGCCCCAGCGCGACAGCAGCAGGAACAGGCTGCCGGCAATCAGCAGCTGGCTCCAGGCGAGGGTCAGCGCTTCGGGGATATTGAAGTCGTATTTCAGCGCCTGGTAGATCGCCACTTCCAGGGTAGTGGCGCGCGGCCCGCCGCCGAGCGCCAATACCACCGCGAAACTGTTGAAACAGAGCACGAACACGAAGCCGAACAGTACCAGTACCGCCGGCTTAAGCGTTGGCCATTCGATCAACCGCAACCGCTGCCAGCGGCTTAGCTTCAATTGGGCCGCCAACTGCCAGCTGCTATCCGGGATATGCTGCAACTGCTGCAACATCACCCGCACCGCAAATGGCAGGTTCAAGTAGACATGGGCGATCAGGATGCCGTTCAGGCCGTACAGGTTCCACTGTTCGCCCAGCAGCGGGCTGAGCAGACCGTTGCGGCCCAGCAGGGCCACCAGGCCGGTGATCAGTACCAGCGTCGGCATCACGAAGGCCAGTACGCAGAGGCTCAGGAAGCCGCGCCTTGCCGGCAGTTGTGGCCGGTAGTAGAGTGCACGGGCCAACGGCCAGGCCAGCAACAGCGACAGCAATGCACTGAGCGAGGCCTGCTTGAGCGAGAACAGCAGCACCGACTGGTAGTAGCGGTCGCTCAGCAGCGACCAGTCGGCGCCGCCGTGGCCGAATCCAATCAGCCCCTGAAAGGCCAGCACCGTGACCAGCACGCTGAACAGCAGTGCCGCGATCCCTGCTCGCTGCATCGGGGATTACTGGGCCGCCGCGTTGCGCCATTCGCGCAGCCACTGCGAGCGCCGGTCGGCGACCTCGGCCGGGCTGAAGCCGATCCGTTTCGGCTGGATCAGCTCGCCGAATACCGGCGGCAGTTCGACACCGTCGATCACCGGCAGCATCCAGTTGCTGACCGGAATCAGCCGCTGGGCTTCGGCGGAGGTCAGGAATTCGAGGAACCGGCGCGCCAGTTCAGGATTGCCGCTGGTGCGGGTGATCGCTGCCAACTCGATCTGTGCCACATGACCCTCGCTGAACGGCGCCGCCTTGTAGTGGGATTTGCCCTCGGCCACCACGTGGTAGGCCGGCGAGCTGCTGTAGCTCAGCACATAATCGGCGCTGCCCTGCAGGAACATGCTGTAGGCCTCCCACCAGCCCTTGGTGACGGTCACCGTGTGGCCGGCCAGCCGTTGCCAGGCGTCGGCCGCCTGGTCGCCGTACACCGCCTTGACCCACATCATCAGCCCCTGGCCCGGGGTGCTGGTGCGCGGGTCCTGGTAGATCACCGTGGCGTCCGAATCGATCAGCGCCTGCAGCGAGTCCACCGGTTTACTGATCTGGCGGCTATCGTAGATAAAGGCGAAGTAGCCGTAATCGAACGGCACGAAACTGTCGTCCGACCAGGCCAGTTCCGGCTTCAGCCGGTCCAGTTTCAGGCCGTGGGGTTGGATTAACCCGGTGGTGCGGGTCTCCTCCATCAGGCCGTCGTCGATGCCGAGGATCAGGTCGGCCTTGTTGCTGTCGCCCTCGATACGCAACCGGTTGAGAATGCTGACGCCATCCTCGACGCCGATGAACGTGATGTCGCAATCGCACTGCCGCTCGAAGGCCGCTTCCAGCTTCGGGCCCGGGCCCCACTCCGAGATGAAGGAGTCATAGGTGTAGACGGTCAGGTCGGCGGCGCTGACGGACGTTGTCAGCAGCAGGGCGGTGAACAGCGAAAGCAGTGATCTCATGGCGGTCTCGGTAAGCGGGCAAGACGAAGCGCCTCGGGCGCGGTAAACTGCCGCGTTTCGCGGCCGGTCTAGGCTGAAATTCTAACGCAAGCGCTATGGGCGAGTCATGCAGTCGACGCAGTTCTCATCAGTAAATCAATACCTTAAGGCATCGCCCGACTGGCAGCCGATGGCCTGCGGCAGCAGCAACTGGCTGTACCGTGCCGAGCACCAGGGGCAGACCCTGGTTTTGCGGCTAAACGCGTCGGCGGATGTTGCCTTCGGCGTCGACCGCCAGCGCGAGGCGCGCTTGCTCGAGCAACTGGCCGGCACCGACTGGGCGCCACGGCTGGTGCACAACGACTGGCAGCAGGGCTGGTGCCTGATGGCCTGGCACGGGCCGGCACCCTCGTTGCCGCTGGCCAACCGGCTGCGTCAGCAGCTGCTGCAGGCGGTGTCAGAGTGGCAGCAACTGCCGCTTCAGGCCGAGCTGGAACTGGACTACCGTGCTCTGTTCGAAGCCTACCGTCCGCAGCTGGCCGGCTTGCCGCTGGAACCCCAATTGATGCAGCTGATCGATCGGTTGCATGGTGCACTGGCGGCCTTGCCAACCGTCAAGCCGGTGCTGACCCATCATGATCTGCACGGCGCCAATCTCTGTGTGCTGGATCAGCAATTGGTGGTGGTCGATTGGGAGTACGGCGCGCTCGGCAATCCCTGGTTCGATGCCGCCGCACTGCAGCGCCGGTTCGGCGTTAGCGCCAAGCAGCTGACTCAGCTACCGGCTTTTACCACGCTCGACTCGCAGGCCATGGAACAGGGGTTGAAACGGGCGCTCTGGCTCAGCGAATCCCTCGAGTGCCTCTGGTACTGGGCGCGTGGCCTTGGCGGCAGCGATCTCACCATGGCCCAATTGCTGCGTCGTACCGGGCAGTTGTTGCAAGCCTCGTAGTGCCGAGCATTGCGGTGCGCCAACACCGCAGGCAGCTGTTGGCGCCGTCGATGTAGACCGCCAATCCGCCTTTAATCCCTGTCGCAGCACGCTCCGCGAGCGACCCGGGTACTGCACCTGCCTCCCTGGCCGTATTGGTCGCGGATAAATCCCCTCCTACCGGTAAAAGCCGGGGGTGTGGTCGCAGCTTGCTTTTGAATTACTGGCCGGTTTTCCGTTTCAGACCGGTGTCGGCCATGATGCGGGTGGCGATCTCCTCGATCGAGAAGGTGGTGGTGTTGATCAGCGGCATGTTCTCCTGGCGGATCAGCCGCTCTACCTCGCGCACCTCCAGGGTGCACTGGTCCAGAGACGAATAGCGACTGTTGGGGCGCCGCTCATGGCGGATCGCCGCCAGCTGGAACGGGTCGATGGTCAGACCGTACAACTTGTTGCGGTGCGGGCGCAGCGACGGCGGCAGTTCGTTCAGCTCCAGGTCTTCCTCGGTGATCGGGTAGTTGGCGGCGCGGATGCCGAACTGCATCGCCATGTAGAGGCAGGTCGGTGTCTTGCCGCAGCGTGACACCCCGACCAGGATGATATCCGCCTGGTCGTACTGCTGGGTGCGGGCGCCGTCGTCGTTGTCGATGGCGAAGTTGACCGAATCGATCCGCTCCTTGTAGCGGTTCATCTGCGAGATCGCGTGCGATTTGCCGACCGAATAGGAGGAGCGGGTGCTCAATTCCTGCTCCAGCGGGTTAAGGAAGCTGGCGAACACGTCGATCTTGAAGGCGTTGCTCTGTGCGATCAGTGCCCGGATCTCCTCGTTGACCACGGTATCGAATACGATCGGCCGCTCGCCGTCCTGTTCAGCGGCCTGGTTGATCTGTGCGACCACCTGCTCGGCTTTACTCAGTGAATCCACGTAGGGCAGGGTGTTCTTGTCGAACTCGATCCCTTCAAATTGCGCCAACAGGCTCTGGCCGAGGGTTTCGGCGGTGATGCCGGTTCCGTCTGAGATAAAAAAGGCACTACGTTTCATCGATCCCGTTCCTGACACTTCATTTGCCGGCGGACTATAGCAGATTGTGCCGCCGATGGGTCAGCTGGCGGCTAAGCGCCGAAGTAACAACGATTTTTCCGTCTATCTGCAGTATTATATTCGGCATCGGTGCATCGCCGGCAGCTGTTGCGCAGACGTCAGCCTCGAGTCTGGCAGGGCGGCAGAGGCCGGTGGTCGCTTAACTTTCAGTGCTAGCCGTAGGAGAGAAGACCTTGCAGGAATATGTACTGCGCCTTGATCAGGTGGGAATGGGAGACGTTGAGCGTGTCGGTGGCAAGAACGCCTCATTGGGCGAGATGCTCAGGGGACTGAGTGGTGCCGGCGTTCGGGTTCCCAACGGTTTCGCGACCACCGCTGATGCCTACCGTAATTTTCTGAGAGAGAGCGGCCTGGAAGATAAGATCAACGAACGGCTGCAGCAGCTGGATGCTGACGATGTACAGGCACTGGCCAAGACCGGTGCCGAGATCCGCGGCTGGATCCTGGATGCACCGCTGACCGCCGGCCTGGAACAGGCGATCGATCAGGCCTGGGCTGAACTGGCCGGCGACAACGACCAACTGGCGGTGGCGGTGCGTTCATCGGCCACCGCGGAAGACCTGCCGGATGCCTCCTTTGCCGGTCAGCAGGAAACCTTCCTGAACATCCGCGGGCTGGACAACGTCAAGCACGCGATCAAAGAAGTATTCGCCTCGCTCTACAATGACCGGGCGATCTCCTACCGGGTACACCAGAATTTCGAACACTCCGAGGTTGCGCTGTCCGCCGGCATCCAGAAGATGGTGCGTAGCGAGACCGGCGCCAGTGGCGTAATGTTCACGTTGGACACCGAATCCGGCTTCCAGCACGCGGTGTTCATCACCTCCGCCTACGGGCTGGGCGAGACCGTGGTACAGGGCGCGGTCAACCCGGACGAGTTCTACGTCTACAAGCCGACGCTGGCCCAGGGTGTACCGGCGATCCTGCGCCGTAACCTGGGTTCCAAGGCGATCAAGATGGTCTACGGCGACGAAGGCACAACCCACCGCGCGGTGGAAACGGTGTCTGTGCCGGTGGCCGAGCGCAACAAGTTCTCGATCAACGATGCCGAGGTAGAGGGTTTGGCCCGCCTGGCGGTGCTGATCGAAAACCACTACGGCCGGCCGATGGATATCGAATGGGCCAAGGACGGTGACGACGGCCAGCTGTATATCGTTCAGGCGCGGCCGGAGACGGTGAAGAGCCGCAGCGAGACCAACGTGATCGAGCGTTACCTGCTGAAAGAGACCGGTAAGGTGGTGGCGGAAGGGCGTTCCGTCGGTCACCGGATCGGTTCCGGGCCGGTGCGCATCGTCGGCGATCTCAGCGAGATGGACCAGGTGCAGCCGGGCGACGTGCTGGTCACCGACATGACCGACCCGGACTGGGAACCGGTGATGAAGCGTGCCGCGGCGATCATTACCAATCGTGGCGGTCGTACCTGCCATGCGGCGATCATCGCCCGCGAACTGGGCATTCCGGCGATCGTTGGTTGTGGTGATGCGACCGAGCAGCTGCAGCCGGGCCAGCTGGTGACCGTCTCCTGTGCCGAAGGCGACACCGGCCGGGTCTACGAAGGAGCGCTGGACTTCGAGCATCAGACAAACTCCATCGAATCGATGCCGAGCCTGCCGTTCGACATCATGATGAACGTCGGCAACCCGGACCGGGCGTTCGACTTCCAATCGCTGCCCAATGCCGGCGTCGGTTTGGCCCGCCTGGAGTTCATCATCAACCGGATGATCGGCGTGCACCCGAAGGCGCTGCTGAACTTCGACGACCAGCCGCGTGAACTGCGCCAGGTGGTAGAGCGCCGCTGTGCCGGCTATGACTCGCCGGTGGATTTCTACGTCCAGAAACTGGTGGAGGGTATTTCGACCCTGGCGGCGGCCTTCTATCCGAAGAAAGTGATCGTGCGGTTGTCCGACTTCAAGTCCAACGAGTACGGCCACCTGATCGGCGGCGACCACTACGAGCCGAGCGAAGAGAACCCGATGCTCGGTTTCCGTGGCGCCACCCGCTATATCTCCGAGTCGTTCCGCGACTGCTTCGAGCTGGAGTGCCGGGCGCTGAAGATCGTTCGCGACCAGATGCGCTTCACCAACGTCGAGATCATGGTGCCGTTCGTGCGCACTGTCGGCGAAGCGCGCCAGGTGGTCGAACTGCTGGAGGCCAATGGCCTGAAGCGCGGCGAGAACGGCCTGCGACTGATCATGATGTGCGAGATCCCGGCCAATGCGCTGCTGGCGGACAAGTTCCTGCAGTACTTCGACGGTTTCTCGATCGGCTCCAACGACCTGACCCAGCTGACCCTGGGGCTGGATCGCGACTCCGGCATCGTCGCTCACCTGTTCGACGAACGCGACGAGGCGGTGACCATTCTGCTCGGCAAGGCGATCGACGCCTGCAAGCGGCAGAACAAGTACATCGGCATCTGCGGCCAGGGCCCGTCCGATCATCCGGAACTGGCCCGCTGGCTGATGGAGCAGGGTATCAGCTCGGTATCGCTGAACCCGGACTCGGTTCTGGATACCTGGTTCTTCCTGGCCAACCAGGAGCAGTAAGTTTCGTTTGCTTCGGTAAGCTCATTGAAAAGGCGCCTTCGGGCGCCTTTTTGTTTTGTTGCTAGCAACCAATATCGTTAAGGTCCATTCAAAAAACAGTCGCTAAATAAAAACAGCCAGTGCTTCCTATGCAAGTAGCAAAATTGTTTTGGCGATATCCTAGCCTTTAGCCTGGAGTGCCGGGATCTGTATGGCGGCGTAAAGGCTGAGATTTTCAATTCGGTGGCTGGGCTTAACACCGATTATTTTTATCCGGGAGAATAAAAAATGTACGTGCCGGGCAATATGCAAATGGCGTCTACCGAGCAGGCTCAGGCGTTTGTCGACCAGTTCGGCTTCGGCGTGCTGGTTTCGGAACCGCTGCAGGGCAGTCACCTACCGTTTCTGTTAAACCGCAGTGAGGGGCACAGTGGCACTTTGTACAGCCACTTTGCCAAGGCGAATCCGCACTGGCAGGATTTGGACGGCAAAGAGGTTCTGATTATCTTCAGTGGCCCTCACTCATATATCTCGCCGACCTGGTACGCGGCCGCACCGGCGGTGCCGACCTGGAACTATGCGGCGGTTCACGCCTATGGTGTGGTTCGGCTGCTCGATGGGCCTCGGACGTTGGAGGTGGTCGAACAGACGGTTGCCAAGTACGAGCCGGAACTGTTGGCCAAGCGGGATATTCTGACTGATGCGTTCCGCGACCGGTTGCTGGCCGGAATCGTCGGCTTCAAGGTGGAACTGAGTCGGCTGGAGGGCAAATTGAAGCTCGGTCAGCATCGCAAGCCGGCGGACCAGCAGGGCGTCTGGCAGGGGCTGCAGGCGTCGGATGATCTGCAAGCGCAGGCGCTGGCGCAGTATATGGCTCGTGTTCAGCTCGGTACCGGGCAGTAAGTGCAGCAGGGTGGGCACAGACTACGTGCCCCTACATCTGGCCGCGGACGCTTTTGTAGGAGGCGCTTCAGCGGCGACCTGGCCAAGCTGATGATATCCTGACTACACGAAATTCAGGTTTTCCAGCTGGTTGTCAGTAGGGTGGCACGTTTTCTGTGCCCACGTGGTCGCCGCTGAAGCGCCTCCTACAGTCTCGCATCCTTCTTGTAGTAGCGGACTTTAGCCGCGACCAGTCGCTGCTGTCGATGCCCCGCCCGGAGGCATCACCAGGCTATGAAGTTACACGAAATTCAGGTTTTCCAGCTGGTAGGTGAATACGTGCCAGGCGTGGTTCAGCACCGCTTCGGCCTGTTCCGCCACCCAGCTGTCGTCCGGCACCAGCCAGCCGCCGAAGTCGGCCTGCTCGTTCACCCCCTCAAGCCAGAAGGTTTCTACGTATCAGGCTTTGTGATTCCCAGTGCCGCTACCAGACGTTTGTCCAAGCAGCCGAAGATGAAGCGTCCTAAAGCAACAGCTTCCAGTACACCGGGCGGGAGAACGATGACACCGGTCTATACTTCTATCGAGCCCGGTATTACCGCCCGCAGCTAAGGCGGTTTATATCTGAAGATCCGATTGGATTGGAAAGAGGAGTAAATTATTACGCTTATGTTATGAATGATCATGCGTATTATACCGATCCATTTGGGCTTTCCCAGCGAAGTCCTCAGAGTAAGAAACATACTGATATGGTTGAGAAAATCTCCGATAAGGTTGTGCAAAATTTTCGTGATAAATAAATGCATAATGGACGGATGAAAATCAGGTAGAGGAATAAGGTCGTCGACGTCGAAATAACAGTAAGGGGCGTGGTGGCATCAGAATGATAAGGGGGTGTTTTTCCTGCATATTCTGCATGTAACTTGGGCGTTTACAACCTGTAAGGTTTTTGGGGTTTTTGGGGTTTGCAATCCAAATTGTGATAAGCCGGATTCTTGTATATAAGAGAATGTAATTTTGTGGACAAGTTAGATGAGATAAATCTTATTAATATCGATTCTAAGGCCGGTATCGATAGGCTGTTAGTGTTGTCGGAGGATTCTGATTATGAAGTGCGGCTTAGGTCAATAGAGAAGTTAGCTGATGTTATGGATATCAAACGTGTCAGTCGTAGAGTTATAGATGGGTTGGGTGATAAAGACTACTTGGTAAGAGCGGAAAGTTTGGATGCTATTTCGAACCTGCAACCCCCTCCGCCTTTTAAGGCTATAAAGACGTGTTTGGATGACAAACATTGGTTAATTAGAGGGAGCTCAGCGATAGTATTAGCAAAGTTTTTTAATAGTAGAGTGAAAGATATTATTAGCAATAGATATATGACGGTTTCTTGTGAAGAGGAAAGACTGAGATATGCAGCAGCTCTTTGTATAATAGACAATTGTCAGTCTCTGAATGATCTATGTTCTTTCTTTAATAGTGATTGTTATAGGGTGAGATGTGCATTATCTAATCTGTTGGTGGAGATTGTCGAGTTTTTTGATGAGGAAAATATCACCGATAGGTGCCTTGAAAAACTTCGTGATAATCTGATGAGAGAGAAATTAGATGTTGTGCGTGAAGATATGGAGAAAGCAATATTGGATTTAGAAGCTTTTGGGGAGTTGGGCTGAGATCAGACTTTTAATGGATATTGAGGAGAAATTGTGGAAGGTTTTCACTTTGTTTTTCCTCTATTGTTTGTTATGGCTATGATTGGATTTTTGTTAGTAAAAGCTTAAGGTTAAAAGTATTGCTGTTAGAAAGATAGGCTTAGTTTTGAAAAATGATCTCTTTGTTCACTGTTGTTCTATCGGATAGTCCTGTAACCACTTGGAAGATAGTTTTACTAGTAATGTTTGGCGTTAATAGGGATTATTTTTCCCATAATGAAGTGTTGAGGCTGTCGGATAAGTCCCGAAGCCCTTGGTCTGCGGGCTCGGATACCGCTACAATCGCCGGATAGAACTTTACCGCAGAGGGTGCAAGGGATGGCACGGTACAAGCACTACGACTACA
>NZ_JAILYN010000032.1 GCF_019795155.1 Marinobacterium arenosum | reverse complement strand
CCACTTTCGTGTTGCCGACAAGGCGAGAGCGGCGTTATCCCCGGGCATTAAAGAGCTGCCCATGCCGCTACCCCGTGAGAAAGAAAAATGCCAGTCAGTTGGCTTAACTGACTGGCATTACGCCTGGCGCGGTTTTTTTATTTTTTAACGACAGCCTAAGTTAGGCCTGTCGGCGACCGGCCACACGGCGACCAAGCGCTACGACTCAGCGAGCGGCGCTATCCGGTGCGCCTTCGGCCAGGCACTGAGAATCGCCTTGATCAGGGTTGCCAGCGGAATCGCGAAGAACACCCCCCAGAAGCCCCAGATACCGCCAAATACCAGCACCGCAATGATAATCGACACCGGGTGCAGGTTGACCGCCTCGGAGAACAGCAGCGGTACCAGTACGTTACCGTCCAGCGCCTGGATAATGGCGTAGGCGATCATCAGGTACATGAACTCGCTGCCCCAGCCCCACTGCAGGAAAGCGATCAGCGCCACCGGCAAGGTCACCAATGCGGCGCCGATGTAGGGGATCAGCACCGACAGACCGACCATGATCCCCAGCAGCGCCGCATAGTTCAGCCCGAAGACCGCGAACACCACGTAACTGACCCCGCCGACGATCAGGATCTCGATCGCCTTGCCGCGGATATAGTTGGCGATCTGGTCATCCATCTCCAGCCAGACCTTGGTCATCATCTCGCGCCGCTCCGGCAGGAATGACGCCCACCAACTGGCCAGTCGACGGCCATCCTTCAGGAAGAAAAACACCAGGATCGGCACCAGCACCAGGTAAACCATCAGCACCACCACACTGCCAATCGAGTTCAATGAGAAGGTCAGCACCCATTGGCCGGCGCTGGAAATCTCCTGGGTGGCCAGGGTGATCAGCTCGCGCAGCTGCTGCTCCGACACCAGCCCCGGATAGCGCTCGGGCAGCAACAGCAGCAGCGACTGCAGCTCCGACGCCATGCGTGGCAGCTCGTTGAACAATGCCACCAACTGCTTCCAGGCGCGCGGCATCACCACCAGCAGGAACGCCAGCAGGGCGCTGACGAAACCGCTGAACACCAACAATACGGACAACAGATGAGGAAGCCGTTTCTCCTCCAGCCAGTCCACCGCGCCCTGCATCAGAAACGCCAGAATGATACCGGCGAACACCGGGGTCAGGGTCTGCCCCATGGTCAGGATGATGACCAAGGCCACCGCCAGCAACAGGAACAGCAGCAACGCTTCTTCGTCCGAGAAATAACTCTCGATCCACTTGCGGATGATCTCTTTCATCGCATCAGCTCCGAACCGGTCTCAACCGCGGCGAATAATGTAGATGTAACGATCCTGGTCGGTGTAGGACTCCAACAGCTGATGGGCCGACTGATCGGTATAGGCCTTAAAGTCACGGACCGAACCGCCATCGGTGGCGATCACCTGCAGCACCTGACCCACCGCAAGTCCGTTCAATGCCTGTTTGGCTTTCAGCAGCGGCAGCGGGCAACTCAACCCACTGGCATCCAGCACCTGATCGATCTGAATTTCAGCCATATAACACGTCCAACTCCGACAAGGTTGTCCTGATTAAACAAGTCAAGCACTATATACCAAATCCCCCGAAGCGGCGACCGACGGATACCCTCTGGATGCACCGGTTATTACCGATTATCTCTCTGATTTTATTGACCCTTCTCTCCTTCGCCCGACCAGCGGTCGGCGATCTGCCGGAACTTAACGAAGGTGCCTATGGCGGTATGACGCCGGACCGGGAATACCGGCTGGGCAGGGCCTGGGCACGCAGCCTGCGCGGCCAGGCCAAGCAACTGCCAGACCCGGTTACCGGCCAGTACCTGGAAAGCCTGGTCTGGAAACTGGCCGCCCAGAGCGAGCTGACCGATCACCGACTGGAGATTTTTGTGCTCGACAATCCCGCCTTCAACGCCTTCGCGGTTCCCGGCGGGGTGATCGGTCTACACTCCGGACTGCTACTGGCCGCCCAGACTGAAGGGGAGCTGGCGTCGGTACTGGCGCACGAACTGGCCCACCTCAGTCAGCGCCACTTTGCCGCCCAACTGGAGGAACAGCGCCGCAACCAGCCCTTCATGGTCGCCGCCCTGCTGGCCAGCCTACTGGTGGCCGCCGCCGACGGTGAAGCCGGTGGTGCCGCGCTCAGCTCGACGCTGGCCGCCAGCCAACGCGCCCAGCTGGCGTTCAGCCGCCAGAACGAACGCGAAGCCGACCGTATCGGCATGCAGAATCTGGTCGCCGCCGGCTATCCCGCCGACGCGATGCCGGCGATGTTCGGTCGCCTGCTGGAAGCCTACCGCTTCGCCTCCCGGCCGCCGGAGTTTCTGACCACCCACCCGGTCACCGAAGCCCGCATTGCCGATTCCGCCGGCCGTGCCGCACAGCTCGGTCGCAGCCGGGGGACGATCAGCGGCGACAGCCTCAGCTTCAGCCTGGTCAAACCGCGCGTCGTCGCCTACCACAGCGACAACCCGGAGCAGCTGCTGGCCCGCCTGCAGGGACAGCTCAAGGAGAGCAACCAGCCGCAACAGCGCCAGCAACTTCTGTACAGTGTATTCACCACCGCCGTGACAGCCCGCCGGTTCGAACAGGCCAACCAAGCCTACCAGCAGCTGAATGACAGCATGAAAACACACTGGCTGATCCGCCTGACCCGTGCCGAACAGGCACTGGCGGAACGACGGCATGAGGCCGCATTGAGTGAGCTGGAACAGCTACGCAAGCTGTACCCGGACCACTATCCGATTGAGCAGCGCTATGCCGAAGCCCTACACCAGGCAGGCCATTCGCGGCCGGCATTGCAAACTTACCGGGCATTGGCGCTGAAACGCCCCACCGACAGCCTGATCCACTACCAGTTGGCAGAGATGTACGGCCTGGCCGACGATCGGATTGGCGTGCACCAGGCACGCACCGAGTATTTCCTGCTGACCGGCAACGTGGACCGCGCCCTGCGCCAGATCAAGTTCGCACTGCGCGAGCCCGGCCTCTCCGATAGCGACCGGGCACTGCTCCAGCGCCTGGAGCAGGAAGCCAAACAGGTGCGCGAGGATATGGAACTCGACTACTGAGCCCGGCGACAGACGACCAACGGCCAAACCGGCATTGCGCCGGCCAGCGTGCGCCTCTATGCTAGCCTGTTCGCCTGCCCGTGCCCCTGAATGATGTCCGACAATATTGACTGGACCCGCGAGAAAGGGATCCGCAGCGGCCGGCCGTTGTTCAACCATTACAGCTAAAGTTGTTGCCCGCTTGAAAACCAACCGTCTTGCCGAAGCCCGGCTACTGTTCGCCCTCGGCGGCCCGATCATGATCGCCCAGTTGGCCTACGCCGCCATGGGCTTCGTCGACACCCTGATGGCCGGCCAGGTCGGCGCCCAGGACCTGGCCGCCGTGGCACTGGGGTCCAGCCTCTGGCTGCCGCTGTTCCTGGCGCTGCAGGGCATCCTGATGGCCACCACCCCGCTGGTCGCCCACCAGGTCGGCGCCGACCAAACCCGGGCCAGCGTCCACACCCTGCACCAGGGCAGCTGGATCGCCCTGGCACTCGGCGCCCTGGCCTGGTTGCTGCTGAACAACTGCGCCCCGGTCCTGCAGCTGATGCAGGTCGAACCGGCGCTAGCCGCCAAGACCAACGACTACCTGAAGGCGATCGCCTGGGGTTTCCCGGCGATCCTGCTCTACCAGGTTATTCGTAGCTATAGCGAAGGATTCGGCCAGACGCGACCGATCATGAAGATCGCGGTGCTCGGCCTGCTCTGTAACATTCCGCTGAACTATGTGCTGATCTACGGAAAATTGGGACTGCCGGCGATGGGTGGCGTCGGCTGCGGCTGGGCTACCGCGCTGGTGATGTGGATCATGCTGGCTTGCGGTACCCTCTACCTGAAAAGATCAACGCTGTTCCAACCGCTGTCGCCATTCGGGCGACTGCGCCGCCCCGACCCGGCCGCACTCTGGCCATTCCTGAAACTGGGCATCCCGATCGGCAGCGCACTGCTGATGGAGTCGAGCATGTTTTCGGTGATCGCCCTGCTGCTGGCCAGCCAGGGTGAGACCGCCATCGCCAGCCACCAGATCACGCTGAGTTTTACCGGTATGACCTTCATGGTGCCATTGAGCATCTCGATGGCGATCACCATCAGGGTCGGCCAGCTGCTCGGCCGCAACGACCGGGCAGGCGCCCGCTTCGCCGCATTTACCGGGTTGCAGCTGACCCTGCTGTGCGCACTCTGTTCTTCGAGCCTGATGCTGGGCCTGCCCGAGTTCATCGCCGGCTGGTATACCAGCGAAGCACAGCTGATCGAGCTGGCCGCGGGGCTACTCGGCATCGCCGCCCTGTTCCAGTTTTCCGACGCCATTCAGGTGGCCTGTGCCGGCGCTTTGCGCGGCTACAAGGATACCTTTGTCCCTCTGACACTGGTATTCGTCGCCTACTGGGTGATCGGCCTGCCGACCGGCTACCTGCTCGGCCTGACAGACCTGCTGCGTCCGGCAATGGGTCCGGCCGGCTTCTGGATCGCACTGGTCATCGGCCTAAGCGCCGGCGCTATACTGCTGTTATGCCGCCTGCTGATCATTACCCGCCGCTCACCCCCTCTGCCCGCCTCGGCCTGATTCTGCTGCTTCTGCTGGCCCTGGCCGGCTGCAGCCAGGAGCCAAGCCGGGCGATGCTGGAAAACTATCTATATCGGCTCGGCAACGCGACCGAGCAGTCGATCGATAAAGACCTGCGCCAACTGCCGCCAACAGCCGCCTACCCGCCACGCCGCGAGCGGTTGCGACCGGAACTGGAGCTCCGCGAAGGACTGGTAGATACCCTCAGGCTGCGACACTGCAACAACCTGCTCGGCTTGATTGCCGAACGCAACAGCTCGCTCGGCCGGGTGATGCCGGTATCGAAGAAACTGGTCTATGAATTGCGCTTCTTTACCGCGATCCGCGACTGTCGCACGGAACTGCCGGAAGACGCCGCAGCGGAACTGCGCCAGCAACTGGACGAAATCTACCAGCTGAAAAAGCGCAATCTGGACAACGTGGCTTGGAACGCGTTCTACAACGCGCCGGAGATGGAGGCTAACTTCGCCCTCGGCGAGCCACCGCTGGCACCCGCCGATGACGGCGGTATCGGCCCGGTGCTGGACGGCCTGAAGCGCTTCGAACAGCTGGCCCGGCTGATCCACCGCGACGATGGCTGGCAGCTACCGGCGTTCCTGGAACAGATCGAGCGGGATTACCAGATATTGAACAACAACCGCTTCGGCGCCCGCTGGCTCAGCGGCTTACGCCTGCTGACCGAGACCCTGGAGCGCGGCAGCGACGCCCTGCAGGCCCGACTGGAACAGCGCGCACTGTGCCCGCTCGGCCGCAGTACACCACAGGCCAAGATCCTGCACCGGGTGTTCATAAAATTTTATGCCGGCGAGGTACAGCCCTACATGGCACTGCTGCACCGCAGCGGACAGCGCTGGCTACAGCAGCAACAACAACTGCTCGAGCAGCTGGCGCACAGCGACCTGCTATCCGCGTACCGCGAGGCGGTGCTATCACCGCACAGCAAACTCTGGCGTGATTACGAGCAGGCCCGCCGCCGCCACGTAGAACTCTGGCAGCAACAACTCGGCCAGTGCGGCCTGATGCCGTCTCGCTCCTGATGCATCAGGCTGAGTGCGCACGCAGCCAGCTCAGCAGCTGATTCAACTCCATCACGCCCGCCTGGCGTGCCACTTCCCGACCGTTTCGAAAGATCAGCAGTGAAGGGATGCTGCGGATGGCATAGCGTGTCGCCAGCGACTGCGCCTGCTCGGTATCGATCTTGACCAGCACCGCCTCGGTCGTCAGCCGGGCGGCCGCTTCGGCAAAGATCGGCGCCATCATCTTGCAGGGGCCGCACCAGTCGGCCCAGAAGTCCACCACAACTGGCAGATCGGTATTCGCAATCAGCTTACCAAAGCCGGCCTCTTCCAACGCCAGTGGCTTGCCGGTCAACAGCGGCTGCCTGCAGCGCCCGCAATTGGGCCGCTGGGAAAGACGCTCGCTGGGTACGCGATTGGTGGTCAGACAGTGGGGACAGCTAAGGTGGGTAGTATCAGTCATACGGGAGCCCTTGTTCGATATACTGCGGATATATGGGCTCCCGCACTCTGCTTCAAGCAGACAGCCGGCAAGATAAAGATCAATCCTTGCGGTTTTTCTCCAGCAGCTGCTCGAGCTTGTTGCTCATCCGCTCTTCGCGTTCGCGCTCAACCTGTTGCTGGCGACGCTGCTTGTTGATATCGCGCAGCTTGTTCTTGGCGTGCAGCGCCTCTTCGGCCGTCACCAGGCCGGCCGGCTGACCATTGATGTCGATCCGCTCGACACCTTCACGGATCGAACGGATATAGTTCAATGAACGCACATAGCTGGCCAGGGCGCGCTTGATCTTGTTCTTGGCGACCTTCTCATCGGCGATCAGGTCCTCCTGAATGCCAATTTTCAGCGGCCGCATGTTGTTGCGATCGAACACGCTCGGGTAGGCGTCCATCAACTGCTGCAGAGCCGCCATGTTGGCCGCGCGGTTTTTGGACTTGGACTTACTGGTGCTGGGGGTGTTGCTGGGGGTTTCGCTCACCTTGGTGGCCCTTGTTTGCTGGCGCTGTTCCCGTTCCGTCAACATCTGGTCCAGCTGATCGATCAACTGAAAAGTTGCCGCGGTATCACGCTCAATCGAAGAATTCATTACTGCTCAGCTACCTTTGCGAATCAGATATTCAAACCGATCGTCCGCTGCCGCCTGGTCCAGCAACTCGTGGCCGAGGAAAGCGCAGAATTTGGGAATATCCCGCTGGGTCGAAGGGTCGGTGGCAATGACCCGCAACACCTCACCCGCGACCATATCGCGTACGCGGTTGTGCAGCATCATCACCGGTTCCGGACAATAGAGCCCGCAGGCGTCCATTTCATAATCGACTTGGATATCCAACGCAAAGTACCTGTACTCAAAATCAGCGCTATTGTCGCAAATTCGACAAGGGAGCGGAAGCGCCAGTCGCCACCCCGATCAGGCGCCAGCAACACCACCAGCGCCAGCGCCAGCGCCAGCGCCAGCGAAAAACCCGACCGCTCAGGCCGATGTCGCATTTCTACGGCAGTTACGCCATGATTAAGGCATCTGCGTGGCACAGTCAGTAAGGAGCACACTGATGATTCGTGTATTGATCGAACGCCATATCGCCGATGGTCTGGCGGAACATTACGAAAAGACAGCCCGGGAAACATTGCAGAAAGCGATGCAGGCACACGGCTTCATCACCGGTGAAGCTTTGCACAACACCGAGGACCCAAACCACCGGGTGGTGCTGGCGACCTACCGCACCATTCAGGACTGGCAACGCTGGGCCCGCTCGCCGGAGCGCCAGGAGATGCTGGACCAGCTGATGCCGATGCTGGAAAGCGAGGAAAAGGTCACCATCCTGGAGCACTGACCGCCGCCATTCATCAGGGGGCGGCCAACGAGCCAGCCGCCCCCCGATAAAATTCAGCCACGCCCCGGCCACGGGTTGCCTCAGAGCAACCGCAGGTGGCAGGTCACCTCTTCGCGGTCGTGATACAACTGCTTGGCACGCAGTTCATAGGGCAATCCCTGCTCCACCAACGCCTCGTCGATGAGCTGCAGGCAGCTGGCGGTTTCCTTGTAGCGCTGCTTCATCGGCAATTTAAGGTTGAAGATCGCTTCCCGGCACCAGCCGTTCAGCGCCCACTCCACCACCATCGCCGCGGTGCGGGCCGGCTTGTCGACCATATCGCAAACCATCCAGTCAACCGGCTTGTCTGGCCGATACAGGTAGCCGTCTTCGCGACAGTGCTCCACCTGCCCGGTAGCCATCAGATCGTCGTTCATCGGCCCATTATCGACCGCCGTCACGAACATCCCCCGCCGGACCAGCTGCCAGGTCCAACCACCGGGCGCCGCACCCAGGTCGACCGCCGTGCCGCCGGCAGCCAGACGCCGCTCCCATTCGGCGCTCGGCAGGAACCAGTGCCAGGCTTCCTCCAGCTTCAGGGTCGAGCGACTGGGCGCATCCTTGGGAAACTTCAAGCGCGGAATCCCCTGCAACCAGGGCGCAGAGTTTGCCGGCGGCACCACTCCCAGGTAGATCTGTTCACCGCTCACCACGAACAGCTGCAAGCGCAATGCATCGCCCGGCGCCCGCCGCTGCAGACGACCATCCCGCTTGAACTGCTGCGCCAGCGCCGAGCCGAACTTCCGGCTGAATGCGGCCAGTTCACGCCCGTCGGTGGTATCCGGATACTCCACCCATACTTCGGTGAAACCGGGCCAGCCGTCCATCTGCGCCTGCAACTGACCGATACGGTCGTCGCGCGCCAACGACAGCAGATCGGTACAGGCCATCCATTGGCGGACAAAGACCAGCTCGTCGAATTGCAGCTCCTGTACCGCCCGCCAGGCATCGCCCGGGTCATGGGGTATAAACAGCAGATAGCCCTGGTCATCCTGTAGCTGGCAATAACCGTAGATTCCCAGCGCACTCAGCCGATCGCTGATCTCGCCCGCCGCCTCTTTTTCAAATCCTGCCCGGCACTGCAGCAGCAACCGCGTTATGTTCTGCACTCGATGATATCCTTGATCTGGCTGATAACAGTCGCCAGGTGCTGTTCCTGGCTGTAGCCGGAAGCCTTGCGGGGCTTGAGGTCATGATTGCCATCCGGCAACCAGTGCAGCTGCACCCGGTCCGCCAGCGGATAGCCCGCCACTTCCGTTTCATCGCCCATGGTATCGCGACTACCCTGGAAGATGTGAATCGCCCGGGCCGGCGACTGCAAATGTTCGATGCGCAGATTATCCGGCTTACCCGGCGGATGGAACGGATAGCCAAACGCCCAGCCGCCCCGCCCAACCCCGTCGGCGGCCAGCATGGTGGCGACCCGGCCGCCCATCGACTTGCCCGCCAGCCAGAGCGGCAAGCCATCCTGCGGCAGCTGCTCAACCACCTGACGAAACGCCTCCAGCAGCTTAGGCATCCGATCCGGCGGACGCTTCTTGCCATCCTCACGCCGCTTCTGCATGTACGGAAACTCGAAGCGCACCACCTGCAAACCGATCCCGGCCAATCCGGCGGCGATATTTGTCATAAACTCAGTATCCATCGGGGCGCCTGCGCCATGGGCCAGAACAACCCGCCCATTTTCCGCCCGACCATCGATAATCATATTGCTCTCCGCGACCAAAACAGCGGGGCGAGATGATACACAAAAGCCGATTTGATCTATATCAAGCAAACCGGAAATACGCGTTACCGCACCCGCACAACAAGCTCCCCCAAAAGTATGGTTTTCGCTTAATTAAAGCGCGGACAAAGCCACCACCAAAATTACTAAAACACTTAATTTATCCTTATTATTCAACAAGTTAAGAGTCAGACACAAATATCGAAAGAAGGCCGACCGAAAGGTCTGAAAAAGCTGTTCCATATGCGACATTTTGCCCCACCAAACGCCCGGATCACATTGAAACCAAAGGCTGATTTCACGATAATGGCGCCCGAAACTCTACATTCCATAACTTAGCTTGTTGATGAGAGCCTGACATGAGCACAGCAACTGAACACCCCACCTACAACTATAAAGTGGTGCGCCAGTTCGCCATCATGACGGTGATCTGGGGCATTGTCGGCATGGCCGTCGGTGTACTGATCGCCTCACAGTTGGTATGGCCACAACTCAACTTTGAAATACCCTGGCTGACGTACGGTCGTCTGCGTCCGCTGCATACCAACGCGGTTATTTTCGCCTTCGGCGGTTGCGCCCTGTTCGCGACCTCCTACTACGTGGTACAGCGTACCTGCCAGGTTCGCCTGTTCTCCGACGGGCTGGCGGCATTCACTTTCTGGGGTTGGCAGGCTGTAATTCTGGCCGCAGCGATCACCCTGCCGCTGGGCATCACCTCCTCCAAGGAGTACGCCGAGCTGGAGTGGCCGATCGACCTGCTGATCACCGTGGTCTGGGTTGCCTACGCCGTGGTGTTCCTGGGCACCGTCAAGAACCGCAAGACCTCCCACATCTATGTGGGTAACTGGTTCTACATGGCCTTCATCATCACCGTAGCGGTACTGCACATCGTCAACAGCATGGCGATGCCGGTCACCTTCTGGAAATCCTACTCCGTCTACCCGGGTGCCGTGGATGCGATGGTACAGTGGTGGTACGGCCACAACGCGGTAGGCTTCTTCCTGACTGCGGGCTTCCTGGGCATGATGTACTACTTCGTACCGAAGCAGGCTGAACGCCCGATCTACTCTTACCGCCTGTCCATCGTGCACTTCTGGGCACTGATCGCCACCTACATGTGGGCCGGTGGCCACCACCTGCACTACACCGCGCTGCCGGACTGGACCCAGAGCGTTGCGATGGTAATGTCCCTGATCCTGCTGGCTCCGTCCTGGGGTGGCATGATCAACGGTATGATGACGCTGTCCGGTGCCTGGCACAAACTGCGCACCGACCCGGTTCTACGCTTCCTGGTGGTATCCCTGTCCTTCTACGGCATGTCCACCTTCGAAGGCCCGATGATGTCCATCAAGACCGTCAACGCCCTGTCCCACTACACCGACTGGACCGTTGGTCACGTACACGCCGGCGCCCTGGGCTGGGTTGCAATGATCTCCATCGGTGCGGTGTACCACATGATCCCACGCCTGTGGGGTAAGGCCCAGATGGCATCTGTTGGCCTGGTAAACACCCACTTCTGGCTGGCGACTATCGGTACCGTACTGTACATCTGCGCGATGTGGGTCAACGGCATCCTGCAGGGTCTGATGTGGCGTGCAGTAAACGAAGACGGCACCCTGACCTACAGCTTCGTTGAAGCACTGGAAGCGAGCCACATGGGCTACTTCGTACGTGCCCTGGGCGGCGCCTTCTTCCTGACCGGTATGCTGCTGATGGCATACAACGTATGGCAGACCGTTCGCAAAGACAGCACTGCGCCGGCAGCAGACGCTTCCGCACAGGCAGCTTAAGGTCGTAGGAGCAGATAACGATGATCAAACACGAAACGATTGAAAAGAACATTGGCCTCATGATCCTGCTGATCATCCTGGTGATCAGCGGCGGCGGCCTGGCGGAGATCGTTCCGCTGTTCTTCCAGAGCGCAACCACCAAACCGATCGACGGCCTGCGCACCTATTCGGCACTGGAGCTGGAAGGCCGTGACATCTACATCCGTGAAGGCTGCAACGTCTGTCACTCCCAGATGATCCGTCCGTTCCGCGCCGAAACCGAGCGTTACGGCCACTACTCCACCGCTGACGAAGGCGTTTGGGAACACCCGTTCCTGTGGGGCTCCAAGCGTACCGGTCCGGATCTGGCCCGCGTTGGCGGCCGCTACTCCGACGACTGGCATCGCGCCCACCTGTATGACCCGCGTGACGTCGTACCGGAGTCCAAGATGCCGGCTTACCCGTGGCTGTTCGAAAACCGCCTGTCCGGCAAGGATACAGCCAAGAAGATGGAAGCACTGCGCAAGCTGGGCGTACCGTTCGCGGACGAACAGATCGCTGGCGCACAGGACGCTGTCAACGGTAAGTACGAGATCGATGCTCTCGTAGCGTACCTGCAGGCGCTGGGCAAGCTGCATTCCAACTACGACAAACAGCGGTAAGTAACCTGTGAGTTACGATGTTTATGGTCCCTACCTGCCGGTGATCATGCTGATCACATTCCTCGGCCTGTTCGCCTGGGTGCTAATGCCCGGCAATAAGAAGAGGTTTGATGACGCAGCCAATCTGCCCTTCGCAGATGACGGTAAAACGGAAGGACAAGAGACCGATAACGGGAGAATCGAAAAATGAGTGCTTTTTGGAGCGCGTGGGTAACTGTAATTACCCTGGCCGTAATTCTGGGATGTGCCTGGCTGCTGTTTGCGACCAAGAAAAGCCAGAACTACGACGAAACTACTGATGAAACGCTGGGCCACGAGTTCGATGGCATCGCCGAGTACGACAACCCGCTGCCGAAGTGGTGGTTCCAGCTGTTCGTCGGCACCGTTGTGTTCGGCCTGGTTTACCTGGTGCTGTACCCGGGCCTCGGTAGCTTCCCAGGCCTGCTGAACTGGACCTCGACCGGCCAGTGGGAAGAGGAGATGTCGCATGCCGAGGAGAACTACCGCCCGCTGTTCGCCAAGTATGCGTCACTGAGCATCGAAGAGCTGCAGAAGTCGGAAAATGCCACCGGCCTGAAAATGGGCCAGCGCATGTTCGCCAACAACTGCGCCCTGTGCCACGGTTCCGCGGCTACCGGTGCGCACGGCTTCCCGAACCTGACCGACAATGACTGGCTGTACGGCGGCGAACCGGCCACCATCAAGCAGACCATCAGCGAAGGTCGTACCGGCGGCATGCCGCCGTGGGGCCAGGTACTGGGTGAAGACGGTGTACGCGACATGACTCACTACGTACTGTCGCTGAGCGGCCGCGAAGCGGACAGCGAAGCGATCGCCCGTGCCAAGCCGCAGTTCCAGGCTCTGTGTACTGCCTGCCACGGCGCCGACGGCACCGGCATGCAGGCGCTGGGCGCGCCGAACCTGACCGACGACATCTGGCTGTATGGCGGCACTTTCGAGAAAGTGGCCCACACCATCCGGACCGGTCGTAACGGCGTCATGCCGGCTCACAAGAACCTGCTGAGCGAAGACAAAATCCACCTGATCTCTGCTTACGTTTACAGCCTGTCCAACAAGTAAGGCGTAACGAAGCACACCGAAAAGGCGATATGATGCAGATCATATCGCCTTTTTTTTGCAGGGACTTATAATATTCAGGTTTTCTAATGGACGAGAGTCCATTAGAGGTGAGGTCAATAATACGTAGTGGTGAGCAGTGGTATGAACCAGATACCCGTACAAGATGTAACCCCGAAGAAGTCAAACGGCGGCAAGGAGCTCTATGCCGAGCGGGAACACATCTATGTGAAGTACTATCGCGGTTTGTTCAAGAACTTCCGCACCATCTCCAGCGCCATCATGCTGTTGATGTTCTTCGGTTTTTCCTGGGTCCAGTGGGATGGCCGCCAAGCGGTACTGTTCGACTTGCCGAACCGCCAGTTTCATGTCTTCGGCATGACTTTCTGGCCGCAGGACTTCATGCTGCTCTCCTGGCTGCTGATCATTCTGGCGTTCACCCTGTTCTTCGTCACCGTATTCGCCGGTCGGCTATGGTGCGGCTATGCCTGCCCGCAGTTCGTCTGGACCTGGTTTTTCATCTGGGCCGAGCGCATCACCGAGGGCGACCGCAACAAGCGGATCAAACTGGACAAGGCTCCCTGGAGTGGTGAGAAGATCCTCCGCAAAACCGCCAAACACCTGATATGGCTGACCATCGCCGTTGCCTCGGCAGTGGCTTTCGTCGGCTACTTCTCGCCGATCCGCGAGCTGCTGCCCAATATCCTGAGCTGGGAACTCGGCCCCTGGGAGACCTGGTGGCTGGGCTTCTTTGCGGTCGCCACCTACGGCAATGCCGGCTGGCTGCGCGAGCAGGTCTGCATCTACATGTGTCCGTACGCCCGCTTCCAAAGCGTAATGTTCGACGAGGACACGCTGGTCATCTCCTATGACGAGAATCGCGGCGAGAATCGCGGCAAGCGCAAGAAAGGCGCCGATTACAAGGCCCAGGGACTGGGTGACTGTATAGACTGCGGCAACTGCGTGCATGTCTGCCCGGTCGGCATCGATATCCGTAACGGCCTGCAGTACGAATGTGTCGCCTGCGGCGCCTGTGTCGACGCCTGCGACGACATCATGGATCGAATGAACTACCCACGCGGACTGATCCGCTACACCACCGAACACGCCCTGGAGGGTAAGACCACCCACCTGATGCGGCCACGCCTGATCGGCTATTTCGCCTGCCTGCTGGCCATGTGCATCGCCTTTGCCTACACCATTTACAGCCGGGTACCCGTGGAACTGGATATCATCCGCGACCGTGGCCAACTGTTCGTGGAAACCCCGAACGGGCTGATCGAGAACAGCTACATGTTGAAGATCGCCAACAAGAGCCAGATCGACCAGGTTTACCGGCTCAGCGTCTCCGGCCTGGACGGCATCAAGCTGATCGGCGACGAGCTGATCCGGGTCAAGACCGGTGAACTGGCCGATCACAGCGTACGGCTGCAGATCGAACCCAAATACCTCGATCAGGCCAACACCAACGTCAACTTCAGCATTACCGCCGAGGCTGACAGCAGCATCAGCACCACTGAAGAAAACCGATTCATCGGTCCCGCACCACGACGCTAGTCGCTGGCAGACCTAACAGGCTAAAATAGCTGCCCTGCACTGCCGAGCAGCTATTTTTTCTTTGAAGGATTTATATGAGTAAGCAGAATCCTGCCGTCGCCCCCTGGTACAAGCAGCCCTGGCTGTGGTTTATCCTGGCCCCGCTGATCGCGGTGTTCATCTATGGCACCTTTTTCCTCTACCTGTCGATCATCACCGCCGACGGGCTGGTGAAGGACGACTACTACAAGGTCGCCCGGGGTTTCGAACGGGACAGCAGCAAGACACTGGCGGCGGCCGACCTCGGCATCAAAGGAACGCTGACGGTCGACAACCTGACCGGCGACCTGGTGTTGCAGCTGACCGGCCAGCCGCAACAGTGGCCGGAACAGATCACCATGGAGCTGATCCACCCGACCCATCAGCAGTATGATTACCCGGTCACCCTGCGCCAGATTCCCGGCAGCCATGCCTACCGCGGCAGCCTGCGTAGCGCGCTGCAAGGCAAGCGTTATCTAGTCATCACCCCGCAGGACCAGAGCTGGAGCCTACGCAGCGAAATTCTGCCGCCGTTTGACCAGCGCACCTTCCAGATCAATCCGACCGGAAATTGATCGATGGCAGTAACGGATCGGGTGGCGGAGCCCTGCTACCACTGCGGGCTGCAGGTGCCAGAAAGTACCGATTTCATTACCCTCATCGACGGCCAGCCGCGGCGGATGTGCTGCCCCGGCTGCCTGGCGGTGGCGGAAACCATCGTCGGCAGCGGCCTGGACACCTACTACCGGCACCGTACCCAGCCGGGCAACTCGCCCGAGTTCAGCAGCCGTCAACTGCCGGAGCCGTTGCAGCAGGAGCTGGCGCTGTACAACCAGCCGGAGGTCCAGCGCAGTTTCGTAAACCAGTGCGACGCCGGATTGGAAGCGATCCTGGTCATCGACGGCATCACCTGTGCCGCCTGCGTCTGGTTGCTGGAGCACCACCTGCAGGGATTGGACGGCGTCAACAAGGCGTCCGTCAACCTGACCAACCATCGCGCCCGGATCCAGTGGTCACCGGAGCAGATCGAACTCAGCACCCTGCTCGGCGAGATCTACCGGATCGGCTACCAGGCCCACCCGTTCCATCCCGATAAAGAGGAACAGTTGCTGGCCCAGGAGCAGAAACGGGCGATCCGTCGGCTCGGCATCGCCGGGCTTGGCATGATGCAGGTGATGATGATGGCGATTGCGCTTTACGCCGGCACCCTGCAGGGGATCGAGCAGCAGTACCAAGCGTTTATCCGCTGGACCAGCCTGATCATTGCCACCCCGGTGGTGCTCTACGCCGCCCGACCGTTCTTCACAGCCGCCCTGCGCGACCTGCGTACCCGTCAGCTCAGCATGGACGTACCGGTCTCGCTGGCGATCGGTGGCGCCTACCTGGCCAGCATCTGGGCCACCGTTACCAACAGCGGCGAGATCTACTTCGATTCGGTGACCATGTTCACCTTCTTCCTGCTGATCGGCCGCTTCCTGGAGATGAAGGCCCGTCACCGTACCGGCCGGGCCGGCAACGCGTTGCTGAACCTGTTGCCGACCAGCGCCCTGCGGCTGCGTGACGGCGAAGAGGAACTGGTCTCGGCCGATCAACTGCAGTCCGGCGACCTGGTACGGGTCCGCCCCGGCCAGACCCTGCCGGCCGATGGCATCATCGAACAGGGCCACAGTTCGGTCGACGAATCGGCGCTGACCGGCGAATACCTGCCGATCCACAAGCAGTGCGGCGACAACGTGGTCGGCGGCACCATCAACGTGGAGAACCCGCTGTTGATCCGGGTTGCTGAAGTCGGTGCCGAATCCAAGTTGTCCGCCATCGTGCGGCTGCTGGAACGGGCCCACGAGGAGAAACCCCAGGTCGCCCGGCTGGCCGACCGGGTCGCCAGCTATTTCGTCGCGGCAGTACTGATCACCGCACTGGTGGTCGGCGTCAGCTGGTGGCTGATCACCCCGGAGCACGCCTTCTGGATAACCCTGTCGGTACTGGTGGTCACCTGCCCCTGCGCGCTGTCGCTGGCCACCCCGACCGCCTTGACCGCCGCCACCGGCACCCTGCGCCAGCACGGCTTCCTGATCACCCGCGGTCATGTGCTGGAGAGCCTGTCCAAGGCCACCCATATCGTGTTCGACAAGACCGGCACCCTGACCGAAGGCAACCTGAGGTTGCAGAGCACCCAGCCACTGGCCGCGCTGGACCGGCAGCAGTGTGAGCAGCTGGCGGCGGCGCTGGAACAGCATTCGGAACACCCGATCGCCCGCGCCTTCCACCACCTGCAACCGCAACAACCGGCCAGCGAGATCAGTGCCACCCTCGGCAAGGGGCTGGAGGGACAGATCGACGGCATCCGCTACCGGATCGGCCAGGCCGACTACGCCAGCGCCCTCTGCCCGGCGGACTGCCCAGCCCAGCCGAGCGAAGCCGGCCAATGGCTGTTGCTCTGCTCGGAACAGGCACCGTTGGCCTGGTTCCGCATCGACGACCAGTTGCGTCGCGAAGCGCGCGAAGCGCTCGACCAGCTGCGTGCATTGGGGCTGCAGTGCGAAATGCTGACCGGCGACAGCTCCGCGGCGGTACAGGAGATCGCGGCACAGCTCGGCATCGACCGGGTCACCAGCGGCGTCACTCCGGAGCAGAAGCTGCAGCACGTGGCTGCGTTGCAGGCCGAAGGCGCACAACTGATCATGGTCGGCGACGGCATCAACGATATTCCGGTACTGGCCGGCGCCCAGACCTCGATCGCCATGGGCAGCGCCAGCGACCTGGCCAAGACCAATGCCGATGCGGTGCTGATCAGCGGCGACCTGCGCCGACTGGTCGACGCCGTGCAGCTGTCCCGTCGCAGCCGCCGCATCATCAGCCAGAACCTGATCTGGTCGTTGAGCTATAACCTGCTGGCGCTGCCATTGGCGGCGCTGGGCTTCATCGCTCCCTACATGGCGGCGATCGGCATGTCGGCCAGCTCGCTGGTGGTGGTCGGCAATGCATTGCGGCTCTCTAAACTGAAGCGCCGCAATGCGGTAAACTCTCAGCGATCCCTCAACCCCCGTTAGGCTCAGCATGGATATCATCTACCTTCTGATCCCGATCGCCATCATCCTGGTGTCCTGTGCCACCTGGGCGTTCTTCTGGAGCGTCAACAGCGGCCAGTTCGACGACCTGGAAAGCCCGGCCCACAGCATCCTCTACGAGGATGATGACAAGCTGATCCCGGACGACGCCAAGCCACAGCGCGATGACCGCTGATCCGCTGGCACTGACCACCGCGCTGCTGCTGGGCCTGCTCGGCGGCGGCCACTGCCTGGGTATGTGCGGCGGTATCGCCGCCGGCGTGGCGCTGGGCACCCCACAGCAGAGCCAACGCGGTTTGATGCTGCTGGGCTATAACGGCGGCCGTATCCTCAGCTACAGCCTCGCCGGCGCACTGGTCGGCAGCCTCAGCTGGCTACTGCGCGACCAGCCGGTGATGCTGGCGCTACGCAGCCTGGCCGGCCTGATGCTGATCGTCATGGGACTCTACATCGGCCAGTGGTGGCAGGGCCTGCTGCGGCTGGAGCGGCTCGGCGGCCAACTGTGGCGACTGATCCAACCGCTGGCGCGAAACCTGCTGCCGGCCCGCACGCTGCCGCAGGCGTTTGCGCTGGGTGCCGTCTGGGGCTGGCTGCCCTGCGGCCTGGTCTACAGCACCCTGATCTGGGCCTCCGCCGCCGGCAGCTGGCAGCAGAGCGCGCTGCTGATGGCCGGCTTCGGCGCCGGTACCCTGCCGGCACTGCTGCTGACCGGCCTGCTGGCGCAACAGATGCAGCAACTGCTGCAGCGCCGGCTGACCCAGCAGCTGTTCGGCCTGCTGATCATCCTGTTCGGCCTGTTTACAATCCCCTGGCGCGGCCTGCTGCAAGCTTGATCGATATCAAGGCCGACCGTTCGTCCGGCGAATACACTGACCAGCAGTCAGTCGGGCTTGACCGATCATAGCTCAGTAGATCAGTGCTCGGTCCGACAGGCTGCCGCCGTTCATCTAACTCAAGGTATGTACGTCCGTGGATAACTCCAACCTGATCCAATGGGATCTCGATCTGATCAAGCGCTACGACCTGGCCGGCCCGCGCTACACCTCCTACCCGACCGCCTTGCAGTTCGATCCACTGCTGTCGTCCGCGCAGCTGGTCGAGACCGGTCGCAACAGCGCCGACAACAACGGGCCGCTTTCGCTGTACGTACATATCCCGTTCTGTGCCCATGTCTGCTACTACTGCGCCTGCAACAAGGTAATCACCCGCAATCGCAAGAAGGCGCAGCCGTATCTGGATACCGTCTATCGCGAGATGGCTCAGCTGGCCGAGTGGTATGCCGGCGACCGGATCGTCAACCAGCTGCACTGGGGCGGCGGCACGCCGACCTTCATCAGCGACCAGCAGATGGTCGAACTGATGACCGAGATGGGGCGCCATTTCAAGCTGCGTGACGACGACAAGGGCGATTACTCGATCGAGATCGACCCGCGCGAAGCCTCCGCCGACACCATCAAGGTACTGCGCGAGATCGGCTTCAACCGGATCAGCCTGGGGGTACAGGATGTACAACACAGGGTCCAGCAGGCGGTAAACCGGGTGCAGAGCACCGAACAAACCCAGGCGGTGCTGGACAACGCCCGCCGGGCCGGCTTCCGCTCGATCAATATCGACCTGATCTACGGCCTGCCCTACCAGAGCGTAGAGAGCTTCAGCGACACCCTGGACACGGTGATCGAGATGTCGCCGGACCGGCTGTCAATCTTCAACTACGCCCATATGCCGGACCGGTTCCGCTCACAGAAGCATATCGATGCCGCCACCCTGCCGAGCCCGGAAACCAAGCTGGCAATCCTGGAGGGCACCATCCGCAAACTGCTCGATGCCGGCTACGTCTATATCGGCATGGACCACTTTGCCAAACCGGACGACGAACTGGCGATCGCCCAGCGCAACGGTCAGCTGCACCGCAACTTCCAGGGTTATACCACCCACGCCGACTGCGACCTGGTCGCCATGGGGGTGTCCGCCATCAGCCAGGTGGGCAGCGTCTACTACCAGAACGAACACGAGATCGCCGCTTACAGCAACGCCATCGAAACCCGTGGCCACGCCATCAAGCGCGGCGTCAGCCTGAGCCGTGACGACCAGATCCGCCGTGAGGTAATCAAACAGCTGATCTGCCATTTCCAGTTGGATTTCGCCACTGTCGAACAGCAGTTCGGACTGGATTTCCAGCAATACTTCCAGGCGGAACAGGCCGAGCTTAACCAGTTCGCCGACGACGGCCTGATCTCGCTGAGCCCGGCGGGCATCAACGTCACGCCGCAGGGCCGTCTGCTGATCCGCCGCATCTGCATGGCATTCGACGCCTATATACCAAAGCAGCAGCCGACCCGCGGCTTCTCGCGCATCATTTAACAGGCTGTTGAAAAACGTTGGCGAGGCAGCCAGCACAAGAAAAAAATCGGCGAAATAAGGGAGTTTATGCGTTATAAATGACCGAATTGAGCCGATTTTTGACGCAGTGATGGCAACGCAGGTAGTTTTTTAAACAGCTTGTTAAACAGCCCACCCTTCCCGGCTACCGGGAAATGTTTCATAATCATCCGCGTAGCCAAATCAAAACAATGTGTACTAACGAATCAAGCAGGGCCTGTCCTATGAGTGAAATTAAAGCGACGGAAGGGAAGCTGCGTAGTCTACAACAGGCTCATTGCAGTACCTGTAGTTTGAGTTCGCTCTGTTTACCGGTCTCCCTCAACATGACTGAAATGGAACGTCTCGACAACATCATCGAGAAGAGTCGCCCGCTGAAGAAAGGCGACCACCTGTTCCACCAGGGAGAACCGTTCTCATCGGTCTATGCGGTACGGGCCGGCACCATCAAAAGCTATACCATCACCAATGAGGGTGAGGAGCAGATCACCGGTTTCTATTTCCCGGGTGAACTGGTTGGCCTGAGCGGCTTCGACAGTCAACAGTACCCGGTATCGGCCAAGGTGCTGGAAACCACCTCGGTCTGCGAAATTCCATTCGAGCGACTCGACGACCTGTCCGGCCAGCTGCCGGAACTGCGCCGCCAGATCCTGCGCACCATGAGCAAGGAGATCCGCGACGAGCAACAGATGATGCTGTTGCTGTCGAAGAAGAACGCCGAGGAGCGGGTCGCCACCTTCCTGGTCAAACTGTCGCAGCGTTTCAAGCAGCGCGGCTACTCTGCGGCCAACTTCCGGCTGTCGATGTCTCGCAACGAAATCGGCAACTACCTGGGCCTGGCGGTGGAAACGGTCAGCCGTATCTTTACCCGCTTCCAGAAGAACAACCTGATCCGGGTTGACGGCAAGGAGGTGGAACTGCAGGACCTGCAGGAGCTGTACCGGCTGTCCGGCGAATGCCCGATGGGTGAAGCCGGAGAAAGCGACAGCAGCCAGGCCGGCTGAACCCTTCCTGCTTGCCAATAAAAAAGCGTCCACAGCCATGCCGTGGACGCCAAAATAGTTGCACAATGAAGTAGCCATCTCAATGTGTAACCCAACGCCCCTATTAGACTCTTTCGGCTCCTGATCTGACATTGAGCCATATCAACTAACCTGACGACCTTTTTGATTCACCAAGGAGAGATCCATGTCCTATGACGAGTGCTATGTAAAGTCCGTCATTCGAACCATCCAAGACTGGCCGGAACCGGGCGTGATGTTCCGAGACATCACACCGATCTTCAAAGATCCGAAAGCGCTCCGCATGGTCTCCGACGCCCTGATCCAGCGATATATCGACAGCGAAATCACCCATATCGCCAGCATCGACGCCCGCGGCTTCCTGATCAGCTCGATCATGGCCTATCAGCTGGGCATTCCGCTGGTGCTGGTACGTAAGAAAGGCAAGCTGCCCGGCGAAACCATCCACGAAGAGTATCAGCTGGAATACGGCAGCTCGGTGGTCGAGATGCAGCTGGATTCGGTCGCCAAAGGCGACAAGGTACTAATCTTCGACGACCTGATCGCCACCGGTGGCACCATCCTCGCCGCCAGCACCCTGATCAAGAAGCTCGGCGCCAGTGTCACCGAAGCGGCCGCGTTGATCGACCTGCCCGACCTGCAGGGCTCCTCCCGTATTCAGGAAGCCGGTATCCCGGTACATACCCTGCTGGCCTACGAAGGTCTGTAACAGTCTGCCATGCCCCTTCGGGGAGCTTACAAGCCGCATGCTGAAAGCGATAAGCGACGTAGCGGACTGATACCCGAAAGCGGCCATTGGCCGCTTTTCCGGTTATTTGCTAGTTCTTTTCCGACTAACAGCCCGGCAGGGTGAGCAGCTCTTTTGTTCCCATCCGCTAATCGCTCTGATTTCCGGTAATAGCCGGGTTGATCATAATAATGTTCACTTAAGGCAATGTGCCTTTGCGACTTGAGCAAAGCCTCTATCAGGAGTGGCAGAGCCTTGTAGGGGGTACCACCGCAGGCGGTTGTGGAGCCCTGCGGGCTCCTGGTCGACTAATAACCAAAGGGCACACCGAGTCGACCCTACAGCCATCGTTCCAGCCACTTAACCGAACGCTACTACGGGTAGATCGGCGTTTAATCCTACGCCCCGCTTCCACATAGTTATCACCGACGGCCTATACCCAGCCGAACGGGCCATTCTCCAGCTGGAGACAAAAAAAATGTGCCCACCCTGGTTAACTGCTCTACAATTTCGCCCCGGAACGCCGGCCGCTCCGCAATCGGCCCGCAGGCGAACTTCAAGCAATTGCAATAAAAGGCACCTCTCCATGTGGTTCAAGAACCTGATCTTCTACAAACTGACCGAGCCGTTCGAATACGGCGAAAACCAGCTGACGGAGCTGCTGGCCGAGCAGGCCTTTACCCCCTGCGGTAGCCAGGAGCTGTCCCGCTACGGCTGGAACTCGGCCAGCAACGGCCTGGGCGACGCGCTGCTGCACAGCGTCAGCGGTTTCCTGATGGTCAGCGCTCTTAAGGAGGAGAAGATCCTGCCCGGCAGCGTGGTGCGCCAAGCGGTCGAGGAGAAGGTCGCGGTCATCGAGCGTGAGCAGGCTCGCAAGGTCTACCGCAAGGAGCGCGACCAGTTGAAGGACGAGGTGGTCATCGACCTGCTGCCGCGCGCCTTCAGCCGCTTCCAGCAAACCCGGGCGCTGATCGCGCCGAAGCAGGGTTTTATCATGGTTGACGCCAGTGCCCATAAGCGGGCCGAAGAGTTGCTGAACCTGTTGCGCAACACCCTGGGCTCGCTACCGGTGGCCCTGCCCGATGTAGCCCAGTCGCCCTCCGCGGTGATGAGCCACTGGCTGCAGCAGCCGCAGGAGCGCCCGGTCGATCTGGCGGTAATGGACGAGTGCGAACTGCGCGACAACCTGGCCGAGAACGGCGTGATCCGTATCAAGGGGCAGGAGCTGGAAAGCGACGAGTTCATCGCCCATCTCGAAGCCGGCAAGCGGGTGGTCAAGGTGGCGATGGAGTGGCAGGAGAAGCTCGGATTCGTACTGGATGAGAGCCTGAGCCTGAAGCGATTGAAACTGACCGACCAGATGAAGGAGTCGCTCGACAGCGAATACCAGGACGAGGAGTGGGCCCGTTTCGACACCGATATGACCCAGATGGGGCTGGAACTGACCCGGCTGATCCCCGCCCTGCTGCACGCTTTCGGCGGCGATGTGAACGCCAAGGCCTGAGCTTCCACTGCGCGGGATGGCCAGCCGTCCCGCCACCCCATGCCCGCCGCGTATCAGCGACCTGATAAGCGATAGCGCCAGCGGATATACTGAAAAACAGCCTGAGCAGCCACCGGCAGGCCCCTTGCAGTCGCGCGGCGGCAAGGTAGACTAGCGCCTTCTTTCCAGAGTTGCCTTTTTCCAGAGTCCCGATCGATGTACACAGTCAAAGAGATCTTCTACAGCTTGCAGGGCGAAGGCGCCCAGAGCGGTCGCACCGCGCTGTTTTGCCGCTTTGCCGGCTGCAACCTGTGGAGCGGTCGCGAGCAGGACCGGGACCAGGCGGTCTGCGATTTCTGCGATACCGATTTCGTCGGAAGCGACGGCAATAACGGCGACAAGTTCGCCGATGCCGACGCGCTGGTCGCACGGTTGCTGCAGCTCTGGCAGGCCACCCCGGCGCAAGCCGGCACCCCCTATGTGATCTTCACTGGCGGCGAGCCGGCACTGCAGCTGGACCAGATGCTGGTCGACCGCTGCCACCAGGCCGGTTTCGAAGTGGCCATCGAAACCAACGGCACCCGCCCGCTGCCGAAGCGGATCGACTGGATCTGCGTCAGCCCGAAAGCCGACACTGAACTGCTGATCACCCACGGTGACGAGCTGAAGCTGGTCTATCCGCAGCCACTGGCCCTGCCGGAACGGTTCAGCGAATTGGCGTTCGACCATTTCTACCTGCAGCCGATGGACGGCCCGGCCCGCGAGCTTTATACCCGGGATGCGGTCAACTACTGCCTGCAACACCCACAATGGAAACTGAGCCTGCAGCTGCACAAACTGCTTGGGATCGAATAAGCAGTAGTCTTAATAAAGTTGAGCCAACAACAGTTTCTCGCAGCTTCGTGAAAAGATAGTCAGTTAACGGTTCTGAGTTTACAGAGAGCCTGCCGGCTCTACTGAGCCCCTGTTAACTCAATACCGTTACTCGCTACTGTTCGTCGCTCAAACGCAAGCGGTAACAATTCAGGCCGGTTAAAACGGGAGTGCCGGCCGGCTTCGAGCCCCCAGGTTTGGTCGTCCGCCGAACGAGCTGCTACCGATAGCCACGTTTTATATACACCCGCTCCAGCAGCGTAGGGATACCGTAACAGCGGGCTCTGACCGCGACAGACCGGCTTCGCTCCGCGGGCGACAGAATCGGCTCCAATAGAGCCCGTCGAGAGCCCGTTACCCCAGCCTGCCGGCCTCCCGCCTCTGCCGCCGGGGCCGGTTGCAGTACAAAATCAGCGCCAGCGCCGGCAGGTTCATCAGTACTCCATAGATCAACGCGCTGGCGGACATGGTCGGGTTCTGCAGGATGCCACCGGTCACCAGCAGCGCGGTACCAGCATTCTGGATGCCCACTTCAATGGCGATGCAGGTCGCCTGCTCACCGGCCAGCCGCAACCGCTGGGCTACGCCGTAACCGATCAGCATCGCCAGCAATACCAGGCTCAACACCGCCGGCCCCAACTGCTTTACCAATGCCGGGAAAGCGTCCCAGTTGGCGCGCAGGATGCCCACCACCACCAGTAGCAGGAACAGCAGCGACAGCCATTTGACCGGCCCGACCATGCGCTGGCAGAAAACCGGCCAGCGATAGCGCACCAGCATCCCGAGCAGTACCGGCAGCAAAGCGATCAGTACCAGCTTGGCCATGGTGGCTAAAACCGGAAAATCGATCACCTGGCCATCGGCCAGCTGCCACTGCAGCACCCACAGGGTCAGCAGCGGCAGTGTAAAGGGGGTAATCAGGCTGACCAGCGCAGTCAGCGAGACGGACAATGCGGTATCACCTCGGCACAGGTAGGTGATCATATTGGAGGTGGCACCACCGGGCGTCAGCGTCAGGATCATCAGGCCGCAGGCCATTAGCGGCGGCAGCGAGAACAGCAGCACCACCAACGCCCCCAATACGGGCAATACCAGTAGCTGCAGCGTCAGCCCGACCGCCACCGCCAGGGGGCTCTGCCAGACACGACGAAAATCTGCCGGCTGCAATGAAAAACCGACTCCCAGCATGATAAAAAACAGCGCCGCCGGCAGTATCAGCTGAGAGATTATATTTGCCGCCATATTCGTTCAGCCCCTGCTTGCTGACAGATCGTCAGCGCATGTTAGGACGAACGTCCAGCGCTGGCAACAGAGCCCTGGCCCGCCAACGCCCGTCACTGCGGGGCTCGCGCCGACTACCCACATACCCTGTGGATAACTTTGTGAGTATTGACCGAAAAAAGTCATAGAAGGCACGGATTCTTTACCCTTCAGCAAATTGATTATTTTTTGATCAGTGAAAAATATATTTATATTTATCAATAAGTTAAAAATGTCAACATGGTAACAATTGAAATTTTAAGCCGTTTCATCCTGCCAGTTGCCGGCACCGTGCACAGCAACCCGCCGGGCTGAACAATCACAGGCCGCACTGGTGGGATAGCCTACCAAAAAGCTAAAATCAGTCTTTAACCTGCAATCGAAGCCATACATGACCGAAACTGAGCAGCAACATAGAGCCGCGATCCGCATCACCCTGATCGGTTCATTGATCGATACCCTGCTGGGAATTAGCAAAATCGCCTTCGGCATGCTGTCCCATTCGGCCGCCCTGGTGGCGGATGGCATCCATTCGCTGTCTGACCTGGCCACCGATGCGCTGGTACTGGTGATGTTGCGCATCTCCGCCCAGGACCCCGACAAGGACCATCCCTGGGGGCATGGCCGCTTCGAAACGGTCGGCACGGTATTTCTCGGCAGCGCCTTGATCGCGGTGGCCGGCGCCATGGCCTACGAAAGTCTGCAGAACCTGCTTCAGGTCAGCAGCCTGAAGATTCCGGAATGGCCGGCACTGGTGGTCGCAGCGGTTTCTATCGTCGCCAAAGAGGGGATCTATCGCTACTCGCTGCAGATCGCCAACCAGGTCAATTCCGACCTACTGCGCGCCAACGCCTGGCACAGCCGCACCGATGCGCTGTCGTCGATCGTGGTTTTTGTCGGCGTGGCCGGCGCGATGTCCGGACTTCCCTGGCTGGATTCGGTCGCCGCCATCGCGGTAGCGCTGTTCGTCGCCCGAATCGGCTGGCGCTTCGCCTGGCAGAGCCTGCTGGAGCTGGTCGATACCGCGCTGCCGGACGAACAGCTGAAGCCGCTGCAGGCCTGTGTGATGAGCATCGATGGCATCCGCAATGTGCACAGTTTCAAAAGCCGCCGGGTTGGCAACCAGAGCGTGCTGGAGATGCATATCCAGGTGGCCCCCTACCTGAGTGCCTCGGAGGGCCATTTTCTCGGTGATCGGGCGGTCTGCAAGCTGCACGAGCAGTTCGAGGATATCGGCCACGTGATCTACCATATCGACACCTACGACGACGAACTCGAGCAGGTTTGCCATAGCCGGCCGTTGCGACCGCAGATCGAAGCACAACTGGCGCCACTGCTGGTTGAGCTGCCGCTGGGCCTGCAGCTGAAACGGCTCGACCTGCACTACCACCACCAGCAGATCGACCTGGAGCTCTGCTTCCTGTGGACCGAGTACCAGCACCCGAGCCCGGAACAACTGGCCTGCCAGGTCCGTGAGCAGCTGGGCAACCCGGCCTGGCTACACCGGGTCCAGATAAGCTTCGGAGCGGACGGATGAGCTACCAGCGTCCGGCCGGGCCCCATCGGGTCGAACTGGAGATCAAGAACAGCTCCTTCCTGGCGCTGGCGATGCCGGTTGATTCAGTCGACGACGCCCAGCAACAGCTGGAGCAGATCCGCCAGCAGCACCCGAAAGCCAACCACCACTGCTGGGCCCGCATCTGCGGCCGGCCGGATGACGGTCAGCTATGGAGCTGCAGCGACGACGGCGAGCCACGCGGCACCGCCGGCCAGCCGATGCTGCAAGTACTGCAGCACAGCGGCCTGGGCCAGATCCAGGTGGTGGTGGTGCGCTATTTCGGCGGTATCAAGCTGGGCACCGGTGGCCTGGTTCGGGCGTATAGCCAGTCGGTACAGGCGGTGCTGGAAACGCTACCGCTGGAAGCCGTGGTGGCCCGCCAACCGGTCACCCTGGCGGTGCCCCACTCGCTGACCGGCGAACTCGAGCAGTTGATCCGCCAACTGCAGCTGCCGGTCGACGAACGCCGTTGGCTGGCGGCATTCGAGGTGGATTGTCGGCTGACCGAGGCGCAACTGGACGCTGTCAGAGCCGAGCTGAACCGTTTTTCCGGCCAGCTGGAGCTGCGCTAAGCGCCAATCAACTTCTGCAGGGCATCCTCCAGCGCCTGGGCCCGGCTTTCGATGCAGTGCCCCTCCGGTACCAGCCGCAACACCCGCATCCGGGTCATGATATCGGTCACCACCGGGTTCATACCGACCAGGTAGAGCTGGCGGCCCGCTTGATCGGCTTCCAGCAGCAGCTCTTCAATTGCCATCGCAGTGGTAACGTCGATCAGCGGCACCCGGCTGAAATCCAGCAGCAGCGCTTCGTGGCCCTGGCTATCGGCCAGTTTGCGGCGGATACCGCGCGCAGCCGCGTAGCTGACCGGGCCGTTGAACTGGTAGAGCAACAACCGCCCCTCGGCGGCACGCAGTATCTCCAGCTCGCGCGGGGCCAGATCCTGGAACGCCTGCTCGGTTTCGCGGTGATAGACCCGGATCGCGTCCAGTTGGGTATCGGACAGCCGCTTGACGGTGATCACATTGGCCAGGAAGACACCGACCACAACGGCCGTGATCAGATCGACAAACACCGTCAGCACCAGCACCAGCAGCATCAGGCCGACCACGAATAGCGGCGCCCGATGCAGCCGGCGCAGGAAATTCCAGTCGATGATATCCAGCCCGACCTTGACCAGGATACCGGCCAGCACCGCGTGGGGGATCTGTTCGGCCAGCGGCCCGGCGCCCAGCACGATCAGCAACAGTGCCAACGCATGCACCACACCAGACAGCGCGCTACGCCCGCCAGCGCGGATATTGACCACCGTGCGCATGGTGGCGCCGGCACCGGGCAGACCGCCGAGCAGCCCTGCCGCCACGTTGCCTACCCCCTGGCCGATCAGTTCCCGGTCGGAGTCGTGATGGACCTTGCTCATATTGTCGGCCACCAACGAGGTCAGCAGAGAGTCGATCGAACCCAGCGCCGCCAACATCAATGCCGCCACCAGCATCTGCTGCAGCAGGTCGAGACTGAACTGCGGCAGCACCAAGCTCGGCAGACCGCTGGGGATCTCACCGATCACCGCCAATGAACCTTCAGGCAGAATCCAGTAAGCCACCAAACTACCCAACAACAGTGCCGCCAGCGGTGACGGCAGCAGTGCCGCCAGCCGGCGTGGATAGCACAGCTGCAACGCCAATATCGCCAGCCCCAGCAGCAGCGCTGGCCAGCCAGGTCCGGCGAGGTAGTGCGGCAATTGTCCGACCACGTCGGCCACCCCTGCAGCGGCGGGATAGCCGAACAGCGGTGGCAGCTGCAGCAGAATGATGATCACGCCGATGCCGCTCATGAAGCCGGAGATCACCGGAAACGGCACCAGGGTGATGTAGTTGCCCAGCCTGAGCAGGCCAAACAGAATCTGCAGGGCGCCGGCCATCATCACCACGGTAAAGGCCAGCAGCGGGCCGCGTTCCGGGTCGGCCGCCATGAACTGAGTCATCACCCCGGCCATCACCACCGTCATCGGCCCGGTCGGCCCGGATACCTGGGCTGGCGTACCGCCGAACAGCGCGGCAAACAGGCCGACACAGACCGCACCGTAGAGACCGGCAACCGCACCGGCGCCGGACGAGACACCAAAGGCCAGCGCCAACGGCAGCGCCACCACCGCCGCCGTCAGACCGCCATAGAGATCGCCACGCAAGCTATTGAAAGCCGGTAGATTCAACATCGCAGTGCTCCAGGCAACGGATGATCGCTAATGTCATCAACATAACCGGCAAATTGCGACGAATAAATCGAGCAATCGTCTTAGACGGGAGGTTCAGACCACCCTATACGGGCACGGGGACTGGTCGAAAATGATATAAGGCACCAGCGGAACTGGGCCAAGGCATTCTCCGCGTGGGCACAGACAACGTGCCCACCTTACCGGGCTGTAAACTCACAACTGTTAACTCAACACTTATCGCTGATCGACCAGCGGGTAGTCATCCCAGTGGTATACATCGCGGCGGAACTGCAATATACCGTCCGGTTCCACCCAGGCGGTCCAGTAGGTCAGGAACAGCGGCACTTCGCGCGGCAGCGGCAGTTCCAGGGTCTGCTCGCCGGCCAGCAGCACATCCAGATCCACCGTATCGTCCGACTCGTTGTCCATCAGCCTCTCGGCCAGTCGGCGCGGGTGCTCGATCCGGATACAGCCGGAGCTGAAGGTACGAAACGGCTCCCGGAACAGCGAATGTTGCGGGGTGCCGTGGATATAGACGGTATAGCGGTTGGGAAAGGTGAACTTGATATTGCCCAATGCGTTCTTGCGACCGGGCGGTTGCCAGAAACGCTGCTGCTGCGACCAGCGCCCCAAGTACAACCGCTGGAAATCGAGCTGCGACGGATCGAGCAGTTGCGGCGGCTTATCGTAACCCTGTACCAGTTTTAGACCGAGCCGGTTCAGTACCCGCTCGGGATTACGTCTCAGGTACGGAATAATATCGCGGTAGGCGATCCCCTTGGGTACGTTCCAGGCGGGATTGAGCACCACCGACTGTAGCTTCGAGCGTAGCTGCGGCGTCGGCCGGTCGGGCTGGCCGACAATCGCCCGCATCTGCAGTTCCAGCTGCCGGTCACGCACGTAACTCAACTGGTAGGCGGGGATATTGATCTGCAGGTATTCAGCCGGCGGCTCGGCGGGAAAGTCCGCCTGGCGATAGATATTCAGGGCGATCTGGTCGGCCCGCTGGTCAGGCGCCACGCTCAGTTCTGCACGGGTATTGGGCCCGATAATGCCATCGACCTTCAAACCATGACGGCTCTGGAAGCGACGCACCGCGTCATATAACGGCCGGTCATAATACTCGGAATTCACATGCCAGGGCTGCCAGGCGTTGTGATCGCCCAGAATGCTGAGTCGGCGCCGGATCTCAGACAGTTGCGGGTCGATCATGCCGAGGGTCAGATAGGGCCCGTCCGCCAGGCTTGACCAGCGCTCGCCCGGCGCCAACGAACGGTAGCGGCTCAGGGCTTCCGCCAGCGAGTGGTCCCGCACCGGTTGAAAGCTGGGTTCGGCGAATCCGGACGCCGACGCCACCTGATCCGCCGACGGCATCAGCACCTGAACTGGCGCGCCCTGTGCGGCCAGGCTGAAACAGAGGACAACGAGCGCTATAGCGCCGAGCATGCCCATTATTAGCGTCTCCCGGTTCAGTGAGACTGCAGAATTAAACTTTTCGACCGGCCAGCCGCTAAACAGTTCGATGGCGAGCAGAGATTGGCGTGCCAATTAATGATTGCGCCGCCCGGCGGGGAAATCGTCCCCTGCCCGTTGCCAGATCAATGTACGCCGGTCGCCATCCGGTGATACTTGTGGCCGTTTACGCGCCGGCGGGATCTTGTGGTACATTGCGCGCCCCGCTGCTGCTGCCGCAAAGGTAGTATTTGAACCGGCCGAATCCACCTGACACAGGATTACGATGAAGTTTACTGATAATGCCAGCCAGGCGGCGGACTATCTCCGCCAAGCAGTGCCATTGATGGTGAAGTACAACATTCCACCGAATCCACTCAACTATGCACTCTGGTACACCTACGTATCGGAGCGTTTACCGAAGCTCAATGCCCGTCTGGACGAGGCACTGGACACCTACGGCACCTGCCCCAACGTGGTCAGCGAACAGATCTTCCGCGACCACCTGATCCGCGAAGAGATCGGCGCCGCCGACGAACAGCAGGAGGCGTTGCTGGCGCTGATCAATCAGCTGGGCAGCCATGCGACCGAGACCGCCGCCCATACCGAAAACTACTCCACCGTGCTGGAAGACAGCCTACTGGCGTTCGACCGGCCCGATGACCAGCTCGACGCCCTGCCGCTGGAAGCGATCATCCGCAACCTGGCGGCCAACACCCGCGAGATCAGCGAAACCACCCGCGAGTTCCAGCGCCGAATCGATGACGCCCAGGCCGAAATCGAATCGCTGCGCAGCGAACTGAACAAGACCCGCCAGGATGCCCACTTCGATCCGCTGACCGGGCTCTACAACCGCCGGGTGTTTGACAGTGAACTGGAGCAGTTCACCCAGTTGGAGCAGGCCGGCAAGCTGACCCTGGTGATGCTGGATGTCGACCACTTCAAGCGGTTCAACGACAGCTACGGTCACCTGATGGGCGACAAGGTGCTGCAGTATGTCGGCCGGCTGTTGCGCGAAAGCTGCCCGGACCCGATGATGGCGATACGCTTCGGTGGCGAAGAGTTCGCGGTAATGATGCCCGGCTCCAAGCTGGCCGACGGCATCGAGCTGGCGGAGCGGCTGCGCGCCAAAATCCATGCGATCCGCATCAAGCAGAAACGCTCCGGCGATGTGATCAGTTCGATTACCGCCTCGTTCGGGGTCAGCCAGCTGCAACCTGGAGACAGCGCCGGCCAGCTGATCGACCGGGCCGACGGCGCGCTCTACAACGCCAAGAAACAGGGCCGCAACCGGGTCGTAACGGGTTAAACAGCGTCAGCCGTATTTTCGATTAAGAGAGCGCTGCCAACAACACCTGGTCGGCGGCGAAGCCCAGTGTCAGCGGCTGGCCCGGCGCCGGCAGCTCGCTCAGCGCACTGCTCTCCAGCTGGGCATAGAGCCGGTCCTGCGGCGACAACGCCAGGCTCAGCTCCAGCCGTTCACCCTGTTCGCTGCAACTGATCACCTCGCCAGCCAAGCGGTTGTCCAAGTCCGCCCGGTTGTCAGCCAGCACCACCGCCGGGGCCTTGATCAGCGCCAGCACCTCCTTGCCGGGCTGCAACGCCAGCCGCTGGCAACTGCCGCGGGTGATCTCGGCCTCGATCGGCGTACCACCGGCCAGCCGCAGCCGCACCCGATCATTCAGGCCGCGCGGCTCGATCGCTTCAACCACGCCGAACAGCTGGTTGCGGGCGCTGGTCTGCAGCGAGAATCGCGCCATCGCCCCCAACAGGCTGTGCAACGGCACCGACTCGTCCTGCAGCGCCCGCAGTGCCATCTGCTGGGTTTGCTCCAACAGCTCGTACAGCTGCAGCAACCGCTCCCCCAGCCGGGAAAGCGCGGCACCGCCGCCGCCCTTGCCGCCGACCGAACGCTCCACCAGCGGCTGACCGGCCAGCCGGTTCATCGTCTCAACCGCGTCCCAGGCGGTCTTGTAGCTGACGCCCGCCTGGCGGGCACCCTGGCTGATCGAACCGGTCTCCCCGATCTGCCGCAGCAAGCGGATCCGTTTGGGATCGGCGAACAACTGCCCCTGCTGACGCAACGTCAACGCGATATCCAGCTCCATCTCTCCCCTCTGCAGTGAGCCCATTGATGGTGATCAAGGGTAAGCACATTTTACGGCTTTTCCCAGCCGGCTGGCGTCCGACAAACCGCTATATACCTTGCTATATAACGATAGCCCGGGTTATCTTCAACTTTCGTTATTCAAGGGAGAATCGCTGCCGTGAAATGGCTGACCACCTGGCTGCTGCCGCTGATGCTGATTGCATCCGGCGCCCGCGCCGAGGAACGGATCTACCTGTTCGCCGCTGCTTCGATGAGCAACGCACTGCAGACACTGGCAGAGCGCTACCAGCGGCAACAGGACGTTCGTATTGTCGGCTCCTTTGCCGCCTCCTCGGCACTGGCCCGCCAGATCAGCCAGGGTGCACCGGCCGACATCTATATCTCGGCCAACCAGCGCTGGATGGATTACCTGGAACAACAGCAACAACTGGCTGCCGGCAGCCGCCGCACCCTACTGGGCAATAGCCTGGTGCTAATCACTCCGCAGCACAGCACGCTGGAGGCATTCCAGATTGACAGTCATTGGCCGCTGGCAGAGCAGCTGGGCGACGGCCGTCTGGCGGTCGGCGACCCGGACCACGTACCGGCCGGCCGCTATGCCCGGCAGGCGCTGGAGACGCTCGGCCTATGGCAACGGGCGGCACCCCGCCTGGCCCGTACCCACAATGTGCGCGCTGCCCTGGCCCTGGTTGAGCGCGGCGAGGCGCCGCTGGGGATCGTCTACGGCAGCGACGGCCTGGTCTCAGAAAAGGTGCGGGTACTGGCCCGCTTTCCGTCCGACAGCCATCAACCGATCGAGTACCCGGTGGCGATTGTCGAGGGCCACCGGCGACCGGCGGTCGAGGCGTTCTACCGCTATCTGCAGTCAGCCGAAGCCAACAAGGTCTTTGTGCAATACGGCTTTTCACCGGTGGTGCAACCATGATGCTGAGCGCCTACGAATGGGAAGCGCTGCAGCTGAGCCTGCGGGTCTCCGCCGTGGCGGTGCTGTTCAGCCTGCCCTTGGGAATCTTCTTTGCCTGGCTGCTGGCCCGCCGACAGTTCCCCGGCAAGGCGCTGCTGGACGGCCTGATCCACCTGCCGCTGGTGCTGCCGCCGGTGGTGGTCGGTTACCTGCTGCTGGTGCTCATGGGACGACAGGGAGCGATCGGCAGCTGGCTGAACGACTGGTTCGGCCTGTCGTTCAGCTTCAGTTGGCGGGGCGCCGCGCTGGCCGCGGCGGTAGTTTCCTTCCCACTGATGGTGCGGGCGATCCGGCTGGCGCTGGAGGCGGTCGACAGCCGGCTTGAACAGGCCGCCCGCACACTTGGCGCCAGCCGGGCGAAAGTGTTCCTGACCATCACCCTGCCGCTGACCCTGCCCGGCATCCTGACCGGCACCCTGCTGGCATTTGCCCGCAGCCTGGGCGAGTTCGGCGCCACCATCAGCTTCGTCTCCAACATCCCCGGCGAGACCCGCACCCTGCCGTTGGCGATGTTCAGCTTTATCGAAACGCCGGGCGCCGAAGCCGAAGCGGCCCGCCTCTGCGTGATCGCAATCCTGATTGCGCTGGCCTCGCTACTGATTTCGGAATGGCTGACCCGGCTCAGCCGGCGCCGGCTGGAGGCCGCATGCTGAAGATCGAAACCCGCCAGCGGCTGGGCACCCTGAACCTGGAGACCGACCTGCAACTGCCGGCCAGCGGAGTGACCGCGCTGTTCGGCCGTTCCGGCTCCGGCAAGACCTCGTTGATCAACCAACTGGCCGGCCTGAGCCGACCAGACAGCGGCCGTATCCAGCTCAATGACCAGCTGCTGTTCGACAGCAGGCGGCGCATCAACCTGCCACCGGAAAAGCGCCGGGTCGGCTACGTATTCCAGGACGCCCGCCTGTTCCCGCACTACCGGGTGCGGGGCAACCTGCTGTACGGCCAGCGCCGACGGAACCCGGAGAAACTGGCGCGGATCGTCGATCTGCTCGGCATCGGCCGGTTGCTGGAACGCTACCCGGCCACCCTGTCCGGTGGCGAAAAACAGCGGGTGGCGATCGGCCGGGCGCTACTGAGCGATCCGCAGCTGCTGTTGATGGACGAGCCACTGGCCTCGCTGGACCTGCCCCGCAAACGGGAACTGCTGCCCTGGCTGGAGCGGCTGGCCCGCGAGGTCCGACTGCCGATTCTCTATGTCAGCCACAGCCTGGAGGAGGTATTGCACCTGGCCGATCGGATGGTATTGCTGAACAGCGGCCAGGTGGTCGCCCAGGGGCCGCTGGAGCAGGTCTGGCAATCGGAACAGCTGCAACCCTGGCTGCCGGCGGAGCAGCGTAGCAGCCTGCTGCAGGCCGAGATCGCAGAACACCATCCGCAATACCGGCTCAGCGCGCTGTCATTGTCCGACGAGCTGCGCCTGTGGGTGCCGCAATTGGCCCATCCGCCCGGCCGGCCGGTGCGGCTGATGGTCGCCGCCCAGGACGTATCGCTCTGCCTGCAACGGCCGCAACAGACCAGCATCCGTAATATTCTGCCGGCACGGGTCAAGGCGATCCGTCCAGACCCGGATGGCCCCACGGTGCAGGTTGAGCTGGCTGTCGGCCGGCAGACCCTGTTCGCCGCAATCACCCACTGGGCCTTGCAGGAGTTGCAGCTTTCAACAGGCCAGTCGCTGTTCGCCCAGCTCAAGAGCGTCAGCATCAGCCAGCAGGACCTGGCCGAACCACCGACCGGCACTGAGCAAGCCTAGATCTGATCGATCAACTATTACACAGCAAATGCTGTACAACGCTCCGCCAGTTGAACTACACTTCTGACGATCCGTCACACAAGGCATCTATCGCCGCTGATCAGTCAAAGGGACTTGATGATGAACAGCATCTACCAGCCGCAGGGCGCGGCGCTATTCACTCAATTAGATTCCACTTCCGACCAGCCATCCGGTCAGTCGTTGCCGGCTTCGGCAATCACCGAGTTTCGCCATATCTGGCAGCAGATTCTTCACCTGTTCGAGGAACACCTGTTCGCACTGGACCTGACGCTCAGGAAAAAGATCGCCGCCGACCTGGCGCTGCCGGATGACCAGCCGTTCAGCCTGTACCAGAGCTGGGACCGGCTGCAGCACGGCCACCCACTGCTGATCGCCAACCGCCACCCGCCGCAGGTCCACCCCTGTTCGGCGCAGATTCATGGCTATCTGGAACGCCATCACGAACAGTTGGAACGGTTCAGCCTGCTGGCCCGGCGGGAACGGGAATATCCGCCGTTCGCCCAGTGGATGGCGGCACACGGCTTCGACGCCGGCAAGGAACAGAGCCTGCTTGAGGCGCGTGAATTGCTCCAGCAGATGCAGCAACAGCTCAAGTCGTTCACTCTTCGGACTGTGTCGGATGCCGCCGATGAGCTAGAGATGGCCGAGTCGGCCTGAATTCGAGCCAGGATGTAAAAACAAGCCCCGCAGTTGCGGGGCTTGTGCTTTTCCGGACAGGCCGACAGATCAGCTGCTGGCCGGCTCGCGCATGGTAACGAACTCCTCCGCCGCCGTCGGATGGATGCCGATGGTGGCGTCGAACACCGCCTTGGTGGCGCCCGCCTTCAATGCGACGGCGATCCCTTGGATGATCTCGCCGGCCTCCGGGCCGACCATATGTACGCCCAGCACCCTGTCGCTATCGCGATCGACGATCATCTTCATGAAGGTTTTCTCGCTGCTGCCGCTGAGGGTGTGTTTCAACGCCCGGAAGCTGGACTTGTAGATATCCACCGCCGCATAGCGTTCGCGGGCCTGCTCCTCGGTCAGCCCGACGGTACCGATATTCGGCTGGCAGAACACCGCGGTCGGTATCAGCTCATAATCCACCTTCTGGCTCTGGTTGCCGTACAGGTTACGCACCAACGCCATCCCCTCGGCCAGCGCCACCGGGGTCAGCTGCACCCGGTCGGTAACGTCGCCGATCGCGTAGACCGATGGCACGCTGGTCTGGAACTGGTCGTTGACCACGACGGCGCCGTTGTCGCGCAGCTCGACGCCCAGCTGCTCCAACCCCAGCCCGGTCACCTTCGGCACCCGGCCGGTGGCGTACATGATGCAGTCGGCATCCAGCACCGTACCGTCGGTCAGGTAGGCCTGCAGGCTGCCGTCGGCCAGTTTCTCGATCTTCTCGATATTGGTGCCAAAACGCAGGTCGACGCCCTTCTTGCGCACCTCTTCGGCGGTAAACTCGCGCACCTCGTTGTCGAAACCGCGCAGGAACAGCTCGCCCCGATAGATCAGGCTGGTCTGGGCGCCCAGGCCGGCGAAGATACCGGCGAACTCCACGGCGATATAGCCGCCGCCGACCACCAGCACCCGCTCTGGGAACTGGTCCAGGTAGAACGCCTCGTTGGAGCTGATCACATGTTCGCTGCCCGGGAACTCGGGCACATAGGGCCAGCCGCCGACGGCAACCAGAATCCGCTCGGCGCTATAGGTCTTGTCGCCCACCGCCACCGTGTGCGGGTCGACCAGCGTGGCGCGGCCGTCGATCAGGGTGCAGCCGGAGTTGACCAGCAGGTTGCGGTAGATACCGTTCAGGCGTTCGATCTCGCGGGTCTTGTTGTCACGCAGGGTCGGCCAGTCGAAATGGGCTTCGCCCGGCAGCCAGCCGAAACCACGCGCCTCTTCGAAATCGTCGGCGTAGTGCGAGGCGTAGACAAACAGCTTCTTCGGCACACAGCCGACGTTGACGCAGGTACCGCCCAGGTGACGCTCTTCCGCCACCGCGACCCGCACGCCCATCGCCGCCGCCATGCGGCCGGCACGGACACCGCCGGAGCCGGCACCGATCACAAACAGATCAAAATCGAATTCTGACACCTTATCCCCCCATTTCCCTGAGCTAGCAACCTGTCGGACTAGGCTGCTAAGCAAATATCGGCACTGTACCGACAAACCGGCCGAACCACCAATAGAGATCGGCTAACAGCACCATTGGCCGCCGCTATCCGCCAGTGGCGCCGGGCATGATAGACTGGCCGCTTTTCAGGAAGTTCAGAATTGGGAGATCGGACGGATGAAACTGGTCTGTTTTAACGTCAACGGCCTGCGCTCGCGGCTGCATCAGCTGGCAGCGGTGATCGACAAGCACCAGCCGGACATCATCGGCCTGCAGGAAACCAAGGTGGTCGACGAGCTGTTCCCGGCCGAGGAGATCCGGCAGATGGGTTACCATGTCGAGTACCACGGCCAGAAGGGACATTACGGCGTCTGCCTGATCTCCAAACAGCCGCCGCTCAAGTTGCAGAAAGGTTACCTGACCGACGACGAAGACGCCCAGCGCCGGATGATCATCGGCGAATACGGCGACGGCAACGGCGGCAGCTTCACCGTGTTGAACGGCTACTTCCCGCAGGGGGAGAACATCGCCCATGAGATCAAATTCCCCGCCAAGCGCAGATTCTACGCAGACCTGCAGGCCCACCTGGAGCAACATTGCGACCCGGCCCAGCCGCTGGTGGTGATGGGCGACCTGAACATCTCACCGCAGGACTGCGATATCGGCATCGGCGAGGACAACCGCAAGCGCTGGCTGCGCAGCGGCAAGACCAGCTTCCAGCCGGTAGAGCGGGAATGGCTGCAGCGGCTGCTGGCCTGGGGGCTGCACGACACCTTCCGCCAACTGCATCCGGACAATGCGGAGACCTTCAGCTGGTTCGATTACCGCTCACGCGGTTTCGAGCGCGAGCCCAAGCGCGGCCTGCGAATCGATGCGATCCTGGCGACCGACAGCCTGATGCAGCGTTGCGTCGATGCCGGCGTCGACTACGAGATCCGCGGCATGGACAAACCGTCCGATCACGCACCGATCTGGGCCGAGTTCAAGTAACCCAATACGGCCCCTGGCGGATCATCCTATCGCGGCAACCGGGCTGACGAAGTCCGGTTGCTTGACCACCAGCAGGTCGCAACTGATCTTATCCATCACCCGCCGCACGGTACTGCCCAGCAGCAACCGGTCGACCATATCGCGATCGGCCTCGCCCAGCACCAGGATGTCCAGATTTCGCTCGGCGGCGTAACGCGGCAACGACACGTGGCATTCGCCGGACAGGAAGTTGAGCCCGGTCTCGGGCGGCAGCTCGCTACCGGCCACGAACTCCGACACTACCGTGCGATGCTCGCGGTTGACCTTGTCTTTCAGCGCTTCGTAGTCGGTCACCACATGCTCGTCGAAGATCGCCGAATGGGGCAGGCTGTGGATACTGTGCAACACCTCCGGTACCACGCCGAAGCCGGCCGCCAGCTTGGCGGTGACGCTAAGCAGTTGCTGGTCCAGCGACACCGGAACCTCGCTCTGATGGAACGGGTCCAGCCCCACCGCCACCAGCGGCTGTTCGCGCCAGCGGTGCTCCTTGGCCAGCAGCAGCGGCATCGGGCAGAGCCGAACCAGCTCCGCCTCCATCTCACCGAACAACCGTTGCAGCAACGTGTGTGGCGCCAGTTCGACCACCACCAGGTCGGCCTCGTAACGCAGCGCCTTCTGCACGATGCCGTGCGCCTGCTTCTTCTGCCAGCAGGCATCGACACCGACCTTGATGCCGGCCTTCTCCAGCGCGCTGGCCATCGACTCGAGGCGCTCTTCGATCTGTTTGACATAGCCGTGCTCGGCATGGACTTCGGCCGCGTGGTCGAACATGTAGCTCTGTTTCAGCGAGCGATTGAAACAGCAGTCGAACAGCTCGACCTGGGCATTGAAGCGACCTGCTAGCTGGATCAGCTTGTCCACCAGCACATCGTGATCAGGCATCGGATCCACATGAACCAGAATTCTTTCGAACATCGGATACTCCCCGGGTCGTTGATTTTCAGCGCCGTCCGATTCCTTTCTCTGTTCCAAGATAGTTCAGCAGCAACCCGACTGGCCAAGAAAGCCTTCAAACAAGCCCTGCTTGCATTGCCACTACAGGGGCAACCCGGCAACAGATACCCCCAAGCAATTTCCCATAACGCTTTACATTAGGGATATCTAATTTAATATAAGCTTATTCCTTAAATAAAAGTGGAGCCCACCATGAGCCTTAACGCCGCCCTACGCCTGACGGCCGGCAGTTTCATTCTGATCAGCCTGATCCTCGGCTATTTCCTGACCCCTTACTGGTACTACCTGACCGGTTTCGTCGGTCTGAATCTGCTGCAATCCGGCTTCACCCGCTGGTGCCCGGCCATCAGCCTGTTTCGCCGGCTGGGCCTGAAAGAGGAAACCTGCGGCGGCCGACCATCCGTGCAGCAGGGAGTCCACCTGATCGCCGGCCTACTGGTACTTACAACCGTGGCACCGGTGCTGTTCATGCAAGCGAGTCAAAACTGGCTGCTGCTGACCGCAGTGATCGGTGCCAGCCTGGGGCAGTCCGCTTTCAGCGGCTGGTGCCCGGCGATGACATTCGCCCGCCTGCTGGGTTGTAAACCGGCTCAATAATCCCTGCCGACATTCACCCGGGCCGCGTCTGACGACCCTGATCGACTCTCGTCACACAGAGATTGCACGGCCAACCTTCCAGCCCGTCCACCGCTGCCCCTTGGTACATCCAAGATTGACGCCAACACCTTGTCGAGCAACACCTTTCCGACCGGTTATGGTAGAGTCTGCGTTTCCGCTCAACCCCTGGTGTATGAAGGAACACGCGTTGGCATTTCGCATTTTCCGGCTGCTGTTTCCGGTTGTCCTGTTGCTTGGCGGCGCCACCGTCGCCCTGAACAGCGTGAATGACCTGTCCGCTGAATATCAGACCGTGCTGACCCTGGTGCCTTATCTGCTGGCCCTGGTCGCCGTCCCGCTTGGTTACAGCTTCAATCGCAGCCGGGTGGTGCTGGGTGCGCTGAACCTCTGCGCCGCCTATTGGTTGATCCAGACCGGATTGCAGACCAGTCTCGACCAGCCGCACACCTTCGTACTGTTCAGCCTGCTGGCCATCGTGCTGCCACTCAACACCGGCCTGATCGCGCTCTACCAGGAACGCGGCCTGCTGACGCCTCTCGGTGCCGTCCGGCTGGCGGTAGTGGTGCTGAGCTACAGCCTGCTCTACCTGCTGTGGCAGAACCAGCAGTTAGGCTACTTCCTACCCGAATTGCCGATGCTGATGCTGGAGATGCTGCTGCATAACCACTACATGAGCCAAGCCTCGGCGATCGCCTTTCTGGTCGCGGCACTGCCGGTAATCGCCTCGCTGGCATTCCGGCGCACCCATACCGACGGCGCGCTGCTGGCGTCGCTGCTGGCGGCCGGCATCCTGCTGATCTGGTTCGACCAGCCGCTGATCTCGGCGCTATTCGTCTCCGCCGCACTGATCACCCTGTGCACATCGGTGGTGCAGAACTCGCACAGCATGGCCTTCCTCGACGAACTGACCGGCATTCCGGCGCGGCGCGCGCTGATGGACAAACTGAGCACGTTAGGCCGGCGCTATACCATCGCGATGATGGATGTCGATCACTTCAAAAAATTCAACGACACCTACGGCCACGATATCGGCGACCAGGTGCTGCGGATGGTGGCCAGCCAGATCCGCCGGGTCGGCGGCGGCGGCAAGGCGTTCCGCTACGGTGGCGAGGAGTTCACCGTGGTGTTCGCCGGCAAGACAGAAGAGGAAGCGCTGGTCTACCTGGAGGAGGTGCGCGAACGGATCGCCAACTACCCGATGCATATCCGCAGCCAGCAGCGGCCGCAGAACAACGAGACCGGCCGCCAGCTGCGCAACATGGGCGATAAGAGCGAAGTGGTCAGTGTGACCATCAGTATCGGGCTCTGCGAAAAGGACAGCGAACACGCCGACGCGATGGCGGTGATCAAGGCTGCCGACCAGGCATTGTATGCCGCCAAGAACCATGGCCGCAACTGCTCGGTGGCGGCCCACAATCCCCCCGCCCGCAAGCAGCGCCGCTCCAGAACCGATTTCGCCAACTGAAGCGCATACTTCTTAAGATGACAGCTACTTTAGAGAAGGGCTTCAGCCACGGCAGGGTTGGTACAGTCCGTGGATATCGCCCTCGGTACCCAAGGGGCATACCAAGCGGGCTGCTACAAATCTGAAGCCCTTGTAGCAGCGGGCTCCGACCGCGACAGGGTTGGCACGACCGCAGATGTCGCCCTCGGTACCCAAGGGGCATACCAAGCGGGCCGCTGCGAAGCTGAAGCCCTTGTAGCAGCGGGCTCCGACCGCGGCAGGGTTGGCACGGCCGCAGATATCGCCCTCGGTACCCAAGAGGCATACCAAGCGGGCCGCTACAAAGCTGAAGCCCTTGCAGCAGCGGCTTGGCATGCCCTTTGGGTACCGACCGCGGCAGCGGTTGATACCAGCAGCCAATTTAGAGAAGCGCATGGCCCAGTCCGAAAGACCGAAAGACCGAAAGACCGAAAGACCGAAAGACCGAAAGACCGAAAGACCGAAAGAAAACGATACAGCGCTTTCCAGCGCGAAAAAACGAAAAAACCAGCCACTAGGGCTGGTTCTTCTGGAATCTGGAGCGGGAAACCGGGTTCGAACCGGCGACCTCAACCTTGGCAAGGTTGCGCTCTACCAACTGAGCTATTCCCGCAATGGCGTCCCATAGGGGGTTCGAACCCCTGTTACCGCCGTGAAAGGGCGGTGTCCTAGGCCACTAGACGAATGGGACGCTGTAGCCGTTGCCTTAACAACGGGAGCGAATATTAAAGATATGTTTCAGAGCGGTCAAGCCCTTCTTTGCAAAAAATTTGTCTTTTCAATATGTTAGCTAATTTTTAATCAGCTCTTCCCTGGTTGGCTACAGCTGCTGATCGGCCGCAAAGCCACCTGCCCACCGCTGACGAACAGGCACAAAAAAGCCGCGATTGACGCGGCTTACTGGCGGGCCGGATAACCGTTTACTGCGCCCGATCGACGAACAGTTGCACCGCCGCCTTGATCTGGCCTTCGTCGCAGTTCATGCAGGTCCCTTTCGGCGGCATTGCGCCTTTGCCGGTCAGTACCGTCTGGGTCAGTGCGTCCAGGCCTTTGGCCAGGCGCGGCGCCCAGGCAGCCTTGTCACCCGGCTTCGGCGCTCCGCCCAGCCCAGCCGTATGGCAGGCCTCGCAATGGCCCTTGAACACCGCCTCGGCATCCATCGCCTGAGCACTGGCCGACAGCAGTACCAACGCCGCCAGGCCAGCCGTCATTCCGATCATCCGTTGCATTCTCACTCTCCTCATTGATTCTGCGGACAGTTCAGCACAGATGCCCACGGCAGCTGTTGATACCGGTCAGCATTCGAGCGCCGACAACGAAAAAGGGCCGCTAATGCGACCCTTTTCGAAGCGTGGTTTAATGGCCGGCTTACTGGCTCAGTTCCAGCAACAGCTTGTTGAGTCGGGACACGTAAGCCGCCGGGTCGTCCAGCTGGTCACCGGCGGCCAGGCCGGCCTGTTCGAAGATCACCAGCGCCAGGTCGGCGAAGCGGTCTTCATCGGCTTCCTGATCCAGCTTGCTGATCAGCGGATGCTGCGGGTTGATCTCGAAGATCGGCTTGCTGTCCGGTACCGCCTGACCGGCCGCCTCCATGATCTTGCGCATCTGGGCGCCCATGTCGTAGGCACCGATCACCAGGCAAGCCGGCGAGTCGGTCAGACGGTGGGTCACCCGCACCTCGGAGACCTTCTCCTTCAGCGCGCCGTTAAGACGCTCGACCAGCCCTTCCAGCTCCTTGGCGGCCGCTTCCTGCTCCTTCTTCTCCTCCTCGGACTCGGTCTCGCCCAGGTTCAGCTCGCCCTTGACGACATCCTGGAACGACTTGCCGTCGAAGTCGAACAGCTGGCTCATCATCCACTCGTCGATCCGGTCGGACAGCAGCAGTACCTCAATCCCTTTCTTACGGAAGATCTCCAGGTGCGGGCTGCTCTTGGCGGTGTTGTGGGAATCGGCCACCACGTAGTAGATCTTGTCCTGGCCTTCCTTCATGCGGGAGATGTAGTCTTCCAGCGAGACCGTCTGCTCGGCGCTGTCGGTGTGGGTGGACGCGAAGCGCAGCAGCTTCATCACCTTGTCACGGTTGGCGTGGTCTTCCGCCGGACCTTCCTTCAGCACCTGACCGAACTCCTTCCAGAAGGTCTGGTACTTTTCAGCGTCGTTCTTGGCCAGCTTGGCCAGCATGTCCAGCACCCGCTTGGTCAGCGCGCTGCGCAACTTGTCGACGTTGGCATCCTGCTGCAGGATCTCGCGGGAAACGTTCAGCGACAGGTTGTTGGAGTCCACCACCCCCTTGATGAAACGCAGATAGATCGGCAGGAACTGGTCCGCCTGGTCCATGATGAACACCCGCTGGATGTACAGCTTCAGCCCCTTCGGCGCTTCGCGGTTCCAGAGGTCGAACGGCGCCCGCTCCGGCAGGTACAGCAGGCTGGTGTACTCCAGGTTGCCTTCAACCCGGTTGTGGGCCCAGCTCAGCGCATCGGAGAAGTCGTGGGAGATATGCTTGTAGAACTCCTGATACTCCTCGTCCTTGATCTCGCCCTTGTTGCGAGTCCACAGGGCGGTAGCGCTGTTGACGGTTTCCTCTTCCGGCGCCTTGTCGGCAGCCTCCTTGGTCTCCTCGTCATCGCCACCCAGCTCCTCTTTCTGCATCACCACCGGGATGGAGATGTGGTCGGAGTACTGGCGGACCAGCTGGCGCAGTTTCCAGCCGTCGGCGAACTGCTCTTCACCCTCTTTCAGGTGCAGCACGATACGGGTACCGCGCTCAGCTTTATCGATGGTGGCAACTTCGAACTCGCCCTCACCCTCGGATACCCAGTGCACCCCGTCAGCGGCATCGACGCCCGCCTTGCGGGTAAACACTTCGACCTTGTCGGCGACGATGAACGATGAGTAGAAGCCGACGCCGAACTGACCGATCAGCTGGCTGTCCTTGGTCTGGTCGCCGGTCAGGCTGGCCAGGAACTGGGCGGTGCCGGACTTGGCGATGGTGCCGAGGTGTTCGACCACATCATCGCGGGTCATACCGATACCGTTATCTTCGACGGTCAGAGTCTTGGCGTCCTTATCGAAACTGACGCGGATCCGCAGGTCGCCGTCATTCTCGTAAAGGCTGCCATCGGACAGCGCAGCGAAGCGCAGTTTTTCGGCCGCGTCGGAGGCGTTCGAGATCAGTTCACGCAGGAAGATCTCCTTGTTGGAGTACAAGGAGTGGATCATCAGCTGCAGCAGTTGTTTGACTTCGGTCTGAAAGCCGTGGGTTTCTTTACGGGTTTCGGTCGTCATAGGTGATCAGTCCCTAACTCTGTCTGTGTTACTGGAAGCTTCGGAGCTGGCCGATCGTGGTGATCGGGCCAGATCCGCTGGGCTTCTATGTTTGGGTTAGCTGTTCACAGAGATGGGGACCGTCAGCGGGATTTCAAGAGCGCAAGCAAAATTCCTTTTCGAATCAACCGTTGCCGAGCAGGAAGTGGGCCCGGGCGGTGGCGATCGGTTCACGTTTGCGGCCCTGCCAGGCGGTCACCGAGCAGTTCGCCACCCGGCGGCCCTGGCGAGCCACTTCGCACATTGCGTAGGTGTCCTTGGCCAAGCCGGCGCGCATATAGTCGACCGAGAAATCGATGATCTTCGGCAGCGTTGGCGCCTGTTGCTGCAGCATCAGCTGAAACACCGCGGTCAGCTCCAGAAAGGAGGCGATCACCCCGCCATGCAGCGCCGGGATGGTCGGGTTGCCGATATTGTCGCCGTTGAACGGCAGCCGGAAGATCATCTCGTCACCGAGCCGCTCGCAGCGCACGCCGATGATGCGGGCATAGGGGATCAGGTCGATCAGCGGCTGGTACTCGCCCTGCTCGTGCGCCTGGCGCAAAACATCGTTCAAGGGTTCGGTCATGGTGCCTCTCCTTCGATCAGCGCCTTGAAATCCGGATCGGTATGGCCGGCGCCGGGCCGCATGAAGGTGGCGATGGCGTAAGCCACCGGTCGGTCGGTACGATCCTGCTGGTAGAGCGTGGCGCGGGTGAACAGCACGCTGTTGGTGACCCGGTAGCACTCGGCGTCGACCCGCAGCGGCTGGTCCTGGCGCGGTCGCGCCATATGGTCGATACGCAGGTCCAGCGTCGGGCAGAGCTCGAACGCCTCCAGCGCGCACAGAGTGGCGGCGCTGCTGGCGTGGTCCACCATGGTGGTCAGCACCCCGCCGTGCAGGTAGGTGTTTACCTCGCAGCTGTACAGCCGCTCCTGCACCGGCAGCTCGATGGTCACCCGGTAGGGCTGGGCGGCGACCACCCGCAGGCCGAGCAGCCGCATATGTGGCTGGGCGCTCAGGAAACGCTCGCAGCGGCCCTGCAGTTGTTCGTTGCTCAAGGTCATTGGCCATCACTCATCATCAGCGTCTTCAGGGTCGAAGACTTGAACTCACGGCGGTACAGCACGAACACCACGCCGAACGACAGTGCCATGAAGATCCAGGGGTTGATAAACCAGCCCAGCACCGCCATCGCGAAATAGTAGGTACGCAGGCCGATATTGAAGTTATTGGCCGCCATCGAGGTCATCTTGGCGATCCGGGCGGCGTGGGCCTGCAGCTCCTGCTCGGAGGGCTGCTCGGCCGGGGTCGGCGCGCCGCCGACCATCACCGATACGAAGCCGTACTGGCGCAGACTCCAGGTGAACTTGAAGAAGGCGTAGACGAACAACGCGATCAGCAGCAGGATCTTCAACTCCCACTCCTGGCGTGTCGCCGGATAGGCGAACGGGATATCGTCGATGATATTGATTGCTTGCTCGGTGGAGCCCAGCACGGTCATCAGGCCGGCCAGGATCAGCATGGTGGTGGAGGCGAAGAACGACACGCTGCGCTCCAGGTTGGCAATCACCGTGGCATCGGCGATCCGCATCTCGCGATCCAGCATGCGCCGCATCCACTCGGTCCGGTAGAGGTGCAGCACACTGGCCAGGCAGGTATGGCTGTAGCTCTGCTTGCGGGCGTAGTTCATATAGCCCTTGAAACAGAACAGGAACCAGACCAGCGCCAGCAAGTTGAGCCAGTTCGAAACCAGAAACGGGGTTAAGGCGTCCATCATTTTTTCCCGGCAGTGGCCAAGCCGAACGGATATAATCGCCGCGCCGGCGGGCCCACCACCGCTTACCCACCGGCAAAGGAACCTGTGAGCAAGTTCCTAAGCCATTGTAATACAAGGACAGGAAAGGACCGAGACAAAGTTGGAGCAACAGCAGAACCTGGCACTGGGCGTGACCCTGGCGCTGGCCACCGCGCTGGCGATGAGCGTCACCGCGGCCCTGATCAAGTACACCTCGGCGATGGTCAGCATCGAGATCATCGTCGTCGTCCAGTACGCCATCAGCCTGGCGGTGATGCTACCCTGGCTGTTTCGCAAGGGGCTCACGGCGATCCGCACCGAGCGGCCCTGGCTGCATCTGGTGCGCGGCCTGTCCGGCTGGGCCTGCTTCTACACCTACTACCTGGCGATCGAGCATATCCCGCTGGTCGATGCCGCCCTGCTACGTAACGCCGCGCCGCTGTGCGTGCCGCTCTGGCTGCTCTGCTGGCTCGGCATCCGGCTCTCCTGGCTGCGCTGGCTGCCACTGCTGGCCGGCTTCGCCGGCATCGCGCTGATCCTGCAGCCGGACGAGGGTAAACTGAGTTTCTGGCACCTGGTCGGTTTCGGCTCGGCGATCTCGCTGGCCGGCTCGATCGTCACCACCCGGGTACTGACCCGCAGCGAGCCGACCAACCGGATCCTGTTCTACTATTTCCTGATCTCCACTCTGGCAGCGTTGCCGCCGGCGTTGAGCCAGTGGCAGCCGATACCGACTGCCGCCTGGTTACCGATGCTGGCGATTGGGCTGTCGATCTGGCTGGTGATGTGGCTCTACACCCAGGCCTACCGCTTCGCCCGCGCCTCGGTGATCTCACCATTGAGTTACAGCGGAGTGGCCTTCACCGGTTTCTGGGGCTGGCTGTTCTGGGACCAGATACCCAACCTGCTGACCCTGCTCGGCATCCTGCTGGTGATCGGCGGCGGCATCGCCTCGATCATGCTGGCCGACCGCGACTGAGGCCGGCGCTCAGGACACTCCGTCGGCTAACCCCAGCGTAGCCAGCCAGGCCTGCACACCGCTCAGGTCATCGCTTTCGACCACGAACTCCTGGCCGCGATAGGCCGCCTGCAACTGCAAGCCATCATCACGGGCCTGCCAACGCCAGGGCTGGCGGTGGTAGCTCAGTACCCGGTGGCAGTTCTGCGGCGCGAAGCAGTCCGGCAGCCGCCAGGTGGAGCGGTTCTCGCCCGGCCAGGTCAGCCGATGTGACTCGCGTAATCGCTCGAACTGGCCGGCACCGGGCAGTTCGGTTGGACGGCCGAACAGACTCAATCGCTCGGTTGGCAGATAGAGGGTGTTAAACGGGTAGCGCTTGTTCAGATGCGGATGCCGGACCAACGCCGGGTAGCGCTGCGCCAGATTGCTGTCCACCGAACAGATCTCGCCGACCTGCAACCAGCCGTACAGCAGGTGCAGGTCCGGCGCGCCGCTGACGAAGCGCCATCTGCCACGGTAGCACTCCGCCTGGCGGAACCAGCCGAAGAACAGGAACAGATCGCCCTGCGCGACCCGCTCCTGCTCCAGATGGCGCTGGGCCGCACCGCTCTGGCCGAAGCTCGGCAGCCAACCGGCGGGACGCTCCAGCAGTGTCGGAACGAGGTCCGGGTCCAGGTGGCAGCCGCCGCGCCACTGCTTGCCGCCCAGCTGCTTGATCAGGCTGGACAGGGTCTGGCCCGCATGACGCAACTCGGAAAAGCGCACCGGCCCGTCCGCCTGCGGAATCGGCAGCGGCAGTAAGCGGCCATCCGGCAGGACCGGACTGGGGATGCCGCCGGCGCTGGAGTCGAAGCCTTTGCGGCTGAGGATGATTTTCATGAGGAAGTTAACAGTATACAGGTCGGAGTTAACAGCTTGAGGTCATCGATAATTGTTGCGGTAAAACCAAGATCGCGAGATTTTGTGCTTCGTAGCAGCCCGCTTGGTATGCCCCTTGGGTACCGAGGGCGACATCCTCGAACTAGGCCAACCCTGTCGCGGTCAGAGCCCGCTGCTACAGGGCTCTACGTTGTAGGAGGGACTTCAGCCGCGACCGGCATTACCCATCGATGCAGCAAGATCCGCCCCCTTGTAAGGACCGCTCGAAGACGGCCAGTTTACCTACCACGATCATGAACTCAAGGCGGGCAGATCTGCCCGCTATACACTCCCCTCTTTCTCCACCACCAACACCCGGGCCTCGCCCTGCGGGTGGGCGACATGCTCGGTGCCGGTCGAGGCGAAGAAGATATCGCCGCTCTCAAGCATCACCGACGTTTCGATGCCCGCCTGCCGGTAGCGCATCTCAACCCGGCCATCCAGCACTACAAATACCTCTTCGCCATCGTTGATATGCCATTGGTAGGGCTGGTCGGTCCAGTGCAGCCGGGTGGTGATGCCGTCCATATTGGCGATATCGAGGGCACCCCAGGCCCGTTCGGCGGTAAAGGCCTTGCCGTTGATTACTTTCATCAGTTTGCTCTTTTGGTATCAAGTAGTAGAACCGGTAGGTTGGGCTTCGCTACGCTCAGCGCCCACCTACGAAACTAGCCGGTAAAGTTCGTCCTGACTTATTAAGAAAAAGAAAAACGTTAAGCTGCGGCAGCATCCGCCTGGGGCTCGGCGCGGAACCACCAGATCACCGCCATCGCCCACAGCAGTACCGGTACCATCAGCACGTTCATCGTTGCCCAGCCGACACTGGACTCCAGCCAGCCGGTGCTCAACGCGGCCAGGGTGGTCATGCTGAACACCAGGAACTCGTTGGCCGCCTGGCTCTTGGCTTTCTCGGCCGGCCGGTAGCAGCGGGTCACCAGTTGGGTGGCACCGATAAACATGAAGTTCCAGCCCACGCCAAGCAGCAGCAGCGCCAGCATAAAGTGCCATTCGCTAGTGCCGTGCAGGTTGATCGCCGTGCAGAGCAGCATCAGCAACGCGCCCAGCTGCATCATCGGTCGCACACCGAAGCGGCCCAGCAGCCTGCCGGTAAAGAACGACGGCACGAACATCCCCAGCACGTGCCACTCGATCACCTGGGCGGCACTGCCGAAACTGTAGCCGCAGCGGGCCATCGCCAGCGGCGTGGCGGTCATCAACAGCACCATCACCGCGTAGCTGACCATGCCGGCCACCACCGCACTGATAAAGGCCGGCTGCGCCAGAATCTCCCGCATCGGCCGCTGACTGCCGGCCAACGCATCGGCCGGGGCGGGATTGAAGTGAATCCGGCTCAGCAGCACCAACGCCAGCACGTAGAGCCCCAGCAGCCCGGCGAAGGCGCCGATGAACGGCTGGGTGTCGAACCACTGCCGGCTGTAGACCGCCAGATTCGGCCCCAGCACCGCCGCCAATACGCCGCCGGCCATCACCAGCGAGATCGCCCGGCTGTGCTGTTCCGGCTCGCAGGCATCCACCGCCGCAAAGCGGTACAGGGTGCCGAAGCCGATACCGACACCGAGCAGTAGCGTGCCGACACTGAACAGCCAGAAACTGGCTTGCTGCAACGCCAGCAGGCAGACCAGGGCACCGGCGATACCGATGCTGTTGCCCAGGTAGAAGCCGTTGCGGCGGCCAATCCTGCCCATGATCAGCGAGGCGGGAATGGTCGCCGCCATCAGGCCGACAAACTGAAAAGCCACCGGCAGGGTGATCAGCGCCGCCGATGGCGCCAGCTCCCGGCCAATCAGCGCGTTGACCGCCACCAGCAGGATGTTGCCGGTGACCAGCAATGCCTGGCAAAGCGATAGTAGAATTACGTTCCTGTTCATCAAAATACTTCCTTGGCAAAACGTTTACGGTAGTCCGACGGGGTCACTCCCAGGCGGCGCAGAAACAGCCGCCGCAGGCTGTCGGCCGATGCCAGGCCGCACTGCTCGGCGATCACCTCCAGTCCCAGCCGGTGCTCTGCCAGCAGTTCGCGGGCCCGTTCGACACGCAGCTGCTCGATATACTCGACCGGGGTGCGGCCCAACTGCTGCTTGAACAGCCGTGCCAGGTGACGTGCGCTGACCGACGCGATCTCGGCCAGATCTGCCAGCGCCAGCGGTTGCTCCAGGGACTGGTGAATATGCTCGATCACCCGCTGCAACGGTCCCGGTACGCAACCGGGCAGTTCCTCGCGAGCACTGAACTGGGCCTGACCGCCGGGCCGGTGACGAAACACCACCAGCTCACGGGCAACTGCAGCCGCCAGCGCCGGGCCCCGGTCCTCCTCCAGCAGCGCCAGCGCCAGATCGATACCGGCGGTGACGCCGGCCGAGGTGTAGAGGTTCTGCTGTCGAATATAAAGCGCATCCATCTCCACCTCCAGCCGCGGATAGTCAGAGGCCAGCCGCTGGCAGCTACCCCAATGGGTAACCACCCGTTTGCCGTCCAGCAGGCCGGCTTCCGCCAGCAGGAAGGCGCCGGTACAGACCGATCCCAGCCGGCGCACCTGGCTGGCCTGGCCTCGAAGCCAGTCGATTAATATTGGGTTGTGAAGTTGCTGCCTGATGCCACTGCCGCCGGCCACCAGCAGGGTATCCAGCGGCGGGTTATCGTCCAGCGTCCAGTCGGCCAGCAGGTTCATACCGCTGTTGGTACGTAGCGGACCTGGCCGTTCGGCAATGATGCCGACCCGGTAGGCGGGCCGGTCAAGCTGCTGATTGGCGCTGGCGAACACCTGCAGCGGGCCGACCAGATCGAGCATCTGACAGCCGCTGAAACCCAGCGCGGCAATATGCTTCATCGGCACTCCGGTTATTCGTTATCAAAACCCGGTCAGTATGAAGCGGCGGCGGAATGTCCACAATGACCAGTTTCCGTCATATATGGACATATCAGGGAGGCACCTAGGCGAAAAAACGCCATTTTTTGAGCATGTTGTCGCCGCGAGGACGCGCCCCCACCAATCTTAGCCATAGGCACAGGCCGGTAGGAGGCGCGCCCCGCGGCGACTTTTTCAACGCCCAATCAGAGCCAAATCGCATCCCACAACGGATACTCTCGTACCGAGTTTACCAATCCGGCTCGTATGGGATTCATAACGATATAGCGGGCGATAGCCTGTAGATCCTCCTCTCGCCGCAATGCCCGGTCATGGAACCCATCTTGCCAGATCGGGCCATGCCGCTTGAGGTGTTTATTCATTCTGTGCGCAGAAACTGATTTAACCTGCTGCACGACCTTGGAAAGGGAAGCGTGGTCGCCCAGTTGCATCAGCCAGTGGAAGTGGTCCGGCATTACCACGAATGCCAAGGTTATTGTGTTGGATTCGGTGCACCGAAAGCAGTCAACCAACATTCGGCCATGGTAGAAATCTCGAAACCAAGAGACGCGATTCTTTGTAGTGGCGGTGACCAGATAGATTCTATTGGGTTCGGAATATCTTCCTTTACGCAAACACTGTGAGCCCGCTCTGACTGTCCTTGTCATTCGGAAAACTCCATTTTTTGAGCATGTTATCGCCGCGGGGCGCGCCTCCCACAAATCTTAGCCATTGGCACAGGCCGGTAGGAGGCGCGCCCCGCGGCGACTTTTTCAACGCCCAATCAGAGCCAAATCGCATCCCACAACGCATACTCTCGTACCGAGTTCACCAATCCGACTCGTATGGGATTCATGTCGAATTCTCGAAACCAAGGGGCACGATTTTCTGTGGTGGCGGTGATCAGATAGATTCGATTGGGCTCCGAATATCGTCCATATCGCAAACGTTTCGAGCCCGCTCTGACAGTCCTTGTCATTAGGGAAACTCCATTTTATGAGCATGTTATCGCCGCGGGGCGCGCCTCCCACAAATCTTAGCCATTGGCGCCGACCGGTAGGAGGCGCGCCCCGCGGCGATTTTTTCAACGCCCAATCAGAGTCTTGTAGGGTGGGCACGTTTTTTGTGCCCACGCGGGATTGTTCACCGGAAGGAGATGTTTCCCGCTAGTCCGCGAAGCACCAAAGATCAGAGCGCGAGAATATCGATCATCTGCGGCATCTTGTTGTCGTCCGGCTGTTCCGGGTCGACGATGCCGTGGGCGTAGCCCAGTTGCAGGTTCTTGAAGTCGAACAGCTGGGTGTCGGCCAGGTGGGACGGCACCACGTGCTGCAGCGAGCGGAACATGGTCTCGATCCGGCCCGGATGCTGTTTGTCCCAGCTCTGCAGCATCTCCTTGATGATCTGGCGCTGCAGGTTCTCCTGCGAACCGCACAGATTGCACGGGATGATCGGGAACTGCTTCAGTTCGGCGTATTCGGCGATATCCTTTTCGCGGGCGTAGGCCAGCGGACGGATCACCATGTTCTTGCCGTCGTCGGAGACCAGCTTCGGCGGCATCGACTTCAATTTGCCGCCGTAGAACATGTTCAGGAAGAAGGTTTCCAGGATATCGTCGCGGTGGTGGCCCAGGGCGATCTTGTTGGCGCCAATCTCTTCGGCGAAACCGTACAGGGTGCCGCGACGCAGCCGCGAGCAGAGTGCGCAGGTGGTCTTGCCCTCGGGCACCACTTCCTTGACCACCGAGTAGGTGTCGCGCTCGACGATATGGAAAGGCACGCCGATCGACGCCAGGTATTCCGGCAGCACGTGCTCCGGGAAGCCCGGCTGTTTCTGGTCCAGGTTGACCGCCACCAGCTCGAACTGGATCGGCGCGCTCTTCTGCAGGTTCATCAGGATGTCCAGCATGGCATAGGAGTCCTTGCCGCCGGACAGGCAGACCATCACCTTGTCGCCGTCCTCGATCATATTGAACGCCTCGATCGCCTGGCCCACCTCGCGGCGTAGCCGCTTCTGCAGCTTGTTCAGGCGGGTTTTCAGTTTCTTGGCTTCGGCGTCATTAGCCACAGGCTGGGCAACGGTATCGGTCATGGTCGGTTTGGATGAATGGTTGTTTCAGGAAGGCGCGAATTATACGCCAAGCCAACGGCAGCTGACTAACCCGATCTGCTCCCCGCCTTATTTATGGTTCATCGAGGAATGGCGGAAAGCATCTACATCCGGTGAACAAGCTTCGCGTGGGCACAAAAAACGTGCCCACCCTACAAAGCTTTGAGTCAGTCTACTGCCAAGCGATCTCCCGGGCGGTCTGCGGGCCGATCACTGCCTCGTCCAGGCTGCGCGGCATCAGCGCGATCCCCTCGGTCACCGGAATCCGGCCAGCCATGATCTCCGCCCGCTGCTGCGGCAGCCTTGGCTGGCGCGCCGGCTCGGCATAGCCCTGCGGGAAAGCCGGCAGATTGGTACTCAAGTCGTACTTGTCGCTGGCACCGAGCGTGTGCAGCAGTTCGTGGGCGGCGATGAAGTTGTTGCGTGGCTGGTAATCGATACTGGCGATGCCGTTGACCAGCCCGATCCGGCCGTCGCGCAACCCCATCGAGTGCGGCGGCAGTTGATCGTTGTGGTGGGAGTGGAATCGCATGAAGATGCGGATATCCGGCGTGCCCTCCGGCCAGTCGTCGTGGCGCCAGGCCCAGACGCGCATCCGCAGCCCCCACAGCGCCGCCTCCAGCCGGTTGGCATCCAACATCAGCTCCGGCGGCTGATCCTGCACTTCACCGGCCAGCCGCACCCGCACCGGACGGGTGACCGGCAACCGGTAACGCTCGCCCTGGCGGGCCAGGAAGTGCTCGATATCCTCGAAATGTTCATCGTCGAGGGCGGCGATGTACTGGCCGGTATCCCACTGCCGATCGGCGTTGATCGGGTAGATCACCACCCGCAACGGCGTCCGCCAATCGAGCTGCGGACTGGCCGACAACCAGAGGTTGCTCAGCGATACCAGCAGAATCAGGCCGATCAACAGCCAGCGGACCTTATGCATCTCCTCCCCCGCCCGTTCGCCCGGCCCCGCCACTCGCAGACCGGCCATCGATACTTACCGGTGTACTGCGGAACGCCGCAAATGGCAAATGCCCGCCTACCTATTCAGGGTATACCCGCAACAACGCCCGGCTCCTAGACTTGGCAACCAAGCTCAGAAAACAACATTAAAAGCCAGGAGCCCCCCGATGAGTTTCTTCGAAAACATCAGCAAGCCGACTTACGACGCCCAGGAGATCTGGCGCAAGGATCGAGACCACCACCTGCACCCCTGGCAGGTGTTCGACGTCTTTCGTGAAGAAGGTGCACTGCCGATCGTCGAGGGGCGTGGCAATTATATTTTCGATGCCAACGGCAAACGCTATTTCGATGCGGTCGGCGGCCTCTGGTGCAACAACATCGGCCTGGGCCGTAAAGAGATGGCCGAAACCATCGCCGAGCAGGCGTACCGGCTCTCCTACGCCAGCCCGTTCGTCGATCTGACCAACGCACCGGCCGCCGAACTGGCCGCCAAGCTGGCTGAACTGGCACCGGCTTCGCTGAACCATGTGTTCTTTACCTGCGGCGGTTCCACCGCGGTGGACACCGCGTTCCGGCTGATCCACTACTACCAGAACTGTCGCGGCAAGCATGACAAGAAGCATGTGATTTCACGGCTGAACGCCTACCACGGCACCACCTACGCGTCGATGTCGATCGGTGGCAAGCCGGGCGATCATCCGCCCGAGTTCGATTTTATCAGCGATACCATCCACCACCTGGGCTACCCGAACCACTACCGGGCCCCGGAGGGGATGAGCGAAGCCGAGTTCGTCGACAGCCTGGTGCAGGAATTTGAAGACAAGATCGCCGAGCTGGGCGGGCCGGACAAGGTCGCCGCGTTTTTCGCCGAACCGATCATGGGTGCCGGCGGGGTGATCGTGGCGCCGGACGGCTACCTGCAGCGGATGTACGAGGTCTGCAAAGAGAACGATATTCTCTATGTCTCCGACGAGGTGGTAACCGCGTTCGGACGACTGGGCCACTGGTTCGCCTCCGAAGAGGAGTTCGGCATCCAGCCGGATATCATCACCTGCGCCAAGGGGCTGACCTCCGGTTACCAGCCGTTGGGCGCGACGATCTTCTCCGACGAGATCTTCGCGGTACTGAACGCGCCGGACAGCGGCCGCTGCTTCGCGCACGGCTTCACCTACTCCGGTCATCCGGTGGCCTGCGCCGCGGCACTGAAGAATATCGAGATTCTGGAGCGCGAACAGCTGCTCGAGAACGTAAAAGAGGTTGGCCCCTACTTCGAGCAGCAGTTGAAGACGCTGGAAGACCTGCCGATCGTCGGCCAGGTGCGCGGCCGCAAGTTCATGATGTGCGTGGAATACGTGGCGGACAAGAACAGCAAGGCGCTGTTCCCAGAGGAGCTGGATATCGGCAAGCGGGTCTCCAACCAGGCCGATGCACGTGGCCTGATCACCCGCGCCATCGTGCACCTGAATGTGATGTCGCCGTCGCTGACGATGACCCGTGAGGATGTCGACTTTATCGTCGCCACCCTGCGCGAAAGCATCGAAGCCACCGTCGCCGAACTGCGTAACGAAGGCCTGCTGGCCGCTTAACTGGATTACCTGGAAATCTGCCATGAAGATTTACGACAAGCTTTATATCGACGGCCAGTGGACCACTGCCAACAGCACCGGCACCATCGAGGTGGTCAACCCGGCCACCGAACAGATCATCGCCCGTACCGCCAAGGCCGACGCCACCGATGTCGACCGCGCGGTACGCGCCGCCCGCCGCGCCTTCGCCGACTGGTCGCGCACCAGCAGCGAACAGCGGGCCGACTATATCAGCCGCCTGGCCGACGAACTGGAAAAGCGTTGCGACCAGATGGTACAGACCGTCACCGCCGAGATGGGCGCACCTTTGGGCTTCAGCCGCGAAGTGCAGGTGGAAGACCCGATCGACGCCCTGCGCAAGCACGCCGCTCGTTGCGCCCTGCTGGACGAAAGCCGCCAGGTCGGCAACGCCCAGGTAATCCGCGAGCCGGTCGGTGTCTGCGCCTTTATCAACCCGTGGAACTACCCGCTGCACCAGATGATCGGCAAGATCGCGCCGGCACTGGCGGCCGGCTGCACCATGGTGGTCAAACCGAGCGAGATCACCCCGCTGCACGCCTTCCTGCTGGCCGAAGCGGTCGATGCCGCAGGCCTGCCTGCCGGGGTATTCAACCTGGTCAACGGCGACGGTCCGGAAGTGGGCGAACCGATGTGCACCCACCCGGAAGTGGACATGGTGTCGTTCACCGGCTCCACCCGCGCCGGGGTACGGATCGCCCAGATGGCGGCCCCGACCATCAAACGGGTCTGCCAGGAGTTGGGCGGCAAGTCACCGTTCCTGATTTGCGAAGACGCCGATCTGGAAACCGCGGTCAAGCTGGGCGTCGACGACGTGATGCTGAACTCCGGCCAGACCTGCACCGCGCTGACCCGGATGCTGCTGCCGCAGAGCCGCTACGAGGAAGCGGTGGCGATCGCCAAAGAGTATGCCGAATCGCTGAAGGTCGGCGATCCGCTGGCTGAAGACACCTTCCTCGGTCCGATGGTCTCCAAGGCACAGCTGGAAACCGTGCGGCGCTACATCGGCATCGGCGTCGAAGAGGGTGCCCGACTGGTCACCGGCGGCCTGGAGCCCCCGGCCGGCCTGAACAAAGGCTACTACCAACGGCCGACGATCTTTGCCGACGTGAACAACCAGATGACCATCGCCCGCGAGGAGATCTTCGGCCCGGTACTGTGCATGATCCCCTACCGGGATGTCGCCGAAGCGGTCGAGATCGCCAACGACACGCCGTACGGCCTGTCCGCCCGCGTCTGGGCAGCCAACACCGACTACGCCAGCGCGCTGGCACGCCAGATCCGCGCCGGCCAGGTGTATATCAACGACGGCTTCTGGAACAACGAAGCGCCGTTCGGCGGCTACAAGCAGTCCGGCAACGGCCGAGAACTGGGCGACCACGGCGTCGAAGAATTCTTTGAAACCAAGGCACTGATCAGCTGAGAGACCTTTTGTTGTTGTGGGTACATCTCCGTAGAGTGCTTCTTGTCTGCACTGTGCCAAAAGACAAGTTTGGCGGGAGCCCTGCTCCCGCATTTTTAATTCCTTAGCTACCTGCCGCGCCCCTGCGTGGCAGGCAGCTGCCAAGCACGTCCAAGCGGCCCGCGTCCCAGGGCCTGGGCGCCTGTTTGCTCCGTCCGTCAATGGATGCTCTAGCAGCCTGTCGGGCTTGACCAATCGTCGCGAGGGAAAGCGGGATTGAGGCAGATTTTTCGAACGATTGAGGCGAATAGCGAGCTATTTAACGAGATCGTTCGGAAAAGATGAACAATATCCGTTTTCCGCACGACTGCATGGATGCAGGAGTTAGGGCGAAGCAGGAAGCCAGAGCCGAGTAGATTAGAGTCAGGTCCGGCAGGCTGCCAGCCAAATACCGTTGATACCGTTGTCACGGTTGGCCTTCTGCCCCACCCGGCAGACTTTCTTGGCGGGAGCCCTGCTCCCGCATTTTTTTCTTTTCTTTTATTATTTTTATTTTTATTTTTATTTTTATTTTTATTTTTATTTTATTAGGCTAAGTGAAATACGCGCTCTGGTCATGCGTTTCATCGCCCCTTTCCAGCACCCAAGTTGTTGAAGCGTTTCTGGCCGAACAGGCCCAGCCACGGCTGGATCCTACCCCCTATTCCACACCCCGTCGCCCGCAGAGCGGGCTGCTACCAAGCTCGGTTTCGTTGTAGGAGGGGGTTTATCCGCGACCGGCCCCTACCCCCGCTGCCACACCCAGTCGCCCTCAGAGCGGGCTGCTACCAGGCTCGGTTTCACTGTAGGAGGGGATTCATCCGCGACCGGCCCCTAACTCCGCTGCCACACCCCCTCGCCCTCGGAGCGGGCTGCTACCAAGCTCGGTTTCGTTGTAGGAGGGGATTTATCCGCGACCGGCCCCTACCCCCGCTGCCACACCCAGTCGCCCTCAGAGCGGGCTGCTACCAGGCTCGGTTTCACTGTAGGAGGGGATTTATCCGCGACCGGCCCCTACCCCCGCTGCCACACCCAGTCGCCCTCAGAGCGGGCTGCTACCAGGCTCGGTTTCACTGTAGGAGGGGATTCATCCGCGACCGGCCCCTACCCCCGCTGCCACACCCAGTCGCCCTCAGAGCGGGCTGCTACCAAGCTCGGTTTCACTGTAGGAGGGGATTCATCCGCGACCGGCCCCTACCCCCGCTGCCACACCCCGTCGCCCTCGGAGTGGGCTGCTACCAAGCTCGGTATCACTGTAGGAGGGGATTCATCCGCGACCGGATCCAAAAACCCGCTGCCACACC